>NZ_JBBATR010000001.1:0-4267 GCF_040398645.1 Sandarakinorhabdus sp.
TGCTCTTCGTGGCGGGCGAGGAAATCCCAATAGAGGCTGTTGAGGGGGCAGGCTTTGGGGCCGGTGCGTATTTTGACGTCGTATTTGCAGCTTTTGCAGTGGTTGCTCATGCGGTTCACGTAGGCGCCGCCGGCGGCGTAGGGTTTGGTGGACATCAGGCCGCCGTCGGCGAACTGGCTCATGCCGATGACGTTGGGGGCCTCCACCCATTCGATGGCATCGGCATAGACGCTGAGATACCAGCGGTGGACTTCGTGCGGGTCGGTGCCGACCAGCATGGCGAAATTGCCGAGGATCATCAGGCGCTGGATATGGTGGGCGCTGCTGTTGCGGCTTGTGTTGTCCACGGCTTCGGACAGGCATTTCAGATCGGTGGGCGCGCCCCAGAAGGCGGCGGGCAGCGGGCGGGCGGCATTGAGGTGGTTGCGCGCGGTGTATTCCGGCCCGGCGAACCAGTAGAGGCCGCGCACATATTCGCGCCAGCCGAGGATCTGGCGGATGAAGCCTTCGACGGCGTTCAGCGGCGCGGTGCCGGCGTGGTAGGCGGCTTCGGCAGCCTGGCAGACTTCGAGGGGGGACAGCAGGCCGAGATTGAGCGCCGGCGATAGCAGGCTGTGGTTGAGCACATCTTCGCCGGTGACCATCGCATCCTGATAATCGCCAAAGCCGGCCAGGCGGTGGCGCACGAAATCGTCCAGTGCGATGAGCGCCTGTTCGCGGGTGACGGCCCAACGGAAGCCGGTGATGCTGCCGAAATGATTGCCGAAACGGCTGGCGACCAGCGCCATCACGTCGGCGGTGATGGCATCGGGGGCGAAGCGGACGGGGGGCGTGAAGCGGTGGCCCTTGGGCACGGCTTTGCGGTTGTCGGCGTCGAAATTCCATTGGCCGCCGATGGGCTGGTCGCCGTCCATGAGCAGGCCGGTTTGCCGGCGCATGATGCGGTAGAAATCCTCCATGGTCATGCGCTTGCGGGGCTGTGCCCAATCGGCGAATTGATCGATGGTGCAGATGAAGCGATCGTCGACCAAGATGTCGGTGGGCAGGCCGGTGGCAGCGGCCCAATTGTTCTGGCCGTTCAGCACGCGCCATTCGCCGCCGGCCACTGTGACGATGCGGGCGGCGGCGTGGCGGGCGGCGGCGCGGGTGACTTCGCCGGCGAAATCGCCGGTGTTGGCGGGATCGTCGATCGTCACATAATCCACCGTCCAGCCGGCGCTGCGCAATCCATCGGCGAAATGGCGCATCGCGCTGAAAAACAGGGCGATTTTCTGCGGGTGGTGCGGCACATAAGTGGCCTCGTCCGCCACCTCCATCATCAGGATGACGGCGTCGGCCTTCGGCGCAGCTTGCAGGCTGGCCAGGCTGTGGGAGAGTTGATCGCCGAGGATCGGAACAAGTATTTTCATACAGGCGTGTGTTGCGCGCTGGCGCGGCGCGGACAAGCCGGGCCGATGTCGCGGGCACAAACGAAAAGGGCCGGGCAGTTGCCTGCCCGGCCCTTTCTACCGCAATCGCAAGGCGTTAGGCGGCCAGAGCGATGCTTTCGTAGCGGGACAGGTGGAAATCCACGCTGCCGAACTGGTTTTCAATCAGGGTGGCGCGCTTGAAGAAGTGACCGACGGCCAGTTCCTGGGTGATGCCAATGCCGCCGTGCACCTGCACGGCATTCTGGCCCACAAACCGTGCAGCGCGGCCGACCTTGGCCTTGGCCATCGATACGGCAGCAGCGCGTTCGTCGGTGTCCAGCTTGAGCGTGGCCATCATGGTCATCGACACGGCCTGTTCGACTTCCATGAACATGTCGACCAGGCGGTGCTGGATGACCTGGAAATCGCCGATGGCCTTGCCGAACTGCTTGCGCTGCTTGGCATAATCCAGCGTGCTGGCGTGCAGCACCTTGAGCACGCCGCAGGCTTCGGCGCACAGGGCGGCGGTGGCTTCGTCCACCACGGCTTCGATCAGCGGCAGTGCGTCTTCGCGCAGCACATGTTCGGCGCCGATCGCGACATTTTCAAAATAGACTTCGCTGGCAGAATTGCCGTGCACAGTCAGGTAATCGCGGCGGGTGATGCCGGGGGCATCGGCAGGAATCAGCAGCAGCGCGACGCCGCCGGTGTCCCGCTGAGCGCCGCCGGTGCGGGCGGTGACCAGCAGGTGGGTGGCGTGGGCTGCGCCATCAACCACGGCCTTGTGACCGTTCAACTGGCCGGCCTTGAGCGTGGTGGCCAGATCGTTCAGATAATAGCGGCCATGCGGCTCGTAAGCGGCCAGCGCGATGCGCACGGTGCCGGCGATGATGCCGGGGATAACGGCATCCGCAATGGCGCCGCCGACATGCTTCAGGGCGCCGCCGCCGATGACCACGGTGGACAGATAAGGCTCCAGCACGATGGCGCGGCCCATTTCTTCCATCACCACCATGTTCTCAACCGCGCCGCCGCCAAGGCCGCCATGCGCTTCGCTGAAGGGTGCGCCCAGGATGCCGAGCTCTTCGGCGAAGGCCTGCCACACGGCCGGGTTCCAGCCCTTGCCGCCGTGCACGACCTTTTGGCGGGCATCGAAATTATACGTGCCAGCCAGATAGCGCGAAAGCGTGTCGCGCAGCATGGTCTGTTCTTCGGTGAAATTGAAATCCATTTGTTCGTCCTTGTATCCGACCCCAAGAATGCCATCACCCCGGCGCGGGCCGGGGTGATGATCGAACGCTTATAGCCCCAGCACCATCTTGGCGATGATGTTGCGCTGGATTTCGTTGGAACCGCCGTAAATGCTGGTCTTGCGCATGTTGAAATAGACCGGGGCAACGCGGCGCGCGCTGTCCGGGCCGACGGCAAAGCTGTTATCGCCTTCACCCATCGAGCGGAAGAACGGTGCGCCGTAATTGCCGGCCGCTTCCAGTGCCAATTCGGTCAGGCGCTGCTGGATTTCGGTGCCCTTGATCTTCAGCAGGCTGGATTCCGGGCCGGGGCCCTTGCCGCTGCTTTCGCCGGCCAGCGTGCGCAGTTCGGTATATTCCAGCGCGGCCAGATCGACTTCCAGTTCGGCAACCTTGCGCTTGAAGAACGGATTGGCCAGCAGGGCTTCGTTGCCGTCAGCCGTGCTGCGCGCCACGTCCTTGATGCGCTCAACGCCGCGCTTGGAGGCGGCGACGCCGGCGATGCCGGTGCGCTCGTGGGCCAGCAGGAACTTGGCGCAGGTCCAGCCCTTGTTTTCGTGGAACACGCGGTTGTCCACCGGCACGATCACGTCTTCCAGCCAGACTTCGTTGACTTCGTGCTCGCCGCCCAGCGTGATGATCGGGCGCACGGTGATGCCCGGCGTCTTCATGTCGATGAGCAGGAACGAAATGCCTTCCTGTGCCTTCACGGTCGTGTCGGTGCGGACCAGGAAAAAGCCCCAATCGGCATGCTGCGCCATCGTCGTCCAGGTCTTCTGGCCGTTGACGCGGTAATATTCCTTGCCGTCTTCACCAGTGAAACGCTCGGCGCGGGTGCGCAGCGAGGCGAGATCGGAACCGGCGCCCGGCTCGGAATAGCCCTGGCACCACCAATCGTCGCCCGAAAGGATACCAGGCAGGAACTTGGCCTTCTGCTCGGGCGTGCCGAAGGTGTAGATCACCGGGCCAACCATCGACAGGCCGAACGGCATCAGGCGCACGCAATCGGCGCGGGCGGTTTCTTCGGACCAGATGTAACGCTGCGTCGCGGTCCAGCCGGTGCCGCCGTATTCGACCGGCCATGCCGGCGCGATCCAGCCCTTGGCCGCGAGCACGCGGTGCCACGACAGGAAATCGTCCTTGGACATTTCCTCGCCCTCATCAATCTTGTCCTGCAAGAAGGCAGGATAGCTATCGTTGATGAAGGCCCGCACTTCCGTGCGGAAGGCCACGTCGCTTGCGCTGAAATTCAGATCCATGTCTCACTCCCCAAACAAATCTACAGGCCAACAAAGTTGACGTTTGCGTAAACCCGAATCGCGCTATCGGCAAGCCTGTGAGTTTTGTCGCAGGGCCATCTTGTGCGCCGGGCTGCACTTCCCACATTCAGGCCATGCTGAACATCGTCTCACTCATCATCGGCCTGGTCGCACTGGGCCTCGCCTTTTTTGCGTTCCTGCCGTTCCTCGGCTGGGCCAACTGGGCGATCATCCCGCTGGCGATGGCCGGGCTGGGGCTGGGCTTCCTGTCGAGCAGCAATGCGGGGCGCAATCTCAACCTGGTGGTGATCGTGATCGGCGCGTTCCGGCTGTTCATGGGCGGCGGGGT
>NZ_JBBATR010000001.1:4367-5755 GCF_040398645.1 Sandarakinorhabdus sp.
CCTTCGCTTCACGTTCCCGCTCGCGGTGGAAGATGTGCGTGGCAACCATGGCGCCCACGATCGGCGCGACCAGGTTCAGCACCGGCACGGCGAACAGCCCGGCGGTGACGATGCCGATGCCCCAGCTATCCCAGCGGTGTTGCCCCGGCCAGGCGCGGGATTCGCCGAGGGAGACGTGGCGCGCAGCCACCGCTTCCAGGTATTCGCGGCCCAGTGCCCAGCCGTTGGCGATGATAAACAGGATGATCGGGCCGATGCCGGTGACCAGCAGCAGCAGATAGGCCGGGATCAATAGCAGGTTGATCAGCGCCACGCGGGTCGCGGCGCGGCCGCCCATGGCCAGCTCCACACCCAGGCCCAGGGCATGGCCTTGCGCGGCGGGATAATAGCGGCGTTCGACCGCAACGATGATCTCGTCCTGCCAGATGGCCATCACGGCCGTGGCAATGCTGGTAAAGCCCAGCCAGGTGAGCAGCATCGACAGCAGCACGGCAGCCGCATCGCCGGCGCCTGCCGCCCACAAACGTTGCAGCCAGCCCGGCCAACGATCGGTTTCCACCAGCGCGATGCCGGCAAAAATCGCCCACGACAGCAAGGCAAGCAGCAGCAACGACAGGATCAGCCCGCGCAGCAGCACGCGGCGAATGGGGGCATCCCACAATTGCGCAAAAGCCAGGATGAATGCAGCAACCATCGCCCGCAACGCTAGGGGCTGGGCACGGCAGGAGCAAGCCGCTAAGCCGCGCGGCAGTGCTGATTTGGAGCCGCCTGCATGATCCACAGTGATAGACGTTTTGATATATTGGCCATGGGCAATGCCATTGTTGATGTGATCAGCAGTGCCGAACCGGAATTTCTCACCAGCCGCGGCATCCAGCACGGATCGATGCGGCTGATCGGGGCGGACGAAGCGCAAGGCCTGTATGCCGCCATGGCCGCCGGCCGCCAGATCAGCGGCGGTTCGGCTGCAAATTCCGTGGTGGGGGCAGCCAAATTGGGAGCGCGGGCGGCGTTTGTTGGCCGCGTTGCCGCCGATCAGCTTGGCGAATTTTTCACCCACGATATTCGCGCCGCCGGCGTGCATTTCACCGCCGCGCCGGCCACCGGCGGCCCGCCGACGGGCCGCTGCCTGATCCTGGTCACCCCGGATGGCGAGCGGACGATGAACACCTATCTGGGCGCCTGCCAGGAGCTTGATGCCAGCGATCTGGATGCCGAAATGGTGGCGGCGTCCAGCATACTCTATCTGGAAGGCTATTTGTGGGACCCGGCAGCGCCGCGCCGCGCCATGCAGTCCGCGATCGCTGTGGCGCGCGCAGCCGGCAACAAGGTCGCGTTCACCCTGTCCGATGTGTTTTGCGTGGACGGCCACCGCGCCGATTTCCGGG
>NZ_JBBATR010000001.1:5855-21124 GCF_040398645.1 Sandarakinorhabdus sp.
GTGCGGCCATAAAGGAAATAAAACACCAGCCCGATCGCTGCCCAGCCGAAGAAAACGGCCTGCGCCACCCAGCTCAGGTACATGAACAGCAGCAGGCAGCCAGCTGCGGCCAGCGGGGCCACGATCCACACCGCGGGCGTGCGAAACACCCGCTTGCGGCCGGGATCGCTGCGGCGCAGCACCATGATCGCCAGGCTGACAAAGAAGAACGCGCACAAGGTGCCGCCGTTGGACACCGACGCCAGCTGCCCGACCGGGAAGAAGGCCGCCGAGATCGCGACGCCAAGGCCTGTGATGATCGTTACCACATGCGGCGTGCCGTATTTCGGATGCACCTTGGACAGGGCGCCCGGCAACAAGCCATCCCGGCTCATCACGAAGAACACCCGGGTTTGCGCGAACATCATCATGAGCACCACCGATGGCAGCGCGAATCCAGCCGCAAGCCCAAGCACGTTGCCCACGCCGGGATGGCCGATGGCGCGCAACACGTGCGCCAGTGCTTCGTTGGAACACACCACCGGCAAAGTGGCTTCGGCATAGGTTTTGCACTGCGCCGCCAATTCCGACGAACCGGGCATCAACGCTTCGCCGCCAGGGCCAAACACCGGCTGCGCGCCATAGCTGCCCACCACGCCGGCGCCCACCAGCATGTAGAACACGGTGCAGATGGCCAGCGATGCGATCAGGCCGATGGGAATGTTGCGCTGCGGTTCCTTGGTTTCTTCGGCAGCGGTTGAAACCGCATCAAAGCCGACAAACGCGAAAAAGATGATCGACGCAGCGCCAATGGCGCCGGTGGCGCCGAGCGGCAGAAAGGGCGAGAATTTGTCGGCGGTGGCCGCGGGCACGGCCAGCACGATGAACGCCGTAAGGGCCAGGACCTTGATGACGACCAGCACGGCATTCACGGTGGCGCTTTCCTTGGTGCCGATCACCAGCAACCAGGTGACCGCCAGCGCGATGATCACGGCGGGCAAATTGATGATGCCGCCCGCATACGGCCCGGTAACCAGCGCGGCCGGCAATTCGATGCCGGCAAAATTGTTCAGCACGCCAACCATGTAGCCCGACCAGCCCACCGCAACGGCACTGGCAGCCACGGCATATTCCAGCACCAGCGCCCAGCCGACGATCCAGGCCAGGATTTCGCCAAACGTGGCATAGCTATAAGTGTAGGCGCTGCCCGATACCGGCACCATCGCGGCCAGTTCGGCGTAGCACAGGGCAGCCAGGCCGCAGACCAGCGCCGAGATGACGAAACTGACCAACATGCCCGGCCCGGCCAGCTGCGCCGCTTCGGCGGTGAGCACGAAAATGCCGGTGCCGATGATGCCGCCAATGCCCAGCATGGTGAGCTGAAACGCACCCAGCGAACGGGTGAGCGATTTCCGCTGCGCCGTTGCCAGGATCGCATCGAGCGATTTCACACGCCATTTGTTGTTCAACGAAAATCCCCTTGGCCAGGTCGCGGCAGCCGATATCCCCTCGGGCTACGCGCCAATGTAACCGCAACGTCATGCCCAGTATCGGCTGCTGCGGTCAAGGTGGCAGTGTTCCCCACAGCAATTGCAGCTGTGCGCCGCGAAAATCACTGGCCGAAATGTGCTTCAAATCACAAAAAATGCTGGCAGTTGCTTTGCTCACAGATTAGGTTGCAGCCATGTCCAGCCCGCCCCTGCTGCCCTCTGCCGCCGAAGCGGCTGCGCTTGCCCGGATCGCCGGGCAGCGGCCGGCCATGCTGGCTGAAATCGAAGCCTGGGCGGCGATCAATTCCGGCAGCCGCAATCTGGCTGGTCTGGCGCGGATGGCCGATGTGCTGGCGGATGGCTTTGCCCCGCTGGGCGGCACGATTGTGCGGGTGCCAGCTGCGCCGGCCACGCGCATCACGGTCAGCGGCCACGAAGAATCGCTGCAGCACGGCGACAATCTGCACATCATCAAGCGCCCGGATGCGCCGGTGCGGGTGCTGCTGACCGGCCATATGGACACGGTGTTTGCCGCCGATCATGCCTTTCAGGCTTGCCGCTGGCTGGACGGCAACACGCTGAACGGCCCCGGCACGGCCGACATGAAGGCTGGCATCTGCGTGATGAAGGCCGCGCTGCTGGCCTTTGAAGCAAGCCCGTTTGCGGACCAGTTGGGCTGGGAAATCGTGCTCAACAGCGATGAAGAAGTCTCGTCCCCCGGTTCGGCGCCGTTGCTGGCCGCCGCGGCCCAGCGCTGCCAGCTTGGCCTGACCTATGAACCGGCGCTGCCCGATGGCACGCTGGCCGGGGCGCGGGCGGGATCGGGCAATTTTGCCGCCGCTGTGCACGGGCGTGCGGCCCACGCCGGGCGCAATCCGCAGGATGGCCGCAACGCTATTTTGGCCGCTGCCGATCTGGCGCTGCGGCTGGCGGCGTTGGCCGGCGATGATCTTTCGGTAAATCCGGCGCGCATCGATGGCGGCGGGCCGGACAATATCGTGCCGGACACGGCGGTGCTGCGCTGGAACATGCGGCCGCGCAGCGGGGCAGCGCAGATGCGCGCCGAAGCCGGCATCAATGCCGCAGTGGCGGCGGTGGCCGCGGCGCATGATGTGCATATTCATGTGCACGGCCGCTTTGCCCGCCCGCCCAAGCCGCTCGATGCCAATCAGGCGCGATTGTTTGAACTGGTGCGCGAATGCGGGGCGTCGCTGGGGCTGGCGATCGGCTGGCGGGATACCGGCGGCGTGTGTGACGGCAATAATCTGGCGGCGACGGGCCTGGCGGTGGTCGATACGCTGGGCCCGCGCGGCGGCGCCATCCACAGCAGCGACGAATTTTTGTGCGCCGATTCCCTTGAGGAGCGTGCGCAGCTTTCGGCGCTGCTGCTGATGCGGGTGGCGCAGCGGGGGTGGCAGCGATGAGCGATGAGTCCAAGGCCGTATGGCGGGTGCGCCCGGCGCGCGCCGGCGATTTGCCGGCCATATTGGAATTGGCGCATCTGACCGGCGGCGGTTTCACCAATCTGCCTGCTGACGAAGCATCGCTGGCGCGCCGGCTGGCCTGGTCCGATGCCAGCTTCGCCCGCCAGGACGCGGCGCCGCACAACGAGCTTTATCTGCTGCTGCTCGAAGATGCCGCCACCGGGCGCATCGGCGGCACGGCGATGATTTTCAGCCGGATCGGCAGCCAGGGGCCGTTTTACAGCTACAAATTGTGCAATCTCACCCAGAACAGCCGCGAACTGGACCGGATTTTCCGCATCCCGTTCCTGTCGCTGACCAGTGATTTTGATGGCGCATCGGAAGTGGGCGGGCTGTTCCTGCACCCCGATTTGCGCACCGGCGGCCTGGGCCGCTTGCTGGCCCGCGCGCGCTATTTGTTCATGGCCCAGCACCGGGCGCGGTTTGGCGGGCGCGTGATTGCCGAACTGCGCGGCGTGATGGACAGCGATGGCAATTCGCCGTTCTGGGATGCGCTGGGCCGGCAGTTTTTCGGGCTTTCGTTTCCCGAAGCGGACCGGTTCAACGCGGTGAATGGCAACCAGTTCATCGCCGATCTGATGCCGCGTCACCCGATCTACACCGCCTTGCTGCCCGAAACTGCGCAGGCAGTGATCGGGCAGCCGCACCGCAGCGGCCGCGCGGCGCTGGCCATGCTGGAGGCGGAGGGTTTTGTGTATGACAATTATGTCGATATTTTCGATGGCGGGCCCACAGTGGCCGCGCGCACCGACGATCTGAAAACCGTCCGCACATCCCAGGAGGCGCAGATCACCGCCTTGCACGCCGCCATTGATGCGCCCGCCAGCTTGGTTGCCACCGGGCTTCTGCATGATTTTCAGGCGTTTCTGGCGCCGCTTGCCGATAACGGCAGCGCCATGCCCGCCGCCATTGCAGCACCGCTGGGCATCACCCCCGGCACCAGGATCCGCCATGCCGCTTGCTGAGCTTGTTTCCACCGATCCGTGCACCGGGCAGGTGATCTGGACCGGGCCAGTTGGCGGCGTCGCGGCAGCGCTGGCCCGTGCCCGCGCGGCAGCCCCCGGCTGGGCGCGCACACCGCTGGCCGAGCGTATCGCCATCGCCCGCGCCTTTGCCGATGCTGCCAAGGCGGCGGCGGAGGATTTTGCACGGTTGATCGCCAGCGAAACCGGCAAGCCGCTGTGGGAAACCCGCACCGAAGTCGCCAGCGTGGCCGCGAAAGTGGAAATTTCGATCACCGCGCAGGCCGAACGCGCCGGGGAGCGCGGCAGCGAATCTGGCGGCGTGCGCCAGCAGCTGCGCCACAAGCCGCACGGCGTGCTGGCGGTGCTGGGGCCGTATAATTTCCCGGCGCATCTGCCGAACGGCCATATCGTGCCGGCGCTGCTGGCCGGCAATGTGATCCTGTTCAAACCATCGGAACAGACACCGGCGGTGGCGGACTTCATGGCGGCGCTGTGGGCGAAGGCGGGCCTGCCGGATGGCGTTTTGAACATTGTGCACGGCGGCGGCGATGTGGGCCGCGATCTGGCCGGCGCCGATATCGATGGCTTGCTGTTCACCGGCTCAGCGCACGTTGGCGCGGCGCTGGCGCTGCAATTTGCCGCCATGCCGCACCGCATATTGGCGCTGGAAATGGGCGGCAACAATCCGCTGGTGGCGTGGAATGTCGACGATACGGGCGCAGCGGCAGCGACTGTGGTGCAATCGGCGTTCCTGTCGGCGGGCCAGCGCTGCACCAACGCCCGGCGGCTGATCATCCGCGACGGCGATGATCGGTTGGTGGAGGCGGTGCTGGCCCTGACGGACCGGCTGATCGTGGGCGCGCCGTTTGACGAACCGCAGCCGTTCATGGGCCCGGTGATTTCCAATGCCGCCGCCGACGGGCTGGAGCGCGGCTGGACCGGCTTGCAGGCCGCGGGCGGCCGCGTCTTGCGGCCACTGTTGCGCGCCCGCGCTGACCGGCCGTTCCTGTCGCCAGCGGTGATCGACATGACTGGGTGCACGCCATCCGATGACGAATTGTTCGGGCCGGTTTTGCAGATCATCCGGGTGCCCGATTGGGATGCTGCCATCGCTGCCGCCAACGCCACCCGCTTTGGGCTGGCGGCGGGCCTGATCGGCGGCGACGGCGCATTGTTCGATGATTTCTGGGCGCGCAGCCGGGCTGGCATCGTCAACTGGAACCGGCCAACCAACGGCGCATCGTCGGCCGCGCCCTTTGGCGGCATCGGCGCCAGCGGCAATCATCGCGCCTCGGCCTATTATGCTGCCGATTATTGCGCCTTTCCGGTGGCGACGCTGGCGGCCGATGCGCTGGTCGGCGGCATCAGCGTGGGACTGAAGCCATGATCCCCGAAATCAATTTCGATGGCCTGATCGGGCCGAGCCACAATTATGCCGCGTTGTCGCTGGGCAACCTCGCCAGCGCGAAGCATGGCGGCGCTGCCTCCCGCCCGCGCGCGGCGGCGCTGCAAGGCATTGCCAAGATGCGCTTTGTCATGGGGCTGGGCCTCACCCAGGGCTTTCTGCTGCCGCTCGATCGGCCCAACGTGGGTTTTCTGCGCGCCATGGGCTTTGCCGGCACGGATGATCAGGTGATCGCCCGCGCCGCCGCCGAAGACCCGCGCCTGTTTGCCACCGCCGCTTCGGCCAGCTCGATGTGGACGGCCAACGCCGCCACCGTCTCGCCGGCGCCCGACACCCACGACGGCCGCTGCCATATCAGCGCTGCCAATCTGTCGCGCATGGCCCACCGCAGCATCGAACATCCGGAAACCCATGCACAACTGGCGCTGGCCTTTGCTGATCCGGCGTTTGCCGTTCATGAGGCTTTGCCGGCCGCATTCGGCGATGAAGGCGCGGCCAATTTCATGCGGCTGTGCAGCAGCCATGATGCGCCGGGCATTGAGATTTTCGTATACGGTGAAGAAGGCGGTCGCTTCCCGGCCCGGCAGAACCGCCGCGCCAGCGAAGCCATCGCGCGCCGCCACGGCGCGGCAAACGCGCTGTTCGCCGCGCAAAGCCAGATCGCGATTGATGCCGGCGCGTTTCACAATGATGTGGTGGCGGTGGCCAACGGCCATGTGCTGTTCGCCCACGAGCACGCCTTTGCCGATGCGGCCGGCCTGAAGGCCGATATCGCCCGGCTGATGCCGGATGCAGTCTATATCGAGGTGCCGGCCAGCGCCGTGAGCCTGGCTGACGCGATCAAGTCCTATCTGTTCAACAGCCAGTTGCTCACCCTGCCCGACAGCAGCATGGCGCTGATTCTGCCGAAAGAAGCCGAGGAAACGCCGAGCGTGAAGGCCTATCTGGCCGCGCTGGTCACCGGCAATGGCCCGATCCGCGCCGCGCATTTTGTGGATGTGCGCGAATCGATGCAAAACGGCGGCGGCCCCGCCTGCCTCCGCTTGCGCGTGGTCGCTGATCCGGCCCGCGTCGATCCGCGCTTCCTGCTAGACGACGCCAAGGCTGACCGCCTGGAGCGGTTGGTGGAACGCTGTTGGCCGCAGGCCATTGGCCCTGCCGACATGGCCAACCCCGATCTGTGGGCGCAAGTGAAGGCGGCGCACGCGGCGCTGCTTGCGGATTTGGGGTTGCAGCAGTTGGGCTGAAGAAAAAGGCAGCAACAGCCTCCGGCAGGCAGGAGCGACCCCCTTTCGCCAATTGGTCAGCTTGGACCGATCACGCCGCCAGCGCACGACGTCTATAAAGTGGGTGCAGGGGTCACCCCTGCCCGCCGGAGGCCCTGTTTTTCTTACCTGAAAGGCGGCTCGTCAAAGGCGCGCAGCTTGCGTGAATGCAGGGCCGGGCCTTCGCCTTTCAGGATCAGCATGGCTTCGATGCCGATTTGCAGATGTTCGGAAATCGCGCCTTCGTAAAAGCGATTGGCCTGGCCGGGCAGCTTGATTTCGCCGTGCAGCGGCTTGTCGGACACGCAGAGCAAGGTGCCGTAGGGCACCCGGAATCGGTAGCCTTGCGCGGCGATGGTGGCCGATTCCATATCGACAGCGACGGCGCGGGACTGGTTGAAGCGCAGGCTGGTGCGCGAATAGCGCAATTCCCAGTTGCGATCATCGGTGGTCACCACGGTGCCGGTGCGCAGCCGCGGTTTCAGGGCGTCGCCGGTCATGCCGGTGACTTTTTCGGTGGCGAGTTGCAGGGCCTTTTGCACCTCAGACAGCGCCGGGATCGGGATTTCGGGCGGCAGCACATCATCCAGCACATGATCATCGCGCAAGTAAGCGTGGGCCAGCACATAATCGCCAATGGCCTGGCTGGGGCGCAGGCCGCCGCAATGGCCGATCATCAGCCAGGCTTCGGGGCGCAGCACGGCGAGGTGATCGCAGATCGTCTTGGCATTGGCGGGGCCGACGCCGATATTGACCAGCGTGATGCCGGTGCGGCCCGGCCCGATCAGGTGCCAGGCCGGCATCTGGTTCTTGCGCCAGGCAAAATCGGCGGCGGCGCGCGTCGCATCGGGATCGGCGGCGGTGATATCCAGCCCGCCAGGGCAGGCGAGGCGTTCATAGCCGCCTTCTCCAAGTTGGCGGCAGGCAAAGGCCACGAATTCATCGACATAGCGGTGATAATTCGTAAGCAGGATATAATGCTGAAAATCTTCGGGCGCGGTGCCGGTGTAATGTTTCAGCCGGGCCAGCGAAAAATCGGTGCGCGGGCCATCGAACAGCGCCAGCGGGCGATGTTCGACTCTGGTGTCATCCCACAGGCCATCGGCCAGTTCATCGCCGATCTGCTGCAATTCGGTGGTGGGGAAATGCCGCGCCAGATCGGCCGCTGCCACGCCATCCAGCCTGAGATCGGCCGCGCCATCGAGCACGAACGGGTAGGGAATTTCCACCTCTGACCGCCCGGCCGTGATGGTCACGTCATAATCGGCGAGCAGCAGGCCCAGCTGCTCCTCCAGATAGGCGCGGTACATGGCGGGCCGGGTTACGGTGGTGGCATAGGAACCGGGGCGATTGAGCCGGGCAAAGGCGCGGGTGGGGCGCTGGGCACGGCATTCGCCGGCAAATTCGATGCGCAGTTCCGGATAGGTCCAATCGCCGCGCACCCGCGCGCTGCCATCGGGCGCGGTGCCGGCATCGATATAGGCTTTCAGCGCCGTGCGCAGTGCCGCTGTGGATTGGTGGTGAATGTCGATCAGCTGGTCGACGATGGCTGAGGGGCTTTGATTCATCGCGAGGCTTTTGCACCATGTGCTGCGGCGATTCCACCCCGGCGGGCGCTCGCATGCGCTTTGCAGCGTGCGTTTGCCCCTGTAAGAGGAGCCATGAGCCAATTTGACCTGACCGACGACCAGAAAGCGATTCAGGAAGCCGCCCGCCGCTTCACCGCAGAAGCGATCACGCCGCACGCTGCGCGCTGGGACGCCGAGCACCATTACCCCAAAGACGTCGTGCAAGCGGCCGCGGCGCTGGGTTTTGGGGCCATCTATGTCTCCGAAGCCGGCGGCGGCATCGGGCTGGGCCGGCTGGAAGCGGCGCTGATCATGGAGGCGATGGCCTATGGCTGCCCATCGACCAGCGCCTTCATCTCTATCCACAACATGGCGGCGTGGATGGTGGATTGTTTCGGCAGCGATGCGGTCAAGGCGCGCTATCTGCCCGGCCTCGTTTCGATGGACCTGATTGCCAGCTATTGCCTGACCGAGCCGGGATCAGGATCTGACGCTGCTGCGCTGAAAACCCGCGCGGTGCGCGACGGCGACGATTATATCGTTACCGGCACCAAGGCGTTTATTTCGGGCGCCGGCGTGAATGATCTTTATGTCACCATGGTGCGCACCGGCGAAGACGGGCCGCGCGGCATTTCCTGCCTGGCCATCGAGAAAACCATGGCCGGCGTGTCGTTTGGCGCCAATGAACGCAAGATGGGCTGGCGGTCACAGCCCACGGCGCAGGTGAATTTCGATGCGGTGCGGGTGCCGGTGGCCAATCGCATTGGGGCCGAAGGCCAGGGCTTTGCCATTGCGATGGCCGGTCTGGATGGCGGCCGGCTGAATATCGGCGCGTGCTCGCTGGGCGGCGGCCAGCGCGCGCTCGATGAAGCCATCGCCTACACCCGCCAGCGCCAGCAATTCGGCAAGGCGATCAGCGATTTCCAGGCCACCCAGTTCACGCTGGCCGATATGGTGACCGAGCTGGCTGCGGCCCGCGTGCTGCTGTACCAAGCCGCCATCAAGGTCAACGACGGTGCCCACGACAAGACGATGTTTGCCGCCATGGCCAAGCGTTTTGCCACCGATACAGGCATGGCGGTGGCGGACCGGGCGCTGCAACTGCACGGCGGCTATGGCTATCTGATGGATTATCCCGTCGAGCGGATATTCCGCGATCTGCGCGTGCACCAGATATTGGAAGGCACCAACCAGATCATGCGGATGATCACCAGCCGCGAGCTTCAGCGGCTCAGCAATTGAGGGTGGGGCTTTTCTTTTGCGCCCACTCTGGCAATTGTGAATCGCATGTCGCCTGAACCCCAAGATGCTGCTCCGCAGCCCCGGCCGCGCCTTCTGCCGGCCTTTGCCTGCCTGAACGCCGCGATCGCGCTGGCGTTCGGCACATTCGCGGCCCACGGCATCGATGATCCGCAGGCCAAGGATTGGATCATGACCGGCGTGGTGTTCCAATTGCCGCATGTCGCCGCGGTGTTTGCGCTGCTGGGCTGGCGCAATTCGCCGTTCGTGCACTCCGGCGCCTGGGCGGTGAGCGTGGGCAGCTTCATCTTTGCGATGGATCTGAATCTGCTGGCGCTCGGCGCGCCCAAGTGGGTGGCAGCGCTGGCGCCGGCTGGCGGCACCGCGATGCTGTTCGGCTGGCTGTGGCTGGCCATCATCGCCTATGCCGGCGATGCGCTGCAACGCTTCGAGAGTTAATCCCGGAAGCTGGGGTCGATCCGGTCGAGCTTGCGCAGCAGGGCCGGCCACGCCAGCATGTTGCCAACCATCTTCAGGCCAGTGCGGCCCTGATCGGCGGCCTTTTCGGGGGTGCCCTGCGGCGGGTGGTTGATCAGCTCTTGCCCGCCGGCCAGCGCCAGACACTGCGCTTCGCAGGCGCGTTCGAGGAAATACATCTTGATGAAGGCTTCGCCAACGGTTTCACCCACGGTCAGCGTGCCGTGGTTGCGCAAGATCATCGCGGTCTTGGTCGGGCCGAGATCAGCGACCAGACGCTCCCGCTCATCAAGATCGGTCGCGACGCCTTCGTAGTGGTGATAGGTGATCTCGTCGCGGATCAGCATGGCGGTCTGGGTTAGCGGCATCAGCCCTTCGGCCTGCGCCGAAACTGCTTGGCCGTGCGGCGTGTGCAGGTGGATGACGGCATGGGCATCTTCGCGGGCCATGTGGATGGCGCTGTGGATCGTGAAGCCGGCGGCATTGGTGCGATACGGCGTTTCCATCACCGGATTGCCGTTGGTGTCGATCTTGACCAGGCTTGAGGCAGTGATTTCCTCGAACATCAGCTCATAGGGGTTGATCAGGAAATGATGCTCCGGCCCCGGCACCCGCACGCTGAGGTGGGTGAAGATCAGATCGTCCCAGCCATGATGCGCCACCAGCCGGTAGGCCGCCGCCAGATCGACGCGCAGCGCCCACTCCTCGGCCGAAACCTGATCTTTGACGGACGGTGTCTGCAATTGCGTGGCCATGACGATTCGCCTCCCCGGGTGTCTTCGCGTCAGCTTGCACCTTTTCCCTTGGCGCGCAAATAGGCGCCGCTCCGGCAGGCGTCCGAGCAATATTTCACATTGTCCCAATCCTTGGCCCATTTCTTGCGCCAGGCAAATGGCCGGCCGCACGCCTGGCAATCCTTGCTGGGCAGATCGGCCTTTTTCTGCATTTTGGGCATCGGCTGCGGCTTCCTCGAAACTGTCACACTATCCGGTATATGTGGCGGAGCATTTAGAGGGGAAATCATCATGCGTCCTGCAATCGATCGTCGCGCGTTCCTGACGGCCACTGCCGCCGGCCTGATCCTGCCAGTGCGGCCGGCGCTGGCGCGGATGTGGGCACCCAGTGGCTTCACCCACAATGTCGCATCCGGTCACCCCGGCCCAGCCGCGGTCACCCTGTGGACACGCTATGCCACTGCGACCGGTGTTGCTGTCACCCTGAAGGTCGAAGTGGCCGAAGATTCGGGCATGAGCCGCATCATCGCTCGCGGCGAAGCCGTGGCCGGCGCTGAAACCTGGGGCACCGCGCAGGTGCGCATGACCGGCCTGCCCGATGGCCGCTGGCTGTGGTTCCGCTTCACGGCGCCCGATGGCACGCAATCGCCGGTTGGCCGCACCCGCACCCTGCCGGCTGGCAAGCTTGATCAGCTCAAGCTGGCTGTGGTGTCCTGCTCCAACCGGCCGTTCGGGCAATTCAATGCCTATGCCCATGCCGCGGCGCGCGATGATATCGATCTGGTCATCCATCTGGGTGACTATATCTATGAATATGCCCAAGGCACCTATCCCACGGCCGTGATGCCGGGCCGGGAGATATTGCCGACCAATGAAATCATGATGATCGACGATTATCGCCAGCGTTATGCCAGCTACCGCGCCGATCCGGCGCTGCAGGCCATTCATGCCCGCTTCCCGATGATCGCGATCTGGGATGATCATGAATTTGCCAACGATACCTGGAAGGGCGGCGCCGAAAATCACCAGGCCAATGAGGGCGATTGGATGATGCGCCGTGATGCCGCGCTGAAGGCTCACCGCGAATGGCTGATGACCCCTGAGCGGCCATGGCAGCGCTATGATTTCGGCAATCTTCTGTCGATCCTCACCCTCGACACCCGCATGTCCGGCCGCGACAAGCAGCTTGATCTGGGCAATGCCATGCGCGGCGGCGCCGATGGCCTGAAGGCATTTGCCAGCGGCGAATGGCAATCGCCCACCCGCACCCTGCTGGGCACCGAGCAGGAAGCCTGGTTTGCCAGCGAGATCGCCAGCAGCGTCAAATCCGGCCAACGCTGGCAGCTGGTGGCGCAGCAAGTGGTGATGGGCGATATCTTCACGCCCAAGCAGGCCGCCGAATGGCTTGGCCCCGATGCCGATGCCCGTGCCATCGGCTATGTGCGCGGCGGGATTGCCGCGGCGCAGGCCGGCATCCCAGGCGCGCAGGACATGTGGAGCGGATACCCGCAGGCGCGGCGGCGTTTGCTGAAGACGATGGCTGATGCCGGTGCCAATTCGATCGTGATTTCGGGGGACAGCCACAATGCCTGGGCGTTCAATCACAGTTTCGATGGCAAGCCGGTGGCAGCAGAATTCGGCGTCCAGTCGGTGACCTCGCCGGGCTATGAGCAAGCCCTGAAGGCCGATCCGGCGGTGATCCGGGCCGGCGTGATTGCGAGCTCTCCGGGCCTGGCGTGGTGCGACACCAGCCGGCGCGGCTATCTCACCCTGTCGTTCAGCCCGGCCGAAACCCGCTGCGATTGGGTGTTCATGGACACGATTCAGACCGTATCGATGGCCACCACCACGCCGCAGGCTGCGGTGGTGCGGCACGGCAAGCGCCAGATGACGCTGGCCTGATCCTGGCGTATGCAGGCAGGATGCGCGCGCATCCGGCCTTCACATTCGTTGTTTCAGCCTTGCTGCTGGCTGGGCCAGCCGCTGCCGCCGCCTGTGATGCGGTGTGGCGTGATGCCGTGCGGGAGCGCGATGTGCCGGTGCACATCACGTTGCCGGATGCGCCCGGCGCAGCATCGTCCAACGGTTCGGCCGGCGTGCCAGCCAGGGTCCCAGCGGTGATCTGGTCCCCCGGCCTTGGCGGCGGATTGGGCTCGGCGCAGCGTTATGTCCGGGCGTGGGCGGCAGCGGGCATCGCCGTGGTGCGCGTGCAACATTCCGGCAGTGACGGCGCGGTTTATGCCGGCGATTTGCCGCCGGCGGAGCGCGCCGCGCGGGTGCGCGCTGCGATCACGCCCGCGCAGGTGCGGGCCCGCATTGCCGATATCGGTTTTGTGGTGGACGAACTGGAACGGCGCAAAGGCGAAGCCGCCAGCGACGCCAGCTGTGATCTGGCGCGCATCGACGGCCAGCGTCTGGCGCTGGCCGGGCACAGTATGGGCGCGTGGGTGGTGCAGGCAATGGCCGGGAATCGTGACGGTTCCGGCGAAATCGGTGCCGCCAAGGGGAGCGCTGCCGGACCAAACATCGATCGCCGCTTTCGGGCCTTTGCCGCATTCAGCAGCAGCGGCCCTGCCGATCCTGAACTTGCCGCCCGCCTGTTCGGCGGCATCGGCCGGCCGCTGCTGGTGGTGACCGGCAGCAAGGATGGCGTGCCGGCCGGGGCTGCGCCAGCCGATGCCGCCCGCGACATTGCCATGCGCACCGCCCTCTATGCCGGTGCGCCCGCCGATGGCCGCAAGGCACTGTTGATCCTGGCCGATGGCAGCCACATGGTGTTTGCTGGCGACCCTGGCCGCAATCCTGCTGAAACCTCAATGCAAGACCGGGCCATCGCCGTGACGACCCTGTGGTGGCGGCGCTGGCTGCTGAATGATGCGCGCGCCGACACTGCGTTGGCGCGTCCGGCGTTGCTGGCCGGCGATGTGTGGCAGCGCAAATGATCTGAAATCGGCCAGCCGCGGCCTGGGAGGGTTGCTCAATCCACGCCGCTGGCCAGCAATTCATCCGCCAGAAAATCTCCGACATCCTGGATCGCCACGTCGCGGGCCACGAAACTGTTGCCAAGCCGGCGCGACAGGATGAACGGCAGGGTGCCGCCGCTCATTTTCTTGTCTTGGCGCATGTGGTGCACCAGATCTGCGGCATTGGTATCGAGCCCAAGCGCGGCGGGGCGAATCACAAAGCCGGCCGCCGCCAGATGGGCATCCACCCGCGCGGCGTCGGCCGGCGAACACAGGCCGCGCCGCGCTGAAAACCGGTGGGCCAGCGCCATGCCCAGCGCCACCGCTTCACCGTGCAGCAACAGGTCCGAAAAGCCTGCTGCCGCCTCGAACGCATGGCCAAAGGTGTGGCCCAGATTGAGCAGCGCCCGGATATCATCGGTTTCGCGCTCATCGGCGGCCACCACGGCGGCCTTGGCGCGGCAGCAATGGGCGATGGCGTGGGTTTGGGCTGCCGTGTCGCCGGCCAGCATCGATGCGCCGTGCGCCTCGCACCACGCAAAGAAATCGGCATCGTTGATAAGGCCGTATTTCACCACCTCGGCGTAGCCAGCGCGCAATTCGCGCGGCGGCAGCGTGGCCAGCACCTGCGGATCGATCAGCACGGCAGCAGGCTGGTGAAACGCGCCGACCAGATTCTTGCCCGCCGCCGCGTTGATTGCCGTCTTGCCGCCAACGCTGCTGTCCACCTGTGCCAGCAGGCTGGTGGGCACCTGCACGAAACGGCAGCCGCGCCGCAGCACCGAACAGGCAAAGCCGGCCAGATCGCCAATCACGCCGCCGCCCAGCGCGACCACAGCGTCGCTGCGCTCCACACCCAGCGCCAGCAGCCGTTCAACGACCAGTTGCAGATGCTGCCAATCCTTGGTGCCTTCGCCCGGCGGCAGCACGATCGGTGCCAACGCGACGCCGGGCAATCCGGCCGCAAAGCGATCGAGATACAGCGCCGCGACATTGCTGTCGGTCACCACGGCCAGGCGCCCGCCGCGCACAAAAGGCATGATGACGGCAGCGGCGTTGTCGATCAGGCCGGCCTCAATATAAATGGGATAGGTGCGCGCACCCAGTGCGACATCGACGATCACGCGGTGTCTCCGCCCGTACAAGTCTCTGGATCAATAGGTGTGTTTGCGGCGGCAAGCGCTGCGATGATACTGTCCACCATTTCGTGGTGCGGGCCGGGCCGGCTGACCACTTCGATCTGTGCCAGCGCGTAAACCGGATTGCGCACTGCAGCCAGCTCCGCCAGCACCAGCCCGGGGTCGCGGCCGGCCAGCAGCGGCCGGTTCCCACGCCGGCGCACCCGGTCAACCAGCGTTGCCACATCGGCATTCAGCCATACCGCGTGGGTTCGCGCCAGAATCAGCGCGCGGGTGTCATCGTTCATGAACGCGCCGCCACCGGTGGCGATCACCTTGGGGGTGCCATCGATCAGCCGCGCGATCACCCTGCGCTCGCCATCGCGGAAATGCGCCTCGCCAAAACGTTCGAAAATCTCCGCGATGGCCATGCCGGCAGCCGTTTCGATTTCGGTGTCGGCATCGACAAACGGCAGGCCAAGCCTGAGCCCCAACCGCCGGCCAATGCTGGATTTGCCAGCGCCCATCAGGCCGACCAGCGTGATTGGCCGAAGCGCTGCTGCAGCCAGATGCGCTTCCGCA
>NZ_JBBATR010000001.1:21224-26230 GCF_040398645.1 Sandarakinorhabdus sp.
TGCCAACGCTGCCAACAGCAACGAACAGCGGCTTGCCGCCCCTGTTGCCGGATGAACCTGCGGATGGCGATGCGCCGCCTGTCGCCGATCCATTTGCAGCGCAAGCTGCGCTGCCGCCGGGCGCGCCGCTTGGCCTGATTGCTGCCGATGCCGCCGGCGGCTTTGGCAGCAACAGCTTTGCGGGCAGCAATGGGCGGTTTGTGACGGCATTGGCCGCGCGCATCACCCGCCCGGTGGCCTCCCGCTGGGCGGCGATCACGCTGCGCCGGGCGCTGCTGGCGCGGGTGCCGGGGCCGGCGGGCATCGGCGATGGCGATTGGGTGGCGGCGCGGGCCGGGCTGCTGCTGCGCCAGGGCGATGTCGATAGCGCGCGCCGGTTGATCGATGTGCTGCCGGTGGACAGGTTCACGCCGGCCACCTATGCGCTGGCTGCCACGGTTTCGCTGGCTGCGGCGGATCTGCCCGGCCTGTGCCCGATTGCAGCCACTGGGCGCGCCTTGTCACCGGGGCCGCTGTGGGATCTGGCCTTTGGCATGTGCGCCGCCATGGCCGGCGACGATCTGACTGCCGCCAACATCATCGATGTGCTGCGCAATCAGCGCGCGCGGGTGGCGCCATTTGATGTGCGGCTGGCGCAGCGGGTAGCCGTGTTGGCGGGCGGGGCCGGCCGCGCCGATGGCATCAACTGGGAAGAAGTGCCGGGCCTTACCCTGTACCGCTACGGCGTGGCCACGGCCGCCGGGGTGCCGGTGCCGGCGGACCGGCTGGCAGCGCTTGGCCCCGCCCATGCTGGCTGGGCGGTGCGCAATGCCGGGCTGCCGGCGGCCACGCGGCTGGCGCTTTTGCGCGGCGCGGCTGTCCACGGCAGCCTGTCGGTGTCCGAATTGGCCAGCGGCGTGTCCGCATTGTCGCCCGCCGATGCCAGCGGTGGCTTTGCGGTGGGCAGCCGTGCCGCCAATTTGCGCGATGCGTTTTCGGCGGGTTCAGCGGCGGCGCGGGCCGAGGCGATGGCGGCGATTCGCGCCAGTGCCGGGGCCGGCGAAGACCCCTACGGCGCGCTGCTGGAAACCGCCACGGCGGCTGCGGCGCTGCGCCCGTCGGCTGCGATTGCCGATCAATCGGTACCGATCATTGCGGCGCTGCTGGCGGCAGGAGACGCCCGCGCGGCGGCGGTCTGGTGGCCGGTGGCCAGCGCGGCCGGCGGCGAGATCAAGGCGCAGGCATGGGCGCTGCTGGCGGCAGGCGGCGGCGGCGTGCCGGTGTCGGCGGGGGATTTTTCCGATTGGCGCTCTCGCACCGATGCATCGCCGCGCGCTGCGGCGGTGGTGCTGGCGGCGCTGTCGGGATTGGGCGCGGCGCGCGGCAGTGATTGGGATGCGCTGCGCCGGGAGTTGATGCCTGCGATGACCGCTGCGCCCGGCCGCTGGCAGGCTGCCATCGCCGATGCCGCGCGGCGCCGGGCCGGCGGGGAAGTAGCGGTGCTGGCCGCCACTGGCTTGCAGGGCAGCTGGGCCGATGTGCCCGCGGCGCATATCGCCGCCATCACAACTGCGCTGATGGCCAGCGGACGCCGCGCCGAAGCCCGGCAATTTGCTGGCGAAGCCGTCACGCGGGCGGCAGTCATGGCCGGCGGCGCGGCCACTGCGAATTGACGATGCTGGCGGCGATCAGCGACACGCGCGCCATCGCGCTGTTTCTGGATGCCATGGCCAGTGAACGCGGCGCCGCCCGCAACACGTTGCTGGCCTATGGCCGTGACCTGAACCAGGCCAGCTTATGGCTGGGCGGCCATCTGGCAAGCGCCGATGCGGCCGCGCTGGCGGTGCTGGCCCGGCACTGGGCACCGCTGGCCCGCGCCAGCGCCGCGCGCAAGGGATCGGCGGTGCGTCAGTTTCTGGCGTTCCTGGCGGCCGAAGGCGTGCGCGCCGATGATCCCGGCCGCGATCTTGCCTTGCCGCGCAGCGCGCGCGCGTTGCCGCGCACGCTGGGCGCTGGCGATGTCGAGGCGCTGTTTGCCGCGCTGGCTGCGCAGTTGGCGCAGCGGCCGGATGATCCGCGCACGCTGCGGCTTTCGGCACTGGTTGAGCTTTTATATGGCTCAGGCCTGCGCGCCACTGAACTCGTGGCACTGCCGCACGGCGCGGTGCGGGCCGGGCGCGGGCATATGGTGGTGCTGGGCAAGGGCAGCAAGGAACGGTTGGTGCCGATCAGCCGCCGCGCCGAGGCCGCTGTGCTGGCCTGGTCCGTGCATGTGCCGAACACCAGCCGCTTTCTGTTTCCATCGGGCCGGCGCGGCAGCGCGGCAGCGCATCTGACGCGGTTGCGGCTGTGGCAGTTGATTCGGGATCTGGCGCTGGCCGCCGGTATCGCGCCGGACCGGATTTCGCCGCACGTGCTGCGCCACGCCTTTGCCACGCATCTGCTGGAAGGCGGCGCTGATCTGCGCATCGTGCAGACGTTGCTGGGTCACGCCGATATCGCCACTACACAAATCTACACCCATGTCGCGGCGGCCGCGCTGGTGGAGCTGGTCAATCGCTGCCACCCGCTGGCTGACAAGTGCGAACCCACGGCCACACCGCGATAAAGAAATGATGAGGTTTCCTTGTGCGCGCGGGCCGGCTAACCAGCGCGGATGAGCACCGAGACACTTTTCCGCCCCTTCACCCTTAACGGCCTGACGCTGCCAAATCGCATCGCGATGGCGCCGATGACGCGCAGTTTCTCGCCGGGCGGCACCCCCGGCAGCAATGTCGCGGAATATTACCGCAAGCGCGCCGCCGGCGGTGTTGGCCTGATCATCACCGAAGGCACGGCCGTTGAGCGCACCGGCGCGGCCAATGATCCCAATGTGCCGCATTTCTTTGGCGATGCGCTCCAGGGCTGGGGCGAAGTGGTCAAGGCCGTGCACGGCGAGCAGGGCCTGATCGCGCCGCAATTGTGGCACGTCGGCGCGCTGCCCAACCGCCGCAACCCCAAGCAGGAAACCGCCGAAAGTCCATCGGGCGTGTACATGCCCGGCAAGACCAACGGACAGGCGATGACCGACGCCGATGTGGCCGATGCCATCGCGGCCTTTGCGCGCGCGGCCGGCGATGCGAAGCGGCTGGGCTTTGATGCCGTCGAACTGCACGGCGCCCACGGCTATTTGATCGATCAGTTTTTCTGGGATGCCACCAACCAGCGCGGCGGCACATGGGGCGGGCCGACCTTGCCGGAACGCAGCCGCTTTGCCGCCGAAATGCTGCGCGCGGTGCGCGCCGAGGTGGGCGCGGATTTCCCGGTGATCATCCGCCTGAGCCAGTGGAAACAGCAGGATTTCGGCTATCGGCTGGCGCCGTCCCCGGACGAGCTGCTGGCGTGGCTGGCCCCGCTGGCTGATGCCGGCGCCGATGCCTTTCATTGTTCGCAGCGGCGGTTCTGGGAACCGGAATTTCCCGATATCGACGGCGCCGACGGGTTGAATTTTGCCGGCTGGGCCAAGAAATTGACCGGCAAGGCCACGATCAGCGTAGGCAGCGTCGGCCTGACCGGCGAATTCGTGGCCGGCATGGGCGGCGAAGCCTCGCAGCCCGCCAGCCTTGATGGCCTGATTGCGCGCATGGAACGCGATGAATTCGATCTTGTTGCGGTTGGCCGCGCGCTGATCGTTGATCCCGATTGGGTCCTGAAGGTGCAGGCCGGCCAGTTCGACACGCTGACGGATTATACCGCAGCGGCGCTGGGGACATTGGTGTGATGCAGCAACCTGTGGCATCAGGGTGCCATGAAGGTTGATGCCGATAACGTGCCGATTCTGGCTGGCCGCTCGCTGCGGCCCAAGGATGCTGCCACCCTGCTGCTGATCCGCCGCGATGGCCCGGTGCCGCGCGTGTTGATGGGCCGGCGCGCGCAAGGCCATGTGTTCATGGCGCAAAAATGGGTGTTCCCCGGCGGCCGCCTGCATGCCAGCGATTATCGCATCGCAGCCGCCAGCGAATTGAGCGAAGATACCGCCGTGGTTTTGGGCCGCACGGCGCCCGCCGCACGCGGGCGGGCGTTGGCTGCGGCAGCAGTGCGCGAATTGTTCGAAGAAACCGGGCTGATGCTCGGTGCGCCGGGGCAAGGCCAAACAAGGTCAAAGGAATGGCGTGATTTTCTGGCCACCGGCCATCTGCCGCATCTGGCGCCGCTGCAGTTTGTCGGCCGCGCCATCACGCCGCCGGTGCGCCCGCGCCGGTTTGATGCGCGGTTTTTCATGGCCGATGCCGATCACCTCGTCAGCCTTGATCCCACTGCCGGCTGCGGGGAGCTGGATGAAATTGCCTGGTTCGATTGGGACGCCGCAGCCCAGCTTGATCTGCCCAGCATAACCCGGGCGATATTGGCCGATGTCGCGGAGCGGCTTACCGATCCGGCGCGGCCGATCCCCTACCACCGGTTTGATCGCGGCCAGCACCGCTTGCTCATGCTGTGATGGCGGCGATCACCCGCCTGACGCTGACCGATTTTCGCAACCACGCTGCCGCCGAAATCACCGCTGCGGCCGGATTGGTGGTGATCACCGGCGACAACGGCGCGGGCAAGACCAACATATTGGAGGCGATTTCGCTACTGGTGCCCGGGCGCGGCCTGCGCGGCGCGGCGCTGTCAGATGCAGCGCGGCAGGGCGGCCCCGGCGGCTGGAGCGTGGCGGCGAATCTGGCTGCGGCGCCGCGTGAGACGGGCGGCGATGTGCAACTGGGCACCGGCACCAGCGCCGATGCGCCCGATCGCCGGCTGGTGCGCATCAATGGCGCCAGTGCGCCGGCGGCGGCGCTGGGCGAATGGCTGGCGCTGGTGTGGCTGACACCGGCGATGGACCGATTGTTCAGCGACAGTGCCGGCGCACGGCGGCGGTTTCTGGATCGGCTGGTGCTGGCGCTGCATCCCGGCCACGGCGCGCGTGTCAGCCGCTACGAAGCGGCGATGCGCGAACGCAGCCGGCTGCTGACCAGCGATGCGCCGGCCGATCCGGTGTGGCTGGC
>NZ_JBBATR010000001.1:26330-35218 GCF_040398645.1 Sandarakinorhabdus sp.
ATGCCGATGATCTGGCCGGCCGGCTGGCGCGCGGCCGCAGCCGCGATGCTGCTGCCGGCCGCGCGCTCGATGGTCCGCACCGCGCCGATCTGGTGGTTGCGCATGCCGGCAAGGCGATGCCGGCCGCGCAATGTTCGACTGGCGAGCAAAAGGCGCTGCTGGTGGCGATCGTGCTGGCCCATGCCGCGCTGGTGGCGGCGCGGCTGGGGCGGCCGCCGATCCTGCTGCTCGATGAAATTGCCGCGCATCTGGATGCCAGCCGGCGCGAAGCCCTGTTCGGGCGCCTGGCCGATATGGGCGTGCAGGCGTGGGCAACCGGCACCGATCCTGGCACATTTGCGGGCGCAGTTTTCGGCACTGGCATGGCCACACATCTGCATCTTGCCGATGGGCAAATCTTTCCTCGCGCGCTGGTGCGGGAGGCTTTATAGGCTTCCAGATTGTCCTCCAGAGAACAGGCAAAGCCTTGTCCGACAACCTCAAAGCCCACAACAGCGAAGATTATGGCGCCGACAGCATCAAGGTGCTGCGCGGGCTGGACGCAGTGCGCAAGCGCCCCGGCATGTATATCGGCGACACCGACGACGGTTCGGGCCTGCACCATATGGTGTTCGAAGTGTCGGACAATGCCATCGATGAAGCCCTGGCCGGTTATTGCGACCGGATCGATATCAGCCTGAACCCCGATGGCAGCGTTTCGGTGACCGACAATGGCCGCGGCATCCCCACCGGTATCCACGCCGAAGAAGGCGTGTCGGCTGCCGAAGTGATTATGACCCAGCTGCACGCCGGCGGCAAATTCAACAACAGCGACGACAATGCCTACAAGGTGTCCGGCGGCCTGCACGGTGTGGGTGTATCGGTGGTCAATGCACTGTCGGAATGGCTGGAGCTGACGGTCTGGCGCGATGGCGACGAGCATATGATGCGCTTTGCGCACGGCGATGCCGTGGCGCCGCTCAAGGTGGTCGGGCCATCGGGCGGCAAGCGCGGCACCCGCGTGACCTTCTTTCCCAGCATCGCCACCTTTCGCGCCATTGATTTCGATTTCGCCCGGCTGGAACATCGGTTCCGCGAACTGGCCTTCCTCAACAGCGGCGTGCGCCTGTTCCTGACCGATGCCCGCCATGCCGAAGGCAAGGTTGTGGAGCTGTATTACGAAGGCGGCATCGCGGCCTTCGTCAAATATCTCGACAAATCCAAGACCGCGCTGATCCCCGAGCCGATCGCCATCACCGGCCAGGCCCAGGATATCGGCATCGAAGTCGCGCTGGAATGGAACGACAGCTATTACGAACAAGTGCTGTGTTTCACCAACAACATCCCGCAGCGCGACGGCGGCACCCATCTGGCGGCCTTCCGGGCGGCACTGACGCGCACGCTTAATCAATATGCCGAAAAATCCGGGCTGCTGAAGAAGGAAAAGGTCAGCCTGACCGGCGATGACATGCGCGAAGGCTTGACCGCCATCGTGTCGGTGAAATTGCCTGACCCAAAATTTTCCAGCCAGACCAAGGACAAATTGGTGTCATCGGAAGTGCGCCAGCCGCTGGAAAGCCTGATGGCCGACCGGCTGGACGTGTGGTTGCAGGAACATCCCGCCCACGCCAAGACCATCGTGGCCAAGATCATCGATGCTGCTGCGGCGCGCGAAGCGGCCAAAAAGGCCCGCGATCTGACCCGGCGCAAGGGTGCGTTGGACATCGCATCGCTGCCAGGTAAGCTGGCGGACTGCCAGGAACGCGATCCGGCCAAATCGGAATTGTTCCTGGTCGAAGGAGACAGCGCCGGCGGCAGCGCCAAGCAGGGCCGCAATCGCCAGTATCAGGCCATTTTGCCGCTGCGCGGCAAGATCCTGAATGTCGAACGCGCTCGGCTGGACCGGATGCTGGGCAGCCGCGAAATCGGCACGCTCATCCAGGCGCTTGGCACCAGCATCGGCACCGAATTCAATCTGGACAAGCTGCGCTATCACAAGATCATCATCATGACCGATGCCGATGTTGATGGCGCGCATATCCGCACCTTGCTGCTCACCTTCTTCTTCCGCCACATGCCGGCGTTGATTGACAGCGGGCATCTGTTTATCGCGCAGCCGCCGCTCTACAAGGTCGCGCGCGGCCGGTCGGAAGTGTATCTGAAGGACAATCCGGCGATGGAGGAATATCTCGTCGAAGCCGGCACCGGCAATCTGGCGTTGATGACGGCGGCTGGCCCGCGCACCGGCGCCGATCTGGCGTCGCTGGTCGATCATGCCCGGCGCTGCCGCGCGCTGATGGATTATGTGCCGCGCCGCTATCCGGCGCATGTCGTTGAGGCGCTGGCCTTGAATGGTGCATTGTCCGCCGCCAGCGCGCCGGCTGCTGCTGCCACAGCGGCGTGGCTGAATGCCGCCGAAACCGAAGGCGGCGTGTGGACGGCGCAGGTGTCGGTGGACGGCGGCTATCAGGTCGAGCGGGCGTGGCGCGGGGTGACCGATTATCACGTCATCGACGGCGCGTTCCTGTCCGCCCCCGAAGCGCCGCGCCTGCACGCATTGGCCGCGCAGGAAGCCGGCGCCTATGCCGCCCCGGCCATGCTGGGCACCATGCGCGTCACCCGCCCGTCCGATCTGCTGGCGGGGGTGCTGGATGCCGGGCGCAAGGGGCTTTCGGTGCAACGCTACAAGGGCCTGGGCGAAATGAATGCCGAACAATTGTGGGAAACCACGCTCGATCCCGCCGCCCGCACCCTGCTGCGCGTTGATGTCGATGAAGCGGTGGAGGCGGACGATATCTTTGCCAAGCTGATGGGCGACGTGGTGGAGGAGCGCCGCGCGTTCATTCAGGAGAACGCGCTGAACGTCGCCAATCTGGACGTGTGACGGGTGCGCACGCGGTTCACGCCCACAAATCGTGCACGGTGCGGCCACTGGCGGGCAGATCTTCAAAGCTGTCCAGCCCGTCGAAATGATCGATCGGCAGGTTGGCCACGGCGTCCGGTGGTGCCAGGCGCACGTTGACCGCCATGCGGCGCCGGCCATCCGCTTCAAGGCGCAGGCCGCGCCAGGCGATCACGGCGGCGCATTGCGGGCAAAACAGGATTTCCAGGGCCGGATCAACCTTGCCCACCCGGCAAAAGCGCGAAACGGGGCCGTGGACGGCTGCGCGCTCATTTTCAAAATCATAGGCCCACAGCGCGCCATAGCGCCGGCACAATGTGCAATTGCACGCCGTCACTGGGCCGGGATCGCCAGCCAACGTCCAACCGGCTGCGCCGCAATGGCAAGACCCTTTAAGCACGTCCATCATCGCCCTCCCAGCAAGCGCTTGACCACTTCCGCATCCACGGCCGGCACGCTGCGAATCTGGCCCGTTGCCGGATCGCGGCTGCTTATCGGCTCGGCCATCAGCAGGCTGTTCGCGATGGCTTCTTCGGTGGCATCGGCCACGGCAACGAATAGCGGCGTGATATTGTCGTTGCCCATTTCGGGATAGGCGGTCTGGCCGGCGCGGCGGGCGGGGGTGCGGCGCACACCCTGGTGCACCGAAAAGGCGATGGCATAGTCGCCGGAGCCGTTGGAAAACGCCGAACCGGTGCGCGCCAAGCCCGCCATGGCGCGCGCCGCCAGCCGGGTGAGGTTGCGGTCCGACAGCGGCGCATCGGTGGCGACCACGATCATGATTGAGCCATCGGCGCTGGCCGGTGTCGCAGCAGGCGGCGGCGGGATGGGCACGCCGGCCAGGATCAGCCGGCCGCCAAAATTGCTTTGCACCAGCACGCCGACCGTAAAACCCTGCGGCGTCACCCGCGATGATGTGCCGATGCCGCCTTTATAGCCAAAGGCAATCGTGCCGCGTCCGGCGCCGACCGCGCCTTCTGCGACCGGGCCGGATCTGGCCTCGGCAATGGCGCGGCGGGCATCGGGCACGGTGACGGCGCGGGCGCGAATATCATTCAGGCCGCCGTCGTTGGTTTCGCCGACCACGGCATTCACTGATCGCACCGCTTCGTTGCCAAGCTGGCCCAGCGTGTGTTCGATGATGGCGGCGGCGGCTTCGGGCACGTTCAGCGTGTTGGTGAGCAGGATCGGCGTTTCGATCTCGCCCAGTTCGCTGACCTGGGTGCTGCCCATCAGCTTGCCAAAACCATTGGCCACGAAAATACCCGCCGGCACCTTGTCCGCGAAAACATTTCCGGCGTGCGGCAGGATCGCGGTCACGCCGGTGCGGATCGTGTCGCCGCGGTTCAGGGTGATCTGGCCAACCAGCACGCCGGGCACATCGGTGATGGCATTGAGCGCGCCGGTGGGCAGCGGACCGGGTGCGATACCGATGGCGCGGGCGCGCTGCGCAAGCGTTGGCGCGCCGATCAGGGCAGCAGCGGCGATCAGGGCGGCAATGGCGGCGGCATTCATTCCGCCATCATGGCGCGCTGGCTGCAAAAGAAAAGTGCCGCCCGGCGTGGTTTGAAAAAACCAACCGGGCGGCACCGTCGCAGCGCGACCGAGGGGGCAAGGAGATCGCGCTGGAACCAGAAACTGGGGGGCTGTTGTCCTGCCAGGGGGATCAGCAGGATTGGCTGGCGGTGTGCCTGATGGGGGCAAAGGGCAACACCGCCGGCCGGATCAGTGGACGGGGACGGCCCCGATCCCAATCCACATCTTTTGCTTGCCTGGCTCAGCCGACCTTGTCGGCTTGAATGGCGGCCACGGTGGCATTGCGGGTGGAATGCAGGGTTTCCTTGAAGCAGCGGCGCTCTTCGGCATTGGCGCGGTGATCAAAAGCGGTGCCGCGGCAAACCTGCTTGGACGCCATGCGCAGACGATTTTCAAGGAGGGCGCGGCCGGATTCCGACGCCAGGTTCAGATCGGCATAAGCAACGTGCGCCACGCGGTGGCCAGTTGCCGACACGCCATAAACGGTATCAGCCTGAGCCGGAGCAGTGGCGCCGGCGATGCACAGGCCTGCAAACAACAGGGTGCCAGCAGCGCCGGCGAGGGTCTGGGAGAAATTGCGGGTCGAAGCGAACATGGGGGACATCCTTCTATTTCGGCAGGCTGGACCATCCGGCTGCCGATGCCAGATGTGTTGCAACGAGCGTGCCAACTGCCTGCCAGACTTTTCATGCAAGCAAATACAGTGCCTTAGAGGAAATACTGTATTGCCGATCTGTTACACACGGAAATATATATACGAATAAATAGCGAAAAACACCATCTGTCAGCATATGTTCACATGATGCGTTCGCCACGAGCGCGGACGTGGCGGGTTGGCAGCAATTCCTTCCCGGTGCATAGGGTATGGTAGTCATGCTTACCCAGCGATCCCGCTATGCGTTGCGCGCGCTTATTTTCATCGCCCGGACAGGCGGCGTGGCGCCGGTGCCGATTTCGGTGATTGCCGCCGATCAGAAACTGCCGCGCAAATTCCTCGAGGCGATTTTGCTCGATCTGAAGAATGGCGGCCTGGTCACCAGCTTTCGCGGCAAGATGGGCGGCTACCGGCTGGCGCGCCCGGCCGGGCAGATCAGCTTTGGCGAGATTATTCGCCAGATCGAAGGGCCGTTGGCGCTGGTGCCGTGCGTATCCTTGTCGGCCTATCAGCGCTGTGTCGATTGTTTTGAGGAACATACCTGCGTGATCCGCAAGGTGATGCTGGTGATCCGGGAACAGACCGCCAATATCCTCGACCACACGACGCTGGCGGACCTTTCGCTGGACCAGGTCGCGGCCTGATTCGCCCTGCTATGGCTGCGCTGGCGCTGGCGGCCGCTTGAGGAGCATGCGCCGGCCATCGGGCGCTGTCAGTATCGCCTCACCAGCTTGGGTGTAGGTGACGTCCGTGATGGCTGGCAGCAGTGCCAGAAATCGCCCCTCGATCTCCGTCGGGCCAGGCTCGCAGGCCCGCATGGTGACGGCGCCCATGGTCAGGGCCAGCTTGGCGCCATCCTGCTGCCATCTTGCCTGAAAGCGGTTGCAGCCGCTGCTTCCGGAAACGCGGCTGGTGCCGTGATCGCCGCCATCGAATTTCAGTCGCATGGGCGGCCCAGGCGCGCCGCCGCCATTCAGATCGGCGACCAGCCAATCGCCTTCCAGGCTGCCCGCGATCACCGGCGGCTTACCCGACAAGGCCTGGCGCATTTGCTGGCGCTCCTTGGTGCAGCCAGCCAACAGCATGACTATCATCAGGATGGGGAGGGCGCGGTACAGCATCAACTACTGCTGCGCCGAACGCGCGGTGTTGGCAAGCTGCTGCGCCAGTTCGCGCAGGGCCGATTGATCCACCCGGATCGCCCCGTCGGCTGGCCGATCAAGATCAAGGATCAGCATGACCGTAAGCGACATCAGGGCAAACAGCACGCTCGACACCAGCCGGTGCCGCTGCCCATGCGCCGCCAGCACATAGCCGAGCAGAAAACAGGCCACGCACGCAAAAATTACCAGCAGCATGATCACTTCGCCCGGCACCCGCGCCGCCACCGATTTTTCGCGTGTGGTGCCAGTATCGATCACGCTGTTGACGGCACTGACCAGGCTGGCGGCGCGTGGGCCGTCCAGCACGGATTGCGCCGTGGCCGTGATGGCCCACACCCGGTCCCGCAGCCGGGCCGCGGCGGCCAACTTTTGCGTCTCGTTTGGCAGCGGGCTGGTCTGGCGGATCTGGGCATAATCGGCCAACGCCTGTTGCAGCGCCGGGCCATGCGGCGCCGGCACCAACCCGGCGCGCAGCCAGGCGGTGCCGATATCATTGGCTTCCTGCACCACCAGTTGCCGGCGTTCGTCATAGCGGCCGAGCGCCATCGAAAAGGTGAAGCCCAGCAGCAGCGCCAGCAGCAGCAGCGCGGCGGACAGCACTTGCGTTTCATCGTCTGCCGATCCGCCGCCGCCAAACCGCTGGTGCAGGCGATACCCAAGCTCGCTGACGATGAAGAACAGCACCGCCAGCACCGCCGGCACCGCCGCCAGCGGCACCCGGTCCAGCAGGCCGGCCAGATCGGAAATCATGCCCGGTGCTTGCGCAGTTCGTCGCGGATTTCGGCCAACAGCGCTTCCGATGCGGTTGGCGGCGGCGGCTCGGCTGGTGCAGTTGCTGCGGGAGCCATCAGCTTGTTGGCTGTCCGCACCATCAGGAAAATCACGAAGGCGATGATCAGGAAATTGATCACGGCCGTGACGAATTTGCCGTAGCCGAACACGGCCACGCCGGCCTTTTTCAGGGCGTCATAATCGGCGGTGCTGCCTTGATAGTCGGCCGGGATGCTGCCCAGCACCACAAACAGGCTGGAAAAATCGCCGCCGCCGCTGACCAGTCCGATCATCGGCATCACCAGATCTTCGGTAAAGCTGGTCACGATGGTGCCAAAGGCCGCCCCGATGATCACGGCAACGGCCAGATCCAGCACATTGCCGCGCGCGATGAACGCCTTGAATTCCTGCAACACGAAGCCATTCCCCTTGTAATTCGCTGCAGCGCACTATTTCATATTATGTGAAGCAGCACCAGATTGAACATGCCGGCGCGCATCGCGCAAGCTGGTTAACCGCGTGGAGATGTTTGTGACCAGACCAAATTTTGCCAATGGCGCTGCTCTGGCGGCCTTAGCAGGCAGCGCGATCTTGCTCTCTGGCTGCGGCGTCAACACGATCCCGGCCAAGGAAGAGGCGGTCAAAGCCAAATGGGCCGATGTGGAAAGCCAGTATCAGCGCCGCGCTGATCTGATCCCCAATCTGGTCAGCACTGTCAAAGGCTATGCCGCCCAGGAAAAAGATGTGCTGGAAAGCGTCACCAAGGCCCGCGCCAGCGCCAGCCAGGTCACGGTTGATCCCACCAAATTATCCGATCCAGCGCAGTTGGCCGCGTTTGATCAGGCGCAGGGCGCACTTGGCCAGTCGCTGGGCCGTTTGCTGGTGACCGTGGAAAAATACCCTGAGCTCAAATCCAACGAGCTGTTCATGCGTCTGCAAGACCAGTTGGAGGGCACCGAAAACCGCATCACCGTGGCACGGCGCGATTATAATTTGTCCGTACAGGACTATAACACCGAAATCCGCACCTTCCCCAGCCTGATCACTGCCAAGGTGATTTACGGCGCGCAGCCGATTGCGCCGTTCAAGGCCACCACCGTGAACGCCGACAAGGCCCCGGAAGTGAAATTCTAACCAGGCGCAAACGCACGCGCGCGGAGACTGTGATGCAGCACGACCGCCAGATGCAGCGGCTCAGCCAGATTGCACTGCTGCTGGCGGTGCTGCTCGCGGTGCTGAACCTGGCGGCTTCGGCTTTTGCAGCGCCGGCCTATCCGCCGCTGTCGGGGCGGGTGGTCGATGCCGCCGGCGTGTTGCCGGCCGCTGTTGCGGCCGATCTGGAAACCCGGCTGAAAACCCTGGAGGACAGCACCGGCACGCAATTGGTGGTGGCGACGGTGCCCGATCTCGAAGGGCTGGAAATCGAGGAGTATGGCGTTGGCCTGCTGCGCCACTGGGGCATCGGCCAGAAGGGCACCAACAACGGCGCCATTTTGCTGGTGGCGCCGGCGCAGCGCAAATTGCGCATCGAAGTGGGCTATGGCCTGGAAGGCACGCTGACCGACGCCATGTCTGGCCAGATCATCCGGGGCACGATCGTGCCGCGCATCAAGGCTGGCGACATGGCCGGCGGCATCGTGGCCGGCGCCGACGAAATTGCCGCGCTGCTGCAACTGCCGCCAGACCAGCAGGCCGAGGCAGCCGCCAGCGCCGCGCAATCGCAAAAGCAGGGCAAGGACAGTCCGGGCTGGGGCACATTGGTCTGGTTGATCATCATCATTGTCTGGGTCGTGCTGTCGGCGCGCCGCGGCAAGCAGGGGCGCCGCCGCGGCCCGGTGCTCATGTGGGGGCCATCGGTTGGCGGCAGTTGGGGCGGCGGTTC
>NZ_JBBATR010000001.1:35318-47233 GCF_040398645.1 Sandarakinorhabdus sp.
GGCGGCTCCGGCGGCGGCGGCGGCGCGTCTGGGGGCTGGTGATGTTGTTCAACGATAATGACCGCGCCCGCATTGCCGGCGCCATTGCCGCCGCCGAAGCCACGACGGCTGGCGAGATTGTGGTAATCGTCAACACGCGGCCGCATCGTTACGCGGCAACCCTGCTGGCGGCAGCCGTGCTGGCGGCGCTGGTGCTGCCATTTGCGGCGGTGCTCGCCGGCTGGTCGCCATCGGCGCTATTCCCGGATTGGGACGTGCTGGATGCCGCGCTGCGTGAGCGCCATGCCATCGAAGCCTTTGTGGCCGTGCAGGCGGCAGTGTTCGTGGCCGCTCTTGCGCTGGCTGGCGGCCTGAAGCTGGACCGCAGCCTGACTCCGCGCGCGCTGCGGCGGGACCGTGTCCATCATGCTGCTCTGGTGCAGTTTCGCGCGCATGGGCTGGCCGCCACGCAGGGCCGCACCGGCGTGTTGCTTTATGTTGATGAAACCGAGCGCGTTGCCGAAGTGATTGCTGATGATGGCGTGTTCGCCCGCGTGGCGGCCGAAGCGTGGGCCGATACAATCGCGGCGCTGATCGACGGCATCAAGGCGGGTCACGCCGCCGATGGCATGGTCGCCGCCATTGCCAGCGCTGGCGCCGTGCTGGCACAGCATGTGCCGCCGGCTGCCAGCAATGCCAACGAACTGCCCGACAGGCTGATCGAGCTGTAAGCCAGCGCGCGATCAGGCGGCAGCGGCAGGCCGCGCCGCCATGCGCTGGTGCCACGCTGGCAGCCACACCAAGCCATCCGGCAGCGGCTGTCCGACCTGCGCGCCGAAATCGACGAAGCAGAACAGCAAGATGTCCGCCAGCGTGAAGCGGTTGCCGCAGATGAAATCGCCTGTCATCAACCCATCGAGCCATTGCAGCTTTTTGGCCGCAATCGCCTTCAATTCGTCGCCGCCGCTTTTTGACATCAGCGGAAAGCGCGATTCAAACATCCGCCGGCCCTCGGTGGCGCGAAAGCCGTTGGCCATGACTTCGCAATAGCCCAGATCGATGATTCGCACCCATTTGCGCGTTTCGGCGCGTTCTTCGGGTGTGGTGCCGATAATGGCGGGAGCGGGGTGAAGCTCTTCCAGATATTCGGCGATGACGGTGATTTCGCTGATGACGCGGCCATCATCCAGCTCCAGCGCCGGAGTGCCACCAGCGGGCACCTTGGTGATATAGTCGCTGCTGCGGTTGACGCCGGCCGTTATGTCGATCGTGACGCTTGGCAGGTTGATGCCCTTTTCGGCCATCGCCATGCGCACGACGCGCGGGTTGGGACCGATCGAATCGTAGAGGCGCATGGGTAATCCTTTCGCAGTTTACGGAAGATGTTGGGATGACGTGAGCGGCACGGCCGGTCAAGCAGCGCTGCGCACCAGATCGATGGCCTGCATTGATCGCAGCGGATCATCGGCGGGAAGTGGCCAAGGCGCTTTGCCGCTGAGGTGGGTAATGAAGGCGGCCAATTGCGCACTGAAGGTGGCAGGGCCGGCGACTGGGTGACGTTCCAGCCCGGCGCTGGTGATCAACAGGATATCCTCGCCTTCGCGCACCGACATCGGGTTTTGCACGATTATGCTGCCGGCGCTGCCGATTATGGTCAGCCTGGCCTGGCGTGCGCCGGTCATGTCGGCAGCAACATGGGCGGTGATGCCGCCGGGCAAAACCAGATGGGCCGCAAAGCGCGCATCAGCGCCGCGTTCGCGGGCCAGTTCGGCACGGCTGACGGCAATTGGCTCGCCAGCAATCGTGCGCACCCAGGCCAGCGGATAGACGCCAAGATCCATCAGTGCGCCGCCGCCCAGCGCGGCATCCCAGCGAAATTCGTCGGCCGCTGTGCTCACCGCCACGTCAAACACCGCGTCGATATGGGTGATGCGGCCGATGCGGGGCAACAACGCCTGCACGGCTGCCCAGCACGGGTGGTGGCGGCTGTGCATCGCCTCCACCACCAGCACGCCAGCAGCGTCGGCGTCGGCGAGCAAGGCCGCAGCTTCGGCAGTGTTCAGCGTGAAGGGCTTTTCGACCAGCACCGGCTTGCTGGCGCGGATGGCGAGGCGGGCATGCTCGAGATGGAAGGCCGGCGGAGTCGCGACATAGACAGCATCAATATCGGGATCGGCAACCATTTGCGCATAATTGCCAAAACTGCGCGCGATGCCGTGGGCGGCGGCGTAGGCAGCGGCGCGCTGCGGATCGCGCGCAGCAACAGCTGCCACCACCACGTCGCTGCGTGCCTTGGCCGGCGCGATCATCGCATAGGTGGCGACGCGGGCTGCGCCGATAATGCCGACCGCCAAGCTCATCTGCTCTGCAGCTCGGCGATGATCTGCTGCTGGGCCGCGCGATCGATGGTCCAGCCGCGGGCCAGCCAGGCGGCAATCAGCGCGGTGGAAACCGGTGGCACCAGGAACAACATGACCAGGCCGTCAATGGCCGCCGGTGTGTTGGCAGCGCCCAATTTTGCATCAAACCCGACCATATCGAGCACGATATAGGCGAGGCCGACCGGGATGGCGTAACCCAGTTTCTGCACGCCCACCAGCACGGCATAATAAAGCCCAGCGTTGCTGCGCCCGGTGGCCAGGGTCTCGGCATCGGTGACATCGGCCAGCATAGCGCGCACCAAAAAAGCCGGAGCGACGGCCGGCAGGCCCGCCAGCAGCATGCCGCCCGCTGCCAGCCAGAAATTCTGCTGCGGCGCCAGCACCAGCATGGCGTGCAGCACGGCATAGCTGGAAATCGACAGCGCCACCGCCATGTGTTTGGAGGTGCGCCGAGCGATCATGCCCCACAGCGGCGCGCCAATCAGGCCGGCTGCAAAATAGAACAGCAGCAGCAAGCGTGCCTCGGCCACGCTGAACCCGCGTGCGGCTTCGAAAAAGAAGATCAGCAGCGCGCCGCCAAAGCCCGGGGGCAGGCTGGCAAACAGATCAATGAGCAGCAGCCGGCGCAGCAACGGCCGCTTCAGCGCAGAGACGATGTCGGCCCAGCCGTGCGGATGCTGGTGCACCGATTTGCGTTCGGGCACGCCCAGCATGATAATCGCAAAGGTCGGGATAACGAGCAGCAGCAGCACCCAGCCCATGGCATGCACGCCCAGCGCCGCCGAAGGCTCCCAGCCAAAGCGCGGGCCCAGCGCATTGGCGAGCGGCGGCACCGCCAGCAGGCTGATCAGTGCGACCATGTTGCCGGTCTGCCACCAGCTGAAAATGCGGCTGCGTTCGTGATAATCCGTCGACAGCGCCTGCCCCCAGCTGGTGTGCGCCACCTGCGCTGCCGAAAATCCGACGTAGAGCAGCAGCAGCCCGGCAAAGGCCCGGATCGGCGTGATGCCCGGGCTGGCAAAAAACACCATGGCCAGCCCCAGCGCCATCGCGATCCCGCCGCCGAGCATCCACGGTTTGAAGCGGCCAAGCCTGGTCTCCGTGCGATCAATCCAATGGCCGAACGCGATATCGATCGGCAAATCGATCCAGCGCACCGCCGAAAACAGGATGCCCACCACCGCCAGTTCCAGCCCCAGCGTGCTGGCATAATAAGGCGGCAGATACACCACTAGCGGCAAGCCAACCCCGGTGAGCGGCAAGCAAGGCGCCGCAAAAGCGGCCAATGTCCGGCGTTTGTGCAGCACGAGCTGGTAATCCTCCCCAGGAAATGCCGATACTGCGGTGCGCGGGCCGCCGGCGCAACCCGTGCATAGCGGCAGTGGCTGACGTTCGTATGGCTTGGCGAGTCAGGCGGCGGCGCGGCGGGCGGCGAATATTTTGAGCGCATGGTCCAGCCGGCCCAGCACTTCCCCATGCAGCGCCGGCGTGGCCGCTGCCGCGATCCCGTGCAGCACGGGCTGATGCCGATTGAAGCCCAGCGGTGCGCCGCGGCGATCGGTGAGGACGCCGCCGGCTTCGGTGAGGATCAGGCTGCTGGCGGCGACATCCCATTCCGGGATGCTGCGGCCTTCCAGCCAGGCGTCGGCTTCGTTGGCAGCCAGCATTGCCATGCGCAGCGCCAGGCTGTTGGGTTTGGCGACGGCGCTGCCCGGCCATGGGCTCGGCCAGAAACTGGCGGTCAGATTGGCGGCATCAATCGGTAGCCGCACGCCGTCCAGCGCCGCCAGGCCCGACACGCTGAGCCGTTTGCCGTTCAGCGTTGCGCCGGCGCCGAGGCTGGCGGCGTAAAGGCGTTTCTGGGCGGGGGCGGCCAGCACGGCCACGGTGACGGCGCCGTCCTCGATCAGCGCCACCGAAACAGCCCAGCCGGTGCGACCGCGCAGAAAATCGCGGGTGCCGTCGATCGGATCAATCACCCACACCCGCCGTTTGCCCAAGCGCTGGTCGTTGTCGGCACATTCTTCCGACAGCCAGCCATCGCCGGGCCGGGCGGCGGCGATGCTGCCTTTCAGATAGTCATTCACCGCCAGATCGGCGGCGCTGACCGGGCTGCCATCGGTTTTGGCCCAGCGTTCGGGATTGGTGCCAAATTGCGCCATAGCGATGCGGCCAGCGTTGCCGGCAATTTCGGCAGCGAGCACCAGATCAGCGCTGCGATCAGTCATGCTGCAGGCATTTCTACGGCCAATGTCAGCTGCCGGCCACGGTCATGCCGTCAATGCGCAAGGTGGGCGCGTTGCTGGCATGGCGGAAGCTGAGGTCGTTGGCGGCAATCAGGCCCTTGAACATGTCGATCAAATTGCCGGCGATGGTGATTTCCGCCACTGGCCGGGTGATTTCACCGTTTTCGATCAAGAACCCGCTTGCTCCCCGGCTGTAATCGCCGGTCAGGCCGTTCACGCCCATGCCGATCAATTCGGTGACATAAATGCCCTGCACGATCCCGGCCAGCAGATCCGCCGGTGCGGCGGTGCCGCCGGCCAGATGCATGTTGCTGGGGCCGGCGCCGGGCGGCCCCGATGTGCCGCGGCTGGCATGGCCGGTGGGCATCAGGCCCAATTGCCGCGCGCTGGCGGCATCCATCAACCAGTTGGTCAGCACGCCATTGTCGATGATCGCGGTGCGCTGCGCGGCCAAGCCTTCGCCGTCAAACGCGCGGCTGCGCAGGCCGCGCGGACGCAGCGGATCATCGATCAGGCTGAGCGTGGCGGGCAGGATGGCCTGGCCGAGCTTGTCCTTCAGAAAGCTGGTGCCGCGCGCAATCGCGCTGCCGGTGATGGCCCCCACCAGATGCCCGAGCAGCGACGCCGAAACGCGCGGATCGAACAGCACCGGCATTGCCGCCGATGCCAGCTTGATGGGGTTGAGGCGCGCCACCGCACGCTCCCCGGCGCGGCGGCCGATGATGTCAGCCGCTTCGACATCGGCCAGATAACGTGCGCTGTGCCAGGCATAATCGCGCTGCATGTCGCTGCCGGTGCCGGCCAGCACCGAAGCCGACAGGCCATGGCTGGTGGAGCGTTTTCCGCCGCGAAAGCCGGTGGAGGTGGCAAGCGCCGTGACCACCAGTCCAGCCGATGCGCCGCCACCTTCGCTGTTGGTGACGCCGGCAACGGCGCGCGCGGCATCTTCGGCTGCCAGCGCGCGTTCCTTCAGATCGGCAGCGCTGATTTCGGTAGAATCATGAATATCCAGATCAGCAAGCGGACCGGCCGCCAGCAAATGGGCTGGCGCCAAGCCGGCGTAGATATCTTCCGGGGCCAGCCGGGCCATGGCGACGGCGCGATCCGCCGCCTCGCGCAGGGCAGCGATGGTCAGATCGGATGATGACACGCTGGCGGATCGCTGGCCGATAAAGACGCGAATGCCGATTTCCTCGCCTTCGGCGCGGCCGATATCCTCCAGCTTGCCGAGCCGGACCGACACCGATGTGGCGCCGTCGCCCACATACATGGCATCGGCGCTATCGGCGCCGGCAGTGCGGGCGGCGGCGAGCGCGGCATCAAGGCGGATCAGGGCGTCATCTGGATTCAGCATGGTCAAGAGATAGGCAGTGGCCACGACCGTGTCACGGCCTATTCACGCGCAATCTTGTCGCTGCCGTGGCATATCATATGGCGTGGTAGCGGCCCGGTAACGGCGCGGGTTGTCGAGCCAACGCCTGCCAAGCCTGTGCTTGCTCAGTTTGTGCGCGGGGCTGGAGCCAACTCGGTCCAGCCCCGCAGCGCTTCCGGTTCCCTCGCAGGCCGTTTGGCCAGCCACTGCGGCTTCATCGTCTCGATCAGGCCAGCCCTACCGCCGCGCACGCGGCAAGCCACAAGGCCCCGGCGGCGCGGTTGGAGCGAAACAGCATCCACGCCGCCGCCGGGCTGATGTCGGCCAGCCGCAGCACCTGCCAGCCCAGATGCAGCGCCGCCGGCAGCAAGGCGATCACGGCCAGCGCCTGCCCCGCGGCCAGCCACAGCGCAGCTGCCCACAGACCGATGGCCGCCGCATAAAATCCGGCAACGCCCGCCCGCGCGCGCGGGCCAAGCGCCCGCGCCGACGATTTGATGCCAACCAGGGCATCATCCTCGATATCCTGCAGCGCATAGATTGTGTCATAGCCCAGGGTCCAGGCAATGCCGCCAGCCCAGAGCAGCAGCATTGGTAGCTCTGGCTCAGCCACAGCCGCCCAGCCCACCAGCGCGCCCCAGTTGAAGGTAAGGCCCAGCCATGCCTGCGGCCACCAGGTGATGCGCTTCATGAACGGGTAGATCGCTACTGGAATCAGGCTGGCCAGCGCGATGATCTGGGCGAGTGGCCGCAATTGCAGCAGCACGATCAGGCCGATCAGCGACAGCGCCACCGCAAAGGCCAGCGCGGCCTTCACACTGATCTGGCCGGACGCCACCGGCCGGGCGCGGGTGCGCGCCACTTGGCGATCCAGATCACGATCGACAATATCGTTCCACACGCAGCCGGCACTGCGCATGGCCAGGCTGCCCAAAGCAAACCACAGCGCCAGCAGCGGCGCGCTGCGCAACCCGCCGGCCAGCGCCAGCCCGGCGAGGCACGGCCACAGCAGCAGCCAGGTGCCCGCCGGCCGGTCCAACCGCGCAAGCCGCAAATAAGCCTGCGCGCGCGCCGGAAGCCGGTCGATCCAGCTTTTCAACGCATCTGGCGTAATGGGGGCAGGCGGCGTAACCACAGGCCCCATGAGCGAAGAAGACCGCAGCTTGTCAACCACGCCGCGCCTGTATGTGACGGCGGCGCTCGGTGCCGGCGCGCATATTGCGCTGGACGCGGCGCAATCCCATTATCTGGGCAGCGTGATGCGCCGCCAGCCGGGGGACATGGTGCGGCTGTTCAATGGCCATGATGGCGAATGGGCCGCGAAGGTTGCAAGTGTGGCCAAGAAAGCCGTGACTTTGGTGGGCGAGTGGCAGAGCGGCCGCCAGGAGCAGGTGCCCGATTTGTGGCTATGCGCTGCGCCGCTCAAGAAAGGCCGCATCGACTGGCTGGTGGAAAAGGCCTGCGAACTGGGTGTCGCTCGGCTGCAGCTGGTGACGACTCAGCGCACCGTGGTGGACAGGCCCAATCTTGAGCGGCTGATGGCGCATCTGGTCGAGGCCGCAGAACAGTCAGGCCGCACCGCGGTGCCTGGCCTGCCCGAACCGATGACGCTGGACCGGCTGCTTAAGGATTGGCCGGCGGATCGCGCGCTGATCTTTGCCGATGAAACTGGCGGCGAGGCCATGGCCGCCGCCCTGGCCCGCAGCCCGGCCCCGGCTGCCATATTGATAGGCCCGGAAGGCGGCTTTGCCCCGGCCGAACGCGATGCCATCCGCGCGCATCCGGCGGCGGTGCCGATCAGCCTGGGGCCGCGTATCCTGCGCGCGGACACCGCTGCGCTGGCGGCGGTGGCGGTGTGGCAGGCGCTCAATTCGCCGGGCTGACCCTTATGATGCGTTCCGCCTCTTGCAGCACACGGGGGCGGCTCCAGACGAACGGGACATATTGCCCTGTGGCCCAGCGCGGAAACAGATCGCGGTAATGCGGGCTGGCCGGGTCGCCGGACTGGCCGGGTGTGTTGATCGCCATGCTGTTGTCCCACGCGCCCACGTCCATCACCAGCCGCACTGACGCGCCGGATTGGACGTGGAAATCGGGTGCTGATCCCATCGCCATTGGGGTGGAGCCGCTGCCGCCGATGGGCAACGGGCCGACGCGGCGTTCGGCTTCGCGGCCTGGGATTGCCAGCGCCGGCTTGAAATCCGCCACATGCAGGGCGCCCCAGCGCCAAGTGGCCGGATCAGGGCCGAGCAGGCGCGTGGCTTCGGCAAAGGCGCCGCCCAGCGAGCCCAACAGGATGTTTTCGCGCCTGGCTTTGGCGTCGGGGCCGAGCAGCGTGCCATCTTCCAATACCGGCAGCACATTGCCGATGCTGGTGCGGCCAAAATTGCGGCGCATGGCTTCGGGAACGATGGCCTTTACCGCCGCTTGCGGCAGATGCCGGCTGGCCCAGATTTCATAAAGTGCGGCCGGGGCCGATTCGGGGCCTTCGTGGCCATCCCAGACTTTGAGCAACGCCAATGCTGCCACTTCGGGGGCATCGCGGCCGTTCAGGCCCTGCAGTATTGCCACGGCGCGCCGCGCCATCGCCGATGTAGCGTCATTTTGCAGCGTCATCGCATCGGTGAGGCTGAATTTAGGCTTGCTGCCGATCACTTCGGCGATGCGGGTGATGCGGCTGCGATCATTCCATTCCAGGCCGAGCAGATGCGGATAACCCGCCGGCACATTGTTTTCGTTGGCCGTGGCAAACCAGCCTTGCGGCGGATTGTGCACCACCGGCATCAGCCGCGCATCGAGCAGGCCTTTCCAGCCATGCGCCTTGCCGGCCGGCACCGGCAGCAGGCCATCTCCGGCGGTGCGCGCCGGCACGAAGCCGCCGGGCGCCCAGCCGATATCGCCGGCGCGACTCGCAAAGAGGAGATTGAGTGGCGGCGCCCCCCAGTGATCGCGGGCGATGAGGAATTCGTCCCAATTCCGGGCAGCAAACGCCCAGGCCGCGTTGAAATAGGCCGATGCGCCTGGCTTGCTCCAGGTGGCGCGCAAGGCAAAGCTGCGGCCTGATGCTGCGTCTTCGTGAATGATCGGGCCGTCGGCGGTGAATTTCAGCACGATAGCTTGCGGGGATGCGCCCTTCACCTCAATACTGTCTGCCACACTGATAAGCGCGGTGCCAGCGGGGTTCACTACCAGATCCTGCTGATCGATGGCGAAGATGGTGATGGCCCACGCCGCATCCTCGTTGTGGCCAAAGCTCACGCCGGGCAGCGCCGGTTCGCCTGATCCAGCAATCTTCAACTCCGGCGTATCGATGTGCGACAAATACCGCAGATTGGGGACGGCATGGGCACGGTGCGGATCATTGGCCAGTATCGGCCGCCCGGTGGCGCTGCGGGCCCGCGAAATGACCCAGTTGTTGGAGCCTTCCAGCGTTTCGGGATCGGTTCGGCTGGCCACCACGGCCTGTTTGCCGTCAAAGCGCACATCGCTGGTGCCGAGCATGTAATCGGCGAGTACATTGTCCGGGATGCCGCACGGATCGAGGCCCTTGGGAATGATCACCGGTCGCGCTGGTTCCAATTGGCGGCGCAGCGGTTCGTTGCGCACATCGCCGCCGCACAGCGCCCGGGCGCGCAGCACTTCGGAAGGCACGTTGCTGGCCAGGGCATTGGACCGGATGCGCACGATATCATCGGCTCTCCAGCGTTCGGGCTGGCTGGCGGTAGCGGCGAACTCCATGGGCAGCGGCTGCCGGCCAGCGGCGACATCGGCAACAAAGGCGTTGATGCCGGCGGCGAATCCTTCGGTCCACGCCTTGGCCTGCGGCGGATAGGCCGCCCATTCTGCCGCCATGTCGCCCCGATACAAAAGCAGGCGCGAAGCCCGGTCCTGAGCGATGAAGGCTGGGCCGAAGCTCGCCGAAAGGCGACCCAACCCGCGTTTGCGCCACAGATCGATCTGCCACAATCGGTCGCGCGCCACCGCATAGCCCTGCAGGAAAAACCCGTCGCGGGCATTTGCGGCATAGATGTGCGGGATGCCGGCGCGGTCGATCACGATCTCGCCCGGCGCGCTGAGGCCGGGCAACTGTCGGCTTTCGCTGAACACCGCTGGCGGTGCATCTTGCGCCCCGGCCGGGCTGGCCAGCAAAAGCGCCGCAATCACGGCACGGCGCATCATTCGGCAGCCAGGGCCGCAGCAGCCGGCACCGCTTGCGGCCCGCGAATCAGCCCGCCCGGCAAGGCGCCGGTCATGACGCCGGCGCGGAAGGTGACGCTGCCGTTCTTGATCGTCCAGGCATAGCCGTCCGCCTTTTGCAGCAGGCGCTTGCCGCCAGCGGGCAGATCAAAAGCCAGCCACGGCTTGCCGAGTTTCAGCCCGTCCAGATCGATGATGTTGATATCCGCCAGATAGCCAGGCGCAATCAGCCCGCGATCGTTCAGGCCGTACAGGCGCGCCGTGTCGCGGCATTGGCGGCGGATGGCGTTTTCCAGGCTGGTGGTGCCGCGCGCCCGGTCACGCGCCCAATGCTGGAGCAGGAAGGTCGGGCTGGCGGCGTCGCAGATGGTGCCGCAATGCGCGCCGCCGTCTGACAGGGAAATCACCGTGTCTTCGCGCTCCAACAGGCCCTTCACGAAATCCAGATTGCCATCGGCATAGTTGAGGATCGGGAAATAGATGAAGCCAGTGCCGTCATCCCGGCAGAGCAGATCATAGGCATAGTGGGCCGGTTCCTGCCCCGCCGCAGTGGCCATCGCATGCAGCGTTTCGGCCTGGGTTGGCTCGTAATCGAACGTCTCGCCCATTTCATATTGAAGCTGCCAACCCAGCGCGATTGCCATCAGCAGCGGCATCACATCGCTTTCCGGCCAGACATTGTCCTCGGCAAGCAATTTGGCCTTGAACGCGGGATCGCATAGATGCGCCCATTGCTCCGCCCACGGCAGCGCGTCGATGGCCTGCCAGCTTGGCCGGAATTTGAACGGGTGGACGGTGCCGCGCCACGCCATCACCACGCCGGTGCCGCGAATGGCGATCTGCGCCACGATATTGGCCCCCGCCGCATTGGCTTTGGCAGTTTCGGCCATCTGCTCTTGCCACGGCAGTTCCTTGGCGATGGATTGCAGCATGGCAAAGGTGACCGGCAAGCCGGTTTCGCGGCTCATTTGGGCCATCCAGCCAAATTCATCCCATTCGCGTTTCAGATCGCTGGCCATTTCGAACACGCCGTGGCCCACATGGCCCATGGCGCGGCCGATGGCGATCAATTCGTCCTTCTGGGCGGTGGTGCCGGGCACCAGCTCGCCATCAATCGATTTGTGCAGGATGGTGCGCGAGGTTGAAAAGCCCAGTGCGCCGGCCTTCACACCTTCCGCAACGATGGCGGCCATCTGAGCGATATCATCGGCCGTTGGCTCTTCGTTGCGCGCGCCGCGCTCACCCATCACATAGGCGCGCACCGCGCCGTGCGGCACGTGGGTCGCTACATCGATAGTGCGCGGCCGTTTTTCCAGCGCGTCCAGATATTCGGGGAATGTCTCCCAATCCCATGTCAGGCCTTCAGCCAGCGCGGTGCCGGGGATATCCTCCACGCCCTCCATCAGGCCGATCAGCCATTGATGCTTGTCGGGCTTGGCTGGCGCAAAACCCACGCCGCAATTGCCCATCACCACCGTGGTCACGCCGTGCCAGGATGATGGCGCCATTTCGCTGTCCCACGTAGCCTGGCCATCATAATGGGTGTGAATATCCACAAAGCCGGGCGTGACGATCAGGCCGTGGGCATCGATGGTTTCGCGGCCCGGCGCCGTGACGTTGCCGACGGATGTGATGCGGCCAGCGTCCACTGCGATATCGCCGACAAAGCGCGGCTCTCCGCTGCCATCAACGATGGTGCCGCCCCGAATGACCAGATCGTGCATAGCCTGTCCCTTTTGC
>NZ_JBBATR010000001.1:47333-61821 GCF_040398645.1 Sandarakinorhabdus sp.
GAAAAATTCGTATTCCGCACCGCCGATCACCGGGCGCCTTCCTATGAAGAACCGGGCGGCATCCGTGATCTGCTGATGGGCATGACCCGCTTTGGCTGGGAGCCGATGTTCGAAGGCGGCAATGTGATTGCGCTGAAGGGCAGCGATGGCAATATCAGCCTGGAACCGGCGGGGCAGTTCGAATTGTCGGGCGCGCCGCTGACCGACCTGCACGCCACCTGCGCCGAATCCAATCGCCACCTGCGCCAGTGCCGCGAAATCGGCGACGAGCTTGGCCTCGGCTTTCTGGGCATGGGCTTCTGGCCGGACAAGGCCCGTGCCGATCTGCCGGTGATGCCCAAGGGCCGGTATGCGATCATGCTGCGCCACATGCCGCGCGTCGGCACGCTTGGCCTCGATATGATGCTGCGCACCTGCACCATTCAGACCAACCTGGATTACAGCAGCGAAGCCGACATGGTGAAGAAATTCCGGGTCAGCCTGGCCCTGCAGCCGCTGGCAACAGCCCTGTTTGCCAATTCGCCGTTTACCCAAGGGGTGCCCAACGGCTTTAAATCATTCCGCAGCCATATCTGGACCGATACTGATCCGGCGCGCACCGGCGTGCTGCCATTCGTGTTCGAAGACGATTTCAGCTATGAACGCTACTGCGATTACGCCCTCGATGTGCCGATGTATTTTGTCTACCGCGATGGCCGCTATATCGATGCCGCCGGCCATAGTTTCCGGGATTTTCTGGCCGGCAAGCTGGCCGTGTTGCCCGGTGAAAAGCCGCGGCTGGCCGACTGGAAGGACCATCTGACCACGGCGTTTCCCGAAGTGCGGCTGAAGGGCTATCTGGAAATGCGCGGGGCCGACGGCGGCCGCTGGGATCGAATCTGCGCCTTGCCGGCGCTGTGGGTCGGCCTGCTGTATGATCAGACTGCGCTGGATGCAGCTTGGGATCTGGTCAAGCACTGGACACCGGCCGATCATGACCGGCTGCGCCGCGAAGTGCCGGCGCTGGCCCTGGGCGCCGCCAGCCCGAATGGCGGGACGTTGCAGGATCTGGCCCGCGAAGTGCTGAAGATTGCCGATGCCGGGCTGGCTGCACGCGGGCGTCTGAATGCAGCTGGTGACAGCGAACAGGGATTTTTGAATCCGCTGCGCGAGATTGTTGCCAGCGGCCTGACCAATGCCGATCGCCTGCTGGCGCAATATCACGGCGCGTGGGGCGGGGACGTGCGCCGCGCCTACGAAACCGAAGCGTACTGAACAGCCACACTGCCAGATTAATTGCCGTGTTGCCGGGGCCTTGGCAGCGATTTTGTAACTTTGCCTCTTGACCGCCTGCACATTGCGAAAGAACATTGCTGCAAGGACACGATCTGCGCCAGCCCACGCCGGGAACAGGCCAGACGCTGCGCCATTATCGGGGAGGCTGAGAATGACGAAATTGCGTTTGCGCACGGGGTGCGCATTGTTTGCACTGGCAGCAGGGTCTTTCATGGGCAGCGCAGCGCTGGCCCAAACCGCCGCAGCTGCGGCTGAAGACAAGGCCGATGCCGAAATCATCGTGACGGGCAGCTTCATCCGCGGCACTCGTGAAGATGCCGCCGTGCCGGTGGATGTGTTCACCGCCGATGATCTCAACAAGCAAGGCATCACATCGCCATTGGAGTTCATCAAGCAGTTGCCCGCCGTTGGTGCCTCGATTGGTGACTCCAACCAGTTTTCCACGTCGTCGCAAGGTTTTCAGGGCAACGGCTCGTTGAACCTGCGCGGCCTTGGCCCCACGCGCACGCTGGTGCTGTTCAACGGTCGCCGCACCGTGCTGGCGCCTGGGGATGGCTTTGCCGATACCAACCTCATTCCGATCTTTGCATTGCAGACCATCGAAATCCTGAAGGATGGCGCAGCCGCCACTTATGGTTCTGATGCCATTGCCGGTGTGGCCAATTTCGTCACCCGCAGCAATTTCAACGGTGCTGTTGTCCAGGGCGATTTCGATGCGATCGCCGGCTCGCGCGGCAATTGGACAACATCGGCGTTGGTCGGTCACACGTTTGGCAAGGTCAATGTGATGGCCGGCGGCGGCTGGCAGCATCGTTCGACCTTGGCGAGCTATGAGCGCGATTTCAGCGAAACGCCTTATGCGATCAACCCATCTGCCTGGTCGACTCTCAGCACGCCGGGCACATTTACGCCTCTGTACAGCGGAGCGACCAACGCGGCTCCGGTTCAGGACGGCGGTGCCGCCGGTTGCACCGGTGTTGGCGGCGTGAATGATTTCACCGGCCTCAACAACACGGGCCTTCCAATTTGCCGATTCAGCTTCCTGCCGTGGAACAACATCATCGAAGAGGAAGATCGTTACCAGGGCTATGCCCAGATCGAGGCCGAACTTTCGGAGCGCACCAAGCTGCGCCTGGAATTCACCTACGCCCAGACCGACACGACGGTTGGCCAGTCACCTTCGTTCCCACCCACGCAGGGGCCAAATGGCTCCGGTTCAGCCAATGCCTTCAGCGTCAGCCCCAACAACCCGGGTGTGCCGGCGTTCTTGGCGCAAAATGGCTTGCTGCCGAGCACGGCAGCCCGGCCCCTTACTGGCATCAGAGCCTTTTTGTACCGTCCTTTCGGATGGTTGGGCAATCCGTCCGAGCCGGTGCGCGGTGCCGGCCTGGGCCAGGCCGAAAACAAGAGCTACCGGGTTTCTGGCGGCGTTGATCACGAGTTTACCGACAATTTCCGTGCCCAGGTTTTTGGCACATGGTGGCGTTCGGAGCGCGAAGCTTATTCGCGCGACATTATCGGTACTCGGCTGCAGAATGCCCTGAACGGGCTTGGCGGGCCGAATTGCAATCCGTTGACCGGCACTCCGGGCGCTGGCGGCTGCCAGTGGTTCAATCCGTTCCTGAATGCGGCGCAGCCGGTTTCGATCCAGAATCTGACCAACCCGAATTTCGTGCCCGGCGCATCGAATTCGATCGATCTCATCAACTATATTCAGGTCAACAACGGCACCCGTCAGGTCGAAGAACAATTTGTCTTTGATGCCATCTTCTCGGGCGAAACCGGCATCGATCTGGGCGGCGGGCCGATCGCCTATGCCTTTGGCGGCCAGTATCGCCGCAACGATTGGAACACTCGCGCCCTGCTGCCGGAATCCGATGCTGCGATTAACCCTTGTTTCCGTGAAGGCGATCGCAGCTGCGTCGGCACGCCGATCCAAGGCGTTGGCCCCTTCATCTTCCTTGGCGTCAGCCGCGCCGAAGCCGTGAAGCAGAATGTGAAGGCCGTCTTTGCCGAAGTGAAAATCCCGATCACCGAAACATTGGAAGTCACTGGAGCAGCGCGCTACGAAGATTACGGCGGCTCTGTCGGCGCCACCTTCAATCCCAAGGGTTCGGTGCGCTGGAATCCTACCGATTGGCTGGTTCTGCGCGGCTCGGCGGGCACCACCTTCCGTGGCCCGCTGGCCAACCAGGTGGTCAACAATCAGATCACCACGCTGGCCGGCATTCAGGCCGCAGCCAACAATTTCAAATCGGTGGATATCTTCGGCAATCCCACCGATCTGGGGCCGGAAACCGCCTTCACCTACAATGTCGGCGCCGTGATCAACACGTCGGGCTTTACGGTTTCGGCCGATTACTGGAGCTTTGACGTCAAGGACCGGGTGACCACCACACCAGCACAGGCCATCGCTTCTTCGGTTGTCAGCAGTGCCACCGCATTTGCCAATTGCAGCAACATCTTTGCCAATCTGGTGACCTTCCAGGGCGGCTGCGTCCAAGGTGTCACGCGCGGGGCGGATATCTCGCGCGTCCGCACCGATTGGGTCAATGGTCCCGGCATCAAGACCAGCGGCATCGATCTGTCGTTCGATTACAAGACCGATCTGGGCGGCGGCAAGTTGAACGTGGGGGCACAGGGCAGCTTCGTGCTGGACTACACGTTCGCTGATTTCGTCTTCCGCGGTGTGCTGGTGCAGCCGGGCTATCAGGCCAAGGGGTTCACCAACTATTTCCGCGATCCACTCACCGTGTCGCCGTTCCGCGGCACTGGCTGGATCAACTACAGCATCGATGGCTTCAATGCTCGCTATCAGGCGCGGCATGTCGCTGGCGTGACGGACGATCGCTGCGTTGGCCTGGCCGCTTGCGCCGTCACCAACTTTGGCCCGACTGAATTCGGCCGGGTGGTGAAAGGCTTCACGCAGCACGATATCAATCTGCAATATGACCTGCCGATCAAGTCGGTCACCGCGCAACTGCAATTTGGTATCGACAACTTCACCAATGCCGCCCCGCCGCAGTCCCGGCTGGAGCTGTCCTATGATCCGTTCATCGGCAATCCGCTGGGCCGTGTCTATCGCTTCGGCATCCGGGTGATCCTGTAACTTGACAGCAAAACGGCGGGGGCTCGTTGCTCCCGCCGTTTTAATCCTCGATTATTGCTGCTGGTGCGCGGCGACGGGTGCAGCCCTCGTCGCGCCGCTTTGTGGTCAGACAGTCTGGCGCGCGTAGTCTTCAGCGTCGAACCAACCGCGCGAGGCGGCGATCTGTCCGGCCTCGTTCAGTTCCCAGGCTTCCCATCCGGCGACCGACACGGGCTTGCCGCTGGCCGCGTGGGTGCCGGTGAAGGTCCAAAGGTAGATGGCGGTCAAACCCGCCGCGCGCATCCCGTCACAGCGCAGCACCATGCCCCGAATGTCGGCCAGGAACCCGCCGGCCATTTCGGTCACGCCGGCGCGGCCGTGCCAAAACGGCCCGCCATTGATGCTGATCCCGCCATCAGCCGCATAATGGTCTGCCACGGCCTCCGGGTGGCCGCTGTTCCATGCCGCAGTATACCCCGCTGCGATGGCGGCAATATCCATTACAGGCCGCGCCGCGCGCTGGCGTACATGGCAATGGCGGCTGCGTTCGAAACATTCAGGCTTTCGACGCCGGTTATCGGCAGCTTGGCGATCACGTCACAATTCTGCACCGTCAACGGCCGCAAGCCTTCGCCTTCGCTGCCCAGCACAAACGCCGCCTGCGCGGTGCCCAGCGCGGTCTCCACGGTCATTTCCGCGGTTCCGTCCAGCGCAATCCGCCAGAAGCCAGCCTCGCCGATTTCACCCAGTGCCCGCGCCAGATTGACGGTGCGCACCCACGGCAGTTGCTCCAATGCGCCGCTGGCACTGCGCGCCAACACGCCGGTTTCGGCCGGGCTGTGGCGATCCTGCGTCACCAGTGCGCGCGCGCCAAATGCCAGCGCCGATCGCATGATCGCGCCCACATTGTGCGGATCGGTCACCTGATCGAGCACCACGATCGGCCGGTTGCTGCCATCATTGCCTTGCGCCAGTATCTCATCGAGCCAGATGGTTTCCAGCGGCTCCACTTCCAGCACATAGCCTTGGTGCGGGGCATCCACCGGGCAAAGCCGGCCCAGATCGTGGTCGTCGCCATATTGCACGGTCAGGCCGGGCGGCAGGTCGAGGGTCTTGGCGCTGGCCGGGGTCAGCCAGAGCTTGCGGAAGCTGCGCTCGGGATTGTCCAGCGCCGCAAACACCGCGTGCCGGCCGTACAGGCGCGGAAACGTGCTCTTTTGCGACTGCTGGGATTTGGGGTGGGGACGGCGGCCCATGGTTGCAGCCCTGCTAGAAACAGGCGCCGGGTCAAATTGACGCCCAAAAAAATGGTGGAGGGGGTTGGATTTGAACCAACGTAGGGTGAAACCCGGCAGATTTACAGTCTGCTGCCATTGACCGCTCGGCCACCCCTCCAATACCCGGCGGCGCAGCGTTGCACTGATACCGCACGAGAGGCGGCCTAGTGAGGCAGGCAGCCGCGCCTGTCAACGCTCGTTTTGCCAGGCCGGATTTGCTGGGCTCGTGTTGCAAGACGCGGCGCGTCAGCCGCGATCCGGCACCACGCGGTCGCGGCCCAGGCGTTTGGCGGTATAGAGGGCACTGTCAGCGCGCTCGATCAACTGATCGGCGCTTTGGTCACCGCGATGTTCGGCGACACCGGCGGAAAAGCTGATGCGCCCCATGCTGCTGCCATCGACGGCGCTGCGCAGCATCTGTGACGCCAGATCGGCGCGGATACGGTCAATGCGCCCGGCGGCGGCCTGCGCGCCAACGCCCGGCATCAGGCCGACAAACTCCTCGCCGCCCAGCCGCCCGGCGGCACCACCTTCGGCCTCCAGCTTTTCGGCCAGATGTCGTGCCACAAAGCGCAGCACGTCATCGCCCATGGCATGGCCAAATCGATCGTTGAAGCGCTTGAAATGATCGATATCCACCACGGCCAACGACATCGGCACGCCCGTGGCCACGGATTCGGCCTGCGCCTTTTCGATGGCAGCAAACAGTCCGCGGCGGTTCATCACGCCCGTCAGCACATCGGTAACGGCAGCGCGTTCGGCCTGGCTCAGCCGATCGGCCAGCGCCCGGCTTTCGGTCGCGGCCTGGTCCAACTCGTCCATCAAGCGGCCATTGGCAGCCTGAATCACGCCGGTGGCCTTGCTCAATTGCTCCAGCAGCGCCGCCAGGCTGGTGGCATCGATCGGACCAGCCAGCCGCTCGCCGCCAACGGCAATCGCACGGCCGTAATCAGCCAGATCGGTTTGCCCGCTCTGGATGCGCAGGCCCAGGGCTTCGGCTTGCCCGTGCGCATCGGCAATCAATTGATTGACCTGCGCTTCGCCCAATTGCCCGAGATGGGCTTCGCGCAAGGCGACAAGCGCGGCCATGGTCAATCCGCCGCCGGACAATGCCTTGTCGATGGCAAGCGACAATTCGTGATCATCGTCGCGCACATAGCGCCACAGCAAATCGTAAACCGATGGTTCGGGCGGCAAACCGGTCGATAGCAGCAGGGCGCGGATTTGTTCGAACCAGGCCATCGGACCGGTGCCCGCTGGATAACCGCCGACATTTGCAAAATCGGGCGGCGGCGCTACGGCGGCGGCCGGCTGCATTGGCCCAGGTTGATATTCCATATTTTTGACCCTCCGCTTGGCTGCCCAGCGCAATCGTTCTGCTGATCCGACTACGGCGGTGGCAGCGGACGTTTAAGGCGGCGGCATGCAAATAGATGGGGAGCGATTGCCGCGCCGCACCGTGGAGAACGTGGCGGGCGCGCGGCATCAGGGCAGGCGGCGCTGACAATGGGGACAACGGGCAGTGTGTGGAGCGGGTAGCGGGAATCGAACCCGCATGGCCAGCTTGGAAGGCTGGAACTTTACCACTAAGCTATACCCGCAATAAGCATCGTCTTAGGGCAGCTGCCGGGCGGATTCAATGGCCAGTCGTGCCAGCACTTGCGCGGGTGCGCGGCGATCCTTATAGCCTCAACGCAGCGCCTAGGAGTGTAGCTCAGCTGGTAGAGCATCGGTCTCCAAAACCGAGGGCCGGGGGTTCGAACCCCTCCACTCCTGCCAGCGGACCAGAGATGATCGTGCAAGTCACGGAGATCGCAGGTCCAATGGCGTCAATACAGCGCGAGAGTTGCGTTGCCTGCAGCCGGTTTCGGGGCATCCCGTGCCGGTTATTGGTGTTTTTGGCGGCAGCCTTGTGCTGCGGCAACTTGATTCGGTCTGACGTTACAACAGGATGAGAAGCGTGAACGACGGCAAGGCAGAGATTGCAAAGAAGCCCCGGGTGTCCCCGGCGGAATTCGTGCGCCAGGTGCAAACCGAAACGCGCAAGATCGCCTGGCCGACGCTGCCGGACACGGTGCGGATGACCGTCATGGTGCTGATCATGACGACCGTGCTGTCCTTGTTCTTTTTGGCAATCGATCAGGTACTGGGCCGAACGGTCAAATTCCTGCTCAGCCTGGCTGCCTGAGGTAATCTATGTCGCGCTGGTACATCATTCACGCCTATTCCGGTTTTGAAAGCAAGGTGAAGGAGGCGATCCTCGCCGAAGCTCGCCGCAAGGGCCTCGATGCCTTCATTGAAGCCGTCGAAGTGCCGGCGGAAACCGTTACCGAAGTGGTGAAGGGCAAGAAAAAGCAGGTCGAGCGCAAATCGATGCCGGGCTATGTGCTCGCAAAACTCGCCATGACCGATGATGTCTATCACCTTGTGCGCAACACGCCCAAGGTGACCGGGTTTCTGGGCCAGCAGAACAAGCCGCAGCCGATCACCGAATCGGAAGCGTCACGGATGCTGAACACCAAGACCGAGGAAACCCCTGCGGCAAAAATCAAGAAGAAGGCCAATTTCGAGATCGGCGACAGCGTGCGCGTGCTCGATGGGCCCTTCGCCAGTTTCAACGGCCTGGTCGAGGAAATCGATTACGATCATGGCCGCGTCAAGGTTTCGGTGTCGATCTTCGGCCGGGCAACGCCCGTCGAACTCGGCTTCGAGCAGGTGGAAAAGCAGAAGTAAGTTCTGCGCAGACCACCCCAACTGCGGGAGGCCGGTTGCCCCGGCCGCTAGCACCGCAAAACAAGGAGCGGCCCCATGGCCAAGAAGGTTACAGGTTACGTAAAGTTGCAGGTGAAGGCCGGCATGGCCAATCCCTCCCCGCCAATCGGCCCGGCTTTGGGCCAGCGCGGCGTGAATATCATGGAATTCTGCAAGCAGTTCAACGCAAAGACCGCAGAACTCGAAAAGGGCACGCCGATCCCGACCGTGATCACCGTGTTCGCCGATCGCTCGTTCAGTTTCATCACCAAGCTGCCGCCGGCGTCCTACATGCTCAAGCAGGCCGCTGGCCTGAAGGCTGGCGGGACCACACCGGGCAAGGGCGCTGCTGTCGCCCAGATCAAGCAATCACAGATCCGCGACATCGCGGAAAAGAAGATGCCCGATCTGAATGCCAACAACATCGAGATGGCAATGAAGACGATCGAAGGTTCGGCCCGCGCAATGGGCCTTGAAGTGGTGGAGGGCTGATCACATGGCAACAACCAAGAAAGCCAAGGCCTTCGCTGCTGCGGTTGACCGCGAGAAGCTGTATGGCGTCGATGAAGCCCTGACGATGGTCAAGGACCTGGCAACCGCCAAGTTTGATGAAACCATCGAAGTCAGCTTCAATCTGGGTGTTGATCCGCGTCACGCCGATCAGATGGTGCGCGGCGTTGTCACCCTGCCCAAGGGCACTGGCAAGGATGTGCGCGTCGCAGTGTTTGCGCGCGGCGCCAAGGCGGAAGAAGCCACCAAGGCTGGCGCCGACGTGGTGGGCGCCGAAGATCTGCTGGAAGCCGTGCAGGGCGGCAACATCGATTTCGATCGCTGTATCGCCACGCCCGACATGATGGGTCTGGTTGGCCGGCTCGGCAAGGTACTCGGTCCCAAGGGCCTGATGCCGAACCCCAAGCTCGGCACCGTGACCATGAACGTTACCGACGCTGTGAAGGCTGCCAAGGGCGGCCAAGTGGAATATCGCGTCGAGAAGGCCGGCATCATCCATGGCATTCTGGGCAAGGCAAGCTTTGCCCAAGACGATCTGCGCGCCAATTTCGATGCGCTGCTCGATGCTGTGGTCAAGGCCAAGCCAACCGGTGCCAAGGGCAAATATCTGCTCAAGGTTGCGGTCAGCTCCTCGATGGGCACCGGCATCAAGGTTGATCCGGCCTCGACCGGCAAGTCGATCTGACCCTGCGCGATTGATTGCGGCAAATGCGGGTTGGGGCGCTGAGCGTCCCAACCCGTTTTGTTGCCGGCGGTTCCGGTAGGCTGGCGCGGCTGGTCATGCCGCAGCACTTGACTCTGTTGCCGCCGTCGCCTAGTTGCGCGTTTCCTGCCTGGCCAGTCATGGTTAGGCAACCGTCCGAGACTGCAGGTGCGGCCAATCCAGCTAGTTCTGGAATGCTCGCTTAAGCCAAATGGGCCTGCACGAGACGAGGCAAGTTTTCTTCCGGTCGGCCCTGCGCCGTTGCCGGATCTACGCTGGTTCACCGGATGGTGGACCTGTGCAGTAAGCGATCCTCTTCGGACGGGCCTGAGGCCCGCCGCGTTCCTGAAAATGGCGTTTGGCAGGCTGCAGGCTCATAGAGCCGGCATGCTGCGTGTCCGCATCATGCCTCCACCGCGCCTGCTGGCGGCCTGTTTTGGCTGGCACAGGCGCTAACCTGTCAAGGAGTGAGCATGGATCGCGCCAAAAAAGCCGAAGCCGTCTCCAGCCTGGCGAAAACGCTCACCGAAACTTCGGTGGTCGTGGTTGCACGCAACAACGGCCTGACCGTCGCTCAAGCTAGCGATCTCAGGAACCGGATGCGCGCTGCCGGCGCCAGCTTCAAGGTGACCAAGAACCGCCTCGCGCGCATTGCGCTCGAAGGTACACCCTACCAGCCGCTCGGCGAATTGCTGACCGGCCCCTGCGGCCTGGCGACATCTGTCGACCCGGTCGCCGCTGCCAAGATCGTGGTGGAATTCGCCAAGACGACCGACAAGTTCGAAATCGTCGGCGGCGCCATGGGCAGCACACTGCTGGATGTCAACGGCGTCAAGGCTCTGGCCGAACTTCCGTCGCTGGACGAACTGCGCGCCAAGCTGATTGGTCTGGTCAATGCACCGGGCACCAAGCTGGCACAGCTCGCCAACGCACCGGCCGCCAAGCTGGCCCGCGTCTTCAAGGCTTATGCCGAAAAAGAAGCCGCCTGAAAATTTACGAACCCAACGCAAACAATCTGAATCCATTGGAGATACAACATGGCTGACCTGAACTCGATCGTTGACCAGCTTTCCGCCCTGACCGTGCTGGAAGCCGCTGACCTTGCCAAGATGCTGGAAGAAAAGTGGGGCGTTTCCGCCGCTGCGGCTGTTGCCGTCTCGGCTGGTCCGGCTGCCGCTGCTGGCCCGGTAGTCGAAGAGCAGACTGAATTCGATGTGATCCTGACCGGCGACGGCGGCAAGAAGATCAACGTCATCAAGGAAGTCCGCGCCATCACCGGCCTGGGCCTGACCGAAGCCAAGACGCTGGTCGAATCGGCGCCGAAGGCCGTGAAGGAAGCCATCAGCAAGGCTGATGCCGAGAAGATCAAGGCCCAGCTGGAAGCAGCCGGCGCGACTGTCGAACTGAAGTAATGCGTAGCCGAGCTTGCAAATAGCGCAGCGTGCTGTTTGCCTGCTCCGGCAAGCTCGGCCTGCGGGTCCGGGTGGCGGCTTTCTCCGCCTCTCTGACCTGTTCGGCGTCAGCACGCGGCTTTGCTGCGGCCCGATGCAGCCACCGAACCAAAAGGGGTAGCTCCACCCGGAGCTGCCCCTTTTCTTTGTGCCTCGCCCGCGCCATCATGCCACGGCTCACCCATGGAGACGCGCCATGCCCAACCGCATCGACACGATGTTCATCCACCTCGGCGAGGGCGCCACGGCGGTGCCGCAGCCGGATTTCAACGGCGGTGAGTGGTATGAGGGCTATGGTGCCCGCCACGGCCATGAAGGCGCCAAAGGCCGGCTGGTGAGCATGTTCAGCTTTGGCGACAATTGGGACAGTTGGGAAATGCACCCGCACGGCGAGGAGGTGGTATTGTGCATCGCCGGGCGCATGACGTTGCACCAGGAGCATGCGGGCGGTGCCACCGTCAGCGTAACGATCGGGCCGGGCGAATATGCGACCAACCCGCCCGGCTGTTGGCACACCGCGGACATTGTGGAGGCTGCGACTGCGCTGTTCATCACGCCGGGGCTGGACACGCAAAGTCGGCCTCGCTGATACTCATGCTGTAAAGCCGACGCTGTGCCCCTTGCCCAATTCCAACAACGGGCCTAGACAGTTTGCATACGACTGGGAGCGAGTCCCGGTCATCGCATCGTTGTTCGAGACACGGCCCGTAAGCGCGATCGGGCCGCGACGGATGAGCACCGAAGCGACTTGCATCGCCATTGACCGTTCGACATGCTGCACCAGCGGCATGACGTGCGGATTTTGTTGTTTTCGCGCAGCTGATCGGCCGCGCACCTAAGGAAGGCGCTCACACATGGCCACTCAGATGAAGCCGCCAGCTGGCGTGAAAATCTTCAACAGCCGCCGCCGCATCCGCAAGAGCTTTGGCCAGATCGGCGAAGTCGTGCAGATGCCCAACCTGATCGAGGTGCAGCGCGAGAGCTATGAGCAGTTTTTGCGCTCCAATCCGGCCACCGGTTATGTTTCGGGCCTCGAAAAGACGCTGCGTTCGGTGTTTCCGATCCGCGATTTCGCCGGCACTGCCGAGCTTGATTTCGTGCATTATGAACTGGAAGAGCCAAAATACGACGTCGACGAGTGCCGCCAGCGCGGCATGACCTATGCAGCGCCGATGCGCGTCACGCTGCGCCTGATCGTGTTTGAAGTGGACCAGGACAGCGAAACCCGCTCCGTGCTCGATATCAAGGAGCAGGACGTGTACATGGGTGACATGCCGCTGATGACCGGCAATGGTACCTTTATTGTCAACGGCACCGAGCGCGTGATCGTCAGCCAGATGCACCGGTCGCCGGGCGTGTTTTTCGATCATGATCGCGGCAAGACGCATTCGTCGGGCAAATATCTGTTTGCAGCGCGGATCATTCCGTATCGCGGCAGCTGGCTGGATTTCGAATTCGACGCCAAGGACATCGTCAATGTCCGCATCGATCGCAAGCGCAAGCTGCCGGTGACCAGCCTGATGTATGCGCTGGGTTGGAATTCCGAAGAAGTGCTCAACCTGTTTTACAACCGGGTAGTGTGGGTGCGCGGCAACAGCCCGGCCGGCCAGCCTGGCTGGGTTGTGCCGTTCGTCGAAGCCAGCTGGCGCAATGCCAAGCCGGTTTTCGACGTGGTGAACGCCGACACTGGCGAAATCATCTTCACGCAAGGCACCAAGATCACGCCGCGCATGGTGCGCAAGGCCGCCGCCGATGGCATGACGGCCCTGCTGATCCCGACCGAGGAAATCTATGGCCGTTATTCGGCCTTCGATCTCATCAACGAAGCCACCGGCGAAATCTACATCGAAGCCGGTGACGAGCTGACCGCTGAAAATCTGGAGCGGATCGACCGCGCCGGCCAGACCAGCATCGAACTGCTCGATATCGATCATGTTCAGGTTGGCCCGTGGATTCGCAACACGTTGATGGCCGACAAGGTCGAAGAGCGTGACCATGCGCTGGCGGAAATTTACCGCGTCATGCGCCCGGGTGAACCGCCAACGCGCGAAACTGCCGAAGCCATGTTCTTTGGCCTGTTTTTTGATCCGGACCGCTACGATCTGTCGGCAGTTGGCCGCGTCAAGATGAACATGCGCCTCAATCTGGACTGCCCTGACGATATCACCGTGCTGCGCCGCGAGGACATCGCCACCGTGGTCAAGACACTGGTCGAGCTGAAGGACGGCAAGGGCGAAATCGACGATATCGACAATCTCGGCAACCGCCGCGTGCGCTCTGTCGGCGAACTGCTCGAAAATCAGTACCGGGTTGGCTTGCTGCGCATGGAGCGCGCTGTGAAGGAGCGCATGAGCAGTGTCGATATCGACACGGTGATGCCCAATGACCTGATTAACGCCAAGCCGGCCGTGGCCGCTGTGCGCGAGTTTTTTGGCTCCAGTCAGCTCAGCCAGTTCATGGATCAGACCAATCCGTTGTCGGAAGTCACCCACAAGCGCCGTGTGTCGGCGCTCGGGCCGGGCGGTTTGACCCGCGAGCGCGCCGGCTTTGAAGTGCGCGACGTTCACCCGACGCACTATGGCCGCATCTGCCCGATTGAAACGCCGGAAGGCCCGAACATCGGCCTGATCAACAGCCTGGCCACCTTTAGCCGGGTCAACAAATATGGCTTCATCGAAACGCCGTACCGCAAGGTGATCGACACGCGGCTGACCAACGAAGTCGTGTATCTGTCGGCCATGGAAGAGGCGCGCCACACCATCGCGCAGGCCAACGCTGGCATCGATGCGGACGGCCGCTTCACCGAAGATCTCGTGTCGGCCCGTGAAGCCGGCGAGTTTCTGATGGCGCCAAAGAACCAGATTACCTTGGCCGATGTGTCGCCCAAGCAGCTGGTTTCGGTGGCAGCATCGTTGATTCCGTTCCTGGAAAACGATGACGCCAACCGCGCGTTGATGGGTTCGAACATGCAGCGGCAGGCCGTGCCGCTGGTCAAAGCTGAATCGCCGTTCGTCGGCACCGGTATGGAAGGCACGGTTGCGCGCGATTCGGGCGCAGCCATCGGCGCCAAGCGCGGCGGGATCGTCGATCAGGTCGATGCCAGCCGTATCGTCATTCGCGCCACCCAGGATGTCGAGCCCGGCAAATCCGGCGTCGATATCTACACGCTGATGAAGTTCCAACGCTCCAACCAGTCGACTTGCATCAACCAGCGTCCGCTGGTGACGGTGGGCGACATCGTGGCCAAGGGTGACATCATTGCCGATGGACCGTCCACCGAGGACGGCGAACTGGCGCTGGGCCGTAACGTGCTCGTCGCGTTCATGCCGTGGAATGGCTACAACTACGAAGATTCGATTCTGATCAACGAAAAGATCGTCAAGGAAGACGTGTTCACGTCGATCCACATTGATGATTTTGAAGTGATGGCCCG
>NZ_JBBATR010000001.1:61921-67026 GCF_040398645.1 Sandarakinorhabdus sp.
CGCGCCATTCTGGACCGCGCCACCTATGCCCGCGTGCGGGATGCATTGTTGGGCCAGGAGGTTGTGGCGGCGCCCAAGGGCGTGAAGAAGGGCATCACCATCGATGACGCACTGCTCGAAGAGCATCCGCGCCGCTTGTGGTGGCAGTTTGGCGTGGCCGATGATGGCATGCAGGCTGGCCTGGAAGCCCTGAAGGGCCAGTGGGATGAAGCCCACGCCAGCATCAACGCCAAGCTGGAAGACAAGAAGAGCAAGGTGCAGGCCGGCGACGAACTGCCGCCCGGCGTGCTCAAGATGGTCAAGGTGTTCGTGGCGGTGAAGCGCAAGCTGCAGCCGGGCGACAAGATGGCCGGTCGCCATGGCAACAAGGGCGTGATCAGCCGCATCCTGCCGCAGGAAGACATGCCGTTCCTGGCGGACGGAACGCCGGTGGACATCGTGCTCAACCCGTTGGGTGTGCCGAGCCGCATGAACGTTGGTCAGATCTTTGAAACCCATCTGGGCTGGGCCGCGCGCGGATTGGGCAAGAAGATTGCGGTGATGCTGGAGAACATCAACACCACGATGACGGCTGGTTCTGCCGACGAAATCCGCGATTTGTTCAAGGCCATTTATGGCCCGCAATATGCGCTGGATATCGCCGATCAAAGCGACGCAGCGGTGGTGGAACTGGCGCGCAATCTGGTGGGCGGAGTGCCGATGGCAACGCCGGTGTTCGACGGTGCCAAGGAAGCCGATGTTTCGAACATGCTGGCGCTGGCCGGGTTGGAAACCTCTGGTCAGGTCGAGCTGTTTGATGGCCGCACCGGCGACCAGTTCGATCGCAAGGTGACCGTGGGCTATATCTACATGCTCAAGCTGCACCATTTGGTTGACGACAAGATCCACGCGCGTTCGATCGGGCCGTACAGCCTGGTGACCCAGCAGCCGCTGGGCGGCAAGGCGCAGTTCGGCGGGCAGCGGTTCGGCGAAATGGAATGCTGGGCCTTGCAGGCTTATGGCGCGGCCTACACGTTGCAGGAAATGCTGACCGTCAAGTCCGACGATGTCATCGGCCGCACCAAGGTCTATGAAGCCATCGTCAAGGGCGACGACTCGTTTGAAGCCGGTATCCCCGAAAGCTTCAACGTGCTCATCAAAGAAATGCGGTCGCTGGGCCTCAACGTCCAGCTGCAGTCGAACGAGAAGGTGGAATAAGGCCAACTCCCCTCCCCTCCCCTTCAGGGGAGGGGCTGGGGGTGGGGAATGTCCTGCCCTCTGAAAAGAAAAGCCTTTCCGCCAACACAGCCCCACCCCCGGCCCCTCCCCTGAAGGGGAGGGGTGAAGGAGGAAAAGACCATGTCGAACGAAGTGATGAATTTCTTCTCGCCGGCCGCCAAGCCCGAGACTTTCGATCAGATCCAGATCGCCATCGCCAGCCCGGAACAGATCCGCAGCTGGTCGTTCGGCGAGATCAAGAAGCCGGAAACCATCAACTACCGGACCTTCAAGCCGGAGCGTGATGGCCTGTTCTGCGCCCGTATATTTGGCCCGATCAAGGATTATGAGTGCCTGTGCGGCAAGTACAAGCGCATGAAATACAAAGGCATTGTTTGCGAAAAATGCGGTGTGGAAGTCACCGTATCCAAGGTGCGCCGCGAACGCATGGGCCATATCGAGCTGGCTGCGCCGGTTGCGCACATCTGGTTCCTGAAATCGCTGCCCAGCCGCATCGGGATGCTGCTCGACATGCAGCTCAAGCAGCTGGAGCGCGTGCTGTATTTTGAACAATATGTGGTGCTCGATCCGGGCATGACGCCGTTCAAGAAGTTTGATCTGTTGACCGAAGACGAGCTGTTCACGGCGCAGGAAGAATATGGCGAGGACGCGTTCCAGGCCGGCATTGGCGCCGAAGCCATCCGCATCCTGCTGCAGGAACTCGATCTCGAAGGCGAGATGGAGACGCTGCGCGAGGAACTGCGCACCACCAAATCAGAATTGAAGCCCAAGAAGATCATCAAGCGGATGAAGGTGGTCGAAAGCTTCATCAATTCCGGCAACAAGCCCGAGTGGATGGTGCTGACCGTGGTGCCGGTGATTCCGCCGGAACTGCGCCCGCTGGTGCCGCTGGATGGCGGCCGCTTTGCAACCTCCGATCTCAACGATCTGTATCGCCGCGTCATCAACCGCAACAACCGCCTGAAGCGCCTGATCGAACTGCGCGCGCCTGATATCATCGTGCGCAACGAAAAGCGCATGCTGCAGGAAGCTGTTGATGCGCTGTTCGACAACGGCCGCCGCGGCCGCACCATCACCGGCGCCAACAAGCGTCCATTGAAGTCGCTTTCGGATATGCTGAAGGGCAAGCAGGGCCGGTTCCGGCAGAACCTGCTCGGCAAGCGCGTCGATTATTCCGGCCGTTCGGTTATTGTCACAGGGCCTGAGCTGAAGCTGCACCAATGCGGCCTGCCCAAGAAGATGGCTTTGGAACTGTTCAAGCCGTTCATCTACTCGCGGCTTGATGCCAAGGGTCTGTCGATGACCCTCAAGCAGGCCAAGAAGTGGGTCGAGAAGGAGCGCAAGGAGGTTTGGGATATCCTCGACGAGGTTATCCGCGAACATCCCGTGCTGCTCAACCGCGCGCCGACCTTGCACAGGCTTGGCATCCAGGCGTTTGAGCCGGTCTTGATCGAGGGCAAGGCCATCCAGCTCCACCCGCTGGTCTGCGCTGCGTTCAACGCCGATTTCGATGGTGACCAGATGGCCGTGCACGTGCCGCTGAGCCTTGAGGCCCAGCTGGAAGCGCGCGTGCTGATGATGTCGACCAACAACATCCTGTCCCCTGCCAACGGCAAGCCGATCATCGTGCCGTCGCAGGACATGGTGCTTGGGCTTTATTATCTGTCCATGGAGCTTGAGAACGAGCCGGGCCAGGGCATGGCCTTCGCCGATATGGCCGAAGTGCATCAGGCGTTGTTCAACAAGAATGTAACGCTGCACACCAAGATCATCGCCCGCGTTCTGCAGGCCGATGATGAGGGCAAGCTGTACATGAAGCGGGTGAACACCACGCCGGGCCGCCTGCTGCTTGGGGAAACCCTGCCAAAAAGCCACAAGGTGCCGTTTGAAACCATCAACCGCCTGCTGACCAAGAAGGAATTGGGCGACGTCATCGACATTGTCTATCGCCATGCCGGCCAGAAGGAGACGGTGCTGTTTGCCGATGCCATCATGGCGCTGGGCTTCCGCCACGCCTTCGAAGCCGGCATCAGCTTTGGCAAGGATGACATGGTCATCCCGGTCGCCAAGGCGCGCCTGGTTGATGAAACCAAGGCCGGCGTGAAGGATTTCGAGCAGCAATATCAGGACGGCCTGATCACCCAGGGTGAAAAGTATAACAAGGTCGTCGATGCCTGGGCGAAGTGCGGCGATCTGGTCGCCACCGAAATGATGAAGGAAATCAGCACACCCAAGCAGCTGCCAAGCGGCCGGGTTGCGCCGATCAACTCCATCTACATGATGGCGCACTCCGGTGCTCGCGGTTCCCAGGCGCAGATGAAGCAGCTGGCCGGGATGCGCGGCCTGATGGCCAAGCCATCGGGTGAGATCATCGAAACGCCGATCATCTCCAACTTCAAGGAAGGCCTTACCGTGCTGGAGTATTTCAACTCCACCCACGGCGCCCGCAAGGGTCTGGCCGATACGGCACTCAAGACCGCGAACTCCGGCTATCTCACGCGCCGACTGGTTGATGTCAGCCAGGATTGCGTGGTTATCGAGGATGATTGCGGTACGCAGCGCGGAATGTTGATGAAGGCCATCGTCGAAGGCGGCAACACCATCGTGTCGCTCAGCGAGCGTATCCTTGGCCGCACCGTGCTGGTGGATGTGATCGATGCCAAGACCGGCGAAGTCGTGGTGGCTTCTGGCCATCTGCTGACCGAATCGGACGTGGCAAGCATTGAAACGGCGGCTGTGGCCGAGGTGAAGATCCGATCGCCGCTGCTGTGCGAAACCAAGGGCGGCGTGTGCGGCACCTGCTATGGCCGCGATCTGGCACGCGGCACACCGGTGAACATGGGGGAAGCGGTTGGCGTCATTGCGGCGCAATCGATCGGTGAGCCTGGCACGCAGCTGACCATGCGCACCTTCCACATCGGCGGCGCCGCGCAGGTGTCCGAACAATCGACGGTGGATGCGCCGGTTGACGGCCGCGTCGAATATCGCGGCATGGCCACGATCACCGACAGCCGTGGCCGCGCAATTGCCATGGCCCGCAACGGCGAGCTGGTAATCCGCGACTCCGAAGGCCGCGAACGCTCGATCCACCGCATTCCCTACGGCGCGATCATCAACACCGCTGAAGGGGCCACGGTGGCCAAGGGCGATCGTATGTCGGAGTGGGATCCGTACACATTGCCGGTGATCACCGAAAAGTCCGGCAAGGTGAAGTATCAGGACATTATCGAAGGCGTCACGCTGAAGGAAGAAGTCGACGAAGCCACCGGCTTGGCCAACAAGGTGGTGACTGACTGGAAAACTGCCAGCAAGAAGGAAGATTTGCGCCCACGTATCACCCTGCTGGATGATGCATCCGGCGAATCGGCGCGCTATCTGCTGGCAGTGGACGCCGTGCTGTCGGTGGCCGATGGCCAGATGGTGTCGGCTGGTGACGTGCTGGCCCGCATTCCGCGGGAAGCCGCCAAGACGCGCGACATCACCGGCGGTCTGCCGCGGGTGGCTGAACTGTTCGAAGCACGCATTCCCAAGGACAATGCTGTCATCGCGCGAATCGATGGCCGCGTGGAATTTGGTAAGGATTACAAGACCAAGCGCCGGATCAACATTCGTCCGGAAGATGGCGGTGACGTTGCTGAGTATATGGTGCCCAAGGGCAAGAACGTTGCGGTGCAGGAAGGCGACTTCGTGCGCAAGGGTGACTATCTGATCGATGGCAACCCCAATCCGCACGACATTCTGGAAGTGCTGGGTGTGGAGCCGCTGGCCGAATATCTCTGCGCGGAAATCCAGGAAGTCTATCGGTTGCAGGGCGTGCGCATCAACGACAAGCACATCGAAGTGATCGTGCGCCAGATGCTGCAGAAGGTGGAAATCACCGACAGCGG
>NZ_JBBATR010000001.1:67126-70880 GCF_040398645.1 Sandarakinorhabdus sp.
ACATCGAAGTGATCGTGCGCCAGATGCTGCAGAAGGTGGAAATCACCGACAGCGGTGACACCACCTTGCTGGTGGGCGAACAATGCGACCGCGAAGAGATGGACAGCGAAAACAGCAAGCTGCCCGAAGGTGGGCGTTTTGCGGCCGGGAAACCGGTTCTGCTGGGCATCACTAAGGCGTCGCTGCAAACCAAGTCGTTTGTGTCGGCGGCATCGTTCCAGGAAACCACGCGCGTGCTCACTGAAGCCGCTGTGCAGGGCAAGATCGACACGCTGACCGGGTTGAAGGAAAACGTGATCGTGGGCCGCTTAATCCCGGCCGGCACGGGTGCGGGCATGAACCGCCTGCGGGTTGCCGCCGCAAGCCGCGACGCGGTGCTGCGTTCGGTGCAGCAGGCCAGCGCCAAGGCATTGGAACAGACCGAAGCCTGACGCTACACTTGGTTGTCTGAAAAGGCGCGCCAGACTTCTGGCGCGCCTTTTTTGTTGGGCGCTTGTTTCAAGAATCAATTAAGGTTAACATCAATTATTAGGATTGGATTAGTGACCAAGGTCCTATGTAAAACAGTGAGTTAAAGTTGGTCTTTTTTGAAGGAGAAGGTCCCATGCTTCGTTCTTGTTTTTCATCGGTAATCGCACTCGCCGTTCTCGCTGGTGCGACATTGGGTTCTCCCGCTGCAGCCAGTGCGCCGCTTATCGATGGCCTTGGCGGTCCTGCTGGCTTTGGTGAGCTTACGCAGTTTCCAAATGATGATGCCTCATCCAACGAGTTGAATTTGCCATTCGGGCTGAATTTTTTTGGCACTAACTATAATAGTTTTTTCGTTAACAACAACGGCAACGTGAGTTTCGGCTCACCACTTGGCTCCTTTACGCCAACTCCATTTCCAGCCTCGAGCCTGCCGATTATTGCACCCTATTGGGGGGATGTTGATACGAGAAATCAGCCGGGCGGCGGCGCTGTCTACATTGGGTCGCCCAACAGCAATACCGTGGTGGTGACGTGGAACGACGTTGGATTTTTCTCAAATGACAACAGCAAAACAAACAATTTCCAGATGGTGCTTTCGAATCGGCCGGAAACAGGGTCGGGCAATTTTGATATCGAATTTCGCTACAACCGGCTCGAATGGACAACGGGGGGTGCTTCCGGCGGCACAGGTGGGCTTGGCGGTACTCCAGCGCAAGCGGGGTATGACGCTGGTGATTTTACCAATTCTTTCACGCTGCCGGGATCGCGCACCGCGGATGTGCTCAATCTTCAAAACACTTCGAACGTCAGCAGCGACACACCGGGCATCTGGCAATTGCTGATACGAAATGGCTCAATAACGACTGGTACCACGCCTGAAACACCATTGCTCCCAACGATCGTAAACGATGGTAGCTTCGTATTCGATTTCAATGTCGTGCTCAATCAGACGGTTTTTATTGATCCAATCATTTCGGTTGGATATGACTACGTTGTTAATTCTGGACCGAACATAGCCTCTGCATTGTTTCCTTCAGTTCCCGTTGAAGCTGGTGGTTTCCAATTATTCGGATTCAACAGCATGACTAATTTGTATGATGTTCCACTTGGCTCGGTCGCGCCACAGACTGTCTTCAATTTTGCGCCGGGCGGCGTGTCGCGGTTCGGCGTGCGTGGCATCGATATGTCGGCGCTGCTTGATCCAGGTGATCCCACGGCTTTTGTGACGGGCCTCACCTTCGTCAACGCTGGAACAGTCAACCTCTCGCAGACACCATTTACCATTGATACGGGCCCGGGAGCGGTGCCTGAGCCGGCGAGCTGGGTGATGCTGATCGCCGGTTTTGGCCTCGTCGGGGCCGCCATGCGCCGCCGCCGGGGCGCGCTCGTCGCCGGCTGATCGTCTATCCAACCCATGTTCAAACCCGCCGGCAGGCAATGCCGGCGGGGTTTTTCATTCGGCCACCAAAGATCATCAAACGGCCACGAATTGCCGCCGATTGGCCACAAAGCTGTGCAAATTGTCCATAACAGCATTGGATAATCCGCGTGGCCACCGCCTTCAAACTGCCTGTCCCAGCCGACCCGGCGCCTGCTTCGAAACACAGCCCTGCCCGCCCGCTGCGGGTGGCGTTGTTTTCCGGCAACTACAATTATGTGCGTGACGGCGCCAACCAGGCTCTGAACCGGCTGGTGGCCTTTCTGGAGGCGCAGGGCTGCACTGTGCGTGTGTATTCGCCCACCAGTGACACGCCGGCCTTTGAACCGGCTGGCACCTTGGTGTCGTTGCCCAGTTTTGCGATTCCGGGGCGCGGGGAATATCGGGTTGCCCTTGGCCTGCCTGATAGGCTGAAGCAGGATATTCAGGCGTTTGCGCCGGATATCATCCATCTGTCTGCCCCCGATCCGGCAGCGCATGCTACCAAGAAGCTGGCACGCCGCCTGGGTGTGCCAGTGGTGGCGTCGATTCACACGAGGTTTGAAACATATTTCGAATATTATGGTCTCGGCTTTGTGCGGCCGGCCATCGAGGTGCTGCTGCGCCGTTTCTATGCCGGCCTCGACGAGGTTTTCGTCACCTCGGCTGGCTTTGGTGAAACGATGCGTGCGGCGGGCATCATCAGCGGGCAGCCGGCGGTGTGGAGCCGCGGTGTTGACAAGTTGCGCTTCAATCCCGTCCGGCGCAGCCCGGAATGGCGCTGGAGCTTGCGGATTGCCGATGATGAACCGGTGATCGGGTTTGTTGGCCGGCTGGTGCTGGAAAAAGGCCTCGACATGGTGGCGGCCGCGGCTGCGGAACTCAAGCGGCGCGGCGTGCGCCACCGCCTGCTGGTGGTTGGCGATGGCCCGGCCCGCGCCCATTTTCAAGCGCTGGTGCCGGATGCGATTTTCACCGGCTTTCTGGATGGCACCAATCTGGCCCGCGCCTATGCCAGTTTTGATATGCTGCTCAATCCATCCACAACTGAAACCTTTGGCAATATCAATCTGGAGGCCATGGCGAGCGGTATTCCGGTGGTGGCGGCACGCGCTGGCGGCAACGAATCGTTGGTTTCCGATGGTGCCACCGGCGCGCTGGTCACGCCGGGCGATGTTGCAGGCTATGCGGACGCCCTGGGCGGTTATTGCAGTGATGCAGGCCGACGCGCCGCGCATGGCAAAGCCGGACTGGCAGCAGCCCAGGCCTATGATTGGGACGTGATCAATGGCGCAGTTTTGGCGCGATATCAGGCTGTTGTGGCGGCGGGTGCCGCCTAGATTTCTGGGGCGTCCCCAGCAGCTTGTAGCCACCCGACAACTGGGATTGAGATTTCCCGCGGCAACGCCTACATAACCTGTGCCGGCGTGCCGGCTATGGCGATAAATGATGTCGTGAAATAGACGCAGCGGACCCGGGGGCAGTACCCGGCGGCTCCACCATTGTTCAGCCTGTTGTCGGGGTGATGTTTGGGGCCGAACCAGGATCGACGTGTGTTCAAAGACGGTATTTTTTCCCGGCCTGAATGAGCCGTTAAACCGTTCAAAACCCCATAAATGCCAACGACAACGAGGCATTCGCAATCGCAGCGTAATTGAGGTCTTCACCGACTGACATTACACTGGCCGAAAGCGCGGCACGGGCCACGCCGGGCAACAGAAGTGGACTCCAGCGGCCCGAGGGGGGCCGGGCAACAGAACCCCCTCACCGATTTGCGCGATCACGGCCCCCCGACCCACCAATGATTTGGCGGGCCGGGCAACAGAACCCCCTCACCGATTTGCGCGATCACGGCCCCCCGACCCA
>NZ_JBBATR010000001.1:70980-96908 GCF_040398645.1 Sandarakinorhabdus sp.
GGGCCGGGCAACAGAACCCCCTCACCGATTTGCGCGATCACGGCCCCCCGACCCACCAATGATTTGGCGGGCCGGGCAACAGAACCCCCTCACCGATTTGCGCGATCACGGCCCGCTGGCTCTCACGCAACTTTGGGGGCCGGCACGCTTGTCCTGTTGCGCCTTCTGCCCTTGACCTGCGACGCTGCCCGCGCCAATCGGATGGCCGTGAACAGGGTGCCGGGCGCGGGCGCCAGCGTGCAACGCCGGTCCCCAGTTCCCGTATCAAATCCCCGACTCCAATCAAGGCCTGCCGCCGTGACCGAAACAACGCCCGACAGCCTTATCCCCTACGACGACATCGTGCAGGATGCCCTGCGCAGTGTGGTTGGCCGCGTAATGCGCCGGATCCTGGAGGCTGGCGGCTTGCCGGGCGGGCATCATTTCTACATCGCGTTTCGCACGCGCGCGCCCGGCGTGTCGATCCCGGCGCATCTGCTGGCGCGCTACCCTGATGAAATGACGATTGTGGTGCAGCATCGTTATTGGGATCTTGAGGTAGAGGCCGAGCATTTTGCCATCGGGCTGTCGTTCAACCAGATGCCGGCCAAGCTGGTGATACCCTATGATGCCGTGGTGGGCTTTGTGGACCCGGCGGTGAATTTTGCGCTGCAATTTGCTGCCAAGGACGGTGAGCTGCCGCCGCCGGATGCCACTCCGCCCGAACCCGAATCGCCGCCGCCCACCGGCCCCGCCGATCCCGATGCGGCAGTGGGCAGCAATGTGGTGACGCTCGATCGGTTCCGCCGCAAGTGACGGCCTTTGAGCGCAGTGACGCGCCGGCCCAGTCGCCGCTGCGGCGCGGCCTGATGTTTGTGCTGTCATCGCCCTCTGGTGCCGGCAAAACCACCTTGTCGCGCGCGCTGCTGGCGGAGGACAGCCAGATCACCATGAGTGTTTCGGCAACCACCAGGCGCCCGCGCCCCGGCGAGGTGGACGGCGTGGATTATTATTTTGTCGGCGCCGATCAATTCCAGGCAATGGTGGCGGGCAATGCGCTGCTGGAATGGGCGACGGTGTTTGGCAATCGCTATGGCACCCCGCGCGCGCAAGTGGAAACCGCGCTGGCCGCCGGGCGCGATGTGCTTTTCGATATCGATTGGCAGGGCACCCAGCAGCTGCAGCAGACCGATGCGGCGTCTGATCTGGTGCGCGTGTTCATCCTGCCGCCAAACCTGGCCGAACTGAACCGTCGGCTAACCACGCGCAACACCGACCATCCCGATGTGATTGCCGATCGCATGGCCCGCGCCCGCGACGAAATCAGCCATTGGGGCGAATATGATTATATTCTCGTTAACGATGACGCCGAAACCTGCCTGAGCGAAATCCGTTCGATCCTGATGGCCGAGCGGTTGCGCCGCAAGCGCCAGCTGGGCCTGGCCAGTTTCGTGCGCGGCATGCTGGGCCAGTGATGGCCAAGTTAGTGATCGCAGGGCGGCTGATGCTGGGCCTTGGTTGTCTGGCGGTGATGGTTGGTTGCAGCAAATCGGATGAGTTCCGCCCGTTTTCCGTCGTTCGGCAAGCCGATGTCTGGCAGGCGGTGATCCAGGATCAGGATCGCGGCCGGTTGGCGCGTCTGCCCGATGCGTGGGAACAGGCCCGCGCCGATATTGCCGGCGCAGGCGCCGATGCGGCGCTGGCCGCATTGGGCCCGGTGGTGCCAGCTGCGGCCGATACCGCTGAACTTGGCGAGCAGACCGAGCCGCCGCCGCCGGTGCAGATGCCGGTGGCCGGCAATTATCAATGCCGCATCATTCGGTTGGGCTGGCAGCAAAGCACGCCGCGCACAGCGCCGCCGGTACAGGCCAGCGTGTGGTCGGATTGCCGATTGGTGGCAGCTGGCCCGCTGTTGCAACTGGAAACCGCGCCGGGGCCGCAACATTTTTTTGGCAAGCTCTACCCGGATGTCGATCGGCTGATCTTTCTGGGCAGTGTAGCACTTGGCGGTGAAATGGGTCGCCTGCGTTATGGCGAGGACAATGACCGTGATCAGCTCGGCGTGCTGGACATGGTCGCGCCCGGGCACTGGCGGCTGGCGCTGCCCTGGCCGCGCTGGGGCGCGCGGCTGGTGCTGATCGAATTGCGCCAAGACTGAATGCCGCCCGAGTTGCTGGCAGCGTTGACGGCGCAGGATGCCGGTTTCTGGGTTACGGCGCTGATCGGGGTCGTGCTGTTCGGCCTGGCCAAAGGCGGTTTTGCCGGGTTGGGCGTGCTGGGTGTGCCGGTCATGGCGCTGGGCATGAGCCCGGTGACGGCCGCTGCGATTCTGCTGCCGATCTTGCTGGTGCAGGATGTTTTCTCGGTGCGGGCCTTTGGGGCGCACCGCGATTCCGGCCTGCTGCGGGTGATGGTGCCTTCTGCCTGCATCGGCATTGCGGCGGGCTGGGCGCTGGCGCGCTATGTGCCGGTGGCGATGGTGGAGCTGGCGGTGGGTGTGATCGCCATGGCGTTTGGGGTGCAGCGCATCGCTGCGCACCGGCGCGGCGTGGCGGCGCGCATTGGCGCCGCCTGGGAGGGCGTGGCGGCCGGCGCCGCGGCGGGCTTTACCAGCCAGATCGCCCATGCCGGCGGGCCGCCGTTTCAGATGCACGTGCTGCCGCGCGGGCTGCCGCGCGATGTCTTCATCGGCACCAGCAGCGTATTTTTTGCCGTCATCAACTGGCTGAAGGTGCCGGCCTATTGGGCGCTGGGCGCGTTTACGCCGGCCAATTTGTGGCTGGCGCTGCTGTTGATGCCGGCGGCAATACTGGCGACCTGGGCCGGCACGAAACTGGTGCGGCGGTTTGATGGCCCGCGCTTTTATGCCATCATCCATTGGTTGATGATTTTGGTTGGAACAAAACTGACATGGGATGGTTTATCGGCATATGCGGCCTGATCGCGGCGTTGGCAGCAACGTCAACGCTTGCAGCCCCAGTCGATCTGGTGACCCTTTACAGGGATTTGCACACCCATCCCGAGCTGAGCTTTCAGGAGGTGCGCTCCGCTGCGATCCTGGCCAGCGAAGCGCGCGCCGCTGGTTTTGACGTCACCGAAAAGGTTGGCCGCACCGGCGTGGTGGCGGTGCTGAAGAACGGCAAGGGCCCAACTGTGCTGATCCGCGCAGATATGGACGGGCTGCCAGTGAAGGAAACCACCGGGCTGCCCTATGCCAGCACAGCGATGGGCAGTTACGGCGCTGGCCCGATGATGCCGGTGATGCACGCCTGCGGCCACGATATTCACATGGCCGTGTGGGTGGGCACGGCGCGCTGGCTGGCCGAAAACCGCAAGGCCTGGCGCGGCACCGTCGTGATGATCGGGCAGCCTGCCGAAGAAGGCTTGGGCGGTGCGCGAGCCATGCTTGACGATGGCCTGTTGACACGCTTTCCCAAACCGGATTTCGCGCTGGCCCTGCACGACAGCGCCAGTATCCCGGCCGGAACCGTCAGCGTGCCGCCAGACCGCGCGCTCTCGATCAGCAGCAGCCTCGATATTGTGGTGCGCGGCGTTGGCGGTCACGGTGCTTATCCGGCCGACACCAAGGATCCGGTGGTACTGGCCAGCCGCATCGTCATGGCGCTGCAAACGCTGGTGAGTCGCGAGAATAATCCGTTCCAGCCCGCCGTGATCACCGTGGGCAGCATCCACGGAGGGGCCAAACACAATATCATCCCCGATGATGTCACCCTGCAATTGACCATCCGCAGCTATGATTCGGTGCAACAAAAGCATCTGCTCGATGGCATTGCCCGGGTGGCGCGCGGCGAAGCGATCGTTGCCGGCCTGCCCGAGGCCCTGATGCCGGTGATCACCGGCGGCCGCATCGGCGTGCCCACCCTGAACGACACGCCGCTGGCCTTGCGGCTGAAAGCGCAGTTTCAGGCCAAATTGGGCAAGGCAAGGGTGATCGATCTCGATCCATCGATGGCGTCGGAGGATTTTCAGTATTTTGGACTGGAGGCCAAGGTGCCTTCGGTGATCTATTGGCTGGGAGCGGTGGCGCAGGCCAAGTGGGACGCAGCCCAAAGCGGCGGGCCGGTCATCCCCTCGTTGCACAACAGCGGCTGGGCTCCCGATCCTGCGCCGACGATTGCAACCGGGGTGGACAGCATGACGGCTGCTGCCGTGATGCTGATGCCTGCGAAATAGCGCGCACCCCTCAAAATGCCCGGGCGCGCAATCGCACCGTCGGCGTGCTATAGCAGAGTAGTTGTTTGATCCTGGGGAGGATGCACCATGCGCGATTATACGAAATTCTACATCGGCGGCCAATGGGTTGAGCCCGCCGCCCCCAACCCGATCGACGTGATCAACCCTGCCACCGAAGCGGTGGCTGGCCGCATCAATCTGGGCAGTGCCGCCGATGTTGACCGCGCCGTGGCCGCTGCAAAGGCCGCGTTCCCGGCGTTCAGCCGCACCAGCGTCAAGGAGCGGATCGAGTTGCTTGGCGCCATCGCTGGCGAGTATCAGAAGCGCTACAACGACATGGCTGCTGCAATCACCGAGGAGATGGGTGCGCCGGCCTGGCTGTCGAATCAAGCGCAGGCGGCGCTGGGCATCGGCCATATCGGCACCGCCATCGAAGTGCTGAAAAACTACAAGTTTGATGAGCTGAAGGGCACCACGCTGATCACCAAGGAGCCGATCGGTGTGTGCGCCTTCATCACGCCGTGGAATTGGCCGATCAACCAGATCGCCTGCAAAGTGGCGCCGGCGCTGGCCGTGGGCTGCACCATGGTACTCAAGCCGTCAGAAATTGCGCCATTCAGCGCCTATATCTGGACGGAAATTCTCGCCGCTGCCGGCGTGCCGGCTGGTGTGTTCAATCTGGTCAATGGCGATGGCCTGGGTGTTGGCGCGGCGCTGTCCGGCCATCCCGATGTCGACATGGTGAGCTTCACGGGCTCAACGCGCGCCGGCATCGCCGTGGCCAAGAATGCGGCCGACACCGTCAAGCGTGTTGCGCAGGAACTGGGCGGCAAATCGCCCAACATCGTGCTGCCTGATGCCGATCTCGTGAAGGCGGTGACCGGCGGCGTGCAGAGCGTGATGATGAACTCGGGCCAGAGCTGCAACGCGCCCACCCGCATGCTGGTGCCGCGCGAAAAGATGGCCGAAGCCGCCGCCATCGCCAAGCAAGCTGCCGAAGCCACCACCGTGGGTGATCCCAATGGCAACAGCGCCATGGGCCCGGTGGTGAGCGAAACCCAGTGGAACAAGATTCAGGGCCTGATCGAGACAGGCATTGCCGAAGGTGCGACGCTGGTGGCCGGCGGTCCCGGCCGGCCGGAAGGGCTGGACAGCGGCTACTATGTAAAGCCGACGATCTTTGCCGATGTGACCAGCGACATGACAATTGCGCGCGAGGAAATCTTTGGGCCAGTATTGGCCATGCTGTCCTATGACAGCGAGGAGCAGGCGATCGCGATTGGCAACGATACAGTCTACGGCCTTGCCGCCTATGTGCAGGGTGAACCCGAACATGCCCGCCAGGTGGCGCGCCAGTTGCGGGCTGGCCAGGTCAATATCAACCAGGCCGGCTTTGATCTGATGGCGCCATTTGGCGGCTACAAGCAATCGGGCAATGGTCGCGAATGGGGCGACCATGGCTTTGCCGATTTCCTCGAAATCAAGGCCATCATCGGCTTTGGCGAAGCGCAGGCGGCTGAATAATGGCGCTTCATACCCCTATTTGTGACATGCTCGGTATCGAGCATCCGGTGCTTTTGGCCGGCATGGGCGGCGTTGCCTATGCCGAGGTGTGTGCGGCGGTGTCGGCTGCTGGCGGCTTTGGTTCGCTGGGCATGGCCGGGCTGCCGCCCAAATTCATCGCTGATCAGATGGCCCGCGTGAAAGACCTGACCGACAAGCCATTCGGCGTCGATCTGCTTACAGCGCAGCCGGAAACGCTCACCGCCAGTGTTGATGTTATCATCAAGGGCGGCGCCAAGGCCTTTATCGCAGGCCTAGGCGTGCCGATTGCCATCATCACCGAACTGAAACAGGCCGGTATCGTCGTGATGTGCATGGCCGGCAATGTGAAGCATGCCATCAAGGCTGCCGAAGCCGGCTGCGATGTCGTGATTGCACAAGGCACCGAAGCGGGTGGCCACACCGGCAGTGTGGCCAGCGTGGCGCTATGGCCGCAATGCGTTGACGCCGTGGATATCCCGGTGGTGGCGGCCGGCGGGCTTTATGATGGCCGCGGGCTGGCGGCCGCGCTGGCCTTTGGCTGCGTGGGCGTGTGGATGGGCACCCGCTTCATTGCCAGCCATGAAGCGCACGCCGGCCAAGCCTATAAAGACGCGATCGTGGGGATGAGCGAAAGCGACACGATGATCAGCAAGGTGTTCACCGGCAAGACGCTGCGCGCCATCGTCAACGACAGCAACCGTAATTTCGACAATGGCACGGCCAAGCCGTTTGCGGCGCAGGTGATGGAATCGGTGCAGTTGAACCGGCTGGGGCCGATTGCCGGCGTGCTTGATGTGATTCCGGAAACCCAATGTCTGGCAGCAGGCCAGGGCGGCGGCGGCATTGCTGAAATCCTCCCCGCCGGCGAAATCGTGCGCCGCACGGTTGCCGAAGCCGAAAGCGCTATCGCCGGCATGAAGCGGTTCGCATGATTCGTGCATTTTTGGTTGTTGCTGTGATGCTGGCCAGCCCGGTCCTGGCCACCGATGGTCCGGTGTTCACGGGGTTTGGCACGCACACGCCCGTTGAACATGACGTGGCGATTCCCAAGGGCATGGTGCTGCGCCATGTCTATGACGTCACTGGCGCGACACCTGGCAAGCGCAATCCGGGTTTTGAAACCGCTGCGCGCTTCATCAACAGCCATGTTGGCAACGGCATGGCGCTGCGCGATGTCGCCGTGGCGGTGGTGGTGCACGGTTCAGCGATCAACGAGCTGACCAAAGCAGCCACCTATGGCGTGCGCAACAACGGCGCCGCCAATGCCAGCCAGGCAATGGTGGAAGAAATGCTGGCCAAGGGCGTGCGGTTCGTGGTGTGCGGCCAGGCCGCCAATGCCATGGGGGTCAAGAAAGCCGACTTGCTTCCCGGCGTGGAACTGGCCATCTCTGCCAGCAGCGCTCATGCCATCTTGCAGGCGCAAGGCTATACGCTTAACCCGTTCTGAGAGGCTCTCCCGATGCTGCGCGCTGCCCTGTTGACCTTGGTGCTCTTGGCAGCGCCGGCGGCAGCCGAGAACCGCACTGGCTTTGTCGCCGGGCCAGTGTTGCCTGATGTCGGCCCGATCGCGCCCGTGGACAGTGATCTGCCGCTGCCCAAGGGCGCCAAATTCAAGATCGCATTCGATATCTCGGCAAAGGCCACCCCGGGCGCGCTCAGCCGTCAGATTGAAACGGCAGCACGCACGCTGAACATGCATGTCGCCGCCGGCGTCCCGCAAAAGGATATGCAGATCGTGGCGATCTTCCACGGCGCTGGAGCGGTCGATCTGCTCAAGCCCGACGTGTACGCGGTGCGCAATGACGGCAAGGCCAATGGCAGCATGGACGCGATCGCCAAGCTGATCGGTGCCGGTGTCGAATTCTATCTGTGCGGGCAGACCGCGATGGGCCAGAATATCAGCAAGGCCGATTTGCTGCCGGGCGTGAAAATGTCTCTATCGGCAATCACCGCCCACGCCGTCTATCAACAGCGCGGCTACACGCTCAATCCGTTCTGAACATGCACCTCGGTCCACCGCTCCGGCGCTGGGAACGTCGGCTAATCTGGCTGTGGTGCATTACCACCGGGGCGGCATGGGCGGCTATCGCGTGGGGTGTATTCTGGTGGTGGATCGCCTTGATCGTCACTATCCCATTCGGGTTCGGGGCGTTTTTCGCACCGACACTGTGGCTATATCTCACCCCGGCGCTTCTCGTCTGGCTGTTGCTGCGCTGGCGGTTGCGGCTGGGTTTGTATGCCGCCGGGGCAAGCATGGCGGTGGTGGCGGTGGGCGTCCCGAACGTCATGAACCGCCAGCTTGAAGCGACTTTGCGCGAAGCCGTGGCCAGCGACAGCGGCAACCCGGTTGCGATTGGCGACACTGGCGGTGCCATTGCCTGGCTGCAAGGCGAAGACGAGCCTTTGCCAGGTGCCGACGCGTATTGCGGTTATGAATGCCTGCGCTTTCTGATCACCGGGCGGGCGCAAGCCGTGCTCATCGGGCCGGCGCTGAGGGGGTTGCCAGATCCTGACCGCCAATACTTGCGCATCCACCTCGTGCCGTGGTCCGACGATCGCGGCTGCCCCCTGCCAGCCGGCGTCAAGGACCTCGTTCATGTCCCGCACCTCAGCTTGATCGATCCTGATAAATGTGCTGCGTTCGACAGGGTGCCGCTGCGCACCGCGCGGCTGATCTACAACCAGCAGCAGCCCGCGCGGCAAAATGATATCCATGCGCCGTTCCTTGGTGTGAGTCTGAAGCGGCGCGAGATATATGGCTGGCAGGCGGGACGACCCAAGCTGCTAACGCGTCGGACCGATGCCAGCGCGCCCAAGGTGACCGTGCCGCTGGCGCTATGGCCCTACGACGGCGCTGACACGTCGACTCCAGCCCAATGGGGTAGCGCAGGTGCCGAGTATCGCGCCGGCACCCGCTTGCCTCTGGATCCCATAACCATGGTTGCGGAAAATATGTTTGTGCCGGCGTTTGACAATCCGCAATGAAGTTTATGGCTTCAAGCGAGGCACCTGCGCGGCGGCATCCTCGGTGCTCGTTTCCGGCCCTCGTAGGCCCGATTCGATTCCGCCGGCCGCCAAGTGGATCGCCTTGCGGATGCGGTTATAGGTGCCGCAGCGGCAGAGGTTGGTGACGGCGGTGTTGATATCCTCGTCGCTGGGCTTGGGCTTGTCCTTCAGCAGCGCGGCGGCGGCCATGATCATGCCGGATTGGCAGTAACCGCATTGCGGCACCTGCGCAGCAATCCAGGCCTGTTGCAGCGGATGGTCGCGATTGTCGGACAGGCCTTCGATGGTGGTGACAAAGGTGCCTTCCAGATCGGCGATGGTCACCTGGCAGGATCGGGTCGCCTTGCCATCGACATGGACGGTGCACGCCCCGCACAGCCCAGCGCCGCAGCCGAACTTGGTGCCGGTCAGGCCGGCGGCATCGCGCAGTGCCCATAGCAAAGGGGTAGCCGGGGGCATCAGAAATTCGACAGGATTGCCGTTTACGGTGAATTTGGTCATGCCGTTCCCATACGCCGAGGGAGGCCGAAATGGAATTGACGACGATCGATTACCGGGTGGAGCAGGGCATCGCCCGGGTGACGCTCAATCGCCCCGCCGAACTCAACACCATGAACAAAGCGTTCTGGCCGGAAATGATCGCGGTGTTTGGCGCCATCGATGCCGATGCCTCCGTGCGCTGCGTAATCATTGCATCCACCGGCAAGCATTTCACCGCCGGGCTCGATCTGAAAATGGCTACCAGCGGCGCTGCGCCGAGCAGCAGCACCGACATCGGCCGCCAGCGCGAAGCCTTCCGCCGCCACGTCAAGGAATTGCAGGAAAGCTTCAATGTCATCGACAATTGCCGGGTGCCGGTGATTGCAGTGTGCCAGGGCGGCTGCATCGGCGGCGGCGTCGATCTGGTCACGGCCTGCGATATCCGCATCTGCACCAGAGAGGCATTTTTCGTCATTCAGGAAATCAATATCGCCATTGTTGCCGATGTCGGCACCTTGCAGCGCATCCCGCATTTGCTGCCTCAGGGATTGATTCGCGAGCTTTGCTACACGGGCCGGCGGTTTCTGGCCGCCGAGGCTGCGCAGTGGGGCTTTGTCAATCGCGTGGCGGAGAGCCATGAGGCTGCGATGGGGGCTGCCGAAGCGATGGCGCGTGATATTGCTGGCAAATCGCCGCTGGCAATCACCGGCATCAAGCAGGTGCTCAACCACGGCCGCGATCACAGCATTGCCGATGGGCTGGAATATGTCGCTGTGTGGAACGCGGGCATGTTGCAGGGCGATGATGTCGTGCAGGCGGTGCAAGCGCAAATGGCGCGGCAACAAGCGGTTTTTGCTGATCTGGCTGGTTGATGCGGCACTGTGCCGGGGCGTTTGCGGCTTGCGAAATGTGATGCAGCGCGGCATACCGCAGGCTGATTTGGCGGAGGACTCCGCCCGTTTAAAGCCAGAGGCACCATGCGCCGTATTGTGAACATGATCGTATCCGCAGGGGCGATGATCGCTCCCGCCTTTGCCGCTGCCCAAAGCGCTGTTGCTGCTGCGCCAGTGCCGCCAGTTGCGGTTGCTGATGTTCCGGCCGGCGTTCCGGCGCTGCTTGCGCCTGTTGCCGGGGTGGGCCAACCCACCGGCGGTTGGCAGTTGCAAACGCCGATGACCAGCATCGGCATCGAAGCCAACACCATGATCGATTATGTGCTAAATCCGGTCATGGTCGGCGTTACGATTTTTGTGCTGGGCTTGTTGGCGTGGACGGTGTTTCGCTACCGCGCTGCCGCCAATCCGGTGCCATCCAAAACCAGCCACAACGCTACCATCGAAGTGATCTGGACAGCTGTGCCGGCGCTTATCTTGCTTGTGATTGCTGTGCCGAGCTTTCGGTTGCTCGCCAATCAATACAGCCCGCCCAAAGCGGATATCACCATCAAGGCGACTGGCCATCAATGGTATTGGGAATATGAATATCCCGATCAGGGTGGTTTCACCTTTGACAGCGTCATGTTGACCAGCGAAGAAACGGCAAAGCGCGGCACGCCCCGCTTGCTGGACGTTGATAACCGCCTCGTCGTTCCGGCTGGCGCCACGGTAAAAGTGCTCACCACAGCTGCCGACGTGATCCACAGCTTCGCCATGCCGTCTTTCTATGTGAAGATGGACGCCGTGCCCGGCCGCATCAATGAAACATGGTTCAAAGTGGACAAGCCAGGCTTGTATCTTGGCCAGTGCAGCGAATTGTGCGGTTCGCGCCACGCCTACATGCCGATCGCCATCGAGGTGTTGCCTCGGGCGCAATTCGATGCGTGGATTGCTGCCAAGCAAAAAGAGAACGGCATCGAGCCGAAGGTCGCTGCGGCAGCGCCTGCGGTCACGCCGGTTGCTGCCGAAGTTGTTTCTGCCCAAGCCGCAGCGCCTGCTGCGGCGCCGGCCGCCTGATCAATAAAGAGGACGCTGAAATGGCTCAGAACCCGGCCTATGCCGCAGCGGGCGCCCACGACGCCCACCATGATCACCAGCTGAGCTTTGTTCAGCGTTGGTTGTTTTCGACCAACCACAAGGACATCGGCACGCTTTACCTGATCTTTGCGATCATCGCCGGTACCATTGGCGGCGCGATTTCCGGCATCATGCGCCTGGAATTGGCGCAACCGGGCATTCAGTATTTGACCTTCATGACACAAGGCAATGTCGATCAGGCCAACCAATTGTGGAACGTGTTCATTACCGCGCATGGGCTGATAATGGTGTTCTTCACGGTCATGCCTGCGATGATTGGCGGGTTTGGAAACTGGTTTGTGCCGATCATGATCGGCGCTCCAGACATGGCCTTCCCGCGCATGAACAACGTGTCGTTCTGGCTGCTGGTACCCTCGTTTCTGTTGCTGTGCGGATCAATGTTTGTCGAGGGCCCTGCCGGCGCAAATGGGGCTGGCACGGGTTGGACAATGTATCCGCCGCTTTCGACCGCCGGGCACCCTGGTCCAGCGGTCGACATGGCGATCCTGTCGCTGCACATCGCTGGCGCGTCGTCGATTCTGGGTGCGATCAACTTCATCACGACCATCCTTAACATGCGCGCGCCTGGTATGACCTTGCACAAGATGCCATTGTTCGTCTGGTCGGTGCTGGTCACTGCGTTCCTGCTGCTGCTGTCATTGCCTGTTCTGGCGGGCGCCATCACAATGCTGCTGACCGATCGCAATTTCGGCACGCACTTTTTTACGGCTGACGGCGGCGGCGATCCGGTGCTGTATCAGCATCTGTTCTGGTTCTTCGGGCACCCCGAAGTATACATTCTGATCTTGCCCGGTTTCGGCATCGTCAGCCAAGTCGTGTCGACCTTCAGCCGCAAGCCGGTGTTTGGTTATCTTGGCATGGCCTATGCGATGGTGGCCATTGGCTTCATCGGGTTTGTCGTGTGGGCGCATCACATGTTCACCTCCGGTCTCGATGTCAACACCAAGATGTATTTCACCGCAGCCACAATGATTATTGCGGTACCAACTGGCATCAAGATTTTCAGCTGGATCGCGACAATGTGGGGTGGTTCGATCAAGTTCGATACACCGATGCTGTGGGCGATCGGTTTCATCTTCATGTTCACGGTTGGCGGCGTCACCGGTGTGTTGCTGTCCAATGCGGGTGTGGACACATATTTCCACGACACCTATTATGTCGTAGCGCACTTCCACTACGTGTTGTCGCTCGGTGCGGTGTTCGCCATCTTTGCCGCCTGGTATTACTGGTTCGGCAAAATGTTCGGCAAGCAATACAATGAAACCCTTGGCCGCCTGCACTTCTGGGTGTTTTTCATCGGCGTGAACGTGATGTTCTTTCCGATGCACTTCCTGGGTTCGGACGGCATGCCGCGCCGCATCCCGGATTACACTGACGCCTATGCCGGCTGGAATCAGGTTGCTTCGTTTGGTTATCTGATCATGGCGGTGGGCATGTTGTTCTTCTTCGCCAATCTGGTCGTGTCGTTCGCGTCGCGCCGGAAGGTGGAGGATAATTACTGGGGCGAAGGTGCCACCACGCTCGAGTGGACGCTGAGCAGCCCGCCTCCGTTCCACCAGTTTGAAACATTGCCGGTCATCAAGTGATGGGCCTCGAGGGCGGGCCATGCCCGCCCTCGATCAGGATTTTCCAATGAACAACGCTGCAAACGCTGACGCCATCAACGGGGAGGCGTCAGCGACTCTGCCCTCGGTTTTCCCGGCGACGCTGCTGGCCGATTGGCGCGATTATTTTGCGCTGCTTAAGCCCCGGGTGATGACGCTGGTGATTTTCACGGCGGCCTGCGCGATGGCCGTTGCGCCCGGTAGCCTGCATCCGATGCTCGCGTTCACCGCCGTGCTGTGTATCGCAGTGGCAGCCGGCGCGGCCGGTGCCCTGAACCAGTGGTATGAAGCCGATATCGATGCGTTGATGAAGCGCACGGCTGGGCGCCCGTTGCCCGCTGGTCGGTTGGCCGCAGACGAGGCGCTCAGCTTTGCGGTCATCCTGGCTGTCGGCTCGGTCATGTTGATCGGTTTGGCGCTCAATTGGGTGGCGGCGCTGTGGCTCGCGGTGTCCATTTTATTCTATGTGGTGGTCTACACGGCGTGGTTGAAGCGCAGAACGCCGCAGAATATCGTGATTGGTGGCGCCGCCGGCGCGTTCCCGGTGATTTGCGGCTGGGCTGCCGTAACGGGCGACACGCCGCTTTTTGCCTGGATTTTGTTCGCCATCATCTTTCTGTGGACACCGCCGCATTTTTGGGCCCTCGCCCTCTTCATGGAAGCCGATTATGCCAAAGCCGGCGTTCCGATGCTGCCGGTCACGCATGGCCTGCCGGAAACCCGCCGGCAGATTGTAATTTATTCGCTCTTGCTGGTACCCGTCACCATCATGCCCACTCTGTTGGGCATGGCAGGCTGGGTTTATGGCGGCACGGCGATCACGCTTGGCGGCATCTTCCTTTGGATGGCTGGCAAGGTCTGGTGCTGCACAGCGTCAGTGCCTGCGGAGATGTTGGCTGAAAAGCAGCTGTTCAAGTTCAGCCTGTTTTATCTCGCCTTTCTCTTCGGCGCGCTGGTTGCTGACAAGCTGCTGCTGTCATGAGCGGCATTCCGGACCCGGCACGCTGGAGCGAAGCAGAACGCGCTGCCTTTTATGCGCGGCGCGTATCGCGCAATCGCGCGCTTGGTGTGTTGTTGTTTGCCTTGGTAGCGCTGTTTTTTGGCATCACCGTGGTGCGCATGGCTGATCAACTGGCGGCTGCGCCGCCGCCATCGCCGCCTGCATCGGTGCCCGCCGCAGAGCCATTGTCATGAGTGCCAGCCTGCATCGCGCCAACCGCCGCGTTGGGGTGATGGCGGCATTGATGGCGGCGGCCATGGTCGGCCTCGCTTATGCTGCCGTGCCGCTTTATCGGCTATTTTGTGAAACCACCGGGTTTGGCGGCACCACGCAAGTCGGCGTCGCTGCGCCGTCGGCCAGCCAATTGGCCAGTGTGGCCGGGCGCAGCATCAAGGTCCGTTTCGATGCCAATGTCGGTGCTGGCCTGGGTTGGAAATTTCGGCCCAAGCTCAATGAAGTGACGATCCCGATCGGGCAAAAGCGCTTGGCATTCTACACCGCCAGCAATTTGAACAGCACGCCGGTTGTGGGCCGCGCGGTGTTCAATGTGTCACCCGATGTGGCGGGCCGCTATTTCATCAAGATCGATTGCTTCTGCTTTTCCGAGCAGCGGCTGGCAGCTGGCGAAACAGTCGACATGCCGGTCAGCTATTATATCGATCCAGCGATCATGGATGACCCCGTGGCACGCAAGGTTGATGAAATCACCTTGAGTTACACCTTCTATGCGGTGGACAAGCCAGCACGGGACGGGGTAAGCGGTGCGACAAAGCGCATCACAGCAGGATAGAGTGCAAGCCATGGCGGGCAGCAAAACCCACGATTTCCATATTCTCAGCCCGTCATCGCGGCCGTTCATGATGTCGTTCGCAGTGTTGGTGCTGGCGGCCGGTGCCATCGGTTGGATGCACAAGACTGGTTGGGGCATGGCCACCTTCCTGACCGGCTTTGCCGCTGTGAGTGCCATGTTCTATTTGTGGTGGAAAGATGTCGTCCATGAAGCCAACACTGGCGATCACACGCCAGTGGTGCAGTTGCACCACCGCTATGGGATGATCCTGTTCATTGCATCGGAGGTCATGTTCTTTGTTGCATGGTTCTGGGCCTACTTCAACGCTGCGCTTTATCCCTCAGCACACGAAGGCATCGCCGGCACTTGGCCGCCAAAGGGCATAGAGCTGCTGGATCCGTTCGTGTTTCCGCTTCTCAACACGTTGATCCTGCTGCTGTCTGGCACTGCCGTAACTTGGGCCCACCATGCGTTGATTCATGATGACCGTAAGGGCCTGAAGCAGGGCCTGTGGGTCACCATCGCGCTGGGCCTGATCTTTACTGCTGTGCAGGCCTATGAATATTATCATGCGGAGTATGGCCTGGCGGACAGTGTTTACGGCGCAACTTTCTACATGGCTACCGGTTTTCATGGTTTTCACGTCATTGTTGGCACCATCTTCCTGATGGTTTGCTTGGCGCGCACCTACAGGGGCGATTTCACGGCACGGCAGCATTTCGGCTTTGAAGCGGCAGCCTGGTATTGGCATTTCGTGGATGTAGTGTGGCTGTTCTTGTTCATCTCAATCTACGTATGGGGATCGAAATTCGGCGCTGCCATTGTTCAGTCCCAATTTGGCTGATCCCGCTGCCGCAATGCCCAGCCTGGCGCAGGTGGCGCTGCACGGCTGTTGCCCCCGGTGCGGGAGGGGGCGTTTGTTTGCCGGCATGTTGACATTCGCACCGCGGTGCACGGCATGCGAGCTGGACTATGGCCGCTTCAATGTTGGAGATGGCGCAGCCGCTTTCTTGATCTTCATCGTTGGCGGGGTGGTGATGGTTGCCGCGCTGGTCACCGATGCCAATTTTGCACCGCCGTGGTGGGTGCATGTGCTGCTGTGGACACCGCTGACCATTGCCCTGACCTTGGCCCTGCAACGCGCGGCCAAGGGACTGCTAGTCGCATTGGAATTTCGGGGAAATGCAGGCCAAGGTGAGGCATGAACACCCGCATCCCGATCCTGCCCACGCTGATCACCGCTGTCGGCGTCCTGGTGCTTTGCGGGCTAGGACGCTGGCAGCTTGAACGCCGCGTCTGGAAGCAGGATCTCATTACCCGTCTCGAAGCTGCCAACACGCTGCCGCCGGTCACGCCGCGCGAATTCCTGGCCGCAATGCAGGGCGACACATCGGTGCAGTATCGCCGCGCCGAAATCGGCTGCCATGCCGGCCCGCGCAAACCCTATGATTTGCGGCCGGGCAGTTCGGCGGGGGGCACGTCCGGCTATTTTGTGCTCGTGTCTTGCCGTCCCAATGATCTTGCCCCTGACATTGTGGCCGTCGCGGGCTGGACGCGCCGGGTTGATGCCAAGGACATGATTCTCCAGCTTGATCACGAATTTGCTGGCGTGGTGATCGAGCGTCCCTATGGCGCCGCGCCCGGTCGCCCGCGCTTCATGCTGATCCCGGACACGTCGGTGGCCCCGCTGGGGCGCCCGCAGCAGCCGGTTCCGGAGGATCTGCCCGACAATCATCTGGCCTATGCCGGCCAGTGGTTTGGCCTCGCGGTGGTGCTGGCGGCAATCTATGGGCTCTGGCTACGGCGGCGGCAGATGGTTGCGCGCAGCGGCCCGCGCGCATAACGGATCATCATGCGGTACATCAGCACGCGCGGGCGCGCGCCCATCCTCGATTTTCAAGGCGCAACCCTGGCCGGCCTGGCCAGTGACGGCGGCCTGTATGTGCCCGAAACCTGGCCGCAGTTTACACAGGACGAAATCGCTGCAATGGCCGGCCTGTCCTATGCCGAAGTGGCGGTGCGTGTGTGCCGGCCGTTTACCGGCGATTGTCTGGATGAAGCAGCGCTGCGCGAAATCTTCACCACCGCCTACGGCCGCTTTGCTCACGCCGCCGTGGCCCCCTTGAAGCAGCTGGATCAGCGCCACTGGCTGCTCGAATTGTTCCACGGGCCGACGCTGGCCTTCAAGGATTTCGCGCTGCAGGCACTTGGCCTGGTGTTTGAACGCTTTTTGGCGGCATCTGGCCAGCATCTGACCGTGATTGGCGCGACATCGGGCGATACTGGATCGGCAGCGATCGACGCGCTGGCCGGGCGGGCCGGGGTAGAGGTGTATATGCTACACCCTCATGAGCGCGTCAGCCCGGTGCAGCGCCGCCAGATGACCAGCGTGTTGGCCCCCAACATCCACAATATCGCCATCGAAGGCAATTTTGACGACGCGCAGGCGCTGGTGAAGGCGATGTTTAACGATGCCGCCTTTGCCGGACGGTTTCAGCTGGCGGCGGTGAACAGCATCAACTGGGCGCGCTTGATGTTTCAAGTGGTCTACTATTTCACGTCGGCGCTGGCACTCGGTGGGCCGCAGCGGGCGATAGCCTATGCGGTGCCCACCGGCAATTTCGGCGATATCTTTGCCGGCTATGTTGCGGCTCAAATGGGCCTGCCCATCGAGCGGCTGGTGGTGGCGACCAACGAAAACGATATCCTGCACCGCGCGCTTTCGGTTGGCGATTACAGCGCCGGCACTGTGCAGCCCACCGATTCGCCGTCTATGGACATTCAGGTGTCGTCCAATTTCGAGCGGCTGTTGTTTGATCTTGCCGGGCGCGATGGCGGCGCAATGGCAGAGCGTATGGCCGCTTTTGAGGCGACCAAGCGCATGATCATCCCGCCCGAGCATCTGGCTGCAGCGCAGCAGCTGATGGCATCGGCACGAATCGATGCCGGCGAGATGGCGGACACCATGCGTTGGGCGCAGCAGCAGTGCGGGGAAGTGCTTGATCCGCATACCGCCATCGGGCTGGCGGCGGCTCGTCGCGACACCGGCACGGCGCCAATGGTCACGCTGGCAACTGCGCACCCGGCAAAATTCCCGGCAGCCGTGGCGGCCGCGTGCGGCGCTGCACCGGCACTGCCGAGCCGCCTGGCTGATTTGATGACGCGTCCGGAGCGTTTCGATATCGCACCGGCCCAGCTGCAAGCCATCGAAGCCTATATCGCTGCCCGCGCCACACCGCGATGATCCAGCCCAAACTCACTGTCCTTGCCAATGGACTGACCATTGCCAGTTGCGCGCTGCCCGGTGTTGAAACCGTGGCGGTTGCGCTGTCGGCCGACACCGGCTCCCGCTTTGAATCGCCACGGTTGAACGGCCTTGCGCATTTGTTCGAGCATATGGTGTTCAAAGGCACCCAGCGCCGCAGCGCGCGGGCGATTGCCGAGCAGATGGAGGATGTGGGCGCGCAGTTAAACGCGTGGACCAGCCGCGACGCCACCATGTTCCATGCCCGGATGCTGGCGCGTGATCTGCCGCTGGGGGTTGATCTGATTGCCGATCTGCTCACGGCTGCAAGGTTTGATGATGGCGACATTGTTCGCGAAAAAGAGGTTGTGCTGCAAGAGCTCGGCGAATCGCGTGATACGCCGGACGATATCGTGTTCGATCAATTGCAGGCGGCGGCCTACCCCGATCAGGGGCTGGGCCGCTCGGTGCTGGGTGACGAAGCCAGCCTTGCGGCGATCACGCGGGAGGATCTGCTGGCTTGGCAGGCGGCGCATTATGCGCCGCAGCGGTTGACGCTGGTGGCGGCCGGCAAGCTGGATCATGATGTGTTGTGCGGGCTGGCGCAGTTGGCGTTTCCGGGCCCGGCCACCACAGCAACGCCGCCAGCCGGTGATGCTGCTCGCTTTGCGCCAAGTTCACGCCATGACAAACGCCGGATCGAGCAGGCGCAATTGACGGCCGCGTGGCCGGCACCCGGCCACCATGATTCGGCGCAGGATGCGGCGCTGCTGTTTGCGCTGGCGGCTGGCGGCGGCATGTCTTCACGGCTGTTTCAGCAGGTCCGCGAAGAACGCGGGCTGGCTTACACTGTTTCGGCGGCGTTGCAGCCTTATGCCGATGGCGGCCTGTTGAGCGTGCACGCTGCCACCGATCCGGGCCAGGCCGCCGCGGCGCGCGAACTCATTACCAACGTGCTGCACGAAACCGCCGCCGGCCTCGAGCAGGCGGAGCTTGACCGCGCTCGCGCGCAGGCGCTGGCAGGATTGCTGATGGCGCTGGAGGCGCCGCAGGGTGTGGCGGATTATCTGGCGCGCAGCCTGGCGGTGCACCGCCGCTTTCTGCCGCCAGCCGACGTGATTGCCCGCATCGAAGCGGTGACCGTTGAAGCAGCGCGGGCGGCCGGTGCGGCCATGCTGGCGCACACGCCGGCCCGGGCCGAGATCGGCCGCCACAAGCGCGCATGATTCCGGCCGGCATGACCCAATTGAATAGCCTGATCACCGAACCATGGGCGGACTATGGCCTGATTGATTCGGGCCATGGCCGCAAGCTGGAACGTTACGGCCGGTTCCGCTTCATCCGGCCCGAACCGCAGGCGATGTGGGCGCCCGCCGAGGCCGAATGGAAAGCCGATGGCGAATTCATTGGCGGCAGCGACGAAGATGGCGGCGGCCGCTGGCAATTGAGCAGCAATGTGCCCGAACGTTGGGCCTTGGCGCGGCCATCTGCGGATGGGCCCGTTGATTTCTGGGCCAGCAACACCCCGTTTCGGCATCTGGGGTTCTTTCCGGATATGGGCGGGCAGTGGGATTGGTTGCAATCGCGGCTGCGCCCGGGCGACCGCATGCTCAACATGTTTGGCTATACAGGGGTTGGCAGCCTGGTGGCTGCGCGGGCCGGTGCCCACGTTACCCATGTTGATGCCAGCAAGAAAAGCGTGGCCGCCGCGCGCGAAAATGCAGCGCTGTCGGGCTTGGCCGAGGCGCCGGTGCGCTGGATTGTCGATGATGCGCTGAAATTCCTGCGGCGAGAGGTGCGGCGCGGCAGCAAATATCACGGCCTGATGTTCGATCCGCCCAAATATGGCCGCGGCCCGGACGGCGAAATCTGGCAATTGGAGCGTGATTTGCCCGAACTGGTTGATCTGGCACGGCAATTGCTGGCTGACGATGCAAGGTTCATGGTGCTGACTGTCTATGCCATCCGCATGTCGGCGCTGGCGCTGCACCCGCTGCTGGCGCAAGCGATTGGCCCGCGCGGCGGCAGTATCGAGGTTGGCGACATGGCTATCCGTGAAGAAACGCGCGGGTTGTTGCTGCCAACGGCGATCTTTGCGCGTTGGAGCGCGAATTGAGCCGCGTCAGCTGACCAGCAATTGCCCGATCAGGCCCACGGCGGCCAGAGCGGTCAAGCGTTCGCGCAGCCAGCCATACCAGCCCGGCAGGCCGCCAGAGCGCCGATCCCAGATCAGCACCAGCAAAAAGCCGGTGATGAGCAGCAACATGCGGAAGGACAGCTCTACTGGTGCCAGCAAGGCTGCAAACGCAAAGATGCTCGGCACCATGGTCAGCCCGATCAACCGGGGATCGGGCGCCGGTGCCTGAACGGCCGCACCCCAGCGCGCGCCGCCCAGAAACGACAAGATGATCGCCGCCCACCACAGCAGCGCCTGTTCGAACAGGCCGCGCTGCTCCGGCCATAGCAATGTGAGCAGCGGCGGCGCCAGAAATGGAATCAACCCGGCAAAGCCATAAAACAAAACAGCGGCAGGCGGCTTATCAGTCATGCGGCAGCGTCTGCCACGCCGGCCCGGCGCGCAAAATGCGGTATCATGCCCGGCATGCACGCACGCTGGCTGGATCGGGGCGCAAGCCGGGGCGGAACACGGCGGCATAGCCCTGAACCAGATCGGAGATGCCGACCAATTCGTACCCGACGGCTTTTACCTCGCAGATCAGCAACGTCTTGGGCATGCCGTGCAGTTCCGATGGTTGATCCATATCGACAACCACGATGCGCCCGCCCGGCCGCAAGCTCCGCCGCAGGCGATCAAGGAGCAGATAAGGCTGTTCGATTTCGTGATACATGTGAACCATCAGCGCGACATCCACGCTGGCAGCCGGCAAGCGGGCATTGGCCGAGCCGCCACGCACAAAGCGCACATTGTCCAGCCCGGCAGCCTTCACGCGCCGCCGTACGACATCCAGCGCCCGCAATGACAGATCCTGCGCAAACACCCGGCCCTGCGGCCCGACCAGCGGTGCGGCGCGCATCACATAATAGCCGCCCCCTGTGCCGATATCGGCCACGGCCATGCCGCGCTTGATGCCGGCGATGCGCATCACGTCTGCCGCTTCGTTCACGCGGTCGCGGGCGGCTTCCTCGCCCCATTCCAACGCCACTACCGGCGCCACCGGCCGCATCGGGGTCGGCATGCGGGTGGGCGCGGCTGCTGGTAGCAGCAGGATCGGCAGTAATGGCAGCAGGCGGCGCAGGTGCATGAGCCTGCTATGACAGCGGAGCATGGCGAAAAAAAGTCAGTCTGCCGCGGCCGGCATCGGCTGGCGGCTTTCGGGCAGGGTGCGCCACTGGTTCATCTGGCGCTGGAATTCGTTCAGATCGCGCCCGGTCAACTCCGCCCCGCCCACAAAGCGCAGCGATACCGGATTGGCTGGCCTGCCGCGCAACCACACTTCGTAATGAAGATGCGGCCCTGTCGACATGCCTGTCGAACCGACCTGTCCGATGATCTGGCCCTGGCGCACCTTCTGGCCCGGTTTTACGGCGATGCGCGACATGTGGGCATAGGCTGTGGCCAGATCCTTGTTGTGGCGCACCATGACATATTGGCCGTGACCGCCGTGCCAGCCGGCAAAGCTGATCGTGCCGCCGCCGGCTGCCATGATCGGCGTGCCGGTGCCGGCGCCGAAATCCACCCCCTGATGCATGCGCGAAAAGCCCAGCAACGGATGCAGGCGCATGCCAAAGCCGCTGGTCATGCGCGCACCGTCCACCGGCGTGCGCATCAGGCCGCGCGTGACGCCTTCACCGTTGGCCTGGTAATAATCGCCCTTGAACAGGCCGATTTCCACCTTCGACTTGTTTCTGCGGGTCAAGGCGCCGAACAGCAATTTGCCGTGGCGCACCTCGCCAGTTTCGGCGCGGTCCTGTTCGATGATGATGTCAAACCGGTCGCTCTTGCCGAGCCCGCGCTGAAAATCGACGATGTAACGCATGTGCTTGACGAACTCGGCGGCCTGTCCGCTCGGGATGCCGGCGCTGCGCAAGGTGCGGTTCAAGCTGCGGCCAGCGACGCCTTCCACGCGCAGCGGCGTTTGATCCACGGCAATGGGAATGCGTTTGAGCGCCAGTTCACCATCACGCCGGCTGATTTCCACCTTCAGATCAAAGGCGGCGCGCAAGGCCAATTGCTCCAACGGACGCGGCACCGACCGGGTTTCGCGGCGGCCAAGCACCAGTTCGGCGCGGCCGCTGCCCGGATTGATCCCGGCCAGCATTTGCACCACCGCCGCCACGTCGCTGCTGCCAACGCCGGCATTGCGCAGCGCCGCGGCCAGCCCGCGCCGGCCAATGGTCAGGCTGCGTTCGACGCGCGGCCGTTCGGGGGCTTCGGCGAGCGGGCGCATCTGGCGGGCATCAACGCGCGCTATTCCGCCGGTTTGGCCGCCGCCCGCCAGCGGGCCGATAGCAAACACCGCTGCGTCTTCGCGCTGGCTGGGCGTGAAGCTGACCGGCACGGCTTCGCGGATGGGTTCGATCCGCCCGCCGGCCCACAGTGCGGCAGCAACCAGCAGGGCGCACGCGGCTGCCTTGGGCCACCACCCCCGGCTGAACATGCCGGTGCCAAGATCAAGATCGAAATCGGGCGGCCCCAAATCACCAGCCCGCGCTGCCCGCAGCCATGCCGCTGCGCCGCTGATAACCTTCAAGGACCGCTGGCGGATGGCTTGTTTCCGAGCGCTGGTTGCCTGGGGCGCCGCTGGAGCGGCGGGCATGGGCCGAGACGCCATGGCCAGATTGCCGTTGTCCACTGTCTGGGCCGCGGAATTGAACAAGTTGCCCCCTCGCTGTGGCCCGCCTTGCGGCGCTTCACTTACCGAAATCATCTGCCGGTGCCGAGTCGGCGTGTCAATTCCACAACAGTCCGAAAGCCTGTCAAGGCCGACAGTTCGTTGCCATCAAACGGTCACTTGCCTGCGAATCGGCAATATGCGAATCCTTGGCCATGTCCAACCGAGCGACGATGGCATGACAAGTTGGTGGCAACCGGGCCTGAGCCTGGGCGGTCTCGCCGCTGCTCCTGACGCTTCCGTGTGGCGCAAAGCGTGCTGCTATCGCCACACCCACTTGCCGGCTGCCCCGCCAGCCACCACCATTGCGCTGTGAATTCGATCGGTGCCTCCTTGAACCGGGCCGGCCATGCCGCTGGCAACGCCAAGGTGACCGCTGTGCTTGGCCCGACCAACACCGGCAAAACCCATCTCGCGGTGGAGCGACTGTGCGGCCATGCCAGCGGCATCATCGGCTTTCCGCTGCGCCTGCTCGCCCGCGAAGTTTATGAAAAAGTTGTGGCCGCCAAGGGTGCACACCAGGTTGCATTGATCACGGGCGAAGAAAAAATCGTGCCGCCGGGGGCTCGCTGGTTCTTGTGCACGATGGAATCGATGCCGCTGGACCGGGAAGCGGCGTTCGTTGCCATCGATGAAGCGCAAATGGGTGCCGATCCCGAACGCGGCCATGTGTTCACCGATCGGCTGTTATACGCGCGCGGCTATGCCGAAACCATGATCTTGGGATCGGAAACCATCAAGCCGCTGGTGCGCAAGCTGGTGCCGGAGGCAGAAATCATCACGCGGCCGCGCTTCTCAACCCTGGCCTATGCCGGCCCCAGGAAATTGTCCCGGCTGCCGCGCCGCACCGCGATTGTCGCGTTCACGGCTGCCGAGGTTTATTCGATTGCCGAGATGCTGCGCCGGCAAAAGGGCGGCGCAGCGGTGGTGATGGGCTCGCTCAGCCCGCGCACCCGCAATGCGCAGGTAGCGATGTACCAGTCCGGCGAAGTTGATTATCTGGTCGCAACGGATGCCATCGGCATGGGCCTCAACATGGATATCGCGCATGTTGCCTTTGCCGGGCTGGGCAAATTTGATGGCAAGCGCCAGCGCCGGTTGCGGCTGGCGGAAATGGCGCAGATTGCCGGCCGGGCCGGCCGGCACCAGAAAGACGGCAGCTTTGGCACGGTGCAATTGGGCGCGGAAGCGCATTGCAGCTTCACGCCCGAAGAAATCGAAGGGCTGGAGGCCCACAGCTTTGAACCGTTGTCGCAATTGGTGTGGCGCAACAGCGATCTGGATTTTTCCAATCTGGCGCGGCTGGTCAGCACCATGGAAGCGCGCAGCCCGCGCCCCGAATTGGTGCGTGCCGATGATGCACTTGATTTGGCCGTGCTCAAGCGTCTGGCTGGGGAGCCTTGGGTTATGGAGCGGGCGCAGGCGCGGCTGCTGGGTGAGCGCGGCCTGCACCGGCTGTGGCAAGCCTGCGGCCTGCCCGATTACCGCAAAACCGGCGTGGAGGGGCAAACACGCCTTGCAGGGCGCGTGTTTCGCCACCTGACCGAGGGCAAGGGCCATCTGCCCGAAGCCTGGATTGCCGCCGAAATCGCGCACCTGGACCGTGTGACCGGCGATGTCGAGACGCTTGCGGATCGGATCGCAGCGGTGCGCACCTGGACCTATGTGGCGCACCGTCCCGATTGGCTGGAAAACCCGCCCGAATGGGCCGAGCGGACCCGGGATCTGGAAAACCGCCTGTCAGACGCGCTGCACGGCGCGCTGACGCAGCGGTTTGTCGATCGGCGCACGGCGGTGCTGCTGAAAGATCTGAAGGCCAAGGGCGTTGCGGCGGCGGTGCTAATCGATGCGGACGGCGAAGTTGCCGTGGACGGCGAAGCCATCGGGCATCTTGAGGGATTTCGGTTTACCGCCGATGCCCAGGCCCGCGCCGGGGAGCAGCGCTTGTTGCTCGCAGCGGCCGAACGCCACCTTGTGCGTGAACTGGCCGCGCGGTCGCGGCAGCTGGCAGCGGCCGGCGACGGCGAATTCGCGCTGGATTTCGAAGCCCGCGAGCAGTCGGGCCTGCCGCCGCGGCTGCTCTGGCGCGGCGCGCGCGTGGCGGTGCTCCGCAAGGGCCGTGATGCTCTGCTGCCGCGGATCGAGGTTGATCGCAGCATCGCGGCCTTGTCACCCGATGATCGCCGCCGTGTGGCTGATCGACTGGAGACATTCGTTGCAGATGCCGCCGGCCGGGTACTGGCGCCGTTGGCGCGTCTGTCGGCTGGACATGCCGACGTGTCACCGCCGGCGCGCGGGCTGATCGTGCAGCTGGTGGCGGCGCTGGGGGTGTTGCCGCGCGAAACTGTGGCCGAGCAGATGGTCGGCCTGTCGCGCACCGATCGACAGGCGCTGGCCCGCTGCGGCGTGCGCTTTGGGCCGCTGCATGTGTTCGTGCCCGTGCTGCTGCGGCCCGAGGCAACGCGCTGGCGGCTGGCGCTGTGGGCGGTGGCTGGCGAATTGGCTGGGTTGCCGCCGCTGCCGGCGCCGGGCCGGGTCAGCATGGCCGCCGCTGCCGAAACCGCCGCCGATGTATTGCTGGTGGCTGGCTATTGGCGGGTGGGCAATGGGGCGGATGCCATCGCCGTGCGCATCGACATGGTAGACCGGCTGGCGCGCCACATTCACGAGCGCCGGGACGGCCGCGTGCCGTTCATGCCCGATCCCAATTGGGCGGCCAGCCTTGGCCTATCGCAGGACGGCCTGGCACGGCTGCTCCGGGCGTTGGGCTATCGACCGCGGCTGGTGGACGGCGCCCCGCATTTTGCCTGGGCTGGCCCGCGGCGCCCAGCATCGTTGCCTGCCCAGCGCCGGCTCGCAGTGCCGCCCGATTCGCAGTTTTCGTCCGATGCCCGTTCCGTGGCCAGAGGGAATGACGCATCGCCCTTCGCTGTTTTGGCCGTCATGAAAGGCAGGTAGCATTTGGTCTTCGGGGCAGGGCTTCGGCTCGACAAATATCTGTGGTTTGCGCGCCTGTCGCCAAGCCGTTCCGATGCCCAGGACCTGTGTGAAAGCCGACGATTGCGCATTGATGGCCGCGTGGTGGACCGCGCATCGGCGCTGGTCCGCGCTGGCTGTGTGCTCAGTTGGCCGCGCGGCAACGATATCATCGTGGTGCGGGTGGAAGGCTTGCCCGGCCGGCGCGGTCCTTATGCAGAGGC
>NZ_JBBATR010000001.1:97008-105538 GCF_040398645.1 Sandarakinorhabdus sp.
TCATGGCTTACGTCGTTACCGAAGCATGCATCAAGTGCAAGTATATGGACTGTGTGGAGGTGTGTCCGGTGGACTGCTTCTATGAAGGTGAAACCATGGTGGTGATCAACCCCAGCGAATGCATCGATTGCGGCGTTTGCGAACCCGAATGCCCGGCCGAAGCCATCTTGCCCGATACCGAGGGCGGCCTTGAAAAGTGGATGGAACTGAACGCCACTTATTCGGCGCAGTGGCCAAACATAACCATCAAGGGTGAAACGCCCGCTGATGCCGACGAACACAAAGGCGAAGACGGCAAATTCGACAAATATTTCACCGCGACCGCTGGAACCGGCAACTGAGCTTGCCAGCCCGGCGCTACACGATTTCCAGCGGCACAATCGTGCGATAGTGCCGCGCACATGACCGCGTTCACGGCCTTTGCGTGCCTCAACACGCCGTTATGGCGTTTGTGACAAGTTTCTGATACATGACCTGTGTGGCCGGCGTTTGACGCTGTCGCCACACCGCCGGCTTGTTCATCGCTGCGCCCATCTGCCGGGCTGATGACGGGTCAGATGTTGTGCAAGGCAGGCCGCGTGCGCTGGTTGGCATGATGAAGCAGCAGGCGCTGGCCCCGGGCCCGCCGCTGCACCATCCTGTATCTACTGGCTGCCGCTCAAGAGCAAAAGGACATTGATCGATGGCAAGTGCCAAGCCGCTTGGGTTCGAAGTGGGCGATTATGTCGTTTATCCAAAACATGGCGTGGGCCGTGTTGTTGAAATTCAGCATCAGGAAATCGCGGGCGTGCCGCTCGATCTGTTCGTGCTGCGCTTCGAAAAAGAGCGTATGACTCTGCGCGTGCCGATCAACAAGGTTGAGAGCGTTGGCATGCGCAAGCTGTCCAGCCAGGCCACCATGAACGAAGCGCTGACGACCCTGAAGGGCAAGCCGCGTATCAAGCGCACGATGTGGTCGCGCCGCGCTCAGGAATATGAAGCCAAGATCAATTCGGGCGATCTGGTCAGCATCGCCGAAGTGGTGCGCGATCTGCACCGCGCCGAAGATCAGCCGGAACAAAGCTATTCCGAACGCCAGATTTACGAGGCCGCCATCGGCCGTCTGGCTCGCGAATTGGCCGCGATGGAAAACATCGATGAGCCTGCCGCTCAGCAGAAGATCGAACAGGTGCTGAAAGCCGCCTGATCGAACCCGGCAAGCCGCGGTTCCGTTCGGCGGCGGCCAGACGGCGATAGCGGGGGCTTGCATTGCTGTCTCCCTTGTGTATTGTTAATGCAATACACAAGGGAGATAGACAAGATGACCCGTTTCGCCGCCTACATCCTCGCCAGCCTCGCTGCGGGCGCAGCCTTGTCGCCTGTACTGGCGGCGGACCGCCGATTTGATGCCACCGGCTTTGACCGTGTGGCCGTAAGCGGCGGCGATGACGTTACGATCCGGCAAGGGTCCAGTTTTTCGGTGGTGGCAACCGGCGCTGACAGCGATCTTGATCGCCTGGTGGTCCGCGTTGAAAAGGGTGTGCTCAACATCGGCCGCAAGCCCAGCATGCTGAGCTGGGGCAAGGATGTAGCCGTTACCGTCACCATGCCGGCGCTGCGCGGCCTGTCGTTGAGCGGCTCTGCCGATATCAAGGCCGACAAGGCTGCCGCCGACGTGTTTGATGTGCGGCTGAGCGGATCGGGCAACGTGGCCGTCGCCAGCGTCAATGCCAAAACCGCCAATATCAGCATTTCGGGATCGGGTGACGTGCGGCTGGCTGGCCAATGCGGCGCGCAGAATGTGAAAGTGGCGGGCAGCGGCGATGTCGATCTGTCGGGCCTGGCCTGCATCAACACGGCGATCAGCGTTGCTGGATCGGGCAATGTCATGGCCCGGGCCAGCGGGCAGGCCGATGTCAGGATCGCTGGTTCCGGCGACGTAACCGTGACCGGTGGTGCCAAATGCCTGACGAAGGTCGCCGGCAGCGGCACTGTTACCTGCAGCTGATTGCGCGACTGGTTAGCCGGCCCAGTGGCTGGTGATTGCCGCCATATCGGGCCGTGGCCGTTCTTCGAGCGGCTTGGCCTGGCTGCCGATGAAGAAAAAACCGGCGATACGCTCGGGCGCGGCGCCGCCAAGCAGCGCCAGCACTTGTTCGTCGTAGGCGGCCCAGCCGGTCAGCCAGTTGGCAACAAAGCCGTGCGCGTGGGCGGCAAGGCAGAGATTCTGGCAAAGGGCGCCGACCGAAAGCTCCTGCTCCCACAGCGGGATGTGGCTTTGCTTCGGGCTGGACAGCACGGCAACCAAGCAAGGTGACTGCACGGCAAATTGTGTAACGGCATCCTGCTCGAGTCGGCCAGCGCCGGGCTTGCCCGAGAGATAGGCCGCCAGCAACGACTGCGCAAAGGCATCGCGGTTTTCGATGACGACGAACCGCCACGGAAACAGCTTGCCGTGATCGGGCACGCGCGCGGCGGTGTGCAGCATTGCCGCCAGCTGCGCCGAATCGGGGCCGGGGCTGATCATATCGCGCGCTTTGCCGGAGCGGCGGGTGGCCATCAGGCTGGCCGGGGTGGCGGAATCGTTGAAACTGTCCATGGCGTTGTCTTATCCCGCCGCCCGGCCTTGTGCCAGCGCCGAACCGATGGAAAGGCTGGCGTCCATGCAGCGGCTTGAACATCGCTTTGGCTGCAGCCCGCCGGTTGTGCTGGCGCCGATGGCGATGGCCGGCTGCGGCTACGGCGCGCACGATTGTTTGCAGCCGTCATGGTGTCCGGATGCTGGCTTCCGGTGTCCCGCGGCTGGCCCGACGGGCTACGCTGCTGGCCCGATATGCCCAGATGGTGCAATAATTGGCACGCGGCTGTGGGCAACGCGCGAAGCGTTGGTGCTGGCCGCTGCGCACACCGCCGCGCTGGCGGCCGCTCCCCCGGCTTGCTGCCGAATGGCGCGCCGCGCATGGCTATTTGAACGCGCTCAATTGGGCTTCACCACTGCGCCGCCCTTCATCACAAAGCTGACGCGCGTCACCGCACTCAGATCGGCCGCCGGATCGCCCGGCACCGCGACCAGATCGGCCAGCAGGCCAGCCGCGATGCGGCCGCGGTCCGCCAAACCAAAATAGCGGGCATTGCCGGCCGTGGCGGCCACCAGCACATTGATGTTGGGCATGCCGGCCTTGGCCATCAACAGCATTTCGCGGGCGTTGGTGCCGTGGGTGAACACGCCGACATCGCCGCCCATGCAGATCGGCACGCCGGCTTTTTGGGCCAGCGCAAATGTGTCACGGTCTTGCTGCACATCCTTGGGCGCCGGTTCGGCACCGTTCCAGCCGCGATAGCGCGCGATGGCATCGCCGGCTGCCAGTGTCGGGCACAGCGCCACCTTCCGCTGGGCCATCAGCGCGAACACCGCAGCATCGCCTTCGCTGCCATGCTCGATCACATCCACCCCGGCCAGCACGGCGCGGCGCATGGCCTCGGCCGTGTTGGCGTGCACGGCCACCTGCCGGCCAGCATCGTGGGCAGCCATTACGGCTGCAGCGATCTCGGCCTGGGAATAGGTCGGGCGGCTGGGCTCTCCGGGCCGCCAGCGATAATCGCCGTATAACTTGACGACATCGGCGCCGCTGCCGATCTGGCGGCGCACTGCCGCCACCAGATCCGGCCCATCGGCTTCTTCGGCGCCTTGCGGAACCGGCGCAGCAAAGCCTTTCGGGCCGTAACTGCCCGGCGCGACCAGCGCGAGGGTGGCGACGATCATGCGCGGCCCCGGAACGATGCCGTCTTCAATCGCACGTTTCAGGCCGACATCGGCATAGCCGGCGCCTTCGCTGCCCAGATCGCGCACGGTGGTAAAGCCGGCCAGCAGCGTGGCCCGGGCATGCACCACGGCGCGGGCGACTCGGTAGGCCTGGCTTTCCTTCAGCACCTGATCGTCCCACGGCGTTTCATCATAGGGGTGCAGCAGCAAATGGCTGTGGCCTTCGATGAAGCCGGGCAGCAGCGTCTGGCCAGGCAGCGCGCGGCGCTCGGTGCCGGCTGGTACGGTGAGCGCCGGGCCGGCCGCCACGATGCGCTGCCCGTCCACCAGCACTTGCCAGCCGCTGTGCATCACCGCGCCATCAAATACCCGGTCGGGCACCAGCAGGATCGGCGCGGCAGCCGCCGGCATGGCAAACAGGGCAAACAGGGCGGTGAGAAAATGGCGCATGCGCAGCAGCATCGCCAACGCGGCCGCCAGCGCAAGCCCGAATCGCGATTCGCATGCATCGGCCAGCGGGTTTGCGGCGCTTGGCGTTCGGGCACGCTGCGGCTATCACGGGCGAATGGGGGCGGCCGCAAGCGCGCATTGCCCGCGTGAGGGAGACGGTAATTGAGCGAAAATGCAGCTGCGGCGATGGCAGATACGCGCCCGCAATGGTTTGGCCATCCGGCCCAGCTGGCGCGATTGTTCACCACCGAAGCCATGGAACGCTTTGGTTATTACGGCATGCGCGCGCTGCTCACGCTGTATCTGGCCGAACATTTCCTGTTTTCCGACAGCACCACCGCCAGCCTTTATGGCGGCTTCACGGCGCTGGTGTATCTCACGCCGCTGGTTGGCGGCTTGCTGGCTGACAACTATCTCGGATCGAAGAAGGCCGTCAAATTCGGCGCGATTCTGATGGCGCTGGGCTATTTCACCCTGTGTTTTGGCGGTGAAGCGGCCAGGCCATGGGCCAAGTTCGACGGCCAGCAATATGAAGTTGCAGTGGAAAAACAGGGCAATACCAGCATCCAGAGCGTGACGGTTGCCGGCCAGCCGCTGGTCATCAAGGGCAATGAAGATGGCAGCGTGAGCCTGGTTGCCGCCGATGGCAGCGAAGCACGCCGCATTGCCAAGGGCGGATTTGAAGCCGGCGGGGAGCGTGACGCGCTGTTCGTCACCATCATGCTGCTTGGCCTGTCAGCCGTCACCATCGGCAATGGTTTTTTCAAGCCGAATATCTCGACAATGGTCGGCAGCCTCTATGCCAAGGGGGACAGCCGCCGCGATGCCGGCTTCACCATCTTTTACATGGGCATCAATCTGGGGTCGCTGTGCAGCCAGCTCGCATGTCCGTTTTTGGCCGATGCCTATGGCTGGTGGGCCGGATTTTTGCTGGCCGCGATCGGCATGGCGCTCAGCTGGTTTCTGATCCAGTTCGCCGGGCCGAAGCTGGAAGGCTATGGCGAACCGCCAGCTGGCGCGCCCAAGCGTGATCTTGCGATCTATCTGGGCGCGATTGCCTGTGTGCCGTTGGCTTGGTTTTTGTTCACCAATCTGATGGCTGCGCCGCCGCCGGTGGCAGGGGCCGGGTTCCTTGGTTATCTCGCGGGCCTGCCGATCCTGGGCAAGGTGCTGTTTGCAACGTTTCTGGCCTGCGTTGTGCTGATCCCGATCTGGTCGATAATCTACGGCAATCGCGCCGAATGGCAGATGATGCTGGCGGCGATCGTGCTGATCGTGTTCAACGTGGTGTTCTGGACATTGTTTGAACAGGCCGGCTCCAGCTTGACGCTGTTTGCGGCGCGCAACACCGATTTGTCGATCTTTGGCCTGTTCGAAATCTCGCCGGGGCAGACGCAGTTTTTCAATGCCATTTTCATCGTGCTGCTGGCGCCGGTGTTCAGCATCATGTGGCAGTTGCTGGCCAAGCGCGGCCTGGAGCCGGGCATTCCCGTAAAATTCGGCCTGGCGCTGGCGGGTGTTGGCGGCGGTTTCCTGTTTCTGGTGTGGGGCACGCAATTTGCCGGCGATGATTTCAAGGTTGGTATCTGGTGGCTGGCCGGGCTGTATCTCATCCATTCGATGGCCGAATTGCTGATTTCCCCGGTCGGCTTGTCGATGGTCACCAAATTGTCCATCGCGCGCATCGTCGGCTTGATGATGGGGCTGTGGTTTGTATCGATTGCGTGTGCGCAATATGTTGGCGGCCTGGTGGCGCAGGTGGCGCAGGTGGAAACCGTTGGCGGGCAGGTGACCAACCTCAAGGTCAGCCTGGACACTTATGCCGGCGTGTTTGAAACCATCGGGCTGGCATCGGTGGCCATCGGCGGCGTGCTGCTGCTGATCTCGCCGCTGCTCAAGCGCCTGATGCACGGCGTGAAGTAAGGCTTGGCCGCACAGGTTGATCGCTACACTATAGTTGAAGGGTGTTCGGCTGCCGTCGGGGCAGCAATCATGGTTGATCTGGGGAGACGCCGGATGTCGGATCTGATGCTGCTGGGCCTGCTGATCGGGCTGTTTGTTGTCAGCCATGAGTTGCTGTCGCATCCGCTGCGCGCACCGCTGGTGGCCCGGCTGGGCGCCGGCGGCTTCGCCATCCTCTACTCCGTGGTGGCCCTGGGTACGCTGGGCAGTGCTGTGCAGCTGTGGCGGCAAATCCCGGGGCGGCGGCTGTGGGACACGCCGGCCGCCGTTTATGCGCCGGCACTGGCGGTGATGCTGATTGCGTTCATCCTGTTTGTCGGATCCGTGACGGCGCCCAATCCCGCCATGATGCCGGGCGTGACGGGTGAGCCAAAGGGCATGCAGCGCATCACCCGCCACCCGATGATGTGGAGCTTTGTGCTCTGGGCGGCGGTGCATATGGTCCTCACCGCCGATCCGCGCACCATCGTGCTGGCCAGCGGGATTGCGGCGCTGGCGTTGATTGGCACCGTCATGCAGGATGTGAAGAAGCAGCAGCAGGACAGCAACTATACTGCGCACATGGCGCGCACCAGCCACGTGCCGTTTGCCGCGATTCTGACAGGCCGTCAGCCGGTATCGGCGCTGTGGCCCGGCGCGGTGCCGGTGGTGGGCGGGGCGCTGCTGTGGTTCGTGTTTCTGGGGTGGGGCCATAGCTGGCTGATCGGTGTGCCGGCGGCGGGATGGAGTTACATGCAATGAACGTTGTTGCCGGCAAGACAATCTGGATCACCGGCGCATCGTCGGGCATCGGCAAGGGGCTGGCACTGGCGTTGGCGGCGCACGGCGCGCGGCTGGTGCTATCGGGCCGCAATCATGATGCACTGGCGGCGGTTGCTGCCGATTGCCCGGGCAGCCTGATCGAAGCGTTTGATGCAACCGATCTGGACGCGCTGCCCGGCATCGTGGCCCGCGTTGAAGCGGCCACTGGCGGCATCGACTGGCTGGTCAACAATGCCGGCATTTCGCAGCGCAGCCTGGCGCTCGATACGGAATTCGGCGTCTATCGCAGCTTGATGGAGGTGGATTTCTTTGCGCCGTTGCGGCTGACGCAATTGCTGCTGCCGGCGATGGTGGCACGGGCCAAGGATGGGCGTGTTGGCCGTATCATCAATAATGCCTCGGTGGCCGGCAAGGTCGGATCGCCGCTGCGCACTGGCTATTGTGCAGCAAAACACGCGCTGGTTGGCTGGTCGGATGCCTTGCGGGCTGAAATCGCTCAACACGGCGTGCAGGTGCATGTGCTGACGCCTGGGTTTGTTGCCACGGGCATCGGCGCCAACGCATTGACGGGCGATGGCAGCCAAAAAGGGGCTGGCGACGATCCGGTTGATGCGGGCATTTCGATCCACGAAGCGGCGGCGCAGATCATTGCCGGCATTCTAGCCGATATGCCCGAAATCCCGGTGGGCCGCGATGGCGCGCCCGAAATGCAGCTGCTCATGCTGAAACGGCAGGATCCGGATCGTTGCTTTGCCACCATGGCCGCAATGGCGCCAAAGCGCCCTCGTTGATGGCCGGTATGGCGGCGAACCCGCGTTTTTTCCTTGGCGGATGGGCGCAGCATCGCTAAGGCCGGCTTAGGTCGCTGGCGCATTCAGTGCAGCTGGCCGCCCTTCGCACATCGGCAGCAGGACTTTTGGCCACTGCACCGCACGCAGGCACCATCTGGTTTCGGGTGCAACACGGGGATGATGCGGACGGCTCCGATATTGATTTGCCCAAAGCGGCCGAATAGCGGCCAAGAACGGGGACGACGATCTTGATCAGGAACAACCAGCAGCGGCGGCGTCGGGGTGGCGGCAATAACGGACCGCGCCCGCAGCAAATGGCTGGCGGCAACAATTACGGCCCGCGGCTGGACAATCGCCAGCGCGGCAATGCCACCCAGTTGCTGGAGAAATATCGGGCGTTGGCGCGGGATTCCCAGCAAGCTGGCGACCGCGTGACGGCAGAATATTATCTGCAATATGCCGAACATTATTTCCGTTTGCTTGGTGATTATCGTGATCGCCCCGCCGATGCCCGCCGTGGCCGGGACGGTTATGATGACGACGGCAATCTGGACGGCGATGGCGACATGGGCGCCGAAGGCCCCGACGACGGTCGCGAAGACAGCGAAGATCGCAGCCCCCCGCGCCGTGACGACACACGCCGTGACGATACACGCCGTGATGACACACGCCGCGATGAGCGGCCCCGCGACGACCGGCCCCGCGCTGACGGGATGCGCGATGAGCGGCCCCGCGACGACCGGCCCCGCAATGACAGGCAGCGGGATGACCGGTCCCGCGAAGAGCGTCCCCGCGAAGAGCGCCCGCGTGATGAGCGGCCCCG
>NZ_JBBATR010000001.1:105638-107780 GCF_040398645.1 Sandarakinorhabdus sp.
CGTCCCCGCGAAGAGCGCCCGCGTGATGAGCGGCCCCGCGATGAACGGCCTTCAGATGATCGCAGCCGTGATCGTAACCGCCGTGATTGGCAGCGTGATCGCCGCGATGGCCGTCCCGATCGGGACGATTCGCAGCGTCAGACGCCTGAGGCGGATGCCGTTGATGAACGCGAATTGCTGTTGCAGGCGCTGCCGCCGCCGGTTGCCCGGCCTGCTGTTCGGCGCGAGGCCAGTGCGGCGCCGCGCGAACTGGAGGCGGAAACGCCAAGGCGGGCGGTTCGGGCACGCACCCAGGACGTTGCGCCGCTGCCTACGGCCATGCCGGCGGCAGCATTGGTGCCGGCAAGTGTTGCTGACACTGCGGCAGCAACCGATTCGGCCGAGCCAGCAGCACCGAAGCGGCGTGGCCGGCCGCGCAAGGTCGTGACGGAAACCGAATCAGGGACCGAATAAGGCCTGAGCACGGGCAAGTTGTGGACGCCCGAGTGCGGGCCATTGCTTGCCCGCCGTCAGGAGGCGGTCAATTGTCGTGGGAGCGGCGGTCGACATCGTCATCATGGCCTGATCGGGCGGACACAAACACCAGACCCATCAGTGCGCCGGTCAGCAGCAATGTGCCGGCAACGCCGCCCGCGACGGCTGCATAAAGCTCCCAGCGCGCGGGTGCACCGCTGGCATGGAGCCAGGCAGATGCTGCGAACACCGCCGCGATCGCAATGCCAGTGGTGATCGCCATCAATTTGCGAAATGGCGCCCAGATGGATGGTTGGCCAATTCTGTCCGCCGATTGCTCGTCGCGGCCACCGGGATGGATTTTGCCGGGTTTTGGCGCCCCATTGCCCGATTGTAGATCTTCCACCTGAGCCTTTGCCTTCCTGCGCAGAACGGCGCATCATTTGCCTGTTCAACCGGCGTACAACGCCAAACAGGGAGACGCGAATCATGATTGGTTCGATTCTCGTCGGCAAAAAGCCGCTCGTCACTGTTGGAACCGATACCACGGTTCGCCAGATCGCGGCCTTGCTGCACGAACATCGCATCGGCGCTGTCCTGGTGATCGATGCAGATCATATTCTTGGCCTGGTCAGCGAACGCGACATCTGCCGATGCCTGCACACGCATGGTTCCGGGGTGCAGGACCTCAGTGCCCGTGATGTGATGACCAGTCCGGTCGCGGTGATCGATTCGCACGCCTGTGTCAGTGACGCGATGGCAATCATGACCGACCGGCGGTTTCGCCATCTGCCTGTGGTGGACGACGGCAAACTGCTTGGCATGGTGTCGATCGGCGATCTGGTGAAGCGCCGAATCGAGGACGCCGAGGCAGAAGCCGATTCGCTCAAGCACTACATCAGCAGCTGAACCCGGCGTAGGGGACAGGCCGGGCGGCCGAAAAGCGAAGCCGCCGCCGATTCTGCACCATAGCAGCGGATGCGGCTGCCGCTTTGGCGGCAGGTAAGCAGGGTGTGCAGCGGCGAAGAGTTCACATCTTCCACGGTGGGGACATATAATTTCACAAATTGGCAAAAAACCGCTTGCCAGCCGGGGGGTCCGCCCATAGAGGAGCGCTCCCGGCCGACGACGAGCACCGCTCCGAACCGAAAGCCAAGGCAACAGCAGCGGTCGTCAGACCCACTCCAAAGGTGGGAAGGCAGTCACTGCGGCTCCGGGAATTTGGGACTGCCCGAGCAATCGGAACGAACCGGAAAAAAGTTGTTGACGGGATGCTCGAAGCGGACGATAGACCGCCCCCGTCGCCGACGACGAACCCACCGATCGGAAGCAAAGCTTCTGACAATGTGTTCGCCGCCGACATCGGACAAGATGCTGGCTTGGAACCTGCTAACGCAGGGGGCAAGCAAGCATCGCTCTTTCTCATCGTAGGTTAAAATGAAGGGACATGTGGGCGGCGGTCCACGGTTCGGGGGTTCAGGCTCCGGATACCGTGGTTAAACCAAAGCTTATATGTCTCAATACCACAAAGCACACCGGCTTTATGCCGGTTACGTTAGTGATCTTGTGAACAGAATAAGCTCCTGAATATCAGTCAGTCGCAAACGGTTTTCCCCGTAGCGGCTGGTTGCAATAACTTGAGAGTTTGATCCTGGCTCAGAACGAACGCTGGCGGCATGCCTAACACAT
>NZ_JBBATR010000002.1:0-12136 GCF_040398645.1 Sandarakinorhabdus sp.
AGCGAAGAACGCTATTACAACTATGCCTATCTCGATGAGCAGACCAAGCGGATGATCCGCCGCGCCATCCTGAAGGCGCTGGCAGTGCCGGGCTATCAGGTGCCGTTCGGCAGCCGCGAAATGCCGGTGCCTTATGGCTGGGGCACGGGCGGCATCCAGCTCACCGCAGCGATCATCGGCCCCGACGATGTCTACAAATGCATCGATCAGGGCGCCGATGACACCACCAACGCCGTATCGATCCGGCGTTTTTTTGCTGCGGTGGCCGATGTCGCCACCACCGAGGATACCGGCGCCGCCAGCATCATCCAGAGCCGCCACCGCATTCCGGAACGGCCCCTTGAAGACGGCCAGATCATGGTGTTCCAGGTGCCGCAGCCCGAACCGCTGCGGGGCCTTGAGCCGCGCGAAACCGAAACGCGCGCCATGCATGCCTATGCCGAATATGGCCTGCAATATGTGTCGCTGTATGAAAATATCTCGGCCTTCGGGCGGATTGCCGGCGGCGCGGGCTATCCGGTGCTGATCGACGAGCGTTACCTGATGAGCCCGTCGCCCATCCCCAAGTTCGACAATCCCAAGATGGACATGAGCCCGGCCATCCTGCTGTTTGGCGCCGGCCGCGAAAAGCGCATTTACGCCGTGCCGCCCTACACGCGGGTGCGCAGCCTGGATTTTGAAGATTATCCCTTCGAAGTGCAAAGCTGGGAGCAATGCTGCGCGCTGTGCGGTGCCACCGATTCCTACCTGGATGAAGTGGTCCTGGACGATCAGAACAACCGCATGTTCGTCTGTTCGGACAGCAATCACTGCGCCGAACGCCGCGCCCAGGGCCATGTCGGCCCGATGGCCGGCCACGCGCTGGCCAATATCACAGAGGAACCAGCGCAATGACGGCTGCTGCTGCACTGGTCCAAACCCCGGCCACACCCACGCCGCTGCTACGGGTGTCCGGCCTGTCCAAAATGTATGGCCGCGTCACCGGCTGCCTGGATGTGTCGTTCGAACTGCGCGCCGGCGAAGTGCTGGGCATTGTCGGCGAAAGCGGTTCGGGCAAGACGACCTTGCTCAACTGCATGTCCGGCAAATTGCCGCCCACCGCTGGCAGCATCGAATTTGATGCCCGCCGCCACGGCCTGACCGATATCTACGCCCTGTCCGAACCGGATCGGCGGCGGATGCAGCGCGAGGATTGGGGCTTTGTGCACCAGAATCCGCGCGACGGCCTGCGCATGCGCGTGTCGGGCGGCGCCAATGTCGCCGAGCCGTTGATGAACCTGGGCCAGCGCCATTATGGCGATATGCGCCGCGCCACCAATGACTGGCTGGCCCGCGTCGAGCTTGATCTGGGCCGCGTCGACGACAAGCCGCGCAATTTTTCCGGCGGCATGCAGCAGCGTATCCAGATTGCCCGCAACCTCATCCACAATCCGCGACTGGTGTTCATGGATGAACCCACCGGCGGGCTGGACGTGTCGGTGCAGGCCCGCCTGCTCGATCTGCTGCGCGAACTGGTGCGCGATATGGGGCTGGCGGCGATCATCGTCACCCACGACATGGCGGTGGCGCGGCTGATGGCCGATCGGCTGATGGTGATGAAGGGCGGCCGCGTCGTGGAAACCGGCCTGGCCGATCAGGTGCTCGATGATCCGCAGCACCCCTACACGCAATTGCTGGTCTCCAGCGTGCTGCAGATCTGATGCAGACCAAAGCGACAGGATCAAAGCCATGAGCATTCCCGCCATCCGGGTGAAAAATCTGTCCAAGCTGTTCACCCTGCACAACCAGGGCGCCACGGTCATCCCAGTGTTCGAGGCGCTGGAACTGGCCGTGCACCCCGGCGAATGCGTGGTGCTGGCCGGGGACAGCGGCGTCGGCAAATCGACGCTGATGCGGACCATCTATGGCAATTATCTGCCCAGCGGCGGCGGCGTGCATGTGCTGCATGATGGTGCGCCGGTGGATATCACCAAGGCGGCGGCGCATGATGTGCTGGACATCCGGCGGCGCACGCTGGGCTATGTCAGCCAGTTCCTGCGGGTGATCCCGCGCATTTCCACGCTGGATCTGGTGATCGAGCCGCTGCTGGAAAATGGCGTGCCCACCGCCGAAGCCCGCGAGCGGGCCATCACGCTGCTGCAGGCCCTGCGCCTGCCCGAAGCACATTGGGCACTACCGCCAGCGACATTTTCGGGCGGCGAACAGCAACGCGTCAACATCGCGCGCAGCTTTGTGCGCGAATATCCGGTGCTGCTGCTCGATGAGCCGACCGCCAGCCTGGATGCCGCCAACCGCGCCATCGTGGTCGATCTGATCAAGGCGGCGCTGGCCAAGGGCGCCGCCATGGTCGGGATATTCCACGATCTCGATGTGCGCGATGCCGTGGCCACAAGGCTGTTCAACGTAAGCGAATACAAAGCCGCCGCCTGACCCAACCCATTTGCCGAAAGCCCCGACATGCACGTCCGCATATTCTCGTCTCAGATCGTCACGCCGGACACCGTAATCGCCGGACATGTCATCATTGAAGGCGGCATGATCGCTGCTGTCGAAGCCGCCACAGCGCCGGCCGCCGATGCCGTGGATTTCGGCGACGATCTGCTGGTGGCCGGGCTGGTCGATATTCACACCGACAATCTGGAGAAGCATTATCAGCCGCGGCCCGGCGCGCTGTGGGATGCGCTGGGCGCGGCGCTGGCGCATGACGGCCAGTGCATCACCGCCGGCATCACCACCGTGTTCGACAGCCTGGCCCTGCACGGCCAGAAGGACGGTCTCAATCGCAAGGATGCGCTGCGGCCGATGATTGCCGCGATGGACGAGGCCGGCAGCGACGGCCTGCTGCGCGCCGACCATCTGCTGCATCTGCGCTGCGAGGTGACCAATCCCGAACTTCTGGCCCTGCTGGAACCGCATATCGACAATCCGCGCCTGCGCCTGCTCAGCGTGATGGACCACACCCCCGGCCAGCGCCAGACCGCCAACATCGGCGCCTTCAAGGATCGCATGATCCGCGGCGGCACCTCGCCCGAAGAGCTGGAAACCGTGCTGGCCGCGCGCACCGCATGGCGCGACCAGGCCCTCGCGCCGCAAAACCGCGCCGGCGTGGTGGCGCTGGCGCGCGAATTCGGCATCCCGCTGATGAGCCATGACGACGAAAGCGCCGCGCATGTCGATGAAAGCCGCGATGATGGCTGCGTGGCGGCCGAATTTCCGGTGACGCTGGCAGCAGCGCAGCGCGCCCATGAATTTGGCCTGAAAAACGTCATGGGCGGGCCGAATTTCGTGCGCGGCGGCTCCCACTCCGGCAATCTGAGCGCACGCGATTGCGCGGCTGCCGGCCTGCTCGATATATTGTCATCCGATTATGTGCCGCTGTCGATGCTGCGCGCCGCCTTTCAATTGACAGAAGCGCCGTTTGGCTGGAGCCTGAGCGACGCCATGGCAACCGTGACTGTCAATCCCGCCCGCATTGCCGGCCTGACCGATCGCGGCCTGATCGCGCCGGGCATGCGCGCCGATCTGGTGCAGGTGCACCGCGCCCGCAGCGCCATGGGCGGCGGCTGGCCGGTGCCGCGGTCGGTGTGGGTGAAGGGCGTGCGCGCGGCATGACCGCACGTTACGCCGTTTACTACGCGCCGCCGCCGCAGCACCCGCTGACCGCCCTCGCCAGCGCCTGGCTCGGCCGTGATGCGTGGACGGATGCTGAAGTGGCGCAGGTGCCCGTGGCCGGTCTGGACACCGGACACGCCGAACGCGCCGAATTGACCGCCGATGCCGCGCATTATGGCTTTCATGCCACGCTGAAGGCACCGTTCGAACTGGCCGCCGGCCAGAGCGAAGCCGGCCTGATTGCGGCGCTCAATGATTTAGCCGCCAAGCAGCCGGCATTTGCCGCCGAACTGGCCGTGCACAGCCTGAGCGGCTTTGTGGCGCTTACGCTGGACCCACCTTGCCCGGCGATGACCGCGCTCCACACCGCCTGCGTGCACGCATTCGAAGCGTTTCGCGCCCCGCTGTCCGACGCCGATCTGGCGCGGCGCCGGCGCGCACCAATGTCTGCCGAGCAGGATGCCAGGCTGCTCGCCTTTGGCTATCCATGGATATTCGAGGAATTCCGTTTCCACATGACGCTGACCGGGCGCATCCGCGACGACGCAAGGCGCAGCGCCGTGATTGCGGCACTGGCTGGCTACTTCGCGCCGGCTGCCGGCGCGCACCACTTCGACAGCCTGTGCCTGTTCCGCCAATCGCAGCGCGACGCGCCGTTTCGGATCATCGCATCGGCGGCGTTGCAAGCGGCCGGCTGACCCGCGCCCGCCGCGCCCGTCATCACCGCAGCATCAGCCCGCCATCGATGGCCAGGCTTTGCCCGGTGATATAGCTGGCGGCCGGGCTGGCCAGGAACAGGATGGCGCGGGCCACTTCGTCCGGTTCGCCCCAGCGCCGCATCGGGATGGCGCGCAGCAATTTCTGTTCACGATCAGGATTGGTGCGCGCACCCTCGGTCATGCGGGTGGCAATGAAGCCCGGCGCCACCAGATTGACGCGCACGCCATCGGGCGCCCATTTGTCGCCCAGCGCCCGCGTCAGGCCCAGCAGGCCAGCCTTGGACGCGGTGTAGGCCGGCGTTTCCTTGAGCGCGAGGAAACTGGCCAGGCTGCCGACATTGACGATGCTGCCGCGCGCCGCCTTCAGATAGGGATACAGCCGCACCGACAGGTCCATCACGGCATTCAAATTGGTGTCGATGATCGCTTCGAATTCATCCTGTTCATATTCGCGCGCACTGCCGCGCCCGGCATTGTTGATCAGCACATCCAGCCTGTCGAAATGCGCGGCCACTTCGGCGCGGGCTTCCGGCCAGGTCAGATCGGCCTGAATATAGGCTGCGCCCGCTGGCGGCTCATCATAGCAGCTCGGCCCGATGCGCGTGCCGGTGATCGTTACGCTGGCGCCCATCGCCAGAAATTGCTCGGCAACCGCCTTGCCGATGCCTTGGGTGCCGCCAGTGACCAGCACGGTCTTGCCGGCGGCCCAGGCCTGATTGGGTTCGCTCATGCGCTCAGGCCTCCATCAATCACCAGCGACGTGCCGCTGATATAACGCGCCGCATCCGACGCCAGAAACAGGATTGGCCCAGCAATATCATCGGGTTCGCCAATCCGGCCCAGCGGCACCTGCCGCTCGGTTGCCGCCAGCCGTTCAGGATGCTGCCAGGTTATCGCCGTCATCTTGGACCGCACCAGCCCCGGTGCCACCAAATTCACCCTGATCCCCTCCCCGCCCAGCGCCTGCGCCAATGTGCGGGTCAGCGTTAGCAGGCCGCCCTTGCTCGCCGAATAGGCCGGTTGCCCGATGGTGCCCCGAAAGCTGGCCACCGATCCGATGAAGATCACGCTGCCCCGCGTCGCCGCCAGTTGCGCGCGGAATTTCATGGCCAGCTGCATCGGGCCGGTCAGATTGGCGGCCAGCACATCGGCAAATACTTCGGGCTGGAATTCGGCGCGGCGATAGGCAACTTTGGCGCCAGCAACCACCAGCACATCCAGGCTCGTGATGCCGGGTTCAAACGCCGCCACGGCTGCCATGTCGCCCTGATCAAGCTGATGATAGTCAATGCCGTCCAGATCGCCGTCGCTGCCCGCATAATCGGCCGCAGCAGCGCGTGTGCCCGTCACAATCACGCGCGCGCCGGCTCGCAGGAACGCGCGGGCGGCCGCATTGCCGATCCCGGTCGATCCCCCTGTCACAAGCACGGTCTTGCCGGCAAATACGTCCACGTCCACCATCTCCGCTCGGTTTAGTGAAGAGGTATTCGGCCATGGCGCTTCTGTCCGGCAAGGTCGCGATTGTGACAGGCGGCGGCCGCGGGCTGGGCCGTTGCCATGCGTTGGCGCTGGCGGCGCAGGGCGCATCGGTGGTGGTGAATGATCTGGGCGGCACGGTGACCGGCGGCGGCCCTGACGAAACTCAGGGGGACGCAGCAGCCGATGTTGTGGCGCAAATCATCGCGCAGGGCGGGCACGCCGTTGCCAATCACGCCAGTGTTGCCGATTGGGCCGACGCTGGATCGATCGTCGATGCGGCGATGGCGGCATTTGGCCGGCTGGATATCGTGGTCAACAATGCCGGCATCAACCGCCCGGCCAGCCTGATCAATCTGACCGAGGCAGATTATGATCTGGAAACCGGCGTGCACCTGAAAGGCACCACAGCAGTTTGCCACCATGCCGCAAAATTATGGGCCAGCCAGGGCCGCGGCGGCCCGCGCGCCATCATCAACACTACATCACCGGTTGGGGTGCACCCGATGCCCAATGGCGGCCCCTATTGCGCGGCCAAGGCCGGCATCGCCGCACTCACCGTGGTGGCCGCGCAGGAACTGGCGCATCTGGGCGTGCGCGCCAATGCCATCGCGCCGGCCGCCCGCACCCGCATGGTGATGGCCAGCCCGGCGGTGGACGAACTGATGCCCAAAACAGCTGGCTTTGATCGCCATTTGCCCGATCATGTCTCGCCGCTGGTTGTCTATCTGGCGTCACCGCTCAATCGCTTCACCGGCCGCGTGTTCGGCGCGGAAGGGCCCGATGTCGCGTTGTACCAGCCATGGAGCGCCGATTGGCTGGTGAGCGCTGATGGCCAATGGGACGTATCGGCGCTGGCCGATGCCCTGGCCGCGCTGCCGGCGCAGGCCGACATCAACGCCTTTTACCCCGGCGGCCGCATCAGGACACGCATCCCGCCAAATCGCAGCCTCAAGGCGTTGCTTGGTTAGGCTGCGTGCTTGCTGCGTGCTTGCTGCGCGTTTGCTGGCGCCGGGCGGCCAGCACCGGGCTTTCGATCACATGCCAGGATGCGGCGGCCAGCAGCGTTACCGGCAGGAAGCCGACCAGCAGCAGCAGCCACCATTGTTCAATGCGCGCAAAATGCTGGATCAATTGCAGCACCGGCATGTGCCACAAATACACGCCATAGCTGTAATCGCCGCCGCGATACGGGGCCGGCACCGCCAGTTTCTGCAAGCCGGCCCATGACACGAGATAGGCGCTGGGTGCGATCATCACCAGCAGCAGCACCGGATCCTTTTGCAACTGTTGGCCGTCCAGCAGCACAGACACCGCAGCGATCAGCAGCAGGCAAGCCGCCGCCAGCCCGCCATGATAGGGAATGCGATCCCGAAACAGATAGATGCTGGCACCGCCCAGAAAATAGGGGAACAGCAATCCGCCGGCGCTAAAAACCTGGCCGGTCACCACGCCGGCCGCGCGCGGCATGGCCGGCAGGCCGATGTTGACCACCACGATATTGGCTGCCGCCCAGATCAGCGCCAACAACGGCACCACCCACGGCCGACGGGCAATCCCCCACAGCGCCATGATCGCCATCATGATGTAGCAGCCGATTTCCCAGCGCACGGTCCACAGCGACCCATTCACCGCGCCGGGATAGGGATTGGCTTCGAACACACCGGGCAGTTGGTGATAGGGCAAAGCCAGCAAATTGGTGCCATAGTGCCAGAAGCGGCGATCGCTAAAGTAATCGGCCAGAGGCAAGCTGGTGGCGATCGGCCCGGCCACCAGCATGGCAAATAGCACGACGGCAAACAGCGCCGGCAAAATGCGTGCGGCGCGGTTCAGCATATAATCGCGCCAAGGCAAACGCATTGCCGACGCCGTGACCAAAAAGCCCGACAAGGTGAAAAACATCGGCACCATGAGCGTGAACGGCAACCAGAACGGGCTTTGAAGCCCACCCGAAACGTCGCCGGCGGTCAAGGCAATGCAATGCCAGACCACCACTTCGTAACACAGCACCAGCCGTACGAGATCATAGCCGGGACCAAACCCGCCCACAGCATCGAGCCTGCCCTGAAATGTCTGCACCCAATGCCCCCACTAGCGACCGCGCGGAGGCTTATAAATATATCCACACCCTGTCCAGTCGCGCGCAGCGGCAATCGGCAAACCGCCCTCTCAACATAAGGCACTGGCAAGCTGCGAGCGGGCTGATATAGTTGCGGTATGTTTCTGACCTTCCTCGAAGAGCTGCGCAGCGCGAAGATCAAGGCCTCCATGAAGGAGCATCTTGTGCTGCTGGAGGCATTGAAAAGCGATGCCATCGATTTTTCGATCACGGAATTCTACTATCTGGCTCGCGCCACTTATGTGAAGGACGAAGGTCTTCTCGACCGGTTCGACATGGTGTTTGCCAAGGTGTTCAAAGGGATCGAGCCAACACTTGAGACTGGCGAGGCAGAGATTCCAGCCGAATGGCTGCGTGCCCTGGCCGAAATGAACCTGACCGAGGAAGAGCGCGCCGAGCTGGAGAAAATGGGCTGGGACAAGCTCATGGAGACGCTGCAAAAGCGGCTTGATGAACAGAAGAAGCGCCACGAGGGCGGCAACAAATGGATTGGCACGGCTGGCAAATCGCCATTCGGTGCCAATGGCGATCACCCTGAAGGCGTGCGTATCGGCCAGAACGAAGGCCGCAAGAACAGCGCCGTAAAGGTGTGGGACAAGCGCGAGTTCAAGAACCTCGATTCAACGGTCGAGCTTGGCACCCGCAACATCAAGGTGGCGCTGCGCCGGCTGCGCCGCTTTGCCCGCGAAGGCGCGGCCGACGAGCTTGATCTGGACGCCACGATCACTGGCACCGCCAAGCAGGGCTGGCTGGACATCATCATGCGCCCGGAACGGCACAATGCCGTCAAACTGCTGTTGATGCTCGATATCGGCGGCTCGATGGATCCGCATATCAAGCTGTGCGAAGAATTATTCTCGGCAGCGAAGACCGAATTCAAGCATCTGGAATTCTTTTATTTCCACAATTGCCCTTATGAGGCGGTGTGGAAAGACAACAAGCGGCGCTGGACCGAACGCACGCCGATGATGGAGGTTCTCCACAAATTCCCCCATGATTACAAGGTGGTATTTGTCGGCGATGCCTCGATGAGCCCCTATGAAATCACCTATCCCGGCGGCAGCACCGAACATTGGAACGACGAATCCGGTGAGGTCTGGTTGCGGCGGATCACCGATATCTACCACTCGTCGGTCTGGCTGAACCCGATACCGGAAAAACACTGGGAAAACGGCCAATCGATCCGCATGATCAAGGAGATCATGCACGACCGCATGTTCCCGCTCACGCTGGAAGGGCTGGACCGCGGCATGCGGGAATTGAGCCGCAAACGCTGAGCCTGGTACCAGCCGCCACCACTGACAAGTAAAGCGCCAACCAGTCACGCCGTTGCACCAATAAAGCAGCATGGGGCAGGAACGGCGGCATGAGTATTACCCAGCGGATAGACCTGGACGGCGCGACCGAAATCGACTGGACCAATCTGCCCTGGGGCCAGGCTGAATCGCCCGAGATTCTCCGCCGCCTGCAACGATCCTTCCAACTTGCGCAGGAAGTTGGCCGCATCGGCTTGTTTGAAATCGATATGCGCACCGGCGTCACTTACGCCAACCCGGTATTTTTTGAACATTTCGGCATGCCGCGCGACCGCATGTGTTTGTCGGCAGAAGAACTGCGCCGCATGGTTCACCCCGATGACCGGGCCGCGATGCGCAGTTTCCTGCTGGAAATGACACATTCGATCGATCTTGGCGGCGTCGAGTTCCGGGCAATCACTGCCGCTGGTGATGTGCGCTGGATTTCGGTGCGTTCGCGGGTGGAGCGCGATGCTGATGGTGCCGCCGTGATGGCCTACGGCATTCAGCAGGACATCACCGATCGCCGCACCGCCGAAGACGAAGTGCGCTTCATCGCCAGCCACGATATCCTGACCGGGCTGGCCAACCGCAAGCTGTTTCAGGACGTGCTCAAGCGTCAGATGCCATCGGCCAGCGACAACCGGCCGGCCGGGCTGATCCTGATCGATCTGGACCTGTTCAAACAGGTGAACGACACGCTGGGTCACCCGATCGGTGATGCGCTGCTGCGGGCGGCCGCAGGTCGTCTGAAATCGCTGCTGCCAACCGATGCGCTGGCGGCGCGGCTGGGCGGCGACGAATTTGCCATCTGGCTGCCCGGCAGCAGCAGCGCTGTGGCTGACGCGCTGGCGGACAGGATCGTCAACCTGTTTCGCCGCCCCTTTTTGTTGCTGGGCAATGTGGTGGAAATCAGTGCCAGCGCCGGCGTGGCGGTGGCACCGCACGACGCCAGCGATCCGGACATGCTGATGCGCGTGGCCGATCTGGCGCTGTACAGCGCCAAGACTGCCGGACGGAGCGGCTGGCGCCGGTTTGATCCCGGGATGGACAATGCTGCCCGCGAACGCCAGCAGATGACCCAGGATTTGCGGCGGGCGCTGGCGCTGGGCGCGCTGCGGCTGGATTATCAGCCGCTGGTGGGCGCCGGCAGCCGCAGCGTTGCCGGATTTGAAGCGCTCGTGCGCTGGGACCGTCCGGGGCACGGGCTGGTACCGCCCGATCAATTCATCCCGTTGGCCGAAGCCACCGGCCTGATGGTGTCGATTGGCGAATGGGTGCTGAACGCGGCCATTCACGAGGCCATGCGCTGGCCCGAATCGCTACGCATTGCGGTGAACCTGTCGTTTCGGCAGCTCGAGGACGGTGACCGGCTGGTGGCCGCCGTTGCAGCCGCGCTGGCCGAAAGCGGGCTGAACCCCGGTCGTCTGGAACTGGAACTGACTGAAAATGGTTTGACGCAGGCCGGCCCCGACAGCATGCGCCATCTGCACCGGCTGCGGGCGCTGGGTGTGCGCATTGCCATCGATGATTTCGGCACCGGCCACAGCAGCCTGTCACGCCTGCTGGATTTCCCGTTCGATTCCATCAAGGTTGACAAGAGCTTCGTCGCCGGATTGGGCACCAACGAGAAGGCTGGCGCGCTGGTGCGTTCGATTGCCGCCCTGGCCCGGTCTCTCAATGTCAATGCCGTGGCGGAAGGCGTGGAGACCCCCGAACAGGCCATGCTGGCCCGCCACGACGGCTTCACGCAAATCCAGGGCTATCTGATCAGCAGGCCGATGGCTGGCGGCGCCATCGATGCCTATCTCCAGGCACTCGACACTGCCAAATCGCAAAATGGAACCCTGTGATGCCAAACCAGCTCTGGCGTTTGACCTACACCAGCCGCCGCACCTGCCGGCCAGCCGTCGCCGACGCCGAAATTGCCAATATCCAATCGGTGGCCTCGCAATATAATCGGCGCGCTGGCCTGGTGGGGGCGCTGGTGGCGTCGAACACCCGCTTTGCCCAGGTGCTGGAAGGGCCGCGCGATGCTTTGGAGCGCATCTTCGAACGAATTTGCTGCGATACCCGGCACGACGACGTGCTGGTTATCGGCTACGGCCCAGCCGAAACGAAAGCGTTCACGGACTTCCAGCTTGTTGCGCTTGACTATGATGCTGAAGAAATTGGCGAAAGCCAGACAGCGGGCGAGGCAATGCTCGCCCATTTGCAGGCATCGATGAACCGGTTGGAACCGTCCAGCGCACCAGTGATGCGGTGAACGGCTCGCCGGCAATCAGCGTTCAATTACTGCCGGCCGCCATTTCCTGCGCTTGCAGCTTCTTGGCTTGCGCGCCCACATAAGCGCGCACCGCTTCCACTTGCGCCGGATTGTACCAGCGGCTGAACGCGATCATGCCATTGGCCTTCAGCGCGCCATCGTGAACAATGGCCTGCCACGCTGCAGCATCCGTCAGGACGGCCGAGCGCCGCAGATCGGGCAATATGCCTGAGGCATGGGCATCGGGGCCGTGGCAGAAGGCGCAGTTGGTGCTGTAGATCTTGCCGCCTTCCGTGAATTGCACCGGCGTAAAGGCGTCGCTGGGCGGGTTGGCCGCGGCAAACACCGGCTCGGTCGCCTTGGGCAACGCACCCTTGCCGCCCAGCTTGAACACCAGCAGACGGCCATTGCGGGCATCGCGCGGGTCGTCAAAGGCGGCGGTCAGCGGAAAAGCGCCGCCATAGCCAACCATGATTGCTACATATTGCTGGCCTTTCACACTGTAGCTCACGGCCGGCGCAATAATGCCGGTCTGCGCCTTGAAGTTCCACAGCTTGCTGCCGGTGCTGGCGTTGAAGGCCTGGAAATCGCCGGCGCCATTGCCCTGGAACACCAGATTGCCCGCCGTTGCCAACGTGCCGCCGTTCCA
>NZ_JBBATR010000002.1:12236-22356 GCF_040398645.1 Sandarakinorhabdus sp.
CTCATCGGGTGCCAATTGTGCGCGCCCAGCGGCGACGGCATCACCAGCGCGCCGGCCTTGCGATAGCGTGCTTCCGGCACTTCGATCGGGCGACCGGTCTTCATATCCACGCCGGTCGTCCAGGTTTGCGTGGCAAAGCCCTTGGCCGAAATCAGCTGGCCGCCCTGACGGTCAATCACATAGAAGAAGCCATTCTTCGGCGCCTGCATCAGCACCTTGCGCGGTTTGCCATCGATCATCAACGTCGAAAGCATGATCGGCTGGGTCGCCGTATAATCCCAATTGTCGCCCGGCGTGCCCTGATAATGCCAGAGATATTCGCCGGTATCGGGCTTGAGGGCCAATACCGATGACAAGAACAGATTGTCGCCCTTGCCCTCCGAACGGATCATGTGATTCCACGGCGAACCATTACCGACACCGATATAGAGCTGATCCAGTTCCTGATCATAGACGATGGCATCCCAGGCCGTGCCGCCGGCACCACTTTTCCAGTAATCGCCATACCAGGTCGGCGCAGCCTTGCCGGCCAAGACGCTGTCCGAGGCTTCGCCATCGGGGCCCTTGGACGGATCGCCGGGCACCGTGAAGAAGCGCCATTTTTTCTTGCCGGTCGTCGCATCATAGGCGGTAATGTAGCCGCGCACGCCCAATTCCGCGCCACCATTGCCGATAATCACCAGTCCCTTCACCACGCGCGGCGCGCCGGTGATCGTGTAGGGTTTGGACACATCGGTGAAGGTCTGGGTGGACCATTTCTGTTTGCCGGTTTCGGCATCCAGAGCAATCAGCCGGCCATCTAGCGCCGCAACATAGACATGGCCGCCCCACACCGCGACACCGCGATTGACGACATCGCAACACGCACTATGCCCACGCGCCTTGTCCACCTTGGGGTCAAAGCGCCATTTAACCCGGCCGGTAACGGCATCCAGCGCCATCACCGTTGACCAGGAGGTGGTGGTGTACATCGTGCCATCGACCACAATCGGCGTAGCTTCCTGGCCGCGATTGGTTGGCAGATCGGCAAACCAGGCCAAGCCCAACTGGCTCACGTTCTCAGCGTTGATCTGCGTCAGATCGGCAAAGCGCTGCTCGGCATAGGTGCCGCCGTGCGTCATCCAGTTGCCAGGCTCATTGCCGGCATTGGCCATCCGCTGCGCATCTATGCTGCGCACGCCGCTCGCTGGCCCGCCAGCGCCGGCAATTGCGGCCATACCCACACCAACCAACAGCATGGCTGCAAACTTTGCGTTTGTCATACCCATCTCCCCTCTGTCACGCAGCTTAATCAAACACGCCGTGCCGGCAAGCACGCGATTGTCACAGGCAAAGGGGCACGGGGCACGGGGGCAAGGGGCACGGGGGCACGGGTCTGGTCACCCCTTCAGACCGAAACATCAGCCGGGCAACGGCAGGCTGTTGATCCACGCATTGAACGCCACCACAATCCCGGCGACCATCATCAAAACCGCCTTGGTGCGATTGCTGCCAGGCTGGTTGAGCAGCCACAGGCCGCCGGCCACCAGCGCCAGCGCCGCAACAAATGCCAGGCCGACCAGCGGAGACATCGCAGCGCTCATCAGCCGATCACCCGGGCAATGGCGGCTTGCCATGCACTGCGCCGCTCCTGCCGGGTTGCGGCATCGGTGGCCGGGTGAAATTGCCGCCCGGCCGCTGCCATGGCCGCTGCCGCCGCCGGCAGATCGGCAAACAGGCCGGCACCAACGCCGGCCAGCATCGCAGCCCCCATCGCGGTGGTTTCGATCACCCGCGGGCGTTCCACCACCACACCCAGCGTATCGGCCAAATCCTGGCACAGCCAATCATTGGCAACCATGCCGCCATCCACGCGCAGCACCGCCGCCGCCACGCCATCGGCGGCCAGCGCGTCCACCAGATCGGCGGTCTGCTGGCCCTGCGCTTCCAGCGCGGCGCGCACGATATGGGCGCGGGTGGTGCCGCCGGACAGGCCGCAGATCAACCCGCGTGCATCGGGCGCCCAATGCGGTGCGCCCAGCCCGGCCAGCGCCGGCACAAAGCTGACGCCGCCGCTATCGGGCACCGATTGCGCCAGTGTTTCGGATTCGGCGCTGCTGGCGATGATGCCCAGCCCATCGCGCAGCCATTGAATGGCCGATCCCGCCACGAAGATCGCGCCCTCCAGCGCGTAGGCGCAGCGCCCGTCCAGCCGCCACGCCACCGTGGACAGCAAGCGATTGTGCGACACCGGCGGCGTATCGCCGGCATGCGCCAGCAGGAAACACCCGGTGCCGTAAGTGGCCTTCAGCATGCCCGGAGACAGACAGCCCTGGCCGATCGCCGCTGCCTGTTGATCGCCGGCGGCCCCTGTGATCGGGATGGTGCGCCCGGCGATCACCGTGGTGGCCAGCGCGCCGGCACAATCCACGATGGCGGGCAGCGCCGCCGCCGGCACGCCAAACAGATCAAGCAATTCCGCATCCCACGCGCTGGTGGTCAGGTTCATCAGCAGCGTGCGGCTGGCATTGGTGGCATCGGTCACATGCGCCGCGCCGCCCGACAAATGCCAGATCAGCCAGCTTTCGACGGTGCCCACCGCCAGCCGGCCATCGCGCGCCGCATCGCCAACCATCGGCCAATTGTCGATAGCCCAACGGATCTTGGTGCCCGAAAAATACGGATCCAGCAGCAATCCAGTGCGCGCCTGCACCATCGCTTCGTGGGATTTGAGTTCGGCGCACATGGCCGCGGTGCGGCGATCCTGCCACACGATGGCACGCGCCAATGGTTCACCGCTGGCCCGGTCCCAGAACACCACGGTTTCACGCTGGTTGGTGATGCCGATGGCGGCGATGCGCGCTGCACCAACTTCGTTGGCCACTTCTTCCAGGCAGGCGCGTGACTGCGCCAAAATCTCGCTGGCATCATGCTCCACCCAGCCGCTGGCCGGATAATATTGCGTGATCGGCCGCGCCGCGCTGGCCGCGATGTCGCCTGCCAGCGTAAAGGCGATGGCGCGGGTGGAGGTGGTGCCCGCATCGAGCACAAGCAGCAATTGGTCGTTCATGCCGCCTTTTCTATGACCTCAAAGCCCGTTAGGGAAGCGCGGTGAAAACTTCAGACACTTTGTACGATCTTGCCATCATCGGCGCGGGCATCAATGGCGCCGGCATTGCCCGCGATGCGGCCGGGCGCGGGCTTTCGGTTGCCATAATCGACAGCGGCGATGTTGGCGGCGCCACTTCGTCATCGTCCACCAAGCTCATCCACGGCGGCCTGCGCTATCTGGAATATTATGCCTTTGGCCTGGTGCGCAAGGCGCTGGCCGAACGCGAAGTGCTGCTGGACATGGCGCCGCACATCACCTGGCCGCAAGCCTTTGTGCTGCCCTATGCCGCCGGTATGCGGCCGGAATGGATGCTGCGGCTGGGCACGTTGCTCTATGACAATCTGGCGCGCCGCGATGTGGTGCCGGGTTCGCAGCGCATCGATCTGCGCCAGGAACGCGCTGGCCGCGCTCTAAATCCCGATTATCGCAGCGGCTTTCGCTATTGGGATGGCTGGGTGGACGATGCCCGGCTGGTGGTGGATAACCTGAAGGATGCCGCCGCCCGCGGTGCCACCGTATTGCCGCGCACGCCAGTGCAGCGGGCTGAACGCAGCGGCGGCCATTGGCGGCTGCTGCTGGGCAATGGCAGCACCGTGACGGCGAAGCGGCTGATCAACGCCGCTGGCCCGTGGGCCGAAGATGTCGCGCGCCGCGTGATGGGCGTGAACGATGCGCCGCCGCTGCGCCTGGTGCAGGGCAGCCACATCGTCACCCGCCGCGTGCATCTCGGCAAGGATGCCTTCATGCTGCAACAGCCCGATGGCCGCATCATCTTCGTGATTCCCTATGAGCGCGACTATTCGCTGATCGGTACCACCGAGGCCGATATTGCCCAGCCCGGCGATGCCGCCGTGTCAGATGCCGAAGTGTCCTATCTGCTGGCGGCGGCCAATCGCTATCTGGCGCGGCCGCTGACGCAGGACGATGTCGTGCACAAATATGTCGGCGTGCGGCCGCTGGTGCTGGAAGATGGCAAGGCGCAAAAGGAAACCACTCGCGATTATCGGCTCGTCGAGCATCCGGGGCTGGATGCCATGACCATCGTGGGCGGCAAGATCACCACCTACCGCGTGCTGGCCGAAGATGTGCTGGCCCGCATATTGCCCGGTTCGAAACGCTGGACCAGCACGGCCCCGCTGCCCGGCGGTGCCATCGCGCGCGGCAAGGGCGAAAACGGCCAGGTGGCCTTCAAACGCTGGCTGGAACATCTGCAGGCCGAGCAAGCCGATTATGATCCCAAGCTGATCGAGCGGCTGGCAAGGACCATCGGCGCGCCCACTGCCGATCTGCTGCGGGCCGGGCTGGGCCGCAATCTGGGCGGCGTGTTCGAAGCCGAGCTGGAATATTTCCGCAGCGAAGAATGGGCGACCAGCAGTGAGGATGTGCTGCGCCGCCGCACCAAGCTGGGCCTGCACCTTGATGCCGCGGCGCAGGCCGAAGTCGCGCGCTGGTTTGGCGAGACGCCTCGCGAGACATCGGGCGAAATGGCCGACGTGCATGCCGGCCACCGCTTTGCCCGGCCGGGCGCGGCCTGATCATCAGGCTGATGATTTGGCGAGCCTACCGGGATTGCTGCATTTAACGGCCGATCACGCCGTCAAGCGAAGATCGCCGGCATGCTCGGGATAAGGCGCGATTGCGCGGGCATCGCAGGCATTGCCCGCCAGTTCATCGGCGAAACCATGATTGACATCGCGGTGGTGTGCTTCATCGGCGCGCACCTTGATGACGACATCGCGCAGCGTGGCGGTGGCAGGCAGCTTCCAATAATGGCAGGCAATCGCTGGCGCTGGCACATTGGCAATGCGGCCGGCATCGATTTCCGCCAGATAGAGACTGTAGCTGAGCACGGCTTCTTCTTCAAAATAGCCGACAACGCGGTGGGCAGTGCGCGATGACACCATGTAAAGCACGAAAAACCCGGCATAAAACACCGCCTGCGCAATCTGGATGATCAACCGTTCAAACCAGCTGGGCTGGGCAATGGCGATGAACGTCATCAGGTGCATACGCTCGTTTTCCGCTTCTTCCATCAGGGTGCGGATCCAGCCGCCATCATCCTGCATGCGGCGCAGCGAAACGAGATGCTGCATTGTTGCGCCGACCATGCCGGGCACGGCCGCCACGGTTTCCAGCACGACCGCGCGGTGGCCATAACGCTTGGCAAAAAACACATCCGCACACAGCCGCAACAGCTTGGTGAAACCCAGCGCGATATGATCCGACAAGCCGCGCGCAGGCTGGTGCATGTGCAGGTTGCTGCCGATGTTGCCCGGCACGGTGCCGGGCGGGGAAATAGAAGGTTGTGCAGTGTCTCGCGCGCTGTGGATGTCACTGGCGATCATCTTCGGGGTCATTTCAATTTCCCGTGCGGACTGGCCGTGCCCGCCCGCTGCGGTGCGGGGTATCGGCTTGACGTTTACGTCAACGTCAAGGATCGGGTTACGCCTGTGCGAAGCCATGCGGCATAGGACAAAATGGCGCAGCAATGCGGCACAGAAAAAATGGCGCAGCAATGCGGAATAAAAAAAATGGCGCAGCAATGCGCCGGGCGATCACCTCCTGCATCGGCAGCGCCCTGCCACGCCGATGGGCCGGGCCCGCTCAGGCAGCCGGCAGCACCGGGGGCGAAACCAGCACAGGCGCGGGCTCTGGCAGCACAACGATCCGATAGAGATGCCAGGTGGCGTGGCCAAGCACCGGCAGGACCACGAGCAGCCCGAGAAACGCCGGCAAAAGCGCCGCTGTCAGGCTGGCCGCGACGATTGCGGCCCATGCGGTCATCACGACCTGATTGGCTTTGATGGCTGAAAAACTGGTGAAAATCGCGGTGAGAAAATCGACATTGCGGTCAACCAGCATCGGCAGGCTGATCACTGTCATTGCGTAGAAGAAAAACGCGATCGCAGCCCCCACGCTGCTGCCCACCACCAGCATCAGCCAGCCCGCCGTGGTGTCGAACAGCGCCAGCGATTCCGATCCAATGCCCGATTCTGCCAGAAACACTGCAAAAATACCGTGACCGATCATCAGCCAAAACCCGAAGCCGACGAACAATATCACGCCGACCGACAGGATTTGTTCGTCACCGCGCCCGCGCAGTGCGCCCAGCACAGCGCCCCACGACAGCGGCAGGCGCGCCGCGCGGCGGCGGCTGATTTCATACAGGCCAACCGCGCAAAACGGCGCCAGCAGCGGAAAGCCAGCCGCCGCCGGCACCAGCCACGCCACATCGCCGCGCACCAGCGTCACCCACGTCAAAAACCAGCCAGACACCAAGTAAATGCCGCCAAAAAACAACCCAAAGCCTGATTCTGCACGAAAATCCTGCCAGCCGGCCGCCAATACTGTCTGCAAATCTGCCAGTACCAGATCGTCTCGCACGCGCGCTTTGGGCCATTTGGCCGGGTCCGCTCGGTCTGCCGTTGCCATGCACCATCCCCGATCTCTCCGGATGCTGCGCCAATTGTGCTCAGCCAGCAAGCCGGTTTACAGCGCGCCCGCCACCTTCAGGCAGTCCATCATCACCTGCGCTTCGATATTGCCGCCCGACAACGTGGCGATCACGGTTTTGCCGGCCACATCAACGCGGCCGAACAGCAGCGCCGCCAGACACACGGCGCCGCCCGGTTCCACCACCAGCTTCAATTCCCGAAACGCAAAGGCGACGGCGCGCGCCACTTCGGCCTCGCTCACCGCCACGCCGGTCGCGCCGTGATGAACCAGCGTGGCAAAGGTGATATCGGCCATGCGCAGCGTTTGCAGCGCGTCGCAGCGGGTGGGGCCGGGATTGTCCACCGGCAGGATGCGGCCGGCGGCCAGACTGCGGCAAACATCGTCATAGCCCTCGGGCTCAACCACCACGGTCGGCAATTGGCTGCCCGCTGCAAAACCGCCCGAAAGCCCGCCGCCGCCGCAACATGTCAGCGCCAGATCGGCGGTTTCACCCAGGGCCGCGAGGTCCTGGACCGCTTCCAACCCGGCTGTCCCCTGCCCCGCAATGATCAGCGGATCGGCAAACGGCGGCACGATGATGGCACCGCGAGCCTGGGCGATGGCATCGGCAATCGATTCGCGGCTTTCTGTGAGGCGCTCGTAGAACACCACCTCGGCACCGTCCGCGCGGGTGCGTTCCACTTTGAGGCGCGGTGCATCCGCTGGCATCACGATCACCGCCGGCATGCCCAGCAAACGCGCTGCCCGCGCGACACCTTGGGCGTGGTTCCCGGATGAATAGGCGACCACGCCGCCGCCGCGCGCTTCAGGGGCAATCGCCAGCAGGCGGTTCATCGCACCGCGAAACTTGAAGCTGCCGGTGTGCTGCAAATTCTCCGGCTTCAGCCAGATGCGGCCACCGCACAGCGCATTGAGCACCGGCGCGCCTATCAGCGGCGTGCGCACCGGCCAGGTGCCAAGACGGATTGACGCAGCCACCACATCAGCGTGCACCACGGGATTAACCTGCGAAGTCATTGAAAAAAAGCCCTTTCACAAAAATATCACAAACGCGACAAGCCTTTGAAAGCCCACATCAAAACCAGCATTTTGTCGCAGCGGTCCTTGTCACAAAAAACCGCTTTACACACCCCCCATGCTCTCATAGAGACCCCTTCGCTGCCCCATGGGACTTCCACCGCAAGGCAGCTTTGGTGTCAATGCCGGCGATCGGCCGAGACTGTCCTGAAACGGGCAATCCCGACAAGCGCGCAGCATTGGCATACTTTGCCGACCCGGAGGTCCCTTGAGTTGTTCAAGCATCATACTGCGCTCTCAGTAGCGTCCACCCTGCGTCCCTCGCAGCCGGTTACTCTCGTCCGCCCCCACGCGGCGCGTCGCGCTGCCCGTTTCTTCCTTGAGAAGTTTCCGGGCACGGCGATGTATGCCGTCAAGGCGAATCCGGCGCCCGATCTGATCCGCACCCTGTGGGATGCCGGGCTGACGCATTATGACGTCGCCTCCATCGCCGAAGTGCGTCTGGTCCGCGAAGTTGCACCCAACGCCACGCTCGGCTTCATGCATCCCATCAAGGCGCCCGAAGCCATTGCCGAAGCCTATCATCGCCACGGCGTGCGGGTGTTCAGCCTGGATTCGATCGACGAGCTCGACAAGATCGTTGCCGCCACGGCCACGAACGGCGTCGCTGCGACTGACCTGACATTGTGTGTCCGGCTGCGCGTCTCGTCCTCGCATTCCAAGCTTAGCCTCGCATCAAAGTTCGGAGTCCACGCAGACGAAGCAGCGCCGGTGCTGATGGCGGCTCGCCAGGTTGCCGATGCGCTGGGCATCTGCTTCCATGTCGGCAGCCAGGCCATGAGCCCGCAAGCTTACGGCGATGCCATCGCCCAGGTGCGCGCGGCGATCGTGGCGGCCGGTGTGACTGTGGACATCGTCGATGTCGGCGGCGGTTTCCCGTCGATCTACCCCGGCATGGCCCCGGCCCCGCTCGAAGCCTATTTCGAAGTCATCCACCGCGGCTTTGAATCGCTGCCGATCTCCTATTCGGCTGAATTGTGGTGCGAACCCGGCCGGGCCTTGTGTGCGGAATATTCGTCCGTGCTGGTCCGCGTCGAAGCCCGCAAGGAAGATGTGCTCTACATCAACGATGGTGCCTATGGTGCGCTGTTCGATGCCGCGCACGTCGATTGGCGCTTCCCGGTGCAACTGGTGCGTGAAACCGCCAGCCGCGCCCGCGACATGGAGTTCAGCTTCTGGGGCCCGACCTGCGACGACATGGATTACATGCGCGGGCCATTCGTGTTGCCAGCCGATATCAAGGCCGGTGACTATATCGAAGTGGGCATGCTCGGCGCTTATGGCCAGGCCATGCGCACCGGATTCAATGGCTTCACGGCTGGCGAAACCGTGCTGATGAGCGATGAGCCGATGGACACGCTTTATGCTGTCACACCAGAGTCTTCGGACAAGGTTATCCAGCTTCGCAAGAAATGATCCTTCTGCCCTCGCCGCCACCGGCGAGGGCAGGTTTCCCCCGCTCGGCGCCGGACTCCCCTGGCCGCGGGCGGCGTTTCCGTTGGGAACGCCGGGCCATCTTCAAATCGGGAGAGCCCACATGACCACCAATGCCGTCGTTTCCGACCTCAGCCAGATCGACCGCCAGCGCAAGGCCGAGCTGCTGTCGACCGTTGTCGAGCATATCGACATCACCAGCTTTGATGCCCGCCCGATCATCGAGGGCATGGCCAAGATGAGCTTCACTTCGCGTGATCTCGCCCGCGCCACCAGCATCTACAACCAGATGCTGGCCGATCCCGATTGCACGATCTTCCTGGTCATCGCCGGCTCGACCAGCGCTGGCGGTTGCATGGATCTCTATGCCGAACTGCTGCGCAGCAACATGATCGACGGCATTGTCGCCACCGGCGCCACCATCGTGGACATGGATTTCTTCGAAGGCCTGGGCCACAAACATTATCAGGCCCTGGAAGTGCCGGATGACGATACGCTGCGCTCGCTGCTGATCGATCGCATCTACGACACCTATATCGACGAAGAAGCGCTGCAAGATTGCGACCACACCATCTACGAAATCGCCAACAGCCTGCCGCCCGGCCCCTACAGCAGCCGCGCCTTCATCCGCGAGATGGGCAAATATCTGGCCGAGCATGGCAAGAAGGATAACAGCCTGGTCAAGCTGGCTTATGAACATGATGTGCCGATCTTCTGCCCGGCCTTCGTGGACAGCAGCGCCGGTTTCGGCTTGGTCAAGCATCAGGTTGACCGTGCCAAGGCCGGCCAGCCCTACATGATGCTCGATGCAATTGCCGATTTCCGCGAACTGACCGACATCAAGATCAAGGCCGGTACCACCGGCCTGCTGATGATCGGCGGCGGCGTGCCGAAGAACTTCATCCAGGACACAGTGGTCTGCGCCGAAATCCTCGGCCATCATGACGTGGAAGTGCACAAATATGCCGTGCAGATCACCGTCGCCGATGTGCGCGACGGCGCCTGCTCATCGTCCACGCTGCAAGAAGCTGCAAGCTGGGGCAAGGTCAACACCGGCATCGA
>NZ_JBBATR010000002.1:22456-24647 GCF_040398645.1 Sandarakinorhabdus sp.
GCAATCCTGGTTCCAATGCTGGCGCTGGCCGCATGGACGATGTTCATTCAGGCGTGGATGTATGCCACCAGGCTTCCGGCTATGTCGCGGGCAAAGATCGATGGCACAAAGCTGGTCGGCTCCACCGGCAAGTCGCTGCGCGATGATCTGGTTGCCGCCGGTGAAGTGCGCGCCAGCTGGGTGGCCGACAATTACAATCATCTGATGGAACAGCCGACCATCTTCTATGCCACGGCGTTGGCGCTGGCCGTGTTGGGGGAAAGCGGCAGCCTCGTCGTTGGTTTGGCCTGGGGTTACACGGGCCTGCGCATCGCCCACAGCCTGGTGCAAATCCTGTCCAACCGCGTCCTCATCCGCTTTGCGTTGTTTGCAAGCGCCAGCCTGTGCCTGGTAGGGCTGGTGCTGCTGGCGCTGTCGGCCGCCGCGGCTCAGGGCTGACGTTCGAACCGCGCCACCAGTTCGACATGACTTGACCAGCGAAATTGCGCCACCGGCCACAGCGCATTCAGCGTATAGCCGCCTTCCACCAAAATCTTCGCATCCCGGCCGAAGCTGTTTGGATTGCACGATACGGCCACCACCACCGGCACATTTGATGCCGCGAGCGCGCGCGCCTGCGCCTCGGCCCCGGCGCGCGGCGGATCGAACACCACGGCCTGCATGCCGGCCAGTTCGCCGGGCGTAAGCGGCCGGCGAAACAGATCGCGGTGCTGCACATCCACGCGGCGGTCGGCGCGGCGTGCCACCACGCCCAGCGCCATCACCGCCGGCCCGGCCGCATCCACCGCCAGCACCGCCGCACGCTGCGAGAGCGGCAGCGCAAATGTGCCCAGCCCGCAAAACAGATCGGCAATTTTTCCGGCATCGCCCACCGCGGCCCGCACGGCGGCCACCAGCGCCGCCTCGCCTTCACGCGTCGCCTGCAAAAATGGCGCCACCGGCAGCGGCACCGCCACGCCGCCCATCAGCACGGTTGGCTGGCGGCGTTCGACCAGCGTGTCGATTCCGCCCGGCCCTTCCACGCTCAGCCGCGCCAGATCAGTGGCATTGGCAAAATCGGTCAGCGCCTCGATCGCGGCCAGGCCCTCGGCCGACACATTGGCCAGCAGCAGATCGACGCCATCGTCGGTCAAGGTCATCGCCACGCCGGCGCCTTGGCCATCGCGCACCCGCGATTTCAGCAGCCGGCGCAGCGGCGCCAGCACGGCCATCAATTCCGGCGCCAGCAGCGGGCAATCGGCAATATCCACCAATGCGTGCGTGCCCTCGCTGTGAAAGCCCAGGCTCAACTTTCCGCCGCGCTTCAGCGCCTTCAGGCTGGCGCGGCGCCGGCTGCGCGGCGGTGACAGCGCCACCGGGTGCACCTGCGCCGGCCAGCCCGCCGGCAACACCCGCAGCAGCCGATCGAGCACAAAGCGCGTGTAGGCATCGTCGTTCAGATGCTGCAGCTGGCAGCCGCCGCACGCCGGATAATGGGTGCAGGCCGGCGCAGCATGGTTGGGGCCGGGCCGTATCTGCGGCGGCTGCACCGTGAAATCAACGCTGTCGCCCACCGCAGCCAGCGGCACATAGCGGCCATCGGCGGTGATGCCATCGCCGCGCGCCGCCAGCTGTACGATCGCCTGAATATCGCTCACAAGCTGGACAGCACCGCCGGCAGGCTGGCCACCAGATCATCGGCAATGCCCCCCGGCCCCAGCCGGCGCCCAGCCTCACCGTGCAGCCAGGTGGCGGCGCAAGCGGCCTCGAACAAGGGATGGCCTTGCGCCAGCACGGCTGCAATCATCCCGGCCAGCACATCCCCCGAACCAGCCGTGGCCAGCCACGGCGCGGCATGCACGTTGATCGCCGCCCGGCCATCGGGCGCAGCGATAATGGTCGCCGGGCCTTTCAACAGCACAACCGCACCGATTTTCGCCGCCGCAGCGCGCACAGTTGCCAGACGATCGGTTCCAATCGCGCCGAACAGTTGCGCGAATTCACCATCATGCGGGGTCAATACGGCCGGCATCACCATGGTGGCCAGCGATTCAATCAGGCGCAGGGCGCCCGCATCGATCACCGTCGGCCGCTCCGCCCATTGTAACCGGCGCAGCCAGCCGCGGGCACGCGGCCCCGCCTGCATGCCCGGGCCGATCACCACCGCGCCCATGCGCGGATCGGCGAGCAGCACCGCCGCTTCTTCATCGCT
>NZ_JBBATR010000002.1:24747-34026 GCF_040398645.1 Sandarakinorhabdus sp.
GCCAGTGCTTTCGCCAGCCAGCGTCACCAGCCCGGCACCGCTGCGCAGCGCGGCCAGCCCGGCCAGGCCAGCGGCGCCGCCGTGGCCAGCGGTGCCCTCCACCATCATCACCCAACCGCGCGTGTATTTGTGGGCATTGGCCGCTGGCCCGGCCAGGCGCGGCGGCGCGGTCAAGTGTAGATCGCTGGCCAGCGGCACGCCGATATCGATCACCGCCAGCCGGCCAGACACCAAAGCGCCGTCGCCCAGCATATGGCCCGGCTTGGCCGCGCCCAACGCCACCGTGAGATCGGCAGCCAATGGCCGGCCAAGCTGCGCGCCGGTATCGGCATGCAGGCCCGAGGCAATATCGATGGCCACCACCCGGCCATGGCCACGCAGCCGGTCCAGCGCCGCCTGCACCGCTTCGGGAATGGGCCGCGACAGGCCGGTGCCAAAGAGTGCATCGATAATCAGCGGCGCTGGCGGCGCATCCGCCAGCGCAGTCACTGCACCGCCCCGATCCCGCCACCGCTGCGCCATGGCCACCGCCGGTTCGCCGGCCGGCGGTGCATCGGCAGCGACGGTCACCGCCACGCCAGCATTGGCCAGCAAAAGCGCAATGCCATAGCCATCGCCGCCATTGTTGCCCGGCCCGCACAAGATCGTCGCCCGCCGCGCCGGCGCAAACGCCAGGATCGCCCGGGCCGCGCCTGCCGCCGCCCGCTCCATCAGGGTCAACGCCGAAGTGCCAGCCGCAGTCGCAGCCGCCTCCGCAGCGCGCATGGCAGCGGCGGTAAGCAGCGGTTGGCCAGAATCGATGATGAACACCGGAGCCTTGTCACAAAGCTGGAGCAGCGGCACAAGGCCAGTGATGAAAGACCAGCTCAGTATTCGCCCGGTGCGCGCCGCCGATGCCGCCGAATTGGCCATATTGCTCAACGAAATCATCGCGCGCGGCGGCACCACGGCCTTGCAGGAGCCCTATGGCCCGGAAAGCCTGGCCGCCGCCTATCTCACCGGTCCTACCGTGATTTGTTGCTTTGTTGCCGAAGCGGGCGGGCAGCTGCTCGGTTTCCAGACGCTCGGCACGCAAAACATCCTGCCGACTGATATTGGCGATATCGGCACCTTCACCCGCATCGGCGCAATCCAGCGCGGCGTCGGCTCGGCCCTGTTTGCCGCCACCTGCGGCCATGCCCGCGCCATCGGCCTAACCGGCATCAACGCCACGATTCGCGGCGACAACAGCGGCGGCCTCGCCTTCTACAGCCGCATCGGCTTCGTCGATCACGAAGTGGTGCCGGCCGTGCCGCTGAAGGATGGCACGCCGGTGGACAGGATCAGGAAACGCTTCGCATTGGCCGATCAACCGTCCTGACCAGGCAGCCGCCCCTTCAGATGTCCGCAAACACGTGGGTTTCCGCGGCAGCACCGGGGTGGGTGACAGCCCCCAGCCGCGCCGGGCCGACCGTCTGCGCGAATTTCCAGATGGCGCCGGATTGATAATCGGTCTTGCGCGGCTGCCACACCGCGCGGCGGGCGGCCAGCGTCACCTCGTCCACCTGCAGATCGATGGTTCCGGCAATCGCATCGATGGTGATGATATCGCCATCTTCCACCAATGCAATCGGCCCGCCCTCGGCGGCTTCCGGCCCGACATGGCCGATGCAGAAACCGCGCGTCGCACCGGAAAACCGGCCATCGGTGATCAGCGCCACATCTTCGCCCATGCCCAGCCCATAAAGCGCAGCGGTGGTGGACAGCATCTCGCGCATGCCCGGCCCACCCTTTGGCCCTTCATAACGGATCACGATCACGCAGCCCGGCACGATGCCGCGCGCTTCCACGACGGCAAAGGCATCTTCCTCGCAATCAAACACCCGTGCCGGCCCGGAAAACGCCAATGTCTTCATGCCGGCCACCTTCACGATGGCGCCGTCCGGGGCAAGATTGCCCTTCAGCCCCACGACGCCGCCGGTGGGCGACAAGGCATTGGGCACCGAATAAATCACCTTCTGGTCAGGGTTCCACGTCACTTCATCGATATTCTCGGCCAGCGTCTTGCCGGTCACCGTCATGCAGTCGCCGTGCAGGAAACCGGCATCAAACAGCGCCTTCAGCGCCATATACACGCCGCCGGCATCATACATGTCCTTGGCAACATAGCGCCCGCCCGGCTTCAGATCGGCGATATAGGGGGTGGTCTTGAAAATCTCGGCCATGTCGAACAGATCAAAATCCACCCCGCACTCATTGGCCATGGCCGGCAGATGCAGCGCCGCATTGGTCGATCCGCCCGTTGCCGCCACGATGCGCGCGGCATTTTCAAAGGCCTTGCGCGTCGCCAGATCGCGCGGCCGGATGTTCCTTTCAATCAGCGTCATGATCTGCCGCCCGGCCCCGATCGCGATATCGGCCCGGCTGGTATAGGGCGCCGGCGTCATGTTGCTGTTGGGCAGGCTGAGCCCGATGGCTTCCCCCACGCAGGCCATGGTGTTGGCGGTGAACTGCCCGCCGCACGCGCCGTGGCCAGGGCACGCCACCTTTTCCAGCGCCGTCAGCCGCGCCAGCGGGCAGCTGCCAGCCGCAAAGCCGCCCACCGCCTCGAACACATCAACAACCGTGACATCCTTGTCTTCAAACCGGCCCGGCAGGATCGAGCCGCCGTAAACAAAGATACTGGGCACATTCAGGCGCAGCATCGCCATCATCATGCCCGGCAAGCTCTTGTCACAGCCGGCAAAACCGATCAGCGCATCATAGCAATGGCCGCGCATCGAAAGCTCGACACTGTCGGCAATGCAATCGCGGCTGACCAGGCTGGCCTTCATGCCCTGGTGGCCCATCGCAATCCCGTCAGTAACGGTGATGGTGTTGAACCGCCGCGGCATGCCGCCCGCCTCATTCACGCCAATCCGCGCCGCATCGGCCTGCGCATCAAGCGTGGTGTTGCACGGCGCTGAGTCATTCCCTGCCGAGGCAATGCCCACAAACGGCCGCGCAATCTCCTCTTCGCTCAGCCCCATCGCATAATAATAGCTGCGATGCGGCGCCCGCTCCGGACCGACCGAAACATGGCGGCTGGGCAGCTTTGACTTGTCGAATCTTGTCATATCATGGCCTTTTTGGAACATTTTTGCCTAGGCTCGGCGGGGTTGCAGGGTCAAGCGTGGAGTGAGAAACGGCACGTCACGGACTTGATCCGGGGCGGGGTCCCGCTTTGCTGCCTTCATCGCTTCGGTGCCGGCCACCGTGTCCGTGCTCCCGACGCGCGTGCCGCGCCGGCAAAGCAAGCGGGACCCCGGATCAAGTCCGGGGTGACGGGTCGTGGTGGCGGGTGCGGGGTGACGGGCGCTTTTTGAACGGGCGCGCTCGAAAACACTCGGGTCAAGGGTCCGCGACCCTTGCCGCCGGAGGCCCCTGGCTTCCTCTCTTCCGTCATCCGTTCCGCGTCTGTCCTACAGTCCCGCCCTTATGGCATTGTCACGCCATGCGCGACCATCGCCCCACGCTGTCCGATCGCAAACCCGTCCGCCTTGATGGCTGGATGCGGGCGCGGCGGTGTGGGCATCGCCCCCTGTTGCGGGCGCGCGCGCATGAAGAGCAAAATGTAACCTTTGTAACCTACAGCCCGCGCCGCACCGTGGCGATGCAGTCCGCCAATATGTGCGTCCAACGCGCCACGCCTTCGCGGGTGAGCAGGCCATCGTTGCGGATTTCGATGCCGAGATAGGGGATGTGGGCGGCTTCGGCGTGGCGGTCCATCGTGTAGTTGAGGTCACGGCCGGAATAAGGCTGGTTGTCGCCGACGCGGAGGCCGCGGGAGGCCAGGGCGACGAGGCCGAGCCGGGCGGCGCGGTCGTGGTGGTTGTAGAGGATGCCGATTGGCCAGGGGCGCTGCTCCTCCGGCCGTGTGGCGAGCTGCGGGGTGAAGCTGTGCATGGAAATGATCAGGGCCGGGCGCTGGGCAGCGATCTGCCGGGAGATGGCTGCGTGATAGGGGGCGTGGATGGCCTCCAGGCGCAGGTCGCGCTCTTGCGCGGGCAGGTCCCAGTTGCCGGGGATCATGTGGCCATCGCTGCTGGCCGGCACGGCGCCCAGATCAGCGGGATCGCGGTTGACATCGACAACCAGACGCGAAACGGTGGCAATGATGGCGGGCGCCGAAAGCGCGCGGGCCAGGCGGCGGGTGAGCGCATCGGTGCCGATATCCACTGCAATATGATTGCTCAGCAGCGATGCGGGCACACCCAGATCAATGCCCGGCGGCACATCGGATGCAGCATGATCGGCAATCAGCAACAAATCGGCTGTGCCGGACAGGATTTCGGGCCGGTGCATGGTGCAGCCATAGCCGCCCTGCCCGCGCCGTGCAAAGCCATGAAAAAACGCCCGGCGAGTGGCCGCCGGGCGCTGTAGTCGTCCTTGGGGGGATATCGTCGTGCGGGGCAATCGCCCCGAACGATTACTGGGCAACCGGTGCCGACAGGGCGGCCAGTTCGGTGCCGAGCAGCTTGGCAGCGGCCGAGAACTTCTTGCCGGCTTCGAACTTGGCATCAGCAGCGCACAGCTTTTCGCCGGTGGCGACGAGCTTCAGAGCCTTGGCGGCATCTTCGCCGCCCTTGGCTTCGGCGAGGGTGCGGATCTGGGCCGGGGTTGCGCTGCAGCTGACCGAGGCAGCAGCGGCCGGAACGGCAGTCAGAGCGAGAGCGGCGAGCGGCAATGCGATCAAACGGGTGAACATCGATAGTCTCCGGTTTAGGCGGCGGATTGCCGCTGGCGTAAGCGATTGAGGCTGATTTGAGTGCCGCCCACCGGCGTCACCGGGGGGGAGGGTTGAGCGGCGGTTGAGCTGCACTCAAATCAACTGGGGCCGGTTTAAGCGCCGCTCAATTCACGGTCAATCCCTATTTTGAGCGATAATCAGCTTGTTGCACTGCGATACAGTAAAAACAATCACTTGTACAAATGACGCAGGCAATATTTTGCAGCGCACCACGGCTGCAGGAGCCAATTTCATACCTTGCATCCGGCCATTATGAGCACGACTCAGAGCAAGATGGCCCGGCCAGGGTCAATCGCTAGACGATGCGAGTCGGGCACAGCCACCAGCCGCGCCCGGCCAGTGCCAGCGCGGCGCGGTCGCGTGCTTCGGGCGTTCCATAAAGCGCCAGGCAGGTCGCACCAGACCCGCTCATTCGCACCAGATCAGCGCCGCCGGCCTGCTCAAGTGCCGCCAGCACATCGGCGATGACCGGCGCGATGGCCACAGCCGATGCCGTCATGTCGTTGCGCAGCGCCGTGAACGCTGCGCCGCTGGCGATGCCGCCGCGGTCATGCTGGTCCCAGCCGGCGAACACCGGCCCGGTGGGCACTGCCACACCGGGATTGACCAGCAACACCGGCGTGTCGGCCGGATCCTGCGGCCATGGCGACAAGGCATCGCCCTTGCCGTTGCCGAGCAGGGTGCGGCCATGAACACACACCGGCACGTCCGCGCCCAGCGGCGCCGCCACCGCCGCCAATCGGTCCAGCGGCCAGTTCAGCCGCCACAGCCGATTCAGCAAGCGCAGCGCCGCAGCAGCATCGGCCGATCCACCGCCCAGGCCGGCTGCAACCGGGATATGCTTTTCCAGATGCAGGCGGGCGCCCGCCGTGGTGCCGGCCGCGGCGGCCAAAGCGCGGGCAGCACGCAGCACCAGATTGTCATTGCCCACATCGGCGGCTGCCGCCATCGGGCCAGACAGCGCCAGCGCCAATTCGTCGGCCGGCTCACCGCTCAGAGCATCACCAAATTCGGTGAAGGCAAATATGCTTTCCAGATCATGATAGCCATCATCCCGGCGCCGGCGCAGATGCAGCGCCAGATTGATTTTGGCCGGGGCGTGTTCGCGGATCATCATGGCAGGCCAATGGCGCGGACGCCGCCAGCCTGCAAGCGCCCCCAGATTTTGGCCCTAACGCATGGCGAGCATGGCGCCGGCCGCATCCAGCCCAAAATCCAGCCGCGCCTGCAATTCGCGGCGCTCACTGGCGGCCGCCGCAAAGCCCAGCGCCTGCCGCCAGCGAAAGCGCGCTTCGATGCGGCGGCCCTGCTGCCACAGCGCGTCGCCCAGATGGCCGATGATCGCGGCCTCCTGCGGCTCCAGGTTCACCGCGCGTTCCAGCGTGACGACTGCCTTGTCGATGTCACCGCTGCGCAGCTGCATCCAGCCCAGCGAATCGATGATGCCGCCGTCTCCGGGCCGCAGCACAGCGGCCTTTTCGATCAACGCCCTGGCTTCGGCATCTTGCGGTGCCGCCGCCGGGCTGCGCTCCAGCAGGCTGTATCCCAGATAATTCAAAACGCCCGGTTCATCGGGCACCAGCGCCAGCGCCGCCCGAAAATCAGCCAACGCGCCCGGCCAATCATCGGCCCGATCCCGCATCATGCCGCGCATATAATAGAGATTCCATGCCGATACACCCTGCCCGGCACCAAAACGCTCCAGCGCCGTGCCATAGGCTGCGGCTGCATCGCCGTAGCGTTCGCCGCGACGGTGCCAGCCAGCCAGCCCGGCCCAGTCATCGGCCGATGCACCGGGCGCGTTTGCAGCGGCCAGTAGCAACTGGCCGGCTGCCGCACCCTCGCCAGCCGCCTCCAGCACGTCGGCCCGGCGCGCCCGCACCAGATATTGCAGGCCCAAACCATCCGGCACCCGCGCCAGCGCCGCCAGTGCCGCATCGCTTTGCCCGGACCGGCTGAGAATATCGGCCACGGTCAACCAACTGGCCGGCACATCAGGCGCCAGGAAACTGGACAAGCGAGCAAACAGCACCGCCAGCGGCTCGGCCCGTTCGCGGGCCAGATCGCCGGCCAACCGGATCGACAGCCAGGCCAGCGCCTGGCGCGGTTCCGCCACCAGCAGCCCGATCGGTTTGCCAGCCTGCAAACGTGCCCGTGCCGCCGCCGTCGGCTGATCATTGGGGAACAGCACCGCCAGCGCCTCATCGCGGTTTCCGGCCATGGCCAGCGCGTGGGCCTGGCCCTGGCGCAGGAATATTCCCGCCACACCGCCGCCGGACCGCGCCTGCCGATACGCCGCTGCCGCTTCGTCCCAACGCCCCAGCCACGCCAGCAGATGCGCCCGCTGCTCCACGATATAGGCCCGCAAAAATCCTTGGTGGCGCTGCGGATCGAGCAGATTGAGCGCAGCCGCCGAATCGCCGCGCGCCGCCGCTGCCCACGCATCGATGATCGGGCCGGCAACCTGCTGCCACCCCTGCCCGTTCAATTTTGCGCGCAGCGCGGCCACCTCGGCCCAATCCTTGCGCACCGCCGCTTCAGCCAGGCGCGTCATGGTGATTTCAGGCTCAACGGCGCCGGCTGCCGCCAGGCTGCGCGCCAGCTTGAAGGCGCGGGGTTGATCGCCGGCAGCAATGGCAAGATCCCATGCCCGGCGGGTGAGTGTGGCCGCGGCCGGATCGGCCACGCGCGCCTCCTCCATCAGGCGCGCTGCCAGATCGAGTTCATGATCCAGCGCAGCATAGCGCCCGATCATATAGGCGTGCAGCGCCGGTTCAGTGGACCGGGCTGCCAGCGCGGGTGCCGCCAAATTGAGCGGATACGCCAGAGCGGGCAAGATGAACAGGAATCGCATATCAAGCGATTGTGGCGCGGCGGCGGCAGCTTGTCGAGCAGCGAGCGCCGTTTCGGCTGAACTGGCCAGCCGCGCCTCACATGTTCGGATAATTTGGTCCACCGCCGCCTTCGGGCACCACCCAGTTGATGTTCTGGGTCATGTCCTTGATGTCGCAGGTTTTGCAATGGACGCAATTTTGGGCATTGATCTGCAGGCGCGGCGCGCCCTCTTCCACGCCAACCATTTCATACACACCCGCCGGACAATAACGCTGCGCCGGCTCGTCATAGAGCGCATAATTGATCTCGACCGGCACCGATGCGTCCTTGAGTGTCAGGTGGCAGGGCTGGTCTTCCTCGTGATTGGTGTTGGACAGGAACACGCTGGTCAGCCGATCGAAGCTGATCACCCCGTCCGGCTTGGGATAGACGATCTTTGGTGCGTCTTCCTTTTTGCGCATGTGCGTGTTGTCGGGGCTGAGCTTGAAGGTGAACGGCAATTCGTAGCCCAGATATTCCATCCACATCATCACGCCGGCCATCACCGTGCCAACGGCATTGCCGAATTTCTCGACCGCCGGCAGCACGTTGCGCACCATCTTGAGCTCTTCATACACCCAGCTTTTCTTGTAGGCGCGGTCATACTCGGCCAGCGTATCGCTACCGCGCTGGGATGCGATGGCGGCCACTGCGCAATCGGCGGCCATCATGCCGGTTTTCATTGCCGTGTGGCTGCCCTTGATGCGCGGCACATTCAGGAACCCAGCCGAGCAGCCAATCAGCGCGCCGCCCGGGAATGACAGCTGCGGCACGGCCTGCCAGCCACCATCGTTGATCGCCCGCGCACCATAAGACACGCGCCTGCCACCTTCCAGAATCGCCCGGATCGACGGGTGCGTCTTCCAACGCTGAAATTCCTCGAAGGGCGACAGATGCGGATTGTCGTAATTGAGCCACACCGAAAACCCGATCGCCACCTGGCCATTGGCCTGATGATAAATAAAGCCGCCGCCATTGGCATCCGACAATGGCCAGCCCTGGCTATGGATCACCTTGCCAGGCACATGTTTTTCAGCCGGTATGTCCCAGAGTTCCTTCAGGCCCAGCCCATAGATCTGCGGCTGGCTGTTTTTGCGCAGATCAAAATGGTTGATCACCTGCTTTGACAGGTGGCCGCGCGCGCCTTCCGCGAAAAATGTGTATTTCGCGTGGATCTCAAGGCCCGGCGTCCAGCTCGGTTTGCGGCTACCGTCCTTGGCGATTCCCATGTCGCCGGTGGCCACGCCCTTCACGCTGCCATCGTCATTATACAGCACCTCGGCAGCGGCAAAACCGGGGAAAATCTCCACACCCGCCGCTTCGGCCTGACCAGCCAGCCAGCGCGTCAGATTGCCAAGGCTGACGGTGTAGCAGCCAGTGTTGTGCATGAACGGCGGCATCATCCAGTGCGGCAGCTCGGTCTTGCCGGTCTCGGTCAACACCCAATGCTGGTTGTCGGTGACGGGCACCGTCATCGGCGAATCCATCGTGCGCCATTCCGGGAGCAATTCATCCAGCGCGCGCGGATCGACCACGGCGCCTGACAGGATATGCGCGCCGATTTCGCTGCCTTTTTCAAGGACGCACACCGAAAGCTCCAGCCCGAGCCGCTGCGCCTCCTGCTTGGCGCGGATCGC
>NZ_JBBATR010000002.1:34126-44515 GCF_040398645.1 Sandarakinorhabdus sp.
CGCACACCGAAAGCTCCAGCCCGAGCCGCTGCGCCTCCTGCTTGGCGCGGATCGCCGCGGACAGCCCGGCCGGGCCGCCGCCAACAATCACTAGATCATATGGCATGGATTCGCGTTCGCTCACGTCACATTCCCCATTTGCGCTGCCCGCATTGCTCCGGCTGCCGCGTCGTAACTTCGATCAACAGATAACCGCACCGCCCGCACTTGACCAGACGGCCCGGTGCGCTGTTAGTTTGTCAAGATGTCGCTCTCCAATACCCTCCAAAACTCCGCCGCTGCGCCGCCTGCTGTGTTATTGCCGGCCGCTGCGCGGGAGGCGCTGGCGTTTCTGATCGCTGCGGGCTGCGATGTGCCCGTCGCCGATATGCCGCGCAACTGGCTGGAGACGGCGAGTTCGCCAGCGGCGACCTCTGTTTTGCCTTCTGCTTCAGCGGCAAGCTCGCAAACGATCACCACAAATGAAGCCGAAACTGCAAGTCCGGTTCAGGCCAGAACGCCGCGTCCGCCGGCTGCTGCCCCTGGCCCGCATCCGGCGCTCGCGTGCGGCGATGTCGATGCGCTGCTCGCCTTGCTCAGTCGGTTTCCAGCTGCGCGCCAGCAACCGCCGCTGTTGTTTCATGGCAATCTGGCCAGCCGCATCTGGGTGTTGATCGATCGCCCCGATCACGATCCGGCGCACCGCGACACCATTGATCGCATGCTGGCCGCCATCGATCTGGACTGGACGCGGGCAGCATTGGTCAGCCGGATTGCCTGGTCAACCCCCGGCGACAGCGAACCGACACCGGATCTCCTCGCCCGGTTCACCCCCGTTCTCGCCCGGCTGGCAGTGCTGGCGCCGCCGCGGCATGTGCTGGCGATGGGCCAGGCGGCGGCGGAAATGGCCGGCAGCGCGGCGCGCCTCGCCAGCAGCCGCGGCCAGTGGTTCGATTGGGCGGGCGCCCGGCTGCTGCCCACGGTCCACCCGCGCACCATGGGCCGCAACAAGGATCTGCGCGCGCAGGCCTTTGAGCATCTCAAGCTGTTTCAGGCCGCGATCACATGAAGCGCACCGCGATCATGCTGACGGCCTGCATCGCAGCGATGGCGCGCGCCGATTCGCAGGGCACACAAGCGCCAGTGCCTATGCAAGGCCAAGCGCAAGAACAGGCGCAAGTCGTAACCGGGCAGCGCAGCGGCATCACCGCCCGGCAACGCATGGTACCGCCGCAGCTAACCGACAGCGAACGGGTGATTTTCCGCCAGATCTATCTCGATCTCGATGCCGGCCGCTTCGTCCGCGCTGAAGCAGCAATTGCTGCGCAGCCGCCCGGTTTGCTGTCCCAAGGCGTGCAAGCTGCGCTGGTTGTAGCCCGCGGACCTGGCCAGCTTACCCGCGCCGATCTGGCTGGCTGGCTGGCTGGCAATTTTGATCAGCCGTTGGCGGCAAAGGTGGCTAAACGCGCCGAGGCCATGCCCGGCACCGACAGCGCGCCGCTGCCACTGCTCCCTGAAGCGCGGGCGTTCCGCACCACTGCAAGCAATATTGCAGGAACAAGCTGGTCAGCCGAACGCGGTACCGGCGATGCCGAGCTGGCCGCCCTGCTGAGGCCGCTGCTCGCTGCTGATCGCAACGATGAAGCCGAACAAATCTGGCTGGCACAATCGGCGAAGCTGTCGCCGCCCGCCCGCAGCTTTTGGGCAGCCCGCATCGCCTGGAACCATTACCGCATGGGCGATGATCTGGCGGCGTGGCGCATCGGGCTCGATTCTGCTGCCACCGGGTGGCAAAGCGTTGCCATTGGTGGTGGCCCCGGTGCCGCAGATGGCGCCTGGGCGGCAGGATTGGCCGCGTTTCGGCTCGGCCGCTGGCGAGACGCTGCGGCAGCCTTTGATCTCGTCACCGCAGGCCCCGATGACGCCCGCGCAGCCGCCCATTTCTGGGCGGCGCGCAGCTTTGAACGCGCTGGTGATGCGGCGGCCCGGCTTGATCGCCTGCACCGCGCTGCCGCCTCCCGCGGCAGTTTCTATGGCCTGTTGTCGCGGCGGACGCTGGGACTGGACCAGGCGCTGGATTGGGCCGAACCGGATTTCATCACCGCCGACTGGAATTACCTGAAAGAGGTGCCCGGTGCCCGCCGCGCGGCGGCGCTGGTTGAAATTGGTCAACTGGGGTTGGCCGATCGCGAATTACGGCATCTGGCCGCCACGGCCCCGGCCGATGCCTATCCGGCAATCCTGCGCCTTGCCGCGCGGCTTGATCTGCCGGCCACCCAATACAGCCTGGCGATCAGGCCGCCGATTGGATTGGAAGCGCCGCTGTCGGCACGGTTTCCAGCCCCGGAATGGGTGCCAGCTCGCGGCTGGCGGCTGCCCAAATCGCTGATTTTTGCGCATGCCTTGCAGGAATCGGCGTTCATCACCACCGCCACCAGCCGCACCGGCGCGCGCGGCCTGATGCAGTTGATGCCCGATACGCGCGATCTGGTACATCGCCGCATCCGCCGTGAAACCCCGGATGATACGCAGGCAAGCGCCGCAGTGATCGGTGATATCACCGATCCGGCCTTCAATATTGAATTGGGGCAAACCTATCTGGAAATGCTGGGCAATATGGGGATCACCGGCGGCCTGCTGCCCAAGGTGATTGCGGCCTATAATGCTGGGCCGGGCGCAGTGTTGAAATGGAACAGCACGCTGGATGATCAGGGCGATCCGCTGCTGTTCATCGAATCCATTCCCTACCGTGAAACCCGCCAATATGTGCGCGTGGTAATGCGCAATTTGTGGATGTATGAACTGCGCGAGAACGGCGCACCGGCATCGATGGATGCCGTGGCACAAGGCCTGTGGCCGCGCCTGCCCGGCATCGGCGGGCCGCTGGCCGTCAAACGCGAAGCGCTTGCCATTCGGCCACGTCCACAGCCCGGCAGCTTTGCGCCGGAGGCCTGGCCCAGTGACAATCGCGCGATCGCGGGCGGAAAATAATCGAAATCAGTCCGGGAAGCGCTCGAAAGCAGGCAGTTCGTGCGCGGTCGCCATCCAGCCGATCCGTTCAGCCACCTGGATATGGGCAGCAACCGGAAATGCATCTGGATCATCGAGCGTGACGACCTGCACGTCGACGATACCCGGCAGCATATCGGCGTTGCGGTAAAGCAGCCCCGTCCCGCAGTCGCCGCAAAAGCTTCGCATCGCCGCGCCAGATGAATTGCGGGTTTTTGGCTCGCCACTGGTCACCGTCACTGCATCTGCAGGAAACATTGCCCACGCCACCATTGGCGCGCCGGCGCTTTTGCGGCAGTCGGCACAGTGGCACAGCACAACGTGCATCGGCCCTCCTGCCACCGCGTACCGCACCGCCCCGCAATGGCAGCCGCCTGTTTTTGTCATCATCATTCCCCTCCCCGAAATCGTACAGAACGTATTAGGAACAAATGCCGCGTGCAAGCCGATCGTTTTACCCCATCTGCGTGAAGCTGAGCAGATTGCCTTCGCTGTCGTTGAACCAGCCGATCCATGCCTGGCCATCGGGGGACAGCCACAACCCATCGGCGCCCTGGCCCATGCCGGAATAGATGATCATCGTCACCCCGCTGGCCGTCAACGCCGCCGCGCAGCGGGCCGCATCGTCCACCTGCCAACCAAGCACCGGGTGCGGGCCAGGCAAGACATCGGGCAGTTCGGTCAACCTGATCCAGCCATCGCCGCAGGCAAATTGATCGCCAAAATGATCAACTTGCACCGGCTCCAGCCCCAGCACCGGCCCCAGCACATCGCCGTAAAACGCCCGCGCCCGCAGGCGATCCGCCACGCAGATCATCGCCATCAACCGTGTTGTCACCGCAGCCCTCCCCTTCGTCACGCCGCCTGCGCCGGCCGCGGGGGTTGTTGATCCCCCATGACAGACCGACCCAGGACAGGATAACGTGATTCCATGCCCATTGACGAGTCGCTTGCGTTCCTGTCCCTCAACATAGCCGTGCTCACGGTGAGCGACACGCGCGATGCCGCGACCGACCGTAGCGGCGATCTGGCTGCCGAGCGGCTGACCAGCGCCGGCCATCGCCTCGCAGCCCGCGCCATCTGCAAGGATGAGGTGCCGGCCCTGGTTGCCGAACTTTCAGCATGGATCGCCGATCCTAGCATCGATGTGATCATCACCACCGGCGGTACCGGCGTGACCGGCCGCGATGTCACGCCCGAGGCGCTGGACCAGGTGATCGAAAAACCCATCCCGGGCTTTGGCGAATTGTTCCGCTGGCTCAGCTTCCAGAGCATCGGTACCTCGACGATCCAGAGCCGCGCCTGCGCCGGCGTGGCGGGCGGCACCTATATATTCTGCCTGCCCGGCTCCACTGGCGCCGTGAAGGACGGCTGGGACGGCATCCTGCGCGACCAGCTCGACAGCCGCCACCGCCCGTGCAATTTCGCCGATCTCATCCCCCGGTTGACCGAGCGTTAGCTCAGTTCACCCGGATCACGCATTTGCCGTCGATCTGCCCGGCGCCCATCGCTGCAAACGCCGCGCGCGCATCGGCCAGCGGCAATTCGAGGCCGATATGCGGCCGCATATGCGCCGCCCGCGCATCGATTTCGCACATGTGGCGCGCGCCCGCCGCCGGATCCTGCCGGCCCTGCTCCCCGGCCCGCACGCCGACCAGCTCGATCTCCTTCAGCAGCAGGCGATTGAGCGGCACTGGATCGCCGCGCCCACCAACAAAGCCGATGATCGCATAGCGCCCGCCCCGGCGCAGACATTTCACCAATGGCATCACAAGCGGGCCGGCGACGGGATCAAACACCAGATCGATATCCTTCAGCGGGACCTGCGGTTGCTCCCGCTCCACCAGATAGGTCTCTGCTGCGCCAGCCGCGCGCGCCAGTTCCAGCCGCGCTGCATTGGATGCCACGGCCACCACCTGCGCGCCCATGTGCACCGCCAATTGCACCGCCGCCAGGCCCATGCCCCCGCCAGCCCCGCTCACCAGCACACGCTCCCCGGCCTGCAATCGCCCGCGCTCGATCAGGCCAACCCAAGCTGTAAGTGCGCCCACCGTGAAGGCGGCGGCCTGCGCGAGGCTCAGGCCGGCCGGCACAGGCCGCACACTCCGCATCGGCAGGGTGATGCGCTCCGCCATCAGGCCGGAGCGTGCACCCAGGATCATGTCCTGCCCGATCAGATGCGCAGCCCCCGGCCCGGCGGCAATAACCGTGCCGCTGCCTTCGGTGCCGGGGATGAATGGCAGTTCCGGGCGGTATTGATAGCCGCCCTGCAACATCAGGAAATCCGGGTAATTCAAGCTGGCGTAGCGCACAGCCACCTGCACCTCATCCGGCCCCGGCGCGGGCGGCTCTGGCCAGTCATCGCGGCTGGCAAGGCCGGACATGTCGGGGCTGAGGGCGGAACAGACGATGGCGCGCATACCGCCCTTATCGGCTGCCCAGTGGCCGGCCGCTACTTGGCGCTTGCGTCAGGCCCGGAAAACCGGCCTCCGCCGCTCAACAAAGGCCGCTGCGCCTTCGGCAAAATCAGCGCCGGCAAAGGCTGCGGCAAAAATCGCCTGCGTCTGGCTATCCTCCGCCACCTGCCCGTCCAGCACCCGGCGCACAAAATCCTTCAAGGCCAGCGCCGAATGACGCGAAACGGCGGTGATCGGCCCGGCAATAACATCCGGGCTGGCGGCAATCACCTCCACCAGCCCGATGCGCAGCGCCTCGGCCGCATCGATCAGGCCGGCGGTGAACAGCAGGCGCCGCGCCTGCCCGGCCCCGACCAGATCGATCAGCAACTTCACATCGTGCAGCGGATACACCAGCCCGAGCTTGGCCGGCGTGATGCCAAAGCGCGCCGCCGACGTGGCAATGCGCATATCGCAGGCCAAGGTGATGCCGCAGCCGCCGCCGATGGCATCGCCTTCCACAAAGGCGATCGTGGGCAATGCAAAGCGCGCCAGATGATATTGCGCGGCATTGATCGCGGCCTGATTGGCGGCGTGCCATTCGTTGTCGGCCTGATTGGCCAGCATTTCCGAAATATCAGCGCCGGCACAAAAGGCGCTGCCCGGCTGCGCCGCCTGCACGATCAACACGCGCAGCGCCGGATCGGCGGCGGCCTGCGCCAGCAGACGCGGCACCGCCTGCCACATCGCCAGCGTGCAGGCATTGCGCTTGTCGGCCCGGTCAATCACCAGCCGGGCGATGGGGCCATCCGATTCCAGACGCAGCGTCATGATATGGCCTCTCCCAAACCCGGCACGGCGCCCGGCGTCCATAGGCTGCCGGCAAAGCGGATGGCCGGCGCAATCTGGTGGCGGCCATCGACCATTTGCACAAGCCCGCGTTCGGCGATGTGCGGGCTGGCAAAGGCTTCGGCAAAATCCAGCACCGGGGCAAACGCCACATCCAGATCGGCCATGAACGCCGCCCAGTCATCGCGGCTGCGGGTGAGAAACAGCGCGCGCAGAAATTCGATCAGTGGCGCCTGCGCTGGCCCGGCCTCCGCTTCTGCCAGTGCAATCAGATCGGGCCGGCCCACGGCGTTCAACAGGCTGCGCGCGAATTTCAGTTCCCGCCCGCCCAGCACGACGTGGCGGCCATCGCTGCACGCATAGACATTGTAAAAACCAGCGCCGCCCAAGGAACGCTGGCTGGCCGATGTGGGCGGCGCGCCGCCCGCCAGCGCACTGCCAGCCGTATGGGCGCACCACGGCAACAGACTGTCGAACATGGCGATATCGATATAATCGCCCTGCCCGCTGCGTTCTCGGCCGATCAGCGCCATCAGCACCGCCGACAGCCCAGTCAGGCCGGCGGCGATATCGGCCGATGCCGCGCCCGGCACCACCGGCTGGCCATCACCCTCAAGACTTGCGGCATCATTGACGCTGAGGAACCCGGCCAGCGCCTGCACCGCCAGATCATGCGCGGGATGATCGGCCAGCGCGCCGGTCTGGCCAAATGCCGACAGCGAGCAATAGATGATGCGCGGATTGATGGCGCGCACCGCGTCCCAACCAAAGCCTAGCCGCGCCATCACGCCGGGACGAAACCCCTCCACCAGCACATCGGCATCCCGCAGCAGATCGGCCAGCGACAACGCGCCGGCAGCGGTTTTCAGATCGATGACCACGCTGGTCTTGCCGCGATTGAGATTGGCAAACCACACGCTGTGGCCAGCTTCGAACGGGCCCTGGCTGCGCGCCGGATCACCGCCGGTCGGCTCCACCTTGATCACGGTGGCGCCCTGATCGGCCATCATCACCGTCAGCATCGGGCCCGGCAAAAACAAGCTGAGATCAACCACCTTGATGCCTGCAAGCTTGCCCATCAATTGCTGTGCGCCAGCCATTGCAGGGCGGCGCGGCCAGGCAGGAAGAAATAGCCGCCGCCGTGGCATTCCACCCAGCGCGCCAGCCCCTGCACCCGAACCGGGCCGACCGAGGTGGGCACGGTGAAATTGCTATCGCCCAGCAGCGGATCAATCTCACCCGCCAGACCATGAAAGCTGCGGCCAAACAACCAGCGCTGCTGCACGAATTCAAATTGGCGTTCGATATCGCTGCAGATCGCTGCAAACATCAGGCCCTTATTGCGGCCAGTATCATCACCTGGCAGATCGAAGCTGCGGCCGCGGCGGATGATGCGATGGCGATTGGCGGTATCCCATGCCACAGGATCGGTGGGATCAAGGCCGTCACGCGGATTGGCGCGGCGGATATGCGCGCCCAGCGGGCAGGCCAGGCCCTGGGGATCTTCGGCCGCGAAGGAAAAATCATTGCGGGCATCGCTGCGCCCGGCTGGCCCTGCCCGGTCGATCACCGGCGTGCCATCAGGCCAGCGGCCGATGATTTTTGCTCGCAGCCATTGCCCATCGATATCCTGATTGATCGCGGCCGGCAGATGCGGGCAGCGGCCGACCAGATCGCCCGCTGCGGCCGCCGTGCCGGCGTGAAATCCGCTCACATCCTGGCTGAGCCGGCGCACCACCACAAAACTGCCGTTGCGGCCAAAATCACGAAAGCCTGCGGCCGTTGTGGCGGAAAAATCCGGGTACGGCCGGGCGGCTTCTCCGGCCGATGGCAAGATGCCGGCCGGATCAAGCTCAGCCGCGATGCGCAGCGGCGGCGAGACATAGCCGGCACTGGCCGGATAGCCGAGCAGAAATTCCCCGGCAGCCAACTGGTCGCGCGGCGGACGCTGCCGCCAATCGCCGGTGCCGCGAATGGCCGGCTGCGAAATGCCGTCGCGGAAACCGAAATGATCATATTCCAGGCTGGTCTGCTCATCCGGCCCGGTGGTGGTCGGGCTGGTGAGCACCTGTTCGACGATGGTCACGATCTGCGCCAGCGCCGCGATGGCCGCTGCCACATGCTCGGCGCTTGTCGCCGCCAGCATCACCACGCCGTCGGTCTGGTCATAGCTCGCCAGCGCGCCGCTGGCGGCAGTGCCCTGTCCCGGCTGCACCCAGTTGCCCGTGTCCCCCAATATATCGGCGCGGCGGGCCATGCCGGCCATGAAGGCGAGTGGAAAGCTGGCCAGACCCTGCGCACTGTCAGCACCCGGCAAGCCAAGCCGCATCAGACCGGTTGGCGATAGGGCCAGGGCGCTGGTGGCATGAATGCGCGGCGAACCCGACGGCAGATCACCGAAACTGATCGGTGGCAGCGCGCCTTCGCCGGCCATGATGCGGGCCAGCGCCTGTTTTTGGGCCTGTTTTGGGACTGCACCATCAAAACGCACAAACACATAGGCGCCGTGCAGCAGGCTGCCAAAGCTGCGGAACACCAGGCTTTGCACTTGCGCGGTGGCCACGGCCCCCGCCGGGCGCGGCAACGCCCCCAGCAAATCCAGCCAGTCCATCGCTGCCCCGGCATCCGCCGCGCGGGCCAGGCCGTGATGGATCAGGGCCTGGGCGCGAATCCGGTCCAGCGTCAGATGCGGCAGCGCGCTGTACCAGCAGCCGGTCAATTGCTGCTGGCGGCGCACCCAGCGCTTGAACAGATCGCCATTTTTTGCGCCTTCGCCGATCAGGCCGATGGTGGGCGGAAAGCCGACGCCGTGCCCCCACGCCGCTGTCTGGCCAATGTGGGCCTTGGTGATGAAATCTTCGACATAGGATTCCCACGTGCCATCGTAGTTGCTGAAAAAAATGAGCTTTTCGGCATCGGGCAGCCGAAACCAGCGGGCAAAATGGATGGTGCCCATGCTCAGGATGAAGCCGGGGCGGGTGAAATGGCCGGCAAACACGCCGATGCCCCACATCGCAAAGGAGAACGTAAGCCGCCGCAGCCAGCCGGGTTTGAAATCGGACATGGAGATGATGTGGCTTTGTTCAAAGCCGGGCGGATTTTCGCGGGCGGTGATCCGCAGCCGCCGCAGCAGATCGGGATCGCGCGTGTCCGGCTGGTCAGTGGCTTCCAGCGCCCGCAGCGACAGATAGGCCCGCACTGCCAGCGCGGTCCACAGCAGCCCGCCGCCGATCAGGCCGGCAAAGGCTGAAAGGAGCACGCGGCCGACCCCGCCAGCGAAACCAGTTCCGCCGGGCAATGCCGCAAAGGCCAGCAGCCCAAGCAGAAGCACGGGCACCGCCGCCACCAGCCAGATCCAGCGCCCCCGCGGGCTGGTGAGATGCGCCAGAAAGCCAGTCCAAATGCCCGGAAATTTGAAATCGACAAAATTCAGCCGCTGCCGACCCGGAAGATACAGCATGGTGCGCAAGGCAGCGGCCGCATCGGCGAGATGTGGCGGCGGCGGCGCGGTGCCCGCCAGCAGCGCCCGCACATGCTGCACGGCCGCCAAGGGCGATTCAGCCTGCCCGCCGCCGCACTTGTGCCAATCATCGACTGCGTCCCGGGCAAAGCTGGCCAGCGCATCGCGGCGGCGCTTGCCGGCCATGCTGAACCCTGGCGAGCCATCATAAAGCAAGCCGGTGCTGCCCCAGGCGCGCGGATTCACGTCAAGCCGGTGGCGACCCAGAAAGGCCGGCAGCGACGACACTCCATCCCAGCTGCTGGCACTGGCCAGCAGAGCAGTCAGCGCCGGGACGGCGGCGGCGGCATTGCCGAAAATCCGCTCAAGCGCGGCTTCGGGGCCGCCATCGGCATTGATTTCAACAATCAGCCGCAGATCAGGCGCATCGCGGCTGCCGACATCCAGCGCATTAATCGACATGAAATGCACGATGCCAGCCGCATCCAACCATGCCCGCATTTGCGGCCCGCCCGGATTGCCCAGCGCCAACAAGCTGTCCTCAAGGCTGGTGAGCGCCGCAACCGCATCGGCCGGCAGCACATTCTGGCATACCGGCACATTCAGAGTGATCATGCTGTGCGCCGCCGGGCCAGCCGGCTGGGCCGGCCCGAACCGCATGTTCAGGCGAACCGGGAACGCGCCGGCCATCTGCAA
>NZ_JBBATR010000002.1:44615-65203 GCF_040398645.1 Sandarakinorhabdus sp.
AACAACAGCGCAAAGATGCTGGTGAGTTGATCGACGGCCATGTGCTGGCTGATGCAGGCATGAATGCCGTGGCCAAACAACAGATTGGGCGCGTTTTCCTGGCCGATCCAGCGATCGGGATCAAAGCGGCCGGGGCTGGGCCAACGCCGGCCATCGCGCAACGCCGCCGCCGTGGCCGCCAGCACGACCGTATCGCCCGCCCCGGTGCGAAACTGGCCAGGATCAAGCGCCGGGGCCATGCGCGCAGCTTCCAGCACGATGCGGCGCATGGCATCACGGTCGCCAGCAGTGGCAGCGGCCTGCGCCAGTGCAAAGGCCGCGGGATGGCGCAGCAGCCAGGCAAAGGCCTTGCCGCCGGCCAGCGTGGTGGTGGGGCCAAGCCCGATGACCATCCCGGTGATGATGGCACGGATCAGCGCATGATCGGCCGGGGACAAGACCGCATTCTGGTCCAGCCTGGCCGCGACCAGCGCCCAGATCAGCCCGCGCGTTGCTGCGATTTCATCCCGAGCAGCCGGCGGCAACGGCGCCAATTGCGCCGCGCACTGCGCGATACGGCCATCGATCAGCGCGCGCAGCCGCCAGCCGCCATGCTGGGCCAGCTCACGGATCACCGCATTGCCGGCCGGATCGCCAAACAGCATCGCCGACATCGCCAGCGTCCAATCGGAATAGGCATCGATATCGGGCACCGCGAGGCCGAGCCACTCAGCGCCGGTTTGCGCTGAAACGCGGGCAAACACATCGCGCATGATATCAATCTGGCCGTCACAATTTGCGATCAATGCCGCAGCAATCACGCTGGTATCGCCAACGAAGCGGCTTTGGCTGGCAGCACAATGCTGCATTGCGGCAAACACAAGCGCGCGCTGGCTGGCATGCTCAGGCCCGTCGGCGCCCAGCATGAACACCGGGCGCAAGGCCGGATCGGCGTCGATGCCCGGCGGCCCATGCGCCAGCAATCGCATGTCCCCGCCAAATGGCACTGGAAATTGCGCAGGATCACCAAGCACTTGGGTCACATCGGCGTCACGCGCAATAATGGTCACCCCAAACAGGCGCAACCGGCCAAGGCGCAGCGCCAGCCACATCACAATCGCAAGCGCCGCACGCACGAACACGCTGTTGCCCGGCCCCAGCCGCTCCAGCCGGAAATCGACCTGCGCCAGATCCTGTCCCGACAAATGCCACGCGGCCGGCACATCAAGCATCGGATATTTCAAGCGAAATCTAGCCATTGCGCCCCCCCTAATTGATTTACAGACCCGCCTGCTGCAACGCTCCCAGCGGTTCCTTCAACCAGGCGTTCCAGGCCGAATTGGTGAACGGAACCCAATCGATGTGATCCAGCTGAAAGCCGGGCCGTGCGGCCTGCAATTCGGCCCGGGCCGCAACTGCCGCAGTATCATTGCCGCCGCGCCAAACCGCATTGATCAACACCACATGCGCCAGCCAGTATCGCGGCTGCAGTGCGATCGCCTTGGCTGCAGAGGATGCTGCGGCGTCCCATTCGCCCTGCAACAACATGGCCAACCCCAATTCACCCTCGCGGTAAAAGGTGAAAAAATTATTTGGCGCCAATCTGTTAGCCTCTTTCAGCCACACCACACCAACCGCCGGCCGGCCAGACAGGATATGCAATGTGCCAAGCTGCTCATGCGCGAAGGCCAGGCTGGGGCAAAGATCCAGCGCCTGCAGCAGCCATGTTTCGGCCGCTTCGGTGCGGCGCAGCCACATTTCGCTGATGCCCACCAGCATGTGCGCCCGGCCATCGCGGCGATCAAGATCGACAGCGCGGCGGGCGGCATCGCCAAATGCGCCGATTTCGTCTGACGCGCCGCGTCGGCTCCACAGTCGATAGCCAAGGTTCTGCGCCCATTCGATGGCCGCATTGGCCGAATTTGGCGCAGCAGCACGCGCTTGCTCGAAAAAGTCAGCCGCAGTGGTCAATTCAGGCTGCGCCAGCCGGTTCTGGTGCCAGCGCCCGCGCCAGATCAGATCATTCACCGCCAGCGCATCGCCATCCAGCAGCGCAGCGCGGCTGCGTTCCGCATCATCGACCTGATCGCTCAGCATGGCCACCAATTGATCGATGATTGGCAAGAACGCGTTGCTTTGCTGCGGATTTTCCAGATCAAGAGTTGGCGCGCACAGCAGGCTGCCATCGGCGCAATCAAGCAATCGCCCCGCAAGTTGCCAGCCCGCGCCCAACCGGCGCAAACTGCCGCCAAACACAAAGGCACCGCCCAGCCGCCGGCCCGCATCCAGCACGGATTCGTCCCCATCAACCGGGAAGCTGGCGCCGGAACCAATAACCTTGAGCCAGCGCAACCGCGAGATTCGATCGGCGAGTTCGTCGCCGATGCCGCCCGCCAGGTAATTGGCACTGGCATCGCCGCTGTCGTTGCTGAACGGCAGCACGGCAAGGCTGGTCTGGCTGCTCGGCAACGGAAATTTTGGCGGCAAGCGATTCGGGGCGCCGGCGCGCTGCGTCTCCAGCCATGCTGCAAATTCATCGGCGCCGGCAATGGCCAAGCCTTCCAGCAGCGTCTGGCCAGGCTCGATGGGCAGAAGCGTGTATACCGCCGGGTCCAGCCACACCCGCCGGCCCTGCACCTTCAGCAAGCCGGGCGCGGCGACATCCAGCCGCTGGCGCAGCCGATGCAATTCCTTGCGCAAGCTGGCCTGCGCCTGTTCCTCATCTCGGCTGCCCCACAGCATCTGCCGAAGCCAATCACGGTTGTGCTCCTGGCGCGCAACCAGGGCCAGCATGGCAATCAAGGCAACGCCCTTGCGGCTGGGCAATTCGATCCGCGCGCCGCTGGCATCGAACATGCGAAACGGGCCGTGCACGCCGATGCGCACCCCGCCAGATTCCCCCGCAGCCAGGCCCGGCTGGCTGGCGGCATCACCACTGCTGTCGTCCCCGCGTTGCACATGAGTCTCCCTGCCCAGACAATCGTTGCGATAATATGGGTCAACACGCGAAGTCACGTTTTATTCACGGCTGCGTCACGGCACGCCTGATGACCTTGGAAACACTCTTCGCTAACAACCATTCAGCAGGTTGTGCCAAAGCTCAATCTGCCAAATTCCTACCAAGCCTCCCTGACGGCATGACCGGCAGGCAGTCAAGGTTCAGCTTAAATTGCTGCTGCCTGAGGGCAGTGGCAGAAATCATGATCGGCACAAGCAATGATCAGCGCATCATCATGCGCTGGCGCAGGCTTCCAAAGTGCCCGACCTACGGTGCAAGCAAGCGGGCCTAGTGTGCGATGTTGACCCGCATCGCCGCCAGATTGTTTGCGCCAGGCCAGCGTGTGGAAAGCGGCGTGTGGCGGAATGATCGCAGCGATACCGGCCCAGGACGCGGGGCCACGTGACGCTTGATCATGCCGCTACACCTCCCCAGCCCCACCACCGCTGGCCCAGCCCTCCGGCTGCCCGGCCGGCGCGAGCCCTGCCGCCTGTAATTGACCCTGCAGGCGGCGGGGCCGCAACCGGGCTCGCAAATAACTGAATTGCGGCGGTCACGCTGGTCGAGCGCCAGCAGTGCTGCACCAAGCGTGCGACACTGGGTTAGCGCTGGTGCAAGGCGAACGCCAAGGCACTTCCTCAAAATAGCAAAATTGGCTGGGGCGCCAGGATTCGAACCTGGGATGGCGGTACCAAAAACCGCTGCCTTACCGCTTGGCGACGCCCCAGCAGGCGCGATACAGCCCTGTTTTGCACGGCCGCCGGGCCGCTCGGTTAGGCAATTGGCGGCAGTTTGCCAAGCGAAATTCAGCCGCAGCCTGCGATGGTTGCTTCAAGCCCTCGCCAGCATGGCCCTTGCTTGGGCGACATGCAGCACCTCAACGAGTTGGCCGTTCCAGGTGGCGACGCCGCGGCCTTGCGCCAAGGCGGCTTCATAGGCGGCGATCAGCGCCTGTGCGTCGGCGCGCTCCTCGGCGCTGGGCGCGAAGATTTCGTTGCAAGGATCGACTTGGCCGGGATGAATCAGCGTTTTGCCGTCAAATCCCAGCATGCGCGCCTGCGCGGCTTCGGCCCGCAGGGATGCGATGTTGCGCACATCGGTGCACACCCCGTCAAAACACGCCACATCTGCTGCCCGCGCTGCCAGCACGATGGCCGACATGGCGTAAATGAGCGGACGGCGCTGCGGATCAGGGCGGGTGTTCAGCGCCTTGGCCAGATCCGCCAGCCCGGCCACCAGACCGGCCACCCCGGGCACCGCCGCGATGGCAGCGGCATTCAACACGCCGCGCGGGGTTTCGATCATGGCCAGCAGCGGCCGGCCGCCAATCTGTGCCACGATCGCCTGCGCCTGCGCTGCCGTGTCGATTTTTGGCGCCACCACGCCGGCAAAGCTGCCCGTTCGTGCCGCCGCAAGATCATCTTCATGCCACGCAGTGTCAGCTGCATTTATACGCAGAAACAGAGCGCGCGGTTCCCAGCCGCCATCATGGGCCGCTGCCACCGCAGCAGTGCGTGCCTCGTCCTTGGCATCGGGCTGCACGGCGTCTTCAAGGTCGAGGATAACGGCATCACACGCCAATGTGCGCGCCTTGGCGACGGCACTGGCGCGATTGGCCGGCAAATAGAGCAGGGATTTTAGCTGAGCTATCGTCATGCCGGCAATCTGCCAGCCAGCGCCGACCCGCGCAACGCCGCTATTGATCAGCCCAGCCGGCCAAGCCGCCGCGCAACTTGGTCAGGGCTGATTTCTTGATCTGGCAGATGCGCGCCGGACCAACGCCGAGCACCTGGCCGATTTCCTCAAGGTTCAGTTCCTCGACGAAATAGAGTTGCAGCACTTGGGCCTCCCGCTGCGGCAGGCCGGCGATGGCGGCCGAAATGGCGCGGCGGCGGCGTTCCTGTTCCAGCATGTCGTGGGCATCGGGATCATGGCTGGCAAACCAGTCACTATGATCGGAATAGACATCATCGATGCTCTCGGTTTGCGCCGATACGGTCTGGGCCATGCCGATGCGATAATCGGCAAGGGTGATTTCCAGCGCTTCGGCCATTTCCGCTTCGCTGGCGCTGCGGCCCATCTGGCTTTCGAGTTTGGACCGCACCTGCCCCCATTCACGTTTGCGCCGCATCGCCGAGCGCACGACGGTGGCACCCTTGCGCAGCTGATCGATCATGGCGCCGCGCACGCGCACACTGGCATAGGTGGCAAAGGCCGCATGGCCGCGATCTTCAAAGCCGCGCGCGGCTTCGATCAGGGCGATCATGCCGATCTGCACCAGATCTTCCACTTCGATGGCCGATGAAACCCGGGCATGCACATGCCAGGCAATGCGGCGCACCAATTGCAGGTGGCTTGACACCAGCCGTTCGGGATCGACAACAGCCAAACGGGCCGGCGCATAAAGTGCGGGATCAAGTCCGAGCCGGGCATCCATCAACTGTCTCCTTGGGGTGGCCCGAACGCGGCGCGCGCGGGCGCGGTACCGATAATCGCGGCAACCTCCACATCACGGTCGTCGGGGATATCGGGAAAAGCGAGCACGGCCACGCCGGCCACACGGGCGCGCAGCAACTGCCACAACGGCCGCCGCACCTGCGGCACCGTCACGATGGCAAAGCGTGAGCCTGCGGCAAGCAGCGGTGCACAAGCGCTAGCGGCCGCTTCGGCCACGCGGGTGACCAGCGCCGGATCAAACGGGTGAGCAGCGCCGGGATTGGCACGCACCGCCTGCACCAGCAGGCCTTCCAGCCCCGGATCGAGCGCAACCGCAAGCAGTGCGCCTTTCACACCGGCAAGTTGCTGAACCAGCGCAAGGCCCAGCGCCGGGCGGATAAGCTCGGCCAGCTCGGCGGGATCCTGCGATTTGGGCGCGGCCGCCACCAGCGCCGCTGCGATCGAACGCAGATCGCGGATAGCGATGCCTTCCTCCAGCAGTCGCTGCAGAACCTGCGTGACCACCGCAGCCGAAAGCAGCTTTGGCGACAATGCGCCGGCCAGGGCCGGCGCGGTTTCGGCCAGCGTATCGAGCAGCGCCTGCGTGTCATCCTGGCCGAGCAGCCGGTGCGCGTGCAGGCCCAGCAACTGATTGAGATGCGTGCCAATCACCGCCGATGGATCGACCACCGTGTAGCCGGCGGCTTCGGCCAGATCGGCTTCGGCTGGATCGATCCAGCGCGCCGGCAGGCCAAAGGCCGGATCGGCACATTCGCGGCCCGGCAGCACCGTGCTGATCGGCCCGGCTTCGATGGCGAGCATGTCGTCGGGGAAAATCTCGTCCTCCCCCACCACAACGCCGGCCAGCGTGATGCGATAACGGAAGGGCGACAGGCCAAGATCGTCGCGCACCCGCACTTGCGGCAGCACAAAGCCCAGCGATTTGGACAATTGCCGGCGCACAGCGGTAATGCGCCCCATCAGCGGCGCGCCGCGGGCTTCGTCGACCAGCGAGACCAGCGCAAAGCCGATATCAAGCGCAGCCGGCGCCGTATCGGCAACATCGGCCCAATCAATGCGGGCGCCCGATTGCGCGCCGGCATCGTTGGTTTCATCGGTGGCGGCAGGGCCAGCGGGCGCCGTGGGCCGGCGGTGCAGCGCCAACCAGAAGGCCGCGCCGGCAGCCGGCACAACAATCAGCAGCGGCATGCCGGGCAGCAGGCCCAGTAGCGCCAGGATCACGCCCACCGGCAGCCACGGCGCCGTAATTCCCAATTGCATGCCAACCTGACCGGCCAGATCCTGCGTCTTGCCAACCCGGGTCACGACCATTGCAGTTGCAATCGAAAGCAGCAACGCCGGCACCTGTGCCACCAGGCCATCGCCAACCGCCAGCAGCAGATAGGTGCGCGCCGCATCAGCAAGCGTGAGATCATGGGAGACAATCCCCAGGATCAGCCCGCCGATGATATTGATCGCCAGGATCATCACGCCGGCAACGGCATCGCCCTTCACGAATTTGGAGCTGCCATCCATGGCGCCATGAAAATCGGCTTCGGTGGTGACTTCGGCGCGGCGCGCCCGGGCCTCTTCGGCTGTCATCAGGCCGGCATTCAGATCGGCATCGATGGCCATCTGCTTGCCGGGCAGCGCATCCAGCGTGAAGCGCGCCGCCACTTCGGAAACCCGGCCGGCACCCTTGGTGATCACCACCAAATTGATGATCATCAGAACGCCGAACACGAACAGGCCCACGACATAATCGCCGCCAACCAGGAAATTGCCGAACGCTTCGATGACGTGGCCCGCCGCATCCGTGCCTTCGTGGCCGTGCACCAGCACCACCCGCGTGGACGCGACATTCAACGCCAGCCGCAGCAGGGTTGCATACAGCAGCACCGTGGGAAATGCCGAAAAATCCAGCGGTTGCCGGATGTTGATCGCCACCATCAGCACGATCAGCGCCACCGCGATATTGGTGATGAAAAACAGATCGAGCAGCACCGCGGGCAGCGGCACCACCATCAAAGCCACCAGCACCAGGATCGCAGCCGGCATCAATGCCGTGCGCGCAGTCAGATTGGCGCGCAGCTGCGCCGGCAGCCGGGCCGAAAAATTGCCGGCCACGCTCATTGCATCGCCGCCAGCACGAGATAGGCCATGCGGGCACGCGCCGCTGCCAGCGCCGGATCAGCCGCAGGCAACATGCGGCCAGCGGGCGGCACCGCTGCACCAGCCCGCACCAGAGCAGACGGCGATGTTCCCATGTGGCGGCCAATGCGGCCGGCCACCAGATCATGCACGGCGGCCAGCGAGCGTGCGGAGCCATCCTTGTGATAAAATGTGCTGTGATTGGCCTGCGCCGCAGCCGGCAACAAATTGGCCGCCGCAGCGCCGGGATCAGCCGCCATCGCACCCAGAAACTTGATGGCGCCGCCAGCCCCGAAAAAAGCCGCTAGATACAGATCGGCAGCACCAGCCGCGCGGCCGAGTGACTTTTCAAGCCGGGCGGCATTGTCACGGGTGAATTCGCCGGCCATTGCCGCGGCCGTTTCGGCATTGTGGCGCAGCGACAGGATACTGTCCTTCACGGCGCGACTGGCACCGGATTTCAGCGCATCCGCCGCCCAACCAAGCCCATGTTTTTCGCCATGCCGGGCCACGACGCCCAGCCATGTTGCTTCGGTGAACTGAAATAGGCCGCTGGCCGTCGAGGTGCGGGCGCGGGCGTGCGGATCAAGCCCGGATTCGGCGCGGGCATTGGCCAGCAGATAGGAAAAATCAACGCCGGTGCGGGCTGCAGCCTGCTCAACGGCACCGATAATGCCGGCAAATGCGCCAGCGGGCCGCGCTACGGGCGCAAAACCATTGGCTGCTGTCATGCCCAGCGGCCATCACGGCCATAGGTCACGGCGGGCTGGCGCAGCGCGGCGCCGGGCGGACGTAGCGCGGCCAAGCGTTTTTCAACGCTGATCAGCTTGGCCCGGCTGCGCAATATGGCTTCGCTGTTCAGGTCGCGCGCTTGTTCAAGCAGCGGGCGCGGCGGCGCGGCGCCAGCCGCAATCGCGGCCTGCACATCGGCAAGTGCCGCCGTCTTGCCAGCCGTGGCGCGTTCGATGGCGTCGGCATCTTCGGCTTCCAGTGCTGCAAGCTCGGCGCGGATGGCACCGATCAATGCGCTGGCAAGATCATCGATGTCGGTCGCCATGCTGATCAGCTGGTGCCGCGATCGAGCGACAGCATGGCGCGGGCGATGGCATCAGCATCGATCTGGTAGCTGCCTTGGGCAATCTGGGCGCGCAGTTCGGCCACGCGGGCGGCGTTGACAGGCGGCGCGCTGGCCAATTCCTTGACGAGCCCGGCGCGGGCAATGCTGTTGCCCGCCACTGGCGCAGCGGCGGCAACGCGGCTGACCTTGCGCGCGGGATCACTGGCCGGTGTTTCGGCAGGGCCAGCAACGCGCGGCGAGATTACCCCACGCCCGATACCGCTGCTGCCGTCGAATGCGTTGATCATTTTATGGACTCCCTCCATGCGGCGGGCTGCTGCCAAAATCCGCACAACGCTGTTAACGGCCATTCACCATGCGGCTTTAATGGCGTTGCGGCGGAAAATTTTGCAGCCATCCGCGCAGCCGAACGGCGGCCGCGGACCCGGGGTTCAGCGGGCCAGAACAACACGGCCACCCTCCTCGATACGGCCCGAAAAGCGCCGGCCTGTGAGAGACTTGAGCGCAACGCGGGTGCCATCGGCATCGCGTTCGGCCTCCGCTTCCATGGCGATGGCAAAGCCCGGCCCGGCGGCTTCGACCTGTACACGCTCCCCGCGGCGGATCATCGGCTTGGGCCGCGCCGCCGCCACGCTGCGACCGCCAGCTTCAGCTGGAACCGCGACGGGCACATACAGCGACCAAGCCGGATCGGCGCAATCGGCGCGCACCACATCGGCGCGCGCCCAACTCAGCGCCGGCGACGGGCAGCGCGGCACCACCATCCGGTCATCCAGCCGGGCCGGGCCGCCGGCAAAACGCGCCACCGCTGCCCGGAGTGCCGCAACATCATGCAAGGCCAGTTGCCCGCCGCGCAGCTGCTGCGCCGGCACGCGAGCTGACCACAGCATGCCGCCAACACCGACAATACAAATGGCCAGGTGCTGCCATTTAAAATCCGCATGCATGGGCCGTTGCTCCTTTCGGTCAGGCGAGGGTGTTTCCCCCGGCATCACAGCCTGCCAAGCAAGAACCGCGCCAACCGCAATCCCCGGCGGTAGGCGCGCAAATCCACGGCCCGGAGCCGGCAAACCCCTCCCTGCTGCGGCAAAATCTTGCCGCAGCAGCGGCAGGCCTTTGCCGGGCTCCGGGCCGCAATGGATGGCCGTCCGTGCAGGGCGGCAATTGGCACGGTCCATGCATCGCTGCCGGCATGACCATGCTCGATACCGCCCTTGGCCTGTCAGCCGCTGCCCTGAAGCTCAGGGGCCAGCGCCTTGATGTGATTGCCGGAAATATCGCCAATGCCTCCACGCCGGGCTTCAAGGCCCGCGATCTGGATGCCGATGCTGCCTTGGCGCGGCTGAATGGCCAGATGCAGGGTGGCAGCTTTGCCGGGCTGCTGGCCGACCAAAGCAGCGGCAATCTCAAATATCGTGCCGCCTTGCAGCCCAGCCTGGACGGCAACACCGTGACCATGGCCACCGAACAGGCGGCATTCGCTGAAAACGCGCTGAAATACCGGGCCAGTCTCGAATTTCTGTCAGGGCGGGTGCAAACCCTGATGAGCGCGATGCGGGCCGAGGGATGAAGGGCCTTTCGACCTTTGATATCGCTGGGCGGGCGATGGCATCGCAGCTGGTGCGCATGAACGCCATTGCGTCAAATCTGGCCAACGCCGGCAGTGTTTCCGGCACCGAACAAGGCGCCTACCGCGCGCTGCGGCCGGTGTTTGCCACCCGTTATGATGGCGCCGCCGCCACCGTGGATGTGGCCAGCATGGCCCGCACCGGCACACCCGAACGCAAGCTTGATCCCAATCACCCGCTTGCCGATGCCACCGGGCATGTCTGGCAGGCCGCAGTCGATCCCAACCAGGAGATGGTCGAAATGGTCGAAACCGCCCGCGCCTATGCCAACAATGTCGAGGTGCTCAGCACCGCGCGCGGCCTCGCGCTCGATACGCTGCGGATCGGCAAATGAGCAGCATCGCACCCGCCCGCGGCGTGACGGCAGCCGATTTGCCGTCGGCGATTCCGGCCCAGCCCAAAGCACCGAACCGCGACCCCAAGGCTTCGCTGGATCAAGGCGATTTCCTGACCCTGATGACGGCGCAACTGAAAAATCAGGACCCGACCAAGCCGGTGGATAACCAGCAATATGTCCAGCAGATGGCGATGTTCTCGCAATTGGCCGGCACCACCGAAACCAACACGCAGCTGGAACGCATAACCGATCGGCTGGACCAGCTGATCGCAGCGACCAACCTCGCACCCCAGGAGTGAGATCATGGCTTTTTACACTGCCCTGACCGGATTGTCCGGCGCGCAAACCGAAATGTCGACGATTGCCAACAATATCGCCAACGTCGGCACCACTGGCTTCAAGCGCAGCCGGGTGCAGTTCGGCGATGTGATTTCACTGTCGCCGCTGTCCAATCCCAATCGCCTGGTGGGATCGGGCACCACGGTGCGCGCCATCAGCCAGCAATTCAGCCAGGGGCCGACTGAAACGTCGACATCGGCGCTGGATCTGGCGGTATCGGGCCAAGGGTTTTTCGTGGTGAAGTCCGGGCCTGGCGGATCGCAGACGCACTTCACACGCAGCGGATCGTTCGGGGTGAGCGCCGATCGCAACATCGTCGATGCACAAGGCCGCCAGCTGCAATTGTTCCCGACCACCGAAAACGGCACCGTGCTGGAAACCGGATTGGCCAACACGGTGGCCGCGCGGCTGCCGCTGGCATCGGGCGTGCCGGTTCCCACCACCGGCATCAACATATCGACCAATTTGCCAGCCAACGCCCCGATCATCGCCGACAGCCCGATTTACACCGCGCTGAACCCCTATGTGTTCAACCGCGACAATCCTGCCACGTTCAATGCCAGCACCTCCACCACGGTGTTCGATAATCTGGGTAACCCGCTGGCCGCCACCGTTTATTACATCAAGGACAGCGTGGCCACCACGGCCGATCCCTTTCACCGCTGGACGGCGCGGGTGTTTGTGGGCGATGCCGAACTGGCTGTTGGCGGCACCGCAGGCATCGCAATGGAATTCGATGCGGCTGGTGTGCTCACCGCGCCGGTCGCGCCGTTTCCGTTCGATCCGATCACGCCGCCGGGCAGTTCGGCGCAATTGGCGCTGACGGTGAACCACGGCACCAACACCACCCAGCAGGCCGCACCGTTCAGCGTGGCCGCCATCGAGCAGGACGGGGTGCCGGCCGGGCAGCTGGAAAGCGTTTCGGTGGATGCATCCGGGCTACTGCGCGCCAGTTTTTCCAATGGCGAAGTGCAAAGCATCGGCAAGGTTGCGCTGTCGATCTTCTCCAATCCGCAAGGCCTTAAGCAAACCGGCGATTCAAGCTGGGTGGTGACGCCGCAATCGGGCGAAGCCATCACGGGCGAAGCCGGCCGCAACGGCATCGGCAGCTTGCTTTCGGGCAATCTGGAACGATCCAATGTCGATCTCACCACCGAACTGGTCAATCTGATCGCGGCCCAGCGCAATTTTCAAGCCGCCGCCAAATCCATCGAAACCGATAATCAGTTGATGCAGACCATCATCAACATCAATTAAGCGGCTGATTTGTCATGGACCGGCTGATCTACACCACATTGTCCGGCCTGAGTGTGCGGGCGCGCGAGCAATTGGTGACGGCCAACAATCTGGCCAATGCGAACGTGCCCGGCTTTCGCCGCGATGTGGTGGCGCAGGAAAGCCGCTATCTGGCGGCGCGGGCCGATATCGACGGCGCATGGCGATCGCGAACCCAGACCGGCGCGCCCAGCCTGGCCACCCCGCACCAGGCCGGCCGCGTTGCTGCCACCGGCCGCGAGCTGGATGTGGCACTGGCCGGGGAGGCGTGGCTGGCCGTGCAAGGCCCGGTGATCGGCGGCGATGTGCGCGAAGGCTATACGCGGCGCGGAGATCTGACGGTGAACCCGGCCGGCGTGCTGGTCAATGGCGATGGCCGCGTGGTGGTAAATGCCAATGGTGCGCCGATTTCGGTGCCGCCCGGCGCTGCTGTCATCATTGGCAAGGATGGCACGATCACGGCAATGCTGCCCGATGGGCCGCAGCCGCTGGGCAAGCTGAAAATGGTGGACGGCAGCAGCCTTAAAAGCCGCGACAAGGCGGCGGACGGCCTGTTCTTGCCGGAAGACCAATTGTCCGCTGATCCCGCCGCCCGCCTCGAAACCGGCGCGCTCGAAAGCGCCAACATCACCGCTGCCGAAGCGCTCGTGGAGCTGGTCGAAGAACAGCGCGGCTTTGAAGTGAACGCACGCCTGCTGCGGCTGGCCCAGGAAATGGACGAGCAAGGCAGCCGCCTGCTCGGCATGGACGGCAAATAAGGGGAATTAGAGCATGACCACGGCCCTGCAAATCGCCCGTTCGGGGCTGGATGCGCTCGATCAGCGCATGAAAACCATCTCCAACAACCTCGCCAACGTCTCCACCACCGGCTTCAAACGCGACCGCGCCAATTTCGCCAGCCTGATGTATCAGGATGATCGTAGCCCCGGCGCAGCCAGCGGCGCTGATACCCAATATGCCACCGGGCTGGGCACCGGCACCGGCGTGCGCATCGCCGGCACCGAACGCATCCATGCCCAAGGCAGCATGCAGCAAACCGACAATGCCCTTGATCTGGCCGTGGATGGTTCCGGGTTTTTCGCCGTGCAATTGCCCGATGGCACAGTGGGCTACACCCGCGACGGCGGCTTCAAACTGTCGGCCACCGGCGAAATCGTCACCACCAGCGGCATGCGATTGGCGCAGCCGCTCACGGTGCCCGATGGCGCGAGCCAGCTGGTGATTGCGCCCGATGGAACGGTTACCGCTACCCTGCCCGGCCAGGCTGCGCCTGTCGAAGTCGGCCAGATGCAGCTGGCGCGCTTTCTCAATCCCGCCGGGCTGATGCCGATGGGCGACAATCTTTACCGCGAAACCGCTGGCTCCGGCCCGGCCACCCAGGGCGTCGCCGGGCAGGCCGGCATGGGCCAGATCCGCCAGGGCATGCTGGAGGGATCCAACGTTTCCACCGTGCAGGAGCTGGTGGACATGATCGAAACGCAGCGCGCCTATGAGATCAATTCCAAGGTGATCAGCGCGGCCGATGAAATGAGCCGCTATGTGGTGCAGAATGTCTGAGCGGCGTCGCCCTGATGCAATCACGGTGGCGGCAGCGGTGTTGGTGGCGGCAATTCCGGCGGCTGCGGCCAAGCCGGACAACAAGCTGCGCGCGATGCCGCCGGCCCTGCCCGCCGCGATTGCGATGCCGGCCCGGCCAACCGGCAGCCTGTTCAGCATCGCCACCTTCACCGGCCTGACCACCGATCGGCGCGCCCGCCGCGTTGGCGATTTGGTCACCATCCGCCTCGAAGAACGCACCACCGCCTCCAAATCGGCCAGCGCCGATTCCAGCAAGGACAGCGACACGAATTTGCGGCTGCCGCAGTTTTTTCCGTTCACCCGCATACCGCCAGGTGCCACTCAGGCCGGCAGTTCCCAGCAGTTCACCGGCAGCGGCTCTGCCGAACAGAATAATGAATTGTTCGGTGAAATGACCGTGACCGTTGCCGAAGTGCTGCCCGGCGGCGTGCTGCGCGTGGCCGGCGAAAAACGGCTGGTGATCAATCGCGGCGAAGAACATCTGCAAATCACCGGCCTGATACGCATCGACGATCTGAGCGCCGACAACAGCGTGCCATCCACCCGCGTGGCAGACGCGCACATCCGCTTTGGCGGCACCGGCCAGATCGCCGACAACAGCCGCCAGGGCTGGCTGGCGCGGTTCTTTGCCAAGATACTGCCGTTCTGATGCGGGTTGGATTTGCCTGCTTCTGGTTGGCCACCATTTTGCTGGTTGTCGGTTTGCTGCCGGCCCCGGCTGCCGCCGAACGCGTCAAGGATATTGCCCGCTTTGCCGGCGTGCGCGCCAACGCGCTGACCGGCTATGGCGTGGTGGTGGGCCTGACCGGCACCGGCGATCAGAATCTGGAATTCACCATCCAGTCGCTCAAGGCAGCGGTGGGTCGGCTGGGGGTGAACCTGCCGCCCGGCGTCAATCCGCAGCTGCGCAACGCCGCCGCCGTGTTCGTTACCGCCGAACTGCCGCCGTTTGCCAAGCCCGGCCAGCGGCTGGATGTGACCGTGGCGGCACTGGGCCAGGCCAAATCTCTGCGCGGCGGCACCTTGCTGCTCACCAGCCTGCAGGGGCCGGACAGCGAGATTTATGCGGTGGTGCAGGGATCATTGGCAGTGGGCGGCTTTGGCGCGGAAGGCCGGGATGGCAGCCGCATCGTGGTGGGCACCCCGTCCAGTGGCCGCGTGCCGGGCGGTGCCATCGTCGAACGATCGGTGCCGTCGCCATTTGCCGATCGCGGCCCGATGTTTCTGGATATGAACGAACCGGATTTTTCGGCCACCAAGGCTGTGGCCGATGCCATCAACCGTGAATATGGCGGCGAAGTTGCGCGCGCCGAAGACGGCATTCGCATCGTGCTCAATGCCCCCGATGATGCGGCAAGGCGCATTGTTCTGGCCGCCCGGATCGAGGCGTTGAATGTGGCGCTGCCAGCGCCGCCGGCACGTGTGATCGTGAACGCCCGCACCGGCACGGTGGTAATCTCCGGCGAAGTGCGCATCTTGCCGGCGGCGGTGGCCCACGGCAATCTGACCGTGCGCGTGACCGAAAATCAGCAGGCCAGCCAGCCCGGCCCGCTGGCCCGCGGCCAGACCGTGGTGACCCAGCAATCCAGCGTGGAGGCCGCCGAAGCGCAAACCCGAATGAACCTGTTTGCCCCCGGCGCGCGGCTGGGCGATATCGTCGATGCCGTCAATGCGCTGGGCGCTGCGCCGGGCGATCTGGTGGCCATCCTGGAGGCGCTGAAGGCCGCTGGCGCGCTGCGCGCCGAATTGATCGTGATCTGATGGAGATGACGCCAGCAAATCCGGCTTTTGCGCCGAACCAGCTTCGCATTGGCGCTGCACCGCTTGGGCTGGCGGGGCTGGCCAAGCCCGGCTTGGCCCTGCGCGCAGCAGGTTTGCCGCTGGCAGCCAGCGTGGACGAAGCGAAACTGGCGGCAAAGGCCGGCAGCGATTTTGAAGCCCTGCTAGTAACGCGCCTGCTGAAAACCGCGCGCGCGGCCAAGCTCGGCGATGATCTGATGGGCAACAATGACCAGATCCGCGACATGATCGATGAAGCGCGCGGCCGCAGCCTGGCGGCATCGGCGCCGCTTGGCTTGGCACAGATGCTGGCCCGTGAGGCGCGCAAATGATGGATTTGCTCAATCTGGGCCGGTCCGGCGTGCTGGCCTTTCAGCGCGCGTTGAACACCACCGGCGAAAATGTCGCCAATGCCGACACGCCGGGCTATGTACGGCGCAAGGCGATATTGGCCACGCAGCCGGCCGGGCGCGGCGGGCCTTTGGAACGGTTTGCCGGCGCATCCGGCGTGCGTTTTGATGCGTTGGTGCGCGATGTCGATGCGCTGAAGGCGCATGCCGCGCGCACCGCCAGCGGCGATCAGGCCCGGTTTGGCGCCCGGCTGGACTGGCTGGAGCGGCTGGACAGCCTGAACACCAGTGCCGATGTGAGCGGGCGCGTCGGGGCATTTTTCAATGCCGGCACCGATCTGGCCGCAGCGCCCACCAGCCGGGCGGCGCGCACGCTGTTTCTGGCGGCAGCCGATGATGCCGCTGCAGCCTTTGCCGGGCACGGCGAAACCCTGGCCGCGCTGGACAGCGATATCAGGGCCGAAGCCGCGCTGTCGGCCCGGCGGGTGAATGATCTGGCCGGCGCACTTGTGCTAGTGAACGAACAATTGCGGCGCGGCGATCCCGGCGATGCATCGGCAGCTGGCCTGCTCGATAATCGCGATAGCCTGCTGCGTGATCTGGCAGGCGAAGTGCGCATCGGCATCACCGAAGGCCCGCGCGGCGTGGTGGACGTGACTCTGGGCAGCGGCCCGGCCGCCGTGGCGCTGGTGCCGGCCACCGGCAATTCCAGCCGCATCGGCGTCGCCCCCGATGGCCTGACCGTGCTGCTCAATCCCGAATTCAATCCAACGCCGCTACGGCTGCCGGCATCGGGCCGGCTGGCGGGACTGCTGGAGGCCAGCGCCGATATCGGCAAGGCGCGCGCCGCGCTGGACAACGCCGCAGCTGGCTTTGCCGGACTGGTCAATGATTGGCACGGGCGCGGCATCGATGCCAATGGCGCGCCGGGCACCGCGCTGTTTGCGGTGCAGAGTGTGGCCACCACGGTGGGCAAGGCCAATATCGGCCGCGCGCCGATCGATGTCGTGCTGGCGGATGGATCGGTGCCGGACGTGTCGGGCTATCGGCTGATTGCCGAAGCCGGCGGCTTCACGCTGGCGCGCGGCGATGGCACTGCCAGTGTGACCGGGCCTGGCCCACTGCTGCTCGACGGCCTGACCGTGACGATTGGCAGCGGCAGCGCGGCGGGCGACCAGTGGACGCTGGCGCCGCTGAATGGTGCCCGCGGGCTATCGCTGCGGCCGCTGCTGCCCGATCAGGTTGCGGCGGCCGAACGCTGGCAGATCGATGCACCCACCAGCAATGAAGCTCGCAGCCTGCCGACGATTTTTGATGATGCGGCTGCGCTGGCGCTGCCCGGCGGCGATATCACGCCGCCGCCATGGCGCATCACTGTAATTGCCGGCGGCCTGGCCGAAATTCGCGATCCGACCGGCGTAACGCTGCTGGCAACCGTGCCAGCCGATGGCAGCCTGATCGAAGGGCCGGGGTTACGCTTCACGCTGCCGGCCAGCAGCGCGGCAGGCGACATGTTTCGCATTGCCCCCACCCCGGCTGACAGCCAGGACAATCGCCGTGCCATCGAACTTGGCCGCCTGCGCCTGCAACCGGGGCCAAATGGCACCATCGAAGCGGAATTGGCCGCTGACAGCGCCGGCATTGGCGCGCGGGTGGCCGATACGCGCCGGCTGGAGGCCGCGGCTGCCACGCTCAAGGAAGATACCGCCCGCGCCAACGACGCGGTATCGGGCGTCGATCTGGAATTTGAAGCCGCCGAACTGACGCGCCTGCAAGCCGCCTACCGTGCCAACGCGCAGGTGCTGGGCGTGGCGCGTGATCTGTTTGATCAGATCCTCGGCCTGACCCGGTGATACCGCCGGTTTCGTCCCGCTCCGGCCATGATGCCGCCGTGCGCCGCCTGACCGATTTGTCACGGCAATTGGCCGATGTGCAGCAGCAGATTTCCACGGGCCGCAAGGTGGTGAAGGCTGGCGATGATCCGATTGCCTTTGCGCGGGCGGCTGCGCTGAAACGTGCCGATGTGGCTGCCAGTGGCCAGCGCCGGGCCATGGATGCCGCCCAATCGCGGCTTTCGGCCAGCGAAGTGGCACTCACTGGCATCGCCGACATCACGGCGCGCGCCAAGGAACTGGCGCTGGCCGGGCGCAACGCCACCCTGAATGCCGGGGACCGCGCCGTGCTGGCCAGCGAAGTGCAGGAATTGTTGAGCGCGGCGCTCGGCCTGGCCGAAACGCGCGGCGCCGACGGCGAAGCACTGTTTGCCGGGGCTGGCACGCCGCCGGCCTATGGCACCGACGGTGCCGGCCTCGCGGCCTGGGCCGGGCTGGGTGCGCCGCCGCTGGTGGCCGTGACCGGGCGTGTGCTGGAGGCCGGCATCACTGGCCCGGAGGCTTTTGGCGAAACTGCGGCGCTGGACCCGCTATTGCCGCCGCCCGATCCGCTGTTGCCGCCGCCGCCGCGCACGCGCAATCTGTTCGACAGCCTGGCGCATCTGGCCGCCAGCCTGACCGACCCGCGCGAAGCGTTTCGCGATGCCGGCATGGACGAAGCCATCGGCGCCATCGATGGCCATATCGACCGGCTGGCCGGCGCGCAGGCCGTTTTGGGCACACGCGGTGCACGGCTGGACGCGGAGGCCGAGCGGCTGGACAAGACACAATTGCAGTTCAAGACCGAGATTTCCAAATTGGAAGACACTGATCTGGCGGCCGCCATCGCCCAGCTGGACCGGCTGGGGGTGATATTGGATGCCGCCCAGGCCAGTTTTGCGCGCGTGTCGCGGCTTAGTCTGTGGGACGATATTCGCTGATCCACCAAAGCGGACATATTTAATCCGCTTTGGCAACGGCCGTAAGGGATTGGGTACCGGTCCTCTGGAGACGCCCGCCCCCATGCTGTCCATTGTCGGCCTTGTCGTGCTTGTCGTAATGGTGTTTGGCGGCTTTGCCATCACCGGCGGCCATCTGGAGCCGGTGCTGCATGCCCTGCCCCACGAATTCCTGATCATCGGCGGCGCTGCGGCCGGGGCCACGCTGGTGGCCACCGATATCAAGGGCATCAAGGAGATGGGCGGCGGCTTTCTGCGCATCGTTAAGGGGCCAAAATACAAGAAAGCCGATTATGGCGCTGCGATTTTCCTCACCGCGCGGCTGATGCGGCTGTTTCGCACCGATGGCCCGACCGCAGTTGAACCGCATATCGAAGACCCGAAATCATCATCGATCTTTGCCGAATATCCGCAATTTGCCGGCGATCATTTCTTCATTGCGCTGGTCACAGATTCGATCCGACTACTGGTGGTCTCCACCGGCACCTTGTCCCCCTACGCCGTGGAGGAGGTGATCGACATGCATATCGATACCCACCACCACGCCGCCCTGAAACCCGTTGAGCGATTGCAAACCATGTCGGACGCCTTGCCGGCGCTGGGCATTGTCGCGGCCGTGCTGGGCGTCATCAAGACGATGGGCAGTATTGATCAACCGCCGGCGGTGCTGGGCGCGATGGTCGGTTCGGCGCTGGTCGGCACTTTTCTGGGCGTGCTGCTGTCTTATGGCGTGGTCGGGCCGATCGCCGCCCGCCTGAAATCGGTGATCGATGAAGACAGCGAGATTTACCTGGTGGTGCGCCGGGTGATCATCGCCACCCTGAAAGGCCAACCGCAGCCGCTGGTGATCGAAGCGGCGCGCACCGCCATCAGCCCAACCCACCAACCGACGTTCAGCGAGATTTTCGACGGCCTGCGGACTGCGAAATAACAGGCTGATGAGGCAGAGGCCGTGAAACCCGAAGGCAAGATCGAGCCCGAGATCATCATCAAGAAGGTGAAATCGCACGGCCACGCCCATCATGGCGGGGCGTGGAAAATCGCCTATGCCGATTTCGTCACGGCCATGATGGCGTTTTTCATGCTGCTCTGGATTTTGGGCGCCACCAACGAACAGCAGCGCAAGGGCATTGCCGATTATTTCTCGCCAACGATGATCCAGATGCAGGCCACCGGCGGATCAAACGGGCTGTTTGGCGGCCGATCGGTTGAAACGCCCGATGGCGCAATGGAGCGGCCGGAAACCAAGGGCCAGCGCCCGGTCATGTCGGGCGGCAGCGGCGGCACCAAACAAGCGGGCGGCGCGGACGGCAACGGCAAGGATTCAAAAGCCAAGGACAATGCCCGCTTTGAGAAAATCGCCCGCAACCTGCAAGCGCGGCTGGAAGCCGACCCGACACTGAAGGGACTGCAAGGCCAGGTGAAATTCGTCAGAACCCGCGACGGCCTGCGCATCGATCTGGTGGAACGCGCCGATTTTTCGATGTTTGCGCTGGGCACTTCGGCGCCCACCACCGCCGCTGGTGCGCTGGTGCAAACCGTGGCCCACGCCATCGAAGGCACGCCCAACAATCTGGCCGTGCGCGGGCATACCGACGCGCTGGGCTTCAAGGGGCCGGGCGGGCCATCGAACTGGAGCCTTTCGACCACTCGCGCCGATGCCACCCGCCGCCTGCTGATGGGCGCCGGCATCCCGAGCAGCCGGTTTCGCCGCATCGAAGGCGTGGCCGATACCGATCCGTTCGTGAAGGCCGATCCGGCCGATCCGCGCAACCGCCGCATCAGCATCACCCTGCTGTACGAAGATCCAGCCTGATTTCGGCCTGATTT
>NZ_JBBATR010000002.1:65303-102878 GCF_040398645.1 Sandarakinorhabdus sp.
GCCTGATTTCGGCCTGATTTGGGCCTGATACCGGCTCTTTTCAATCGGGTTGCAGCGGGCGGCCTTCAAAGCGGGCGATGGCGTGGTGGACAACCTTGTCCAGCGCTGCTTCGGAAAAAAAGCCGCCGGGAATCAGGCAGCGTTCGATCAGCACACGGCGGAAGGCTGCAAATGTGTCGGCATCCGGGGCCAGCGGCTGCTGCCAGAACAGATCGAGCCCGCCCTGAAAGGTGATATCGGCGATGTCGTACACCGCGTCGCCCAACACCACCACCGGCACGCCGATGGCCAGGCCCAATGTGCCGCTGGTGCTGTTGATTGTCACCATGCCGCGCGCGCCCTGGGCAATGGTTTCGATATCACCCCACGCCAGATAATCGACGCGGTCGGCCACACCGCACCCCGCCGCCACATCCAGCGCCTCCTGCTGCCAATCGCGCACGCCATTGTCCAGCGGGTGTTCCTTGATCACCAGCCGCACATCGGCCGGCGCGTGCGCTGCAAATGATCCGATCACCAGCTTAAGGGCATCGGCTATGCCGGCAAAATCCGAATGCATGCGGATTTGCGCATCGGAATCAAGCTGGAGCGGAAACAGGAAATAGCCTGGCTTTTGCGCGGCAATCCGCGCCAGCAGCGCCGCAGCTTCGGCCTTGCGCTGCTTTCCGCGCAGCAACTTGCGAATCCAGCCAGCGGCTTCGATCATCGGGTGCCACGGGCGGTGATTGCGCCAGTGCGGATAATGCCAGCGGGACAGCAAATCGACCGCATTGTAGATCAGGCCTTCGGTGGCCCGGCGCCGGAACGAGCTGTGCACCCGGTTGTGCACCGGCACCGGCGGCAACGTGGCGGCGACGCGGCGATACCAATCGGGATCGCGCGGCAGGCTGGAATGGCCGTTCACGCCGCCCTGTTCCAGCGTCACCCAATCGGGGCGCACATAGCCTTCTTCGAACACATGCAGGGTCACGCCAAGCTCGCGGCACACGCGGGCGGCAACCAGATGATAATCGCGGCAATCGCCAAACAGCACGACATCGGTGATGGCCTTGCCCTGGATGATGCCAATCAGCGCGGCTGGCCAATCGGCGAGGCTGCCGCGATAGTCGATGCCGCCGGGCAATCGCCAGAACGCCCGATCACCGCCATTGAAATTCACCTTGTGAACGCTGTGCCCGGCCGCAATCAAGCCACGTCCCAGCCGGCGGAACAGCGGCCCCATCAAGCCCTGTAGCAACAATACATTGCGCCGCGCATGCTGCGGTGCGCTGCCGCGCAGCGATCCAGCATCCGTGAAGGCAAGCGAACGCATTCCTGTGTCCGGATTTGATCGATTTGGCATCGCACCTTCGGGCATATCGCACTCCGGGACGGATGCAGCGCAGCCGTCTGGCAGAAGAAGTTGGTCGCAAGGCTTTGGGCAAGCCCCGTAATGGCCCGCCGCGTTCACTGCCTTGAGGGCGGCAATTGTGCAAGTGCGAAGGCAAAAGTGCTGCCGCAGGCGGCCAACTGGGCTGCAGCAGGGTCAGGCGCGTGCCTGGCCATTGACAAAGTTTGGGCAAGGCCGCTTTGGCACGGCGGCGCAATCGCCCGGTTCATGCCCGAAATCTGTCTGATCGATCGTGAATGGCTGCAAGGGAGAACGTGCCGCTGTGACCCACGTTCAAATCATGGCCGCCGCCCTGTTGGCCGGCACGATGCTGCTGGATGCGCTGGTGCGGCCGCGCGCGCCGCGGCTGCGCAGCATTACCGGCCTTTGGCTGCACACGCTGGCGATGCTGATCGGCTTTGGCGCCGTGCTGGCGCTGTGCGGCAATCCGGCTGCAGCGGCGCTGGTCATGATTGGCCTGATGGCAGCGGTGGTGATGGGTTCAAACACCAAATATGCTGTGCTCGGCGAGCCATTGCTGTTTTCCGATCTGGCATTGGTGCGCGCCGTGTTCCGGCATCCGCAATTTTACTTCACGGCGCTCAGCCGGGTGCAAATCGCGGCGCTGGCCCTTGGCGCGCTGGCGGTACCTGCGGGAATCGCGATGTTGTTTGTGGCGGCGCCCGCGCCGCACTTGCTGGGGCTGGGCTGCCTGGGCGGTTCCATGGCGGCGCTGGCGATCAGCCTGGCCGTGCTGCGCGGCAGCGCCATCGCCGACCGGCCCGATGCCGCCGGCGATGTGGCGCGCCATGGCCTGATTGCCGCCCTGCTGCTGTATTGGCGGCGTTGGCGCGAATCGATCGATCCGCCGCCCTGCACCACCCCGCTGCCGATCAGCACCGCCGCCGGGCTGGTGGTGATCGTTCAGTGCGAATCCTTTGCCGATCCGGCCGATCTGTTTGGCGATCCGGCGCTTGGCTTGCCCGGCCTGGCGGCGGCGCGCGCGGCGGCGTGGCAATCGGGGGCGCTGCTGGTGTCAGGCTTTGGCGCCTACACGATGCGCACCGAATACGGCGTGATCTTCGGGCGCGATGAAACGGCCTTGGGCTTCAGGCAATATGATCCGTATCTGACCGCCATCGGGGAGGCCAGCCACGCCTTGCCGGCGCGGCTGGCGCCGTCGGGCTGGCGCAGCGTGTTTGTACACCCGCACGACATGCGATTTTACGGGCGCGGCGCGATCATGCCGGCGGCCGGCTTTGCGGATCTGGTCGGGCTGGAACGCTTTGCGCCGCCGGCTGCGGGCGCTGGCCGCTATGTCAGCGATGCGGCCATCACCGATGCGGTGCTGGGCATCATTGCTGCCGCTGATGGCCCGCCGCCAACGCCCACGCTGATCCACGCCGTTACAATCGAAAATCATGGGCCGTGGCCAGTCGATCAGCTCACAAGCCACCGCCTGGACGCAGGCAGCATCTCCAGCGCCTATCTCGATCTGGTCCGGCGCGGCGATGCCATGCTGGCGCGGCTGCACGCGGCCATGATGGCGCGCCGCAAGCCTGCGGTGCTGGTTTTTTACGGCGATCACCGGCCCAGCATCCCCGGCGTCACGGCCCCGGATGGGCCGCGCCACACGCCTTATGTGATGCTGCGTTACGGCGCGGATGGCCAGCCGTTGCGCGGCGCCGGCCCACCATGCGATCTTACCCCGGCGCAGTTGCACCATGCTCTGATCGCTATGCTGCTGGCCCGGCCGCCTATTGCGGCTTGAGCGCCAGCAGCAGCCGATCACTCAGCCAGCGCGGCAACAGCCGATCCACCAGCCGCAGCACGGCAAACGGCCAGGGGAAAATGGCGTGGGCACGCCCGGCATCGGCCGCCGCCAGCACCAGCCGTGCGGCCTGCGGCAGCGGCATCAGCAGGGCGCGCGGGATCTGCCGGCCGCCGCCGGGCCAATCAATGAAACCGGGCGATACCAGCGTGACCTGCACCCCCTGCCCGGCCACCGCCAGCCGCAGCGCATCGGCAAAACGCGCCAGCCCGGCCTTGCTGCCCGCATAGGCCGGCGCAAACGGCAACGCATGAAATCCGGCTGCCGATCCGATCAGCACGATGCGGCCCTGCCCGCGTGCCACCATCCGATCGGCCAGCGCTGCTGCCAGCGCAGCCGGCGCAGCGAAATTGACGATGCCCAGCCGCGCGACTTGCAGCGCATCTTCGGCGCGCGCGCCAGGGGCGGCCGTGTCGCCTTGGCCGGCAACCAGCAAGGCTTCGTCAATCGGAGCCTCGGTGTCGGCAGCGGCAATCGCTGCCAGCATCGCTGCGATATCGCTTAGATCGATGCTGAGCGTCTGCACATCGGCGCCTGCGCTGCGGCAGGCAGCGGCGGTCAGCGCCAATCGCCGTTCATCACGGCCCCACAGCAGCAAGGCCGTGTCCGGCGCGGCGCGGATGCGGGCCAGCGTTCCCCCCAGCGCGCCAGATGCGCCGGTGATGATAATGCGGCGCGGCAGAAGGATTCCGGTACCCGGACGCGTTGTCCCATCAGGCACAATGGTGGTCTTTAGGATCATCATGATGGCAATATCACGCGCGGCCGATCGGGGGCATCAATTGCTGCTGAACTGCCATTATCATCTTATCAGCCGCTCGGCGCATCCAGACTTAGGTCGGACGGGGGGTCAGACGGGAGCCAGACATATGATTGTAATATATCAATGATTTTCAAATGGTCGAGAAATTCGCCTGCTGATCGGCAAATCGCCGCAGATTTCCACCGGCGTTTCGCAGCGGTCTTGACAGCGGCCGTTCGCTCATATTCAGACGGTCAGGTCATGGGCACTCCGCAACCCCGCCTCACACTGCTTGGCAATTCGTGGGCCGAAGGCTTCACGATTGTATCGGTACGCGTTTTCGCCGTCCTGTGGGTGGCGGGGCTGTCAGCCGTGTTGTGGGCGGCATGGGGCACCGCACCCCCAGCGCTGGCGGTCGGGCTGGTTCTGGCCGGCTGGGCAGTGTGGACCTTTTGCGAATATGCCCTGCACCGCTGGGTGTTCCACTGGGAACCGTCATCTGCGCCACTGCGCAAGTTCGTGTTCATCATGCACGGCAATCACCATGCCGTGCCCAACGATCCACTGCGCAATCTGATGCCGCCAATCGTCAGCGTGCCGGTTGCCCTGCTGATCGGGCTGGGGCTTGTTGCCGCCATCGGCGCAGCGGGCCTGTGGTTGCTGCTTGGTTTTTTGGGCGGTTATGTGTTTTATGATGCCGTGCATTACACCTGCCATCAACGGCCATTGAAGGGCCGGCTGGGTAGAGTGATCAAGCAGCACCACATGCGCCACCACCATTCTAGTGAAGCGGGCAATTATGCCATCACCGGGATGATGTGGGATCGCTTGCTGTCAACGCGGGTTGCAGCATCCAGGCACTAGGGATCTTACCGGCTGGCCCGGCCAGAACCAGCAAATCGTTCAGGCTTTGCAACACTGGCAGGCCCGGCATTTCGTGCAGGGCCGCCGCCACGCCGTAGCCCCACCCCGCCAGCACCATGCCAACCCCGGCAGCCAGCGCAGTCGCGGCATCGATCAGCGTATCACCAACCACCAGGCTGGTGGCTGGATCTGCGCCGATGGCCGCCATCGCCAGCACGGCCGGATCGGCTGCCGGCTTGCGCGCCAATTGCGGCCGCGCACCCACAATCGCACCAAAATGCCGGGCGAGATCCAGATCACCCAATATTTTTTCGCACAAAGCCTGCGGCTTGTTCGAACAGATTGCCAGCCGCAGCCCGCCACTGTGCAGCGCCGCCAGCGTGTGGGCCGCGCCCGGAAAGGCCAGATCGTCCGGTGTGGCTGCAACAATGTGCAACGCGCGAAATTCTGCAATATCTTCAGCCGGATCGCGGCAATGGCGGCCCATCACGGCGGCAATCATCGCTTCGCCGCCAATGCCGTCCATCGCCCGCACCAGCTGCGGATCGGCCGTGTGTGTTGCACCGCGCGCGGCCAGCATGGCATCGATGATCGCGCAGGTGATCCGGGCGGAATCAACCAGCGTGCCATCCAGATCGAACAGGATCGACCGAATGATCCGGCCGGGTGCGCGCGTTTGGTTCATGGTAGCGCCGATTTTCCCGGCGCGCCGCCGGCTGTCAAGCGCCGCACAATTGACCGGGCGCAGGCCGGTAGATAAAGCCGCACCATGTTTGATGGTTGTCTCTCGAAAGTCATGTGACAATGAACGGCGATCAGCATCAGGATATCGGGCGGGAGGTCATCGCCCTCGAAGCCGAAGCGTTGCGGCAGCTCGGGTCGGCGATCAACGGCAATTTTTCGTCGGCAATCAATGCGATACTGGCCTGCTCGCAGCGGGTGATCGTGTCGGGCATCGGCAAATCCGGTCACATTGCCCGCAAGGTCGCGGCGACTTTGGCGGCCACCGGCACGCCGGCCCAGTTCGTGCACGCCGGTGAAGCGGCGCATGGTGATGCCGGCATGGTGATGCCGGGCGATCTGTTGCTGGTGTTTTCCAACAGCGGCAGCACGGTGGAATTGCAGCCGCTGTGCCTGCATGCGCAGCGGATCGGCTGCCGGATCATCGGTGTGTCGCGCAATCCGGCTTCGCTGCTGATGCGCACGGCCGATCTTGGCCTGGTGTTGCCCGCCGTTGAAGAAGCCTGCACCTCAAGCCTGGCGCCCACCACGTCCACCACGATGATGCTGGCGCTAGGGGATGCGCTGGCCGTGACCACGATGCGCGCGCGCGGGCTCTCGGGTGTCGATATTCGCGCGCTCCATCCGGGCGGCACCATCGGGCTGCATCTGCGCGGCGTGGAAGATGTCATGCACGGCGGTGACCGCTTGCCGCTGGTCACCATGGCCACATCGATGCGCGATGCCCTGCTGACGATGACCGAAAAGCGCCTTGGCATGACCGGCGTGGTGGATGCGGCCGGCCTGCTGGTGGGGATCATCACCGATGGCGATTTGCGCCGGCACGCTGCCGACTTTCTGGCCAGCACCGCGGCTGATGTGATGACGCCGTCGCCCAAGACCATCGCGCGCACCGCCCTGGTGGAAGACGCGCTTGAAATGATGAACACGCACCGGATCACCACCCTGTTCGTTGTGGATGCGGCGCAGCCGAACCGGCCGATCGGCGCCGTGCAAATCTATGATATCGCAGCGCCGCCGCCGCTGGCCCGGGCCTGATCGGTCATGGCCCGCATCGCCTTGATCATCCCGGCGCGTTTCGCCTCCAGCCGCTTTCCCGGCAAGCCGCTGGCGCCGCTTGCTGGCCCGGATGGTGGCGTGCGCACCTTGCTGGAATGGACATGGGCTGCCGGCGGCGCCGTGCCGGGCATCGCGCAGTGCGTGGTTGCCACCGATGATGATCGCATCGCCGATCATGCCCGCAGCGCCGGCATGGCCGTGATCATGACGCCGGATACCTGCCTGAACGGCACCGAACGCTGCGCCGCCGCAGTGCCGGCCTTGGCGCAAATGCCCGATATCGTCGTCAATCTGCAGGGCGATGCGCCGCTGATCCCGGCCGCCATGGTGACAGCGGTGATCGAGCGCCTGCTGGCCGACCCGAGGCTGGCGCTGGCCACCGCCGCCGTGCCGGCCAGCCCCGCCGTGCTGGCGCATCTGCAATCCGATCAGGCCGCTGGCCGGGTGGGCGGCACCACAGTGGTGTGTGACCGCCGCGCCCAGGCCCTGTATTTTTCAAAATCCATCATCCCGCATGTCGCGCCCGGCAGCGTGCCGGCTCAGCCGGTGCTGCTGCACGTCGGCCTCTATGCCTATCGCCCGGCGGCGCTGAATGCCTATGTCGCGGCTGGCCCGGCGGCGATCGAATTGCAGGAAGGGCTTGAACAATTGCGCTTTCTGGATGCTGGGTTGCGGGTGGGCGTGGCGATCTGCCCGCCGCCGGGCTGGGATCTGGTCGAATTGAACAACCCCACCGACACACCGCTGATCGAAGCGCAATTGGCGCGCCGCGCAGCCCAGGAACCTGCCTGATGCTTCCAAAATTTGTTCGCGCGCCCGGTGCGCCGCCCTTCCTGATCGCCGGCCCCTGCGTCATCGAAAGCGAGGCGCTGTGCCTGGCCATCGCTGCCCGCCTTCGCGCCATGGCCGACAATCTGGGCGTTCCGGTCATTTTCAAGGCAAGTTTCGACAAGGCCAATCGCACGTCGGGCGCAGCCTATCGCGGCCTTGGCCTGCACGAAGGATTGCGCGTACTGGAGACGGTGCGCCGCGAAACCGGGCTGCCGGTGCTCACCGATGTGCATCTGCCCGATCAGGTGGCCGCTGTGGCCGCGGTGGTGGACATGCTGCAAACCCCGGCCTTTCTGGCGCGGCAAACCGATCTGATCACTGCGGCCGCCGCCAGCGGCAAACCGGTGAACATCAAGAAAGCCCAGTTCATGGCCCCGCACGACATGGCGGCTGTGCTGGCCAAGGCCCGGACTGCGGCCGCGGCTGCCGGCGTTGATCCTGCCGGCATCTTGCTGTGCGAACGCGGTTCCAGCTTTGGCTACAACAATCTGGTGGTGGACATGCGCGCGCTGGTGATCATGCGCGAAATGGGCTGCCCGGTGGTGTTCGATGCCACCCACAGCGTGCAATTGCCCGGCGGCGGCGGCGACAAATCCCTGGGCCAGCGCCAATATGTCGAGCCGTTGGCCCGCGCCGCCGTGGCGATCGGCGTGGACGGCCTGTTCATGGAAACTCACCCCGATCCCGATAGCGCCTTGTCGGATGGCCCGAACATGGTGCCACTGGACCAGCTGCCCGGCCTGATGCGGCGGCTGATGGCCATCGCTGCAGTCAGCTGATGGCGCCGATCCTCGCGATCCCGCCCTTCCCCGGCGCGCGCCTGCCGCGCTTTGCCACTGAAACCAACACCACCAGCAGCAGCGATGGCCTGTTGGCTGCCCTGGCTGGCCAGCGGGTGGGCGGCTGTTATTGGGGCCAGCAGCCCGCGTTGCCAGCAGCGGGCTACCAGCTCGATGGCACGGCCAGCGGGTCGACTGGCGCGCTGGCCTGGCCCGCTGATGCCGATCCATGGCACCTGTTGGCTGGCGCTGCCAGCGTGCGCCTGTGGGCTGGCGACAGCCGCATCCTGCTGGCGCTGGCTGCCGGTTGCCCGGTCACGGAGGTGCAAGCGGATGGCCGCGCATCGCCGCCCGATGCCGCTGCAATCAAGGCGCTGCTGCACAGCGGTCTGACCGGCTGGAGGTGGCATGACCCCTTCAGCGGGGAGGCGATATCTGCGGCGCAGGCCATCATGCTGGCCGGCTTCTGGCGGCGGCTGATCGACCGCAACCGGCCCATAGTGGCGGCATTGGGCTTTGCGCATTGGAAACAGGCCAATGTGGCGCCGCTGCTCTGGAATGGCGGCGGTTCGCCATTTCGGCGCAGTCTGCCGGCATCAGACGCTGGCACGGAGGTCGCGGTGTGGCGATCACGGCTAACTAGCGCACAAACTGCCGCGCTGGCACACAGCGCAGCCGTGGTGCTGGAGGTGGAGGACGGGTTCATCAGATCAGCCGGGCTGGGCGCGGATTGTGTGCCGCCGCTTTCGGTGATCGTGGATGCCATGGGTGTGCATTTTGATCCGGGCCAGCCCAGCGAACTGGAAAACCTGCTGCAAAACGGCGAATTCGCCGCCGATATGCTGGCCCGCGCCGCCGCGCTGCGCAGCGCCATCGTTGCCGGCGGCCTATCGAAATACGAACGCAGCGCAGCCGATCATCTGCCCCGCCCTGGCGGCGCTCGCCGGCATGTGCTGGTGCCCGGCCAGGTCGAAGATGACCGCGCCGTCACCAGCGGCGGCGCGCTGGCATCCAATCTCGAACTGCTGCGCCGCGCCCGCGCGGCGGCCGGGCCAGATGTCTATCTGATCTACAAGCCGCATCCCGATGTGCTCGCCGGCCACCGCCGCGGCCACATCGAAGCCGCCGATATGGTCGCACTGGCCGACCGCGTGGAAACCACCGCGCCAATGGCCGCGCTGATCGCGATGGCCGACGAACTGCACGTCAACAGCTCATTGGCCGGCTTCGAAGCGCTACTGCGACAAAAGCCCGTAACGGTGCACGGCGTGCCCTTTTATGCTGGTTGGGGCCTGACCACGGATTGCGGCCCGGTCCCCGCCCGCCGCACCGCCCGGCGCACACTGGATGAACTGGTCGCCGCCACATTGCTGCTATATCCGCGCTACCTCGATCCGCTCACCGGCCTGCCCTGCCCCGCCGAAGTGTTGATTGCGCGCCTGACCACCGCCGCGCCCAGCCACGATGCGAGGGCCAGTGCCGTGATTGCCCTGCGCCGTGCGACCGGGCGTGTGCGAGCGGGGGCCGGGCGTTTGCTCGGCCGGCGTTGACGACGCCCGACAATTGCACAGCGCCGATGGCTTGGCTAAAGGGTGCGTGATTTCGGCAGCGCGCCAGTCCAATTGCGGGCTGCATTGCCTAACCTTGGAGCGATCGGTCGCCATGTCAGACATCAAAGCCCAGATTTTTGAAATCATTGCCGATCTGGTGGAAGCCGACGACGTGGTGATCAGCGACGATACGGCGCTGCTCGGCGACGGCAGCGTGCTGGATTCCATGAAGGTCGTCACCCTGTGCATCGCGCTGGAGGATATGGCGGCCGATCTCGATTTCGATTTCGATTGGACATCCGATGCCGCCATGTCGCGGTCACGCAGCATGTTCCGCACCGCCGGCGCGCTGGTCGCCGAATTTCTGAACCAGCAGCAGGCAGCGGCATGATCATCGTCACGGGCGCCAGCCGCGGCCTGGGTCGTGCGATCTGTGACCGCCTGATCGAAAAAGGCCTGCCGGTGTTCGGCTTGGCCCGCAATGTCGAAGGCTTGCCGTTTCCGGCGATGGCCTGCGATGTCGGCAATCACGACGAAGTAAAGGCCGTGGCGCGTGACCTGCGCAAGCAAAAAGCCGAAGTGACCGGCCTGCTGAATGTGGCCGGGGTTGCCGCGATGAACCTGGCGGTGACCACCCCGCAATCCACCACCGAAAAGGTGATCCGCATCAATCTGCTCGGCACCATCTATTGCTGCCAGGCGCTAGCGCCGCTGATGATGCGCGGCCCCGGCGGATCGATTGTCAATTTTTCGACCATCGCCGTGGCGCTTGGCCTGAAGGGCGAATCGATCTACGTCGCCTCCAAGGCTGGCGTGGAGGGCTTCAGCCGCAGCTTTGCCCGCGAAATGGCCGATTTCAACATTCGGGTGAACTGCATTGCCCCGGGGCCGATCGACACGGCACTTCTGCGCGGCATTTCCGGCGATCAGATCGGCAAGATCGTGACGCAGCAGATTATCCAAAAGCAATTCACCCCCGATGCAGTGTGCGACACGGTGGAACTACTGCTGGACCCGCGCAGCGCCGCCGTGACCGGCGCCGTGCTGAACATTGGTGGTGCGTGATGACCTTGATGGAACGGCTGGGCGCGCTGTGGGCCGGCATTGATTATCCGTTTCTGATCCACAAAAACGCCCATCTGCGCTTTTCGGATATTGCCCACAGCGATGCGGTCGATCTGTCCGAAGTGCAACCAGGCGACGTGGTGGCGTTGATCGGCGATTTTGATCCAGGCTCGATCCAGACGCTGCTCCAGTTGATCGATCGGCAAGTGGTGCTGGTGCCATTGACCACCGACACACGCGGCCAACACGAATATTTCTTCGATGCCGCCCGGGTTGATGTCGTGATCGAGGGCCAGGACGTGCGCCGCCTGCCGCGCGCTGACCGGCATGAACTGATCCAGCAATTGCAGGAACAGGGCCACGCCGGCCTGATCCTGTTTTCCACTGGCACCACCGGGCGGCCAAAAGCCATTTTGCACGACATGACGCTGTTTTTGCAGCGTTTCGAAACGCCGCGCCCCACCCAGCGCACCATCAATTTTCTGCTGTTCGATCACATCGGCGGCATCAACACGCTGCTGCACACGCTGTTCAACAAGGGCGTGGTGATTGCACCAGAGGCTCGAACCGTCGATTCGATCCTGACCACCATCGCCGCCCACGATGTCGAAGTATTGCCGACCACACCCACGTTCCTGCGCATGATGCTGATGAGCGGCGCGATTCCAGATTCCGTGCCGGCCTGCCTGAAGCTGATCACCTATGGCACCGAACGCATGGATCAGCCGACGCTGGAACAATTGTGCCAATTGCTGCCAGGTGTGGATTTCCGGCAGACCTTCGGCATGTCCGAGCTGGGCATCGTGCGGGTAAAATCCGAAGCGCGTGACAGCCTGTTCATGAAAATTGGCGGCGAAGGCGTTGAAACCCGCGTGGTGGACAATGTGCTGCAAATTCGGTCACAAACCCGCATGCTCGGCTATCTGAACGCTGCGTCGCCGTTCGATGCCGATGGTTGGTATGACACCAAGGACGTGGTGGAAACCAAAGGCCCGCATTACAAGGTGGTTGGCCGCATCGGCGATGTGATCAATGTTGGCGGGCTGAAGTTCATGGCATCCGAAGTGGAACGTGTGGCCATTGATTATCCGGGTGTGGCGCTGGTGAAGGCTGAAGCGCGCGCCAATCCGATCACCGGCCAGCATGTCGAGTTGCTCGTCCAGCCGGTGGCGGACACGGATGTGGATCGCAAGGCGCTGGCCGCCTATCTCGCGCAAAAGCTGCCGGCCCACATGGTGCCGCGCCGCATCAAGATCGAAGCCGTGCCTGTCGGCCACCGGTTCAAGCGCGCCTGATGCAGAAATTGATCTTCTTCGGTTCGGGCGGTGTTGCGCGCGAGGTCACCTCGTGGACGGCGCCGGGCTTCATCATTGCCGGCTATGCCACGCTTGATGCGGCCGAACATGCTCGCTTTGGCCTGCCCGGCCAGGCATTTTCCGACGATGTGACACCGGGCCAGGCCGGCACGGATCTGGCGGTAATTGCCATCGGCCTGCCCGGTGTGCGCCGCCGGCTGGGCGAACGGCTGGCGGCGGCGGGATTTCGCTTTGCCACGCTGGTGCACCCCAGCGCCGTGATGGCCAGCAATGCCGTGATCGGCGAAGGCAGCATCGTCTGCCCGCTCGTCAACATCTCGCCGAATGTGACGGTGGGGCGGCTCAGCTATATCAATTTTTGCGTTGGCATCGGCCATGATGCGACCATCGGCGATTATGCGCAGATCAACCCGGGGGTGCAGATCGGCGGCTTTGCCACCATCGGCACCGGCGCGCTGATCGGTTCGGGCGCGACGGTGCGCGAAGGCGTGACGGTGGGTGATGGCGCCACCGTGGCATCGGGATCGGTGGTGTTTGCCGGTGTGCGGCCCGGCGTGACCGTGTTGGGCAACCCGGCCAAGCGCATGCGGGCGTTTGAGGATTAGGCTGCGTTCAGCATCCAGCCGAGCGTATCGGTCAAGGGTGGGCAGTCGATCGGGCCGATCAGGCCTTGCAGGCGCGTGTCGCTGCCCCACAATTGATCGACTTCCTGCGATCTGACCAGCGCTGGATCGATGCGCACCTGCAAATCATGGCCCGAGATGTGCCGCACTAGCGCCAGCAATTGCGTGATCGTCACCGCCCGGCCAGAACAGATGTTCACGGTCTGCCCGGCGGCGGCGGAGCAGTCCAGCAACCGGGCGACGGCATCGGCGACAAACCGCACATCGCTGAAATCGCGCGCCACATCGACATTGCCGAGATGGATTTCCGGCGCGCGCTGCACGACATGATCGATGATCTTGGGGATCAGGAACTGCTTGCCCTGGCCAACGCCGGTGTAGTTGAACGGGCGCACCGTAGTGATGGCCAGCCGATCACCATACATGGCGGCCAGTTGCTCGCAGACCAGCTTTGACAGGGCATAATCGCTGCGCGGGTCGGGGGTAAGCGCCTCGTCCAGGCGGCCAGCCTGGCGATTGCCGTAGATATTGGCGCTGGATGCAATGATCACGCGGCCGGCCATACCGGCCTGCACCAACGCCGCCAGCAGATTGCGGGTGCCCAGCACATTGCTGGCATAGATTTCGCCGACATCTTCGTGGGCAACGAACGATATGGCGGCAAGATGGATGACCGCATCGGCCCGCGCCGCCGCAACGGCCGCGGCAGCCTGCGCCATGTTGCTCAAATCAGCGTGCAGCCACTGCGTGATATCCGGACACACCAAGGTGTTGACGCCGCGCGACAGCCCGATCACCGCATGCGCGCGATTGGCCAGCGCCGCCGCCACATAGGGTCCGGCAAAGCCGTTGGCACCCGTAAGCAGGATTCGCGCCACTGCAATCCCGCTTCAGAACGAGAAACCGATCTGGTTACGGCGCAGATCAGCATCCACCATCATGCGGCACAATTCCTCTAGGGTGGTTTTCGGCTCCCAGCCCAACTTTTCGCGGGCCTTGGCCGGATCGCCGATCAGCAGATCAACCTCGGCCGGGCGATAGAACCGCGGATTGACGCGCATCACCGTTTGGCCAGTGGCGGTGTCAATGGCTTCTTCGGTTTCAGCGCTGCCGCGATAGGCCACTTCGATGCCGGCACAGCGGAACGCCATGGTGAGAAAATCACGCACGGTTTCGGTGCGATTGGTGGCGAGCACGAAAGTATCCGGTTCGTCGGCTTGCAGCATCAGCCACATGCCTTCCACATATTCACGCGCGAAACCCCAATCGCGTTTGGCATCGATATTGCCCAATTCCAGGCAGTCCAGCTTGCCCAGCTTGATCTTGGCGATGCTGTCGGTGATCTTGCGCGTGACGAATTCGCGGCCGCGCAGCGGGCTTTCATGATTGAACAGGATGCCGCTGCTGGCAAAGATATCGTAGCTTTCCCGGTAATTGACCGTGATCCAGTGCGCATACAGCTTGGCAACGCCATACGGGCTGCGCGGATAGAACGGCGTATCCTCGGTTTGCGGCACGGCCTGCACCTTGCCGTACATTTCCGACGTGCTGGCCTGATAGAAACGTGTGCTGCGGTTGGTGTGGCGCACGGCCTCAAGCAGATTCAACGGCCCGAGCCCGGTGATCTGCGCCGTGGCAGCAGGTTGATCGAACGACACGCCCACAAAGCTTTGCGCGGCCAGATTGTAGATTTCGTCGGCCTGGCAGCGTTCAACAAGGCGCATGCACGATGCCATATCGGTCAGATCAAATTCGATCAGGTGCAGGTTCGGGTGATTTTCGATCCCCAGCTCTTCGATCCGCCAGAAATTCACCGAACTGGTGCGCCGGTAGGTGGCGAACACTTCGTAGCCCTTGGCCAGCAATACTTGGGCCAGATAGGCGCCGTCCTGCCCGGTGATGCCTGTAACAATTGCCTTTTTCATCGACGGTCCTGACCATGTTTCCAGCAGTGATGTGCGCGGATGCTGCCCGAATTCTGCCCGCGGGCGGGCATTTCACGTTGCCGCGACGCGGACCCGCCGAGATTGCCGGCGAGCTATCACAGTGATGATGCCATATCCATCCCGAAAGACGGGCTGGCAACGCGCGGCCAGGTTTGGCGTTCATTCTGTTCAATCGCTTCGGCCAACGCCGTCAGATCATTATCGGAGGGGCCGGGCCAGGCATCGATGGCGGCAATGCTGGCAATCAACGCTTTCGTAATAGCATCGGCATCTGGCGGCACAGATATGGGCCGCTGGTGCGGCAGCGAAGCCAATCGCGCGAGGCCAGCCAGCGCCCGCTGCGCCACCAGATCCCAGCTGAACGCGCGCGCATGGCTGTGGGCATGATCGATCAAGCTGCTGCGGAACGCCTGGTCCGACAAGGCGCGCGCAATAACATCCACCATCTGCGCCATGTCTCGCGGATCAAACAGTGCGTCGGCCCGGCCAATCACTTCAGGCACGCTGGACAGGCATGATCCCACCGCTGGCGCGCCGCACCACATCGCCTCCAGAACCGGCAAGCCAAAGCCTTCGTGAAATGAAGGGAACACGAACAATGCGCAATTGGCATAGAGGATCTGCAATTCATCATCTGGCACATGGCCTGTGAGCACGACATCGCGGTCATCCAGGCCGTGCTGCGCCATGACATGGCGCAACCGGGCGTGGCCGTGCGGATGCAGGCGGCACACCAGCACCAATTGATGGGCCTGACGCACCGGAAGCGGGAGCCGCGCATAGGCTTCGATCAGGCCTTCGAAATTCTTGCGCGGATCGAGCGCGCTAACGTGCATCAAAAATGGCCGTTCGATGCCGTGATAAGCCAGCACCGCGCGCGCATCCGGGCTGGTGCGAAGGGCGTGCAGATCGAGATTGGCGAAGTGATCGGCCGCAGCGCCGCTGATTTCGATGGCATGATCGGCGTCGCTGGGCAGATGGGTGATGCATTCATCCAGCGCCGAAGCCGAGATGGCCATCAGCAGATCGGCATGGCGGGCCTGGCCGATCTTGTCGAAATACCACCGCCGTGCGCCGGCGCTGCCGATATGCTGATCGGGATTTAGCAAGGGAATCAGATCATACAGGATGGTCGCCACCCGGTAACGGCGCTGATCGGCGGGCGCCACGCAGGCCACGCTGTTATCGGCGCCGCCTTCGAACAGGCTGCCGATCAACAGCACATCGGGATCAAGATCGGCCACCAGCTGCGCATAGGCGATATGGGCGGCAGCATGGCGCCAGCGATCGGGATCGTGCAACGCGGCTGTGGGGCCAACCGCATGCAGCACATGAAAACGGTCCCGGCCGACAATCGGCGCAAAGGCGGCGATGACCCGTTCGACCTGATCGGGGAACAGATTGTTCAGCAAAAACCGGATGTTGTGCCCATCGGCATTGCGGAGCAGCCCGCGCGCCAGCGCTTCGACATAGCGGCCGATGCCGCGATCACGGCTGTTGTTCTGCAGGCCTTGCAAATCGATCAACAGGCGCATCAGGCGGGATTTTCGCGGCAATCGATGGCGGTGCACAAGGCGGCATAAAGCGCGGCCGCGCGCGGGCTCAGGCGGGCATCAGGCGGCGCATGCGCCACGCCCAGCGCATTGCGCACCCGCCGCGGTGTTGGCAGCCGAATGCGCGCGCCCAGCCGTGTGCCCATGCGGCGCGCTCTGCGGCCCAGCCAGCCAAGCCAGCGCGGTACCCTCCCGATCAGTCGGCCCGGCGCTTTCAGGACGGCTTTCAAGGCCGGATTGGCCTCGATCTGCTCCGCCAGCCGCGCCAGATATGGCCCGATCACCGGCACGGCCGTCCTGCCCTGCACCAGCAGCAGCCGCGCCAGGCCATCGATGGGCGGCAAGTCCCGATCAGCCCGCTGCGCCTGCAATGCCGCCAACACCGCCGGCTTGCCGCCCGCAGCCAGCACCGCCCGCATCTCTGCGTGCTGCGCCGCATCAGCGCGCCGGTTAAGCATGGTCCACACCGCGACATCGACAAAATCACCGTCTGCAGGCTTCATCAGGTCAGCCAGGCTCAATGCCGGCCGGTCATAACGCGAAAATCGGGGCCGATGTGCGGGCGGCAGCCGATCAGCCGACATTGTACACATCGGAATAGTGGCGATAACCCTCTTCGATATCATCGAACATCGTCAGATTGCCTGCGTGCAGCACACCCACTCGCTGGCAATGATCACGCACATAAGGCGCATCGTGGGACACGATGATCATGGCGCGATCGGCACGGCGTTCAAACAGTTCAACATGGCATTTTGCATGAAAACGCGCGTCGCCAACCGCCACAATTTCGTCGATCAGGAAGCAATCGAATTCCACCACCATCGAAATGGCAAAGGCCAGCCGGGCGCGCATGCCCGAGCTGTAGGTCCGCACGGGTTCTTGCAGATAGCCGCCAAGTTCGCTGAATTCCTTTACAAAATCAACGCGGGATTCCCAATCCAGACCGTAGATGCGGCAAATGAACCGCATATTGTCCATGCCAGTCAGTGAATTTTGAAATGCGCCGCCGAATGCCAGCGGCCAGCTGACGGACATGTCCCGCCAGATTTCGCCGGAGGTCGGGCGTTCGGCGCCGCTGATCAGCCGCACCAACGTTGATTTGCCGGCGCCGTTACGGCCAAGAATGGCGACTTTCTCGCCCGGCGCCACCGAAAAGCTGATGTCACGCAGCACCGGCACCAGCCCGCTGCGGGTGGGGTAGGATTTGCTGACATGATCGATGGTGATCATTCCGGCACCACCTTGCGGCTGATCCGCTTCATCATCGCCAGCGCCAGCAGGCTGAGCGCCATGTTGATCGCCGTCAGATAGGCCATGTCGTAGTGCGCAACGATCTTCGATCCGAAAAAGCCTTCGCGCACCAGTTCAACGCCGTGGACCAGTGGCAGCAGCAGCACGATTTCCTGAAAATCCAGCGGCAGCGCATCGACGATATAGGCGGCGCCCGACACCGGCAGCAGGAAATAGGAAATCGGATGCCACAGCTTTTCGACCAGCTCGGTTTCCTCGGCCAGCGCGCCCAGCAGAATCGCCAGCGAGCAACCGAACCAGGCCAACATCACCCAGCCCCAGATCACCTTCAGCACATCTTCCGGCAGGCTCATCCAGCCCATGAAGCTGAAAAATAGCGTGAGGATGACAAACGACAGGGTCGCGCCGCCCGCTTCGACAAGCAGACGCGCGGCGAAGATGTCGATCACCTTGACCTGGCGGTGATACATCAGCGACAAATTGGGCTGAATTGCCAGGATGCAGCGGCTGGGCATGTTGCGCCACAACAACACGCTGGAATAGCCCGACACGGCAAAGGCCGTGATCGGCAATTCGGAGCCGTGCGTGGATTTGAACGCCGTCCACAGCAAGGTAACCCCTACGGTGAACAACATCGGTTCCACGAACAACCACAGGAACCCGATATTGTGGCGGCCAAAGCGGGTGAGGATTTCGCGGACAAACAACGCCCCGATCACCCGGCGCTGAATTTCCCAGGCGCGGGCCAGGCTGCGCTGCGGCCGCGCTTCCCGCACAACGGGGGCCTGTACTTCTGGAGCCGGAAGCTCGTTCAAAGATCATGCTCCCGCATCGCGGAAAACAGCAGGCTGAGCACGCCCCAGGCCGCTATGCCGAGCGCGAACACCGACAGGATGCTGCGCAGGCGCTTGGGCTCCCGGGCTTCATCGGGCTGGCTGGGCTGCACGATGCGTTCGACATAGGATTGCTGACGACGGGCATCGTTGTTGGCGTTCTGCAAGGAAACCAACGCATTGGTCAGCAGCTTGTCGGCATATTCCGCCTCCACAGACAATCGGGTGAACTCGGCCGATTTGGCAGCCAGCGATCCCTTGCCGCCAGCGATCTTGGCCATTTCCAGATCGATCTGCTGATCCAGCGAACCGATGCGCGACACCAGCACCGGAATTTGCGGATTGGCCGGGGTGAAGGCCCGGGTCTGCACCAATTGCGTGCGGGTCTGGATCACTTCGTCTTGCAGCTTGGAAATCATCTGCAACGACACATTGGCCTGTTTTTCAGGATCAATTACCGCCTGGCGGTTGCGATAGGCCGCCAATGCAAATGCCGCATTGCGGGCTTCGCGCTTGGCATCTTCCACTTCCTGCCGCGCATAGCGCACCAGATCGGTACGGCTGCGATCGTTCAGCCGGTTGACCAGCGCCTCGCCCAGATCGAGCAGACGCGCGTTGATCCACTGCGCATCTTCCGGGCGATAGGCCTTCACCACCAGCGTGGTGATCGACGATTGGCTTTCCAGCGAAACCGCAACATGTTCGGCATAATAAGCATAGACATCCTCGCGCGACGCAGTTCCGAACGGCGGCGCGAGGCGATTGAACAGATCGATTTCGGGGCGTGTATAGGCTGCCATCAGGCGGCCCTGCTGATCCAGCGCCTGCATGGCATCGCGTGACAGCGCATAATCGGCCAGCGCGTTCATGGCACCGCCGCTCAGGCTGCTGCCATCAGCGCCCGCCAGCAGCGACGCAATACCAGTTGGCGCCTGCTTGCCCTGGCTGCGCACAATGTAGCGTGATTCGGACACGTAAACATCCGAAGCAACGAAACCGAAATACAGCACGGCGAGCAACGTGGGAACGCCAACCGTGGCAAAAAACAGCGGCGACGCCCAGCGCGGCAGCACGCGACGCACAGCGCCCAGCATGCCGGCATCAGCCGTGACCGTTCGGAATTGACCAGTGGGTTTGTGCATCAGTTCCTCTAACAGTCCAAAAACCCCCGGGCACCCATGAGGGCTTGTACACTGCGCGCATTAGCGGCGTTCGGGCTGAACGGCAAATGCACGACAGCCAGTGGTAGCAATGATGTTGGCCGATCAGCCGTTTTTTCTGGCTGCGAATGACCGGTTGGAGCGCACGCGCCGGCCTTGCACCCTGATCACGGCATGGTGACAATTCGCCATGCACCAGCAATTGCCCTTGCCGCTGTCCACCGCTAATGCACGCCTGATCCCTTTCGCCCGAGACCGACATGACCATTCCCGTATACACGCCCGATTTGAGTGGAAACGAGATTGCCTACGCAGAGGATGCGCTGCGCAGCGGCTGGATCAGCAGCATCGGCAAATATGTCGAACGTTTTGAAACGGCATTGGCCACTGAAACGGGCTGTCCGCACGCCATCGCCCTGGCAAATGGCACGGTTGCCTTGCATCTGGCGCTGCACTGCCTGGATATCGGGCCGGGCGACGAGGTGATCGTGCCAACATTCACCTACATCGCATCGGTCAACACCATTGCTCAGACGGGGGCAACGCCGGTGTTTGCCGAAAGCCGCGCATCGGATTGGCTGATGGATGCAGCCGATGTCGAACGCCGCATCACGCCGCGCACCAAGGCGGTGATGCCCGTGCATCTGTTTGGCGCGCTGTGCGATCCGCAAATCAACGCCATCGCCCGCCGCCACGGCCTGAAAATCATCGAAGATGCAGCCGAAGCGCTGGGCAGCCGGCGCGATGGCCGCCACGTCGGCTGGGATGCGGACGTGACCAGCTTTTCGTTTTTTGGCAACAAGACGGTGACCACCGGCGAAGGCGGTGCCGTAATCGCGCCTGATGCGGTGCTGGCGGCCCGGCTGCGCAAGGTGAAGGGCCAGGGCCAATCGCTCACCCAGCGCTACTGGCACGATGAAATGGGCTTTAATTACCGGATGACCAATATCTGCGCGGCGATCGGCACGGCGCAAATGGAACGCCTGCCGGAGATACTGGCCCGCAAACAAGCGATTGCCGATCTTTACCGTGCCGAACTGGCTGGAAACATGTTCAGTTTTCAGGAGGTTGCAGCCGGTGTGCAGTCCAGCAACTGGCTGGTATCGCTGCTGCTGCCACCCGGCATCGACCGCGATGAAACCATGGCGCGGTTGCTGGTCGCGGGTGTTGACAGCCGGCCCGTGTTTTATTGCGCGCACAAGATGCCGGTGTACCGCAGCGACGAACATTTCCCGATTGCCGAGGATATTGCCGCACGCGGCATCTCGCTGCCATCCTTTCCCACGCTGGAAGATGCGCAGGTGCGCATGATTACCGCTACCCTGCGCACGATTGTCGAGGAACTGGCCAACGCAGCCTGACGTGTATTGCAAGAGGCGTTTCGGTAGGGAGATGACGTGAAAATTGCCATCCTGCTCGGTGATGCCGGACTGGAAACGCTGATCCGGGCGCGGGCGATGGCGCAGGCGATGCTGGCTGCCGATCCGCTGCACGGCGGCGCGCCGGACATCACCATCGGGCTGCCGGTTAGCGATGATTATGTGTGGAAACGCGATGCCGGCTGGCTGGCGGCCGGGATGCCCGGCGTGACCGTGCGCCGGCTGGATTGGCAGCTGGTGCCGGCCGGCAATGCGCTGCGCATGCACCAGGCGCGGTTGCCGCTGGTGTCGCTGGCGCAGGTCAGCCACGTGCTGCTGCCGCGCGATTGGGGCAGCAATTTCACCGATTGCGATGCGTGGCTGGTGATGGCCGATCCCGGCCTTGGCGCGGTGTATCCCATCCGGCCGACGGCGTATTTTTGCAGCGAATTGGCCGCGCGGCGGCACCCTCATGCGTTTTGCGCGGATATGCAATCGCCGTTCTGGACGCGGCTGCTGGCCGCGTTTCAGATCTGGCGGCAAGCGGGCGTGGTCGTGACCACCGATCCGATCACGGCGCAGGACGTGTTGGATTTTGCCGGCGTCGCGCCAGATCGAATGCTGCACCTACCCCATAGCTTTGATTGCGCAGCCAGCGACGGCATTCGGCCGCTGGCCAGCCCGCAGCGGCGCCTGATCATCCGTATGGAGCCAGATAGCCTGCACGATATCGCATCGGCGCTGCGTGGGCTGCGGCTGTACCGGCAGGATGGCGGCACCCTGGATCCGATGATCGCCTGCGAGGCCCAGCCCGAGGCGTTTCGCCGCCAATCCAATGTGATGGCTATCGCCGTGCTGCCGGCCGCCGTGCGCGACCTGCTGGAGGATCTGGCGCAAGACGGCGGAATCGAGCGGCTGACCACGCCGGATCGCTGGGCGCGTTTGCTGGGCCGCGCTGCTGCGGTATGGTCGCCGCGATTGTCCGGCCAGGGCAGCCAGTTGGCGTGGCCGCTGCGGTTCGGCTTGCCGCTGCTGTGCGCCGATCATCCGGCAGCGCGCGAACATGCCCATCCAGCCGCGCCGATCCGCTATAAGCCGGGCAATCCCGATGGAATCGCCGATGCGCTGCACGCGCTGCAAGCTGTCGTGGCCGCCGTGCCGGCACCGGATGATCACATGGCCAGCGTTGGCGCCAGCGTTGGCGCCAGCGCCGCCATGCTGGCAGCGCAAGCAACCCTGATCGTCGATCGATTGCTGGAGACGGCAGATGTCTGATCACGCCCGCACCCCGATTGGTATCTGGATCGAATCGCCGCGCGGCGCGCAATGGGCCAATCAGGGCATGACGCGCCTGCTCGGCTTCATCGTGGAAGGCCTAGCGCAGGCTGGCAGTCATGTGTTCCGCATCGTGGTGACCGACGATATCCGCAGCGAAGCCGAAGCGGATTTTGCCGATCTGGTGGCCACGGCAGGCGAAGACTACAGCTTTCATTCGCCGCAAGATATGGGCCAGACGGCAGCGGATTTCGATGATCTGGCGCGCTTTGCCGATCGCCATGTGCCGGTGACAGCATGGATTTCGCTGTTTCCCAATCAATTGGGGATCAAGCTGCTTTCGAAGCCCGTGGCATCAATTTTTCCGGATGCCATCGGCCTTGCCTATCATGATTTCACCGAAGGCGCCTGGGCTCTGGATGGGCCGCCAGCGGCATGGCGCGACCGGGTGAGCCAAGCGCTGCCGCACATCACCCGCTTCATCACCTTTTCCGATCATGTTGCCCGCGATCAGGTGCAGGGCCTGTTCGGGGTGCCGCCAGACCGGGTGACCGTAATCCCGCATGCACCTCCAACGCTGGATGGCATCCTGCCGTTCATCCGCGATGGGCAGCGCACAGAGGCATCGCGATATGCGGCGGCCTGCCTGCTGCGCCGCCACGCCGCGCGCCACGGCCCGGCCTATCTGGCCAATTTCCCGTTCGAACATGTCCGCTATGCTGCGGTATCAACGCAGGACCGCGTGACCAAGAATATCCGCGTGGTGGTGGATGCCATCGATGAACTGGTGCGCGCGCAATTTGAATCCTTCAAATTGATCATGACAGCGCAGCTTCATTATGGCGCGACCTGGAGCCCGACGCCGGGGGCCATCGCGCGCAGGCTGCTTCATCTTGATGCCCTGTCGATGCCGGATTTGCCGCGCGATGTGCACGCTGCCTTTTATCACTGCGCCGAAATTGCCATTCACCCATCCGTGTTCGAAGGCGGGCGCGGCACCTTCCCCTATTACGAAGCCATTTCGGTCGGCACGCCCTGCCTTATGGCGCACGGCCCGCATGTTGCCGAATTGCTGATCGACACGCCCGAGCTGGCGGGATCGATGTTCGATCCATTTGATGCCGTGGGGCTGGCCGCGCTTATGCTGGCGGCATCGGCTGGCCGCGCCGAGCTGGTCGCCTTGCAGCGCGCCACTTATGACCGTCTGCGCCAACGCACCTGGCGGCAGGTCGCGCTCGAATATGCCGCCGCTGCTTTGGCGCCGGCATCCACCGGCATCTCCGCTACCACACTGCCAGTCAGCGCAAGGATTTCGGCATGACCAAGATGGATAGCGCCGCCAACGCGCTCGCCGATCTGCAGGCCCGGCTGGATCTGCTGAATGGGCAGCGCCGCGCCGATCTTGATCGGTTGGGCCGCCTGTCGCTGCAATGCGATCGCCTGGCCCTGCAACTGGCAGAACGCGATGCCGAACTGGCCGGCATGGACAGCAACGCCGATTTGGCAAAGGGCCGACCGCATGCGGCCATTGATGCATTCCTGCTGATGCCAGCCGCCGTGCGCACGCTTCTGCGCGGTGAGGCGCCGGCCCCCGGATCGCAGACGACGGCATCGCTGGCCAGCAAGATCATGTCCAGCGTGCTGCTGCGCTATGCCCGCGCGGCCGCTGCCCGGCGCGATTATGCCCGGGCCGAAGCCTGGTATCAGGCGATCCTGCTGCTCACGCCGCGGGCATTCGTGTGGCGGCAGCTTGGCAACATGCAAGCCGGCCAAGGCCTGTTTGCAGCAGCAATCGAAAGCTTTGATCGCGCCATCACACTTGACGACGGCGACGGCGAGGCCTGGCACGCCAAGGCGAGGGCGTTGAAGACGCTGGACCGCCGCGATGAAGCCAATGCCGCTCTGGCGCGCGCATTGGCGCTGAAACCGGCGCTGACGTCACGCGGCAGTTGAACGGCGACTGGTCGCTTATTGAAGCGACGACCGCACCACGGCCAGCGGCAGCACGGTTGATGCGATCACGTTAACGAACTGCTGGAATTCGGCCACCGGCGCCGTCGCCACATACAGCACGTCGCCGTCACGCATCTGGAAGTTCTGCGCGAGGAAAAACACCGCCGGGTCCAGCATGTTCACCCGGTAGATCACCGGCACGCGGCCCTTGGCATCGGTCGGTGTGGCTGGCGCCCCCGCCCCCGCAGCAGCAGCAGTTAGCACTTCCCACCGGAAAATGAACAAGCCCTTGGCGTTGGCCCGCTGTTCCTGCAGACCGCCGGCGCGGCCCAGAGCCTGCGACAGCGTCAGCCCGGTCGATTCGAACTGCACCTCCTGATTGCGGCCAGCCGCGCCGAGCACCGTGTAGCTGAACGGCTGGAAAATCGCCGTCACCACATCGCCGGTGGCCAGCCTGATATTCTGATCGGGCTGGCGGATGATCTGATCCAGCGGCACCGCCGCCACCTTGTCGCCGCGGGTTATCTGGATCGTCGTCTTGCCCGATGGCTGGCGCGTGCCGCCGGCTGCGGCCAGTGCATCCAGCAGGCGTTCGCCCTTCGGGGTCAGCGCCACGCGCGCAGCATTGGCCACATCACCCACCACAGTGGCATTGGCGGTGGCGTTGCGTACGATTCGCACGATGATTTGCGGCAGATGCGCCTTGCTGGCGAGGCGCCGCGTGATATCCGCTTCGATCTGTTGCGGCGTGTGGCCCGAAACCGGCAGCGTGCCGGCAAACGGCACGAAGATGGTGCCGCCAGTGCCAACCAGCAATTCCGGCAAAGTGGCGGTGGTGCTGGCCATGCCGGCATCCGCCGAACGCCCACCACTGCCAAAGCCGCCGCCGAACAGGGCCGCGGGCGGCGCTTCCCAGATCGAAACCTCCAGCACATCGCCGGGCTGCACCACCGAACCAACCGGCAAAGCATCGCCAAATTCGCGCGCCAGGTTGACCGGGCGGTCAATCGCCAGCAGCGCTTCGGTGGCGGCACGATCAAGATCGACAATGCGTATGCCGGCCAGCCCCGCTGCAGACGCCCGCTGCGGCGCCTTGTTGACCACGCCCGCCGAAGGTCCGGTTTGCCCGAACAACCCAGAACCGCAGCCGCCAAGCGCCAGCGCCAGCGGGGCCAGGCCGGCCGCCATGAGTATGATGTTCTTGCGCATGCGCATCGACGGCGTTTCCTGTGTGCTGGATCAATCGCCTGGCCAACAGCCGAAAACGCGGACCCGAATTTCGAACGCCGCAATAGCCGTGTTTGTGCGCTGCGCAAAGCCGGTGCAGAAATGACGAAGGACAGCGCGCCGCCACAGCGTTGGGGAAGCAGCCGCACATCATCAACAGTCCGGCCCGAAACAGGCCAAACCACTTGACTGCAACCGGGTTTTTATCAAGGGGACGCGCATGGTTAAGACCGCTCGCGACCCTGATGCGCAGCATTGCCAGCACGCGGCTCGATCGTGCCGCCGCCACGGAGAATGATCATGAACCCGCCTCCATCCGCCAACCCGCCGTTGATTCACCCCATCATCCTGTGCGGCGGAGCCGGCACCCGCCTGTGGCCGGCATCGCGCCGCAATCAGCCCAAGCAGTTTGCCATGGAATTCGATGGCCTCAGCCTGTTTCAGCATGCCGTAACGCTGGTGGATGCGCCGGGTTTTGCCAAGCTGGAGGTAATCACCGGGGAGGATCAGAAATACCGGATCATCGAACAAATGGCCCGGATCGATCGTTCGCCCGGTGTCGTGCTTGTCGAGCCCGAAGCGCGCAACACGGCGCCGGCAGTGCTGGCGGCGGCGCTGCATATCGCCGAGACCGACGCGGACGGTGTGCTGCTGGTGCTGCCATCTGATCACCGCGTTTCCGATCAGGCCGGGTTTCGGGCGGCCGTGGCGGCAGCGCTGCCGCGGGCGCTGGCCGGCGATCTGGTGACGTTCGGCATCAATCCCAGCCGCGCCGAAACCGGCTATGGTTATCTGGAATTGTCCGATCCCGCCGGCCGTGCCGCCACCCTGCCGCAGCCGCTGGTGCGCTTTGTCGAAAAGCCCGATGCAGCGCGGGCCAAGGCGATGTTCGAAGGTGGCTGCCATTTGTGGAACGCCGGCATTTTCCTGATGTCCGTAAAATCGGCCATCGCGGCCTTTGCGCTGCATGCCCCGGAAATTCATGCTGCCGTGTCCGCAGCCGTCGCAGCCGCGCAAACCGAATTGCCGTTCATCACGCTGGACAAGGCCGGATGGGCAACCGCGCCAAGCATTTCCGTGGACTATGCGATCATGGAAAAGGCCGCCAATCTCGCGGTGATGCCCTATCATGGCTATTGGTCGGATCTGGGCGATTGGTCGAGCGTGTGGCGCGATGGCGATCCCGATGATGACGGCAATGTGCTGGCCGGCGATTCGCTGGCTTATGGCTGCCGCACCAGCATCCTGCATAGCGAAGTGAAAGACCAGATGATCGTCGGCCTCGATCTGGACGACATGATCGTGGTGGCAACCGCCGATGCCATTTTGGTTGCGCCGAAAACCTCCAGCCAGAAGGTGGGCGAGGTGGTGAAGGAATTGCGCCAGATCGAACGGCCCGAAGGCGTTCGCGCCCGCCATGATCACCGCCCATGGGGCTGGTATGACAGTATCGCCGTGCGCGATGGCTTTCAGGTCAAGCATATCATGGTGGCACCGCACCAGGCGCTGTCACTGCAATCGCATGAACGACGATCGGAACATTGGATCATCCTGTCCGGGCAGGCCAGTGTGACCGTGGGTACCACCGTGCGGCAGCTTGGCCGGGGTGATTATGTGTTCATCCCGACCGGCGCCGTCCACCGGCTTGAAAATCATGGCGCCGCCGCTGTGTTGATGGTCGAGGTGCAGGTGGGCGATTATCTGGGCGAAGATGATATCGTGCGCTATGCGGATCGCTATGCGCGGGCAAAATCCGGGTGATGGCGCAGGAGCCGGCCGGAAACCGGCGGCGATGAATCAGAATGGCGCGCCGCTGCTGATTGATGTGTCGCGCTTGCTGTGGCGGCATTGGGCGCATGTGCGGCCCACCGGCATTGATCGGATCTGCCTGGCGTGGCTGCATCATTACGGCCCGCGCGCGCAGGCGGTGATCATCCGCAAGAACAAGGGCGGCACCATCTTGCCGGCGGCCGCCTCACAAGCGTTGTTCCGGCAATTGTTGCGGCCTGCTGCCAGCAAGGCCGCTGCCCGGGCCGGCCTGATCGGCTGGGCGCTCTGCCACGGCCGCCATGCCGCGCGGACGCTGTCTGGCCGGGGCCGGCTTTGGCTGAATGCTGGCCACACCGGGCTGGATTCGACGGATTTGCCGGCGTGGTGCGCGGCGGCCGATGTACGCCCGGTGCTGATGCTGCACGACATCATTCCGATCACGCACCCGCAGTTCTGCCGCGAGGGCGAAAAAGCCCGGCACGAGGTGCGCGTGAATACGATGCTGCACATCGCGGCCGCCGTGATCGGCAACAGCCAGGACACGCTGCATGTGCTGGCTGATTATGCCGCCGCCCACCAATTGCCAGTGCCGCCGACCATGGTGGCATGGCCCGGCACACCGCATCTGGCGATGCCGCCCGGAACGCGCCCGCCCGCCAGCAACGAATTCATCATCCTGGGCACCATCGAAGGCCGCAAGAACCACCATCTGCTGCTGGACGTGTGGCAGCGGCTGGTGCGCGAGCATGGTGCGGCTGCGCCAAAGCTGGTAATCATCGGGCGGCGCGGCTGGGCGTGTGATGATGTGCTGGCGCGGCTCGATGCCGGTGAATTTGGCGACCGCGTTGAGGAAACCGGCGCGCTGGAAGATGCCGCCATCGCCGCGCGGCTGGCGGCGGCGCGTGCACTGCTGTTTCCCAGCTTTGCCGAAGGCTATGGCCTGCCGCTCGTTGAGGCGCTGGATGCCGGCGTGCCGGTGATCGCCAGCGATTTACAGGTGTTTCGCGAAATAGGCCAAGGCGTGCCTGAATTGCTGGCTCCAGATGATCACGCTGCCTGGCAGGCCGCGATCATGGCCTATGCCGCGCCCGACAGCCCGGCGCGGGCGGCGCAAATGGGCCGGCTTTCGGGGTTCAAGGCCCCGGACTGGCCAGGCCATTTTGCCAAGGTCGATGCGTTTCTGGCGGCGCTGCCCAGCGGCAATTCAGCTTTGCGTTGATGGCACCGGCACCACGCCGGTGATGCGGCCGTGCACCAGATCGCTGTAATCCTGCGCCAGTTGCAAAGTCGCCTCACCCACCTGGAAGTTCCACGGGCCGATTTCGGCCAGCGGTGTCACTTCGGCGGCGGAGCCGGTCAGAAACGATTCCTGAAATGTCGCCAGTTCTTCGGGCCAGATGGCGCGTTCGATCACATCGATGCCGCGGCGGCGCGCGAGTGCGACCACGCTGCGGCGGGTGATGCCATCCAGAAAACAATCCGGCGTTGGTGTGTGCAGCGTGCCGTCCTTGAAGAAAAAGATATTGGCGCCCGTGGCTTCGGCCACCTGCCCACGCCAATCCAGCATCAGCGCATCGTTGTAGCCGGCATCTTCGGCGGCATGTTTGGACAAGGTGCTGGTCATGTACAGGCCGGCCGCCTTGGCGCGCACCGGCACCGTGTAGGGCGCGGGCTTGCGCCACGGCGCAATGTTCAGGCGCAGGCCTTTTTTCAGGGCCTCCGGGCCGAAATAGGCGCCCCATTCCCAACAGGCCACGGCCATGTGCGGTTTGGTGCGCTGCGCCGAAACGCCCATCTGCTCGCTGCCGCGCCACGCCACCGGGCGGACATACGCATTGGTGAGATTGTTGGCCGCCAGCGTCTGCCGGCAAGCTTCGTCGATCTCCTCGACACTGTAGGGAAGCGCGAAACCCATGGTCTTGGCCGAATCGATCAGCCGCTGCGAATGGGCGGACAGCGCATAGATATGGCCGCCATAAGCGCGCGCGCCTTCGAAAACCGAACTGGCATAATGCAGGCCGTGCGTGAGGATGTGCACATTGGCCTCGCGCCATGGTTTGAGCGCGCCGTCCATCCAGATGAAACCATCACGGTCGTCGAACGTGGCATCGATCATGGGGCACCTTTTGTGGGCAGTGGCAACGAACAGCGGCTTTTGGGCTGCCGCAGTGCAACAAACGAACCACATGCTCCATTTGGGCGGCATGTTGTTGCGCTGGCTGCTTGTGTTGCCATAGTAGCTGTGCCAGATATGTCAACATGACTGTCCCAAATCGCCAGCCCGACCTTGGGACCATCAGCGTCCTGCCCCTGAAGATGGCGCCGGCATCGCCGTTGTTCCTGCGCGAGGATGAGATCCGGCGCGGGATCGAACTGCTGTATTTCGGCTACAGCGCCATGATCCGCGGCGCCGATGCTATCCTGGAAGGGCAAGGGCTGGGCCGGGCGCACCACCGGGCGCTATACTTCATCGCGCGCCGCCCCGGCCTGTCGGTGGGCGACCTACTGCTGCTGCTGTCGATCACCAAGCAATCATTGGGCCGCGTGCTGACCGATCTGAACCAGCGCGGCCTGATGGAGCAGAAAATCGGCACAACCGACCGGCGCCAGCGCTTGCTGCAGCTCACCCCGGCCGGCACGGCGCTGGAAACACAGCTGTTCACCGAACTGGAACGCAGCATGGCGCTGGCCTATGGCGAGGCCGGCCAACAAGCGGTAACAGGCTTTTGGGCGGTGCTGCTAGGTCTGGTGCCCGCCGAAAGCCGGGCAACAATTCTGGCCTTGCAACACGGGGCGTGATCATGGAACCGACCCTGCTGGCCGCCATTGTCGCGTTGGCGATGGTTTTGGCCACAATCGTTGCCAGCCTGCTGGTACGCGCGGGCTTTGTGTTGCCCAGCGGGCCGCGCATCGGCGAGATCGATGGGCTGCGCGGGTATCTGGCGCTGGCGGTGATGGGCCATCATTTTGCGATCTGGCTGGCCTTCACCGCTGGCAACGGCTGGCAGGCGCCTGAGGTGGCATTTTTCAATCAGCTTGGCAAAACCGGCGTCGGCATGTTTTTCATGATCACCGGCATCGTGTTTTACCCGCGCATATTGGCCGGCATTGGCGGCATCAAATGGGTCTCGCTGTATATCGGCCGCGTGTTCCGCATCGTGCCGCTGCTGCTGGCGATGGTGGCAGTGGTCACAATCATCATCATGGTGGAATATGGGAGCGTGCCGGGGCCGGGCTATCCGCTGGATGTGGCCAGCTGGGTTGCCGGCCGTCCGCGCGTGCTGATGGGCGATGCGCTGACCCGCAAGACCATCGGCGGCGTGCTTTGGTCGATCTGGTTCGAATGGCTGTTCTATCTGGCTGTGCTGCCGGCCTGCGCGCTCGCCCGCAAGCTGGTGGGCGGGCGGACCTGGCTGGTGCCTACCGGGCTGCTGCTGATCAGCTTGGCTGGCCGCGCGGCGCCGGTGCCACTTTTCGTTTATGCGCCGCTGTTTGCCTTCGGCATGCTGGCCTATGAAGTGCGGGAGCGGCCAAATCTCGCAAGGCGCCTGCTCGGGCCTGTGCCAGCCGCACTGGCCGTGCTGGCGCTGGCCATCAACATGATCTTCTTTCGCGATCCCTTTGACGCGGCGATGCCGCTGCTGGCCTTCACCTTCACGGTGATTGTCTGCGGCAACAGCCTGTTTGGCCTGCTGGCCCTGCCCGGCGCGCGCATGCTCGGCGAGATATCCTACGGCATCTACCTGCTGCACAGCATCATCCTGTACATCGGTTTCAAGACCATGCCCGCCGTCGTGGGCGGACAGCCATGGTTGGCGCTGCCGATCATGATGGCACTGGTCACGGCGATCACCGCCGCCACATTTCTGGCCATCGAACGCCCTGGCATCGCGCTGGGCCGCACGCTCGCCAAACGCCTGACCAGCACACCCACCCCCTGAAAATATCAGCCCAGCTCGCGAGACCGGGCGGCAGCGGCAGCGATCACTTGTTCCAGCAGCGGCGTCAGCGCCGGCATCAGCACGTCAAGGCCTGCTGCCGTGGTGCCGCCCGGCGATGTCACGCGCTCCCGCAGCGTCGCCGCCGATGCCGCGCGGTCGTGCACCGCCAGTGCCGCAGCGCCAATCACCGTCTGCCGGGCCAGCGCCATTGCCATACCGGGCTCCAGCCCCGCCGCCGCGCCGGCCGCCGCCAGCGCTTCGATCATGTGAAACACATAGGCCGGGCCGGATCCGGACAGCGCCGTCACCGCATCAAACTGCGCTTCGTCGCTCAACCACACCGTGGCGCCCACCGGCTGAAACAAGGCTTCGGCAGCGCCCTGCACGATATCGCCATCACGGGTGAACAGCGCCGTCACCCCCTGGCCTACCGCTGCCGGCGTGTTGGGCATGGCGCGCACGATACCGGCGCCCGGAAACAGCCGCGCCAGATCGTCGGTGCGCACACCCGCCATCACCGAAATCACCAGCGTCAACGGCCCCAGCCGGCCGGCCAGCGGCAACACCGCCTGATGCCAGGCCTGCGGCTTCACAGCGAGAACAACGATATCAGGCTTGCCGTCCGCCGGCGGACGCTGCAGCGCGGTAACGCCGTCCGGCAGGCTGCGCGCCGCAGGATCGATCACCACCACCGGCCCCAGGCCTTCGCCCAGCCAGCGCCGCAGCAGCGCGCCGCCCATATTGCCGCAGCCAATCAGCCATATCGGCGCTGCGGCCGATTGGTCGTCTTCGTTCATTTTGCTGCCCCCAGCCGCCCGGCAAACGCCGGTCTCTTGCAATCCCAGCGGTCAGGCCCGGCTATCAGGCTTCCCCGGCAGTTTCGATCAAGGCGGCGGCCAGCGCCTCGGCCGGAGCCTTGCCGTCCGTCAACACCAGCTGGAACACCGGATAATAGCGTTCATATTCCTCGACTGCGGCTTCGGTAAGGATTTCGGCCTGCGCCGCCGACAGGTCGCCGCCATCGGCTGCATCGTCATCGGCCAGCAGCGTGGCGTGGCGGAACAAGATGCTGCCATCGGCTGACCACAGCTCGAAATGGCCCATCCACATCTGTTCGTTGACCAGGCCTAGCACCTCGTAAGCTGCCGCGCGCTGATCGGGGCCGGCCACGAGATCGGATTGCGCGATGATCTGCAGCACCCGGTCTTCGCCTCGCCACAACGCCCGCAGCTGGTAACTGGCCCAGCCGCCCTTGATGCTGGTCACGATTTCTTCGTCGGCAACGCGTTCAGATGCCCAGCCGTTTGCGTCGAACAATTGCTCGAGCAAATCGATGGGCGCCGAATCAACGGCGTTAAACTCTATTTCGGAAAAGCTCATTGTGCCCCTCCCTACAGTGCGCCCACAGGCTGGGCAAGGCTTGCCGATTCGGCAAGGGGGCGAACCCCAATCTCTTGTGGATATCAGGCCGGATCGCCACCAGATATGGCGGTGCTGGCCCGAATTGCCGCAAGTTCAGCTTTCAGCGCCGCAATTTCAGCCTGAAGATCGGCCATTGCTTCGCGTGCACCGGCCGCCATCGCCTTCACCGCATCAAATTCGTCGCGGCTGATATCGGAAGCGCCAACAAATTCCTTCATGCGCTCACGCGCGACATCGGAAATTTCGCGGCTGGCGCCCGCCAGCGTGCCCATGGCCGCCGTGGCGACCTTGGAGAAATCTTCAAACAGGCGATTGTCATTCTGCATGATCATCAAACTCCCAACTGCATGGCATCAGCCATGGGATTGAGCATCAAAACCCGGGTGTTGAGCACGCCGGCAAAGCACAGCCACAACACATAAGGCAGCATCAGCCATGCCGCCAGCCGATTGATGCGATAAAAAGCCGCCGCCGTCAGGCAGGCCACCAGCAACATGACCACCAGCACCGCCAGCGCCGCCGCGATCATGTGAAACCGAAAAAACAGCGGCGACCACGTCATGTTGATGACAAAACCCAGCGCAAACAGCGCGATGGCGCCGCGCTTGCCAGGCGCATCACGCGTGGCCCACACCAGCGCAAACGCCAGCGCAATCAGCGTGTAAAGCACTGCCCACGCCGCGCCAAACAACGGCCCAGGCGGCTGAAACACCGGCAAGGTAAGCGACTGGTACCAGGCATTGGTTTCGGTCGATCCCGACACGCGCGCCGCCAGCCCGCCGGCAAACAGGATCGCCGGCACCGCCACCAGCGCCGCCCGCGCAAAGCTGCCGGCGGCAAACCACGGCGACGGCGGTGCAAGGGACTCAGTGGACACACGCCATCAGTAGCGGCTTGTCCGCAGCTAGGCTATCGGCGTGTATGGCAGGCGATGACGCACTCAATGAATGTTGGCTGTGCGGGCCGCCGCTGGGCAGCAAGATCGAGCTGCATCACCCGGTGCCACGCGCACGCGGCGGGCGAGCCACGGTGCAGCTGCACCCCATCTGCCATCAGGCAATCCACAGCCGCTTTGCCAATGGCCAGCTCGCCCGCATCGGCGCAGACCGTGCCGCGCTGCTCGCCGACGCCGGCCTGGCGCAGTTCGTGGCATGGGTGGCCAGCAAGCCCCCGGATTTTCACGCACCCACCAAGGGCAAGGGGCGATGAAATCTATCTGGTCAAAAGTGACCAAGAATAGAAAGCCTCCGGCGGCCAGGGCCTGAGGCCCTGGACCCACTCTGGTTTAAGCCGGCTTTATGTTTCAAAAGCAGAGACTTAAAAATGGGTGCAGGGGTCACCCCTGCCCGCCGGAGGCCGCTCTTCTTGGCTTTGCTTGTTGTTCGGACGCGGCATCAACCAACACGTTTGTGCGCTGCGATCAGGAATTCGACATTGCCTTCCGGGCCGGTGATCGGGCTGGCGGTCAGCGCTTCGACGGCCCAACCGGCGCCGTCCAGCCAGGCCGCGACTTCGCTGCACACCCGGTCGTGCACGGCGGGGTCGCGCACCACGCCGCCTTTGCCGACATCTTCGCGGCCGGCTTCGAATTGCGGCTTGATCAGGGCCAGCAGGCGCGCGCCGGGCGCTGCAAAGCCCATCGGTACCGGCAGCACCTTGATCAGGCTGATGAAACTGGCGTCGCAGACGATCAGATCAATCGGCTCCGGCACATGATCGGCGGTGAGCAGCCGGGCCGACAATTGTTCCAGCACCACAACGCGCGGGTCTTGCCGCAATTTCCACGCCAGCTGGTTGGTGCCGCTGTCCACCGCATAGACCTTCACTGCGCCGCGGGACAGCAGCACATCGGTGAAACCGCCGGTGGACGATCCGACATCCATGGCGGTGACACCGGCGACATCCCAGCCGACATGATTGAGGCCATGATCGAGCTTGATACCGCCGCGCGACACCCAGGGATGATCGCGGCCCTTGAGGATGATCTCGGCATCATCGGCCACCGTTTCGCCGGCCTTGGTCACCTTGGCAGTGCCGACATAGACGAGGCCGGCCATGATCAGCGCCTGCGCGCGCGCCCGCGATTCAGCGAGGCCGCGTGCCACCAGCAACAAATCAACGCGGGTTTTCAGGGCCTTGTGCCTTTGAGCAGCATTGAGAACGGGCCAAAGCGGCACAGGCTGAACACTTCCGGCGTGAAATTGTCCCGCACTTCAAACAGATCATTGGCGCAGAGCCGCGGCGAAGCCTCCCGCCGCACCAGCATGCGGCCCGCTTTCAGGCCGGGGCAGCCATCGGGTAACGCCGAGCGGTGCCAACGCCCGCCCGCCCGCACCAGCAGCGTGGTTTCATCCACAACCTTGTGATCGAGCTGCCGGCCGACGATCAGGCACGTGGCCAGCGCGGGGCTGGCAGCAGAGTCGGCCGGAACAGCCGCCGCCAGCGCAAGGAACATAATCAACATATTTGCCAAGACTGCCACAGACTCTAAGAACGGCCAATGACCCGTTTTGCCTTTCATGTGCACGCCCGCGACGGCAAGGCGCGTACCGGTGCCATCACCATGCGGCGCGGCGAAATCCGCACCCCCGCCTTCATGCCGGTGGGCACTGCTGCCACCGTCAAGGCGCTGCGCGCATCCGAAGTGCGGGCTGCCGGCGCCGATATCATCCTGGGCAACACCTATCACCTCATGCTGCGCCCCAGCGCCGAGCGCATCGCGCGGCTGGGCGGGCTGCATGCGTTCATGGGCTGGGACCGGCCGATCCTCACCGACAGCGGCGGCTATCAGGTGATGAGCCTGTCCACCCTGACGAAGCGCAGCGAAGAAGGCGTGACCTTTGCCAGCCATCTTGATGGCAGCCGGCATCTCATGAGCCCGGAACGGTCGATGGAAATCCAGCGCCTGCTCGGCAGCGATATTGTCATGGCCTTCGATGAACTGGTGGCGCTGCCGGCGCCGCGTGAGGTGGTGCAGGCCGCCATGGACCGCTCGATGCGCTGGGCGGCGCGCAGCCGGGCTGGCTTTGACGCCGGCGGCGAACATGCGGCGGGCGCAGCGCTGTTCGGTATTCAGCAAGGCGGGCTGGATGAACGGCTGCGCGCGCAATCTGCCGCGGAACTGCAAGCCATCGGCTTTGATGGCTATGCCATCGGCGGGCTGGCGGTGGGCGAAGGCCAGCCGGCAATGTTTGGCGTGCTGGATTATGCCACTGATCAGCTGCCTCAGGACGCGCCGCGCTACCTGATGGGGGTGGGCAAGCCCGATGATATCGTTGGCGCGGTGCAGCGCGGCGTCGATATGTTCGATTGCGTGCTGCCCACCCGTTCGGGGCGCAATGGCCAGGCCTTCACGCACGATGGCCCGCTCAACATGCGCAATGCGGTGCATGCCGAGGATTTGCGCGTGATGGACAGTGATTGCACCTGCCCGGTGTGCTCTGGCCCGCGGGCTGCCAGCCGCGCCTATCTCCACCATCTGATCAAATCTGGCGAAATGCTGGGTGCCATGCTGCTCACCCAGCATAATATCGGATTTTACCAGCAGCTGATGGCCGGGCTGCGCGATGCGATTGCGGTGCGCGGGCTGGATGATTTTGCGGCTGGATTCCTCAGCCGCTACACGGCGCGCGGCAAGGGCCGGGTCGCCGCATAAGGCGCCGGGTCCACCGGCGGCTCGGTGCCCAGGATCAGCGCCGCACACAAGCGGCCGGCAGCAGGAGCCGTCTGAATGCCAAAGCCGCCCTGCCCGGCGCACCAGAACAAGCCATCGACAGCGCCATCAAAGCCATAGATCGGCGCGCGATCCGGCGCAAAGCTGCGCAGGCCGGCCCAACTGGTTTCCAGCCGCTGCACCGTCACCGTGGTGGCACGTTCGAACCGGTCGATCACCACGGCAATATCCAGATCATCCGGGCGCACATCATGCGGCACATCGGGGGTTTCGTCATGCGGAGACAGCCATAGACGGCCGCCATCGGGCTTGAAGTAAAACTGCCCGGCGGCGTCCATCACCACCATCAGATCGGGCGGCGGCGGCGGATCGATGCGCAGCACCGCCATCGACCGGCGCAGCGGCTGCACCCCGCGCGGCTGTGCGCCTGCTAATTCGGCGACAGGATCAGCCCAGGCCCCGGCGGCGTTCACCACGATCGGCGCTGCGATCACCCCGGCGCGGGTGGTGATCTGCCAGCCGCCGGCGCGGCGTTCGAGGCGCTGCACCTGCGCATTGCAGATCAGCGTGGGCCGTGCCGCGCCGCAGCCGCGCAGGAAGCCCTGGTGCAGGCCGGAGACATCGATATCGTGACAATCCGGCTCCAGCAGGCCGCGCTGCCGCCATTGCGGCCGCAGCATCGGCCATGCCGACAGGCCGGCCATTTCCGCCGCGTCCAGCCAGCGATAATCAACATCGCCTTCATCAAATTCCGCTGCCATGCGCTCCAGGCCGCCCGGATCGTCCGGCCCTTCGATGGTCAGGCCTGGCCGCAGCGACAGCAGCGCCCCAAAACCGGCCGGCGGCGCCCCGAAAAAATCCCGGCTCGCCCGCGACAGCGGCACAATGCGCGGGCCGCCATAGCTTTCCACCCAGAACGCCGCCGAACGGCCAGTGGTGTGATAGCCGGGCCGGTCTTCCATTTCGATCAGGGCGATGCGCAGGCGCGGATCCGCCTCCAGCAGCGCCCACGCCGTGCTGGCCCCGGCGATGCCAGCCCCGATGATGGCGATATCAAACTGCGCGTCAGTCATTGGCCGCCGCGCAGGAAATCCACGGCGCGGGCCAGCACCTGCGACCGCATTGGTTCGGCTTCGCGCAGCAATTCATGGCCGCCGCCCGCAAAAACGTCGATGGCCGCGCCCGGCACCCGCGCCACCAGCTGGCGCGTGGCGGCGCAGTCCACCAGCGCGTCCTGGTCCGGGATCAATGCCAGCAGCGGCGTGGTGATGGCTTCGGGCACGCCGCGCGCCGCCAACGCCGCGATGCTGGCAAAGGCGTCATCCAGCCAGCCCCACGTCACGCTGCCGATGGCCAGCGGTGGATATTGGCCAATCCACCAATTTTCATCGCCATAGCGTTCGGGATCGCTGGTCAGCATGGTCTGCCGGCTGTCGCCGC
>NZ_JBBATR010000003.1:0-2116 GCF_040398645.1 Sandarakinorhabdus sp.
ACCTTGTCCGCCGGCAGATCGAGTTCGCGCAGCAAGTCCGCCACGCTGCTGCCCGCCGCTATGGCGCGCGCATCGCCGTTTAGCGTGACCGTTATCATAGCGTCGCCGCCGCCAATATGGCCGCGCGCAATTCGGGGATGCCCAGGCCCTTTTCCGACGAGGTGGCAAACACCTGCGGATAGGCCGCCGGGTGAGCGCGGCTGGCGATCAGCGTCGCTTCCATCAGCCCGGCCAGCGCGCTCGGCTTGATCTTGTCGGCCTTGGTCAGCACCACCACAAAGCTCATCGCAGCCTTGTCGAGCAGGCCCATGATCTCCCGGTCCACCGGCTTGATGCCGTGGCGGCTGTCGATCAGCACCAGCACGCGGCGCAGCACGACGCGGCCGCGCAGATAATCGAACACCAGATGCTTCCATTGCCGCACCACATCCTTGGGCGCTTCGGCAAAGCCATAGCCCGGCATGTCGATCAGCCGAAAGCTGACCGGCTCGCCGACTTCAAAGACATTCAGCTCCTGCGTGCGCCCCGGCGTGACCGAGGTGCGCGCCAGCCCGTGCCGGCCGGTGATGGCATTCAAAAGCGAGGATTTGCCGACATTGCTGCGGCCGGCAAAGGCGATTTCCGGCACATCCGGGCTGGGCAGAAATTCCAGTTTCGGCGCGGACAGCAGGAAATTGATCGGCCCGGCAAAGCGTTTGCGGGCCAGTTCGATCAGTTCGTTCAGCTCTGCGTCGGCTTCGGCATCGGTCACTTTGTCATTCATGGGGTCATTCATGGGGTCATTCACGGGGTCATCACTTCTTGCGGCGCCCACCGGCTGGAGAGCGCGGCTGCGGCTGGGTCGGCTTTGGTGCAGCCGGTTTGGGAACGGGCTTGGCATCCACCACCATCTGCGCCGGCGGTGTGGCCGGGGTGGGATATTTGCGGTTCATGTACAATTGCTGCGCGATCGACACGAGATTGTTGACCGTCCAATACAGCTGCAAGCCAGCGGCGAACGGCGCCATGAAGAACATGAAAATCCACGGCATCAGCGCAAACACCTGCTGCTGCACCGGGTCCATGGTGGCGGGGCTCAATTTCTGCTGCACATACATGGTGACGCCGAGCAGGATCGGCAGCACGCCCAGCGCGATCATCGCCGGCGGCTGCCAGGCGATCAGGCCGAACAAGTTCAGCGGCGTTAGCGGATCGGGCGCGGACAGATCGTTCAGCCACAGCACAAACGGCTGGTGCCGCATTTCAATCGAAATCAGCAACGTCTTGTAGAGCGCATAGAAGATCGGAATCTGCAGCAGCACCGGCAGGCAACCCGCGAGCGGATTGACCTTTTCGGTCTTGTAGATCGCCATCATCTCCTGCTGAACCTTCAGCTTGTCGTCCTTGTATTTCTCCTGAATGGCCTTCATGCGCGGGCCGATCAGGCGCATCTTGGCCATGGATTCATATTGCTTGTTGGCAATCGGGAACATGGCGGCGCGCACCACCAGCGTCAGCCCGATGATGGCCACGCCGAAATTGCCGGTGAACTTGAACAGCCAATCCAGCAGATAGAAAATCGGCTTGGCAATCACCTCAAACCAGCCCCAGCTGACGGCCTTGTCGAGGCGCGGGATGCCGGCTTCGGTATAGCGATCGAGCATTTCGACTTCTTTGGCGCCGGCAAACAGCCGCGCCGTGGCAGTGATGCGGCCGCCCGCCGGCACCGTGATCGCCCCGGCCAGCCAATCGGCCTGATACTGGCCAGCGGCGTATTGGAACGTGGCGGTGATGCGCGCCTTTTGATCGGGCACAGTGGCGGCCAGCCAATATTTCTCGGTCAGGCCCAGCCAGCCGCCGGTGGCGGGGAAGCGCTGCGGGCCATTGTCCCGCAGCTTGTCAAATTCCAGATCCGTGTCCTTCAAGGTGCCGTCCAGCACAGCCACCGGGCCAACATGCACATTGACCTCGGCCGCCGCTGCCTTGCCGCGCCGCGACACCAGGCCGAACGGCTGCACGCTGACGGCAGCAGCAGTGGGATTTTCGATGCTTTGTTCAACGGTGAACAGATAATCGGCATCGACACTGATTTTCTGGCGGAACACCAGGCCCGGAGCAGTGGTGGGCGCCGTAGTGG
>NZ_JBBATR010000003.1:2216-5002 GCF_040398645.1 Sandarakinorhabdus sp.
GTGGGCGCCGTAGTGGTGAGGGTGACCGGCGTCGTCGGGGTCAGCGTGGCGCGGTCAGCCGTCCACACTGCGGTCGCTGGCGGCGCGGCGGCGCCCACCCAGCCAAATTGCGCAAACTGGGCATCGGCAGTGCCGCCTGGCGAAAACAGCCGAACGGGCGGCGAAGTGCCGTCAATCGTCTGGCGGTAGCTGGGCAGGGTGAGATCATCAAAGCGCGCACCGGTCAGATTGATCGAGCCAGTCAGCCGCGGCGTGACGATGCGCACCCGCGGGCCGGCGGCCAGCGCCGCCGCGCGCGGCACCACCGCAGCAGTGCCGGAAATAGCCGGCATTTGGCCAGCAGGCTGCAACGCTTTGCCAGCACCTGGCAACGCCGCGCCACTTTGGGTCACCGCCGGGGCAGCAGTTTGCGGCGTTTCGGGGAGGAAGCGATCGGCAAAGAACGTCCAGCCGATCAGCACCAGCGATGAAAGCAGCACGGCCAGCACGATATTCTTCGTGTCGGGCGATTGATTGTCCTGGGCCAAGGCCTGTCTCTTTGCTGGGGCCGGTTTCGGGGCGGGAACCGGATTCGGGAATGGAATTTTGAAGCCTATAGCCGGTCAGGGCACCGGGTCATAGCCCGATGACCCCCATGGATGACAGCGGCCAATCCGGCGCGCCGCCAGCCAGCCGCCGCGCAGCGGGCCGTGGCGTTCGATGGCGGTGATGGCATAGGCGGAGCAGCTGGGCGTGAAGCGGCAACTGGGCGGCATCACGGCGGAAAATGTCAATTGCCACAGACGGATGGGCCAGATCAGCAGCCGTTTCATGGCCGCCTGCCGGGCCTGCCACCCGTGTGCGGCGGGGCGGGCAGCAGCGCCTTGCCCAGCGCCTTGGCCAGATCGGCCTGCAACGCGGCAAAATCACGTTTGAGGCCGGCATCGCGCCCGATCAGCACATGATCGGCGCCGCTGTGGCCGTGTGCCGGCAACATCAGCCGGACAATTTCGCGAAGTCGCCGCTTCAACCGGTTGCGAACCACGCTGTTGCCAACCTTCTTGGTGACCGTGTAGCCGGCGCGCATCAGGCTTGTGCCGTCGCCGCGCTGGCGCACCAACAGCACAAAGCCGGCGGTTGGCACCCGCCGGCCCTGGTTGGCAGCCAGAAAATCACGCCGCAGCCGGATTGTCTCCGGCGCTGCCATGGATCAGGCCGACAGCTTCTTGCGGCCACGCGCGCGGCGGGCGTGGATCACCTTGCGGCCACCAACGGTGGCCATACGGGCCCGAAAGCCATGGCGGCGGGCACGAACAAGGTTGGACGGCTGAAAGGTGCGCTTCATCGAAACAGTCCCGAAACAAGATAATCAGGGCCGCAGTTGCCCGCCGCCAGAACGAAGGATGCCGATAAGGCGGCAGTTGCGCCGAGTCAACTGCGCAAGCCTCTGGACACTGAAGCCGGGCATGGCAATGTGGGCAGCATGACGATTTCACCGCTCGCCCTGCCCTTTCCCGCTTTGGACGCTGTTGCCGGCGTGCGCATCGGCACGGCCAGCGTGACCTACAAAAACTGGACGCGCGATTGTGTGACGCTGGCGGCGTTCATCCCCGGTACCGCTGTCGCCGGGGTGACCACCCGATCGAAATGCCCATCGCCCGAAGTGGAACTATGCCGGGCAAATCTGGCCGGCGGCCGGGCGCGCGGCCTCATCGTGAATGCCGGCAACAGCAACGCATTCACCGGCCTGTCCGGCCGGCAGGCTGCGCAGGCACAGGCGGCGCGGGTTGCGGAGCGGCTGGGCTGCTCACCGGCGGAAGTGTTCAGCGCCTCGACTGGCGTGATCGGGGTGCCGCTGCCAGTGGATCTAGCGCTGGCCGGGGTTGATCTGGCCCATGCCGCGCTTGGCAATGGCGATTTTCTAGCCGCCACCAATGCCATCGGCACCACCGATACCTTCCCCAAGGCCGCCACCGCTGCCGCCATGCTGGGCAGCACCCGCGTAATCATTACCGGCATCGTGAAGGGCAGCGGCATGATCGCGCCGGATATGGCGACGTTGCTTGGCTTCATCTTCACGGACGCTGCGATTGCGCCGCCACTGTGGCAAGCCATGCTCACCGCGGCCGTGGCCAATAGTTTCAACGCCATAACGGTGGACAGCGACACCTCGACATCCGACACGGTGCTGGCCTTTGCCACCGGCGCGGCCGGCAATGCCGAATTGACCAGCATGGACGACGCCGGCGCCGACGCCCTTGCCGCCGCCCTGGCCGATGTGTGCCGGCAATTGGCGATATTGGTGGTGCGCGACGGTGAAGGCGCGAGCAAGCTGATCGAAATCACGGTCACCGGCGCCATTGATGATGCTTCGGCCAGGACCGTGGCGCTCAGCATCGCCAATTCGCCGCTGGTCAAAACCGCGATTGCCGGCGGCGATGCCAATTGGGGCCGCGTGGTGATGGCGGTGGGCAAGGCCGGCGAACCCGCCGAGCGCGACCTGCTGAGCATCCGCTTTGGCGACACGCTGGTGGCGAGCCAAGGCGCGGTGGTGCCCGGCTATGACGAAGCCCCGGTCGCCGCGCATCTGGCAGGCAGCGAGATTCTCATCACCGCTGATCTTGGCCTTGGCGCCGGCCGGGCGCGGGTGTGGACCTGCGATCTGACCCATGGTTACATCAGCATAAATGCCGATTACCGCAGCTGAAAGTGAGCGCCATGCAGCCCATTCTCTATCATTATGAAAATTCGCCGTTTGCCGAACTGGTGCGCGCCGCGTTTGGGGTGAAGGGGCTGGCATGGGGCAG
>NZ_JBBATR010000003.1:5102-6338 GCF_040398645.1 Sandarakinorhabdus sp.
CGTCAGGCGCGCTTTGGCATGGACCTTGGCGCGCTGGGCCGCGCGGCGCCGCATCTCGCAGGCCAGGCGCTGGTGGCGAGCCAGTTTCTATCCGACACGCTGGCCGATGGCCGCGCCTTCATCGGCGGAGACGCGCCGGGGGCCGGTGATCTCGCGCTGTACAGCAATATCTGGTTTGTGCGGGCCGTACCAACCGCAGCGGCCAATGCAGCTGCAATGCTGGCATTGCCGGGCGTGGCCGATTGGTATGCCCGCGTGGCTGGTTTTGGCCATGGCGATCGCAGCGAGGTCACCGCAGCAGAAGCGCTCAGCGCCGCCCGCGCTGCCGTTCCCGCCGCCATAACCGGCACAGTGGCCGCGCCCTATGCCGCCGGAATGATGGTGGGCGTCACGCAGGAGGGCACCAAGGATGCGCCCAGCATCGGCCGCCTGCTGCGCTGCGACGCGGGCGGCATCAGCATTGCGCGGGATGTGGACGACACGCTGACAGTGCACGTCCACTTCCCGCGGCTGGGGCAGGTCGTTACCCCCGTTTAAACAAACTATGGCTTAGGCGATCTGGCTTTCAAGCCACGCCTTCAGCTCACCCTTGGGCCGGGCGCCGACCATGGTGGCGGCGGCCTTGCCGTCCTTGAACAGGATCATGGTGGGGATCGACATCACGCCATAACGGCCAGGCGCATCCGGATTGTCGTCGATATTGACCTTGACGATATCGACGCCGGCCAGTTCGGCATCCAGTTCCTCAAGCGCCGGGGCGATCATGCGGCACGGGCCGCACCATTCGGCCCAGAAATCCACCAGCACCGGCTTGCCGGCCTCCAGCACATCGGCGGTGAAACTGGCATCGGTCACGGTCTTGGTCATGGGTAAGGCTCCGGCGTTATCGGGTTTGGCTGGTTGCTATGCTGGCAAGATAGGCATTGGATCGCCTGGCTGCAATGTGCTGTCTGGCGCAGGCGCAACAATCGCCGCCTGCCAATCGGCCAGCATCGCCGCCGGTAGCTCGATCAGCTGCGGCCCGGCCGTGTACAGCAGCGCCGCGCGCACGGCCCGCCCCGGAAACACCAGCGCCAGCGCCGCGGCATAGGCCCCCAATTGTGCGACATGCGCCGGCGGCACCGATGCGGCATCGGCCGGCACCCGGCTGCCGGTCTTGTATTCCACGGCCAGCACATCGGCTTCGGTCACCAGCAGCCGATCAATGCTGCCCGCAACCACGCGCTCGCCCAGCAC
>NZ_JBBATR010000003.1:6438-10132 GCF_040398645.1 Sandarakinorhabdus sp.
TTCGCGCCACCAAGTGCCGGCAGGCAGCAGGCTGGCATCCGGCGCCAATTGCACTGTCACGTGCGCGGCCGGCGTGCCGCTGGCAAGATGGCGCACCGGGCGCGGCCAAGCCGAAACATCCTGAACCGCAGTCACTTCGCCCGAAAGCGCGGCATCGATGGCCGCATACCAGCTGTCAGGATGAACTTCCCATTTCTTGGTTGGCTTGCTGGCGCCGCCGATGCACAAAATCTCTTCGGCACGGGTCAACGCCACATACAGCAGCCGCCGGTCTTCGGCGGCGGCATCGGCCTTGCGCTGGTCCAGCGCGGCGGTGATGTTGGCGGGCGGTGCAGCCAGCCCCGGCGGCAACCACAGCGGCAGGCTGGCGCCATGGCCATCCAGCGGCAGCGCCAACACACCCTGCTGGCTCAGCGGCGGCGCGCAGGCATCGGCCAGGATCACGATAGGCGCTTGCAGGCCCTTGGCGCCGTGCACCGTCAGCAGCCGCACTGCATCCAGCGCCGCTTCGGGATCGCGCTTCACCTCCAGATCCTTGGCGTCCATCCAGCTCAAAAAGGCTTGCAGGCTGGCAGCGCCCGCCGCTTCACAGGCCAGCGCCTGATCGAGCACGGTATCAATCGCATCGCGGGCTTCTTCACCCAGCCGTGCCAGCAGCCGCGACCGTCCCGCCAATGGCCCCGACAGCACGCTTTCGAGATAGTGATAGGGCGACACCGCGCTGCCCAGCCGCAACGCCGCCGCCAGCCAGGCGTGGGCGCGCACAGCATCGGCATCAGTGCTGGCCTGCACCGCCGCCCACAGGCTGCCGCTGCGCCCTGCCGCCAAGCTTGTAAGATCATCATGGTTCAGCCCGACCAGCGGCGATACCAGCAGCGCCGCCAGCGTGAGATCATCGCCCGGCTGGCAGACAAATTTCACCAGCGCGACGAGATCGGCCACTGCCAGCGGCTCGGCCAGATTGAGGCGATCGGCGCCGGCCACGGCCACGCCCTGTTCGTGCAGCGCGCCCACCAGCGCGTTCATCAACCGGCCGCGCCGCCGCACCAGGATCATGACATCCTGCGGCGCGGCACGGCGGCCACTGCCGGGCAGCACCAGCGGTGCCGGCCCGCGCAGCCAATCCGCGATGGTGATGGCAATACGCCGCGCCAGATCAATCTCGCTGGCCAGCCCGGCCTGACCGGCCGGCTGCTGGTCACCATCCATATCATCGCCATCATCATCAGCTTCGTCAGCCTGCTCGGCCGCAGCGGGCAGCAGCGGAGGCCACAGCGTGACACAACCGGCCTTGGCCTTGAAAGCCGTGTGCGCCGGCACATCCTCTCCGGCAAATGCATCGTTGCCGATGTGGGCAATCACGCGGTCCACACTGTCCAGGATGATATCGGCGGAACGGAAATTTCGTGACAGCGGCACTTCGTGCCAGCGCTCCGGTTCGGCTTCGCACAGGCCGTGAAACAACTCGCGGCGATCCGAATAAACCCGGGGATCAGCGCCCTGAAAGCTGAAGATCGACTGTTTGAAATCCCCAACGACAAACAGACTGCGAAATTGGTCACGCTGGCCGCGCCCGGCAAAAAACTCCTCCACCAGCGCGCCGATCACCTCCCACTGCGCCAGATTTGTGTCCTGCGATTCGTCAACCAACACATGATCGATACGGCTATCCAGCTTGAAACGCACCCAATCGGCCGCGCCTGGCGCACTCAGCAGCCGCACCGCCGCCGCGATCATATCCGCATAATCAATCACGCCGGCGCGGGCCTTGGCGGCCTGCCAATCCTGCGCCAATTGCACGGCCAGCCGCAGATGCCGGCCGGTATAGGCCAGGATTTGCCAACGTTCCTGGCCGGCGCGAATGGTCTGCAACTGGTTTTGCACCTCGCTGCACAACGGCCGCCAGCCGGAATCGGCATCATCAAGCGCCTTGGGAATCAGCCCGGTGACCACCCGCGGCAGATTATCGGCTCTGAAAAAAATACCCCACAGCAGCGCCCATTGCTGCGCCGGATCGCTCAAGGCCAGACTGGCCGCCAGCGCATCTCTAAGCTTAAGCGCATTGACGCCTTTTTGCCGCCCCAGCGCCTTGGCCAGATCAGCCAATTGCGCCCACGGCAGGCCAGGCAATGCCGCCGCCAGATCGGCCTGCGCGCTGCCGCCGTCCGCCGGCAGCCCCACAAAGCGCCTCAGCAGCGGATCAATGCCTTCGATGCGCTGCGCCGCCAGCGCGTCGGTATGGGCAGCGGCGGCGGCCATGATGTCCTGCAACCGCGCTTCACCGCCGTCCAGCGCCACTTCGGCCAGATCGGCGCGCAGGCCGGCATCGCGGGCCATCACGCCGGTCAGCGCGTCCCCCAGCACCCGGCCGCGCAGCATGATGCCGGCGCGGTCGTCCAGCGTCTGAAATCCGGGGCTGATCTGCGCTTCGACCGGGAAGCTGGCAATCAGGCCTTGCGCAAAGCTGTGGATGGTCTGGATCGCCAGACCGGCCGGCGTTTCGAGGACGGCGGCAAACAGCCCGCGCGCCCGGTCATGCAATTGCGCCAGCGCTTCGGTGTCACCCGTCACGCCAATTGCAGCAAGTTCGCTGGCCAGTGCGGCATCGCTGCACCCCACCCAATGCGCCAGCCGTGCCATCACGCGGTTCTGCATTTCGGCTGCTGCCAGCTTGGTGAAGGTCAGGCACAATATCGCCTGCGGCCGCGCCCCAGCGAGCAGCAGCCGCAGCACCCGCGCGATCAGCACCTGGGTCTTGCCGGTGCCAGCCGATGCCGCCACCCAGGCATGGCTATCGGGATCGGCTGCCAGCGCCTGTTCCGGCAGCAGCGGCGCCAATGGCTTTGTCACGCTCACAGGCTGCCCCCGCGCTCAGCGTCTGGCTTTGGCTGCGCGGAGGGGCGCGGCCGGCTGATCCATTCCGGCACCCGCGCCAGATGATCATAATCACCCCACGCCCATTCCGGCCGCAATTTGGGCTCGAACGGGTTTTGCGCCAGCAGATAATGCGCCGCCAGTTCGCCGGCATGCGCCAGCGCCGCCTCGACATGATCGGCGGCATCGATGGGCTGTTTGCCGTCCAATGGCGTGTGCACCTTGCCCGCAGCGGCGCGCCCGCCCTGCAATTGCCAATATTCGATGCCGATCGGCGTGCCCGCCGGCAGGCCCTGGCCGTTTTTCTCCAAGGCTGACTTGGCGGCCATCGCCAGCCCCAGCGCCAGCTGGTTGGCCAGCAGCGCGCGCACCCGCGCCTTGGCGGGCGGTGCACCGGTCTTGTAATCAACCACCAGATATTCGCCGCTTTCGCTGCGATCGACACGGTCGACGCGCCCGGTCAGGATGATGCCGCCGGTCAGCTCGATGCGGCCCTTGGCTTCGGCAACCAGTTGCGTCCAGCCGGCGTTCTTGCGCTTGATTATTTCGTGGCCGGCCCAATGCAGCGCGGCGCGCATGCGCGGCACCCATGCCGCGGCCAGCAGTGGGAAATGCGCAGCCTCACGCTCCAGCTCCGCAACGATGATCTGCTCAAGCTGCGCGATGCTGGCATGGCCATCGTCAATCCAGCGTTCCAGCACATCATGCACCAGCGTGCCGCGCATCGCGGCCGTTGGGTCCTGATCGAGCGGATCGAGCGCGCGCAGCCGCAGCACCCGCCGGGCATGAAACGCAAACGGATCGGCAATCAGCGTGTCAA
>NZ_JBBATR010000003.1:10232-27947 GCF_040398645.1 Sandarakinorhabdus sp.
CCAAGGATCGCCAGCCGGGGATGGCCTTGGCCGGGCACCCGCACATTGCAGCCGTGCATCAGCGCCGCCAGCAGCGCCGGCGCTTCATCGGGCAGAAACGGCCCGAACAAGCCGCCGCACGCTTCCACCTCGGCCACCAATGCGCCCAGCTGCCGGCCATCCGGCCCCGACCAGCCATCATCACTCGTCAGCGCCGTGATAGCATGGCGCAGCGCCGCCATCACTGCCGGCAGATCCGCGCTGCGGGCCTCCCGCAGCTGTTCCAGCGGCGTCAGCGCGGCCGCAACATCATCCCACCACAGCGCCATCACCTCGGCCTGTGGGCCGCGATTATCGGCCACAAACCGCGCAATGGCTTCGCCGGCGGCATCCAGCCCCGGCGGCGGCCGCACCCCGCGCAAGGCCAGATCGGCCAGCATCACCGCCGCTGCAAAGCCCGGATCACCGCGCCGCACCAGACGATGTTTCAACGCCGCCAGCAGACGCGCTGGCGCAAAAGCCTCGGCCATCGCTGCCACCAGATCCTGCGCCAGCGCGCCTGGCGGCATCAGCGCCAGCGGTGTGCCAGCCGAACTGTCGATACTGATGCCCCAGCGCTGGCAATGCGCCGCCACCCGGCGGGCCAGATCGGGATCAGGCGTGATCAAGGCTGCACGCACACCGGGCGTCTCTATGGCTTCGCGCAGCGCCAGCGCGGCCACCTGCGCCTCCTCGGCTGCCGTGGCGCACTCGGCCAGCGTGACGTTTGCAAACGCCTGCGCATCTGGTTCTGGCTGGGCTGCGGCGGCGGCTGCCGGTGCCAACGCTGCCGCCAACGCAGCGCCGCGCGCCGCCGGGCCGTCCAGCGCGCCGCCAGCCGCCGGCCAGGCCTGCACATCGCACCGTTCAAGGCCCAGGCCCGCCAACAGCCGCTTCATCGCCCATTGCGGATGTCCGGGATCGCCGCGCTGGCCGGTTTCGGCATCAGCAAGGCGAATGGCATCCCAGCGGGCCTGACCAGCCGGGCCAACATCGCCATCCAGCCCCGGCAACACCACCAGCCCGCGCGGCAACGCCAGCACAGCCGACAGCAAGCGCACAATTGCCGGCGTTGGATTGGCAATGCCAGCGGCCACCACCAAGCCCTTAGTCGGCGCTGCCTGCCAACGCGCGATCAGGGCATCGATCAATGTTGCCAGCCGGGTTGCCCCTTCGATCCCGCCATGGCCGGTGCGAGCTTGCGGCCAGGCCGCGATGATCAATTCCAGAAACGCCAGGCTTTTTTGCCAATGATCCGCCAGATCCTGGCCGTCAGCGGCGCTGCGCAATGCTTCGGGATCGATTTCCTCGGCCAGCAGCGCATCCAGCACATCCCCAAGCGCATCGCCAAGCCGCAAGCGCTCCACTGCTGCACGTGCAGCACCGGGCAGCTTGCCGGCCAGTTGTGCCAGTTCAAAACGGCGCACCAGCAGCGGCACGGCCGGCGCAATCGGCGCTTCGCCCGCCGCCAGCCGATCGAAGCTGGCATCATCAAGATCGCCCACCGGCACCAGCCGCGGCAGCAACAAGCCGCCGTTGCCCAGTTGGCGCACGAAGGCTTCGGTCACTGCGGCAACCGCGCGACGATTGGGTAAAAGCACCAGTGACTGCGCCAGCGCCATCGGATCCCCAGCAGTGCGCTGCAACAGCCCCGCCGCCAGCGCGTCGGCAAATGCCACGTGCACCGGAATATTATATAGCTGCGGTTGCCCGGTGCGCGTGATCACATTCGCCACTTTAGCCGCGCGCCGGCCGCGCGCCACCCCCAATCGGCGCGCGCGTCGGTTCATGGCCGCCCGGCTGCCGAACTAACCTTGCAAAGGGCTGCGGCCCGATCTGCGCCGGGCTTTGCGTCAGGCAGCGCCGCGCTGGTAGCGGGCGCGCACCCGCTGTTCGGTGCGCAGCGAATCGGCTGCCATGGCCAGCATCGCCGTGAATGAGTCCGGCGCGATTGCCAGAAAGCTGCGCCGCCCGTCGCGCTGGCAAGGTCGGCGCACGATCAGGCCTTCGCGGGTCATACTGTTGATCCAGCGCAGCGCCGTCGTGCTCGGCACATCAGCCGCAATGCACAGGCTGGTCACCGACGTTTCGCGCCGCCAGTAATTGGCCACTGCCAGATCGAGCAATATGTCCCACGCCGGCTCCCCCAACGACAAGGCCGGCAAATGGCGGGCACGCAACCGCCTGATCCGGAATTGGCTTTCAAGGAAGGCCACACAATCGCCTTCGGCAATTTCGGCAGCATCAGCCGCAGCCGCAGCACCCTGCCCAACCAGACGGTCTGCCAGCGCCGCCAAACCTTGCGCCATATCGGCCACTTGGCGCGCGATGGTCACGGCCTGATCGGTGCCGGCCAGCGCGGCGACGGCGCGGCCAGCCACGGCCTGGCCGGCCAAGCGCTGCAAGGCCGTCAGATCAAAGCCGGTGATGCGGTGCAGATCGCCCGGGCGCTGGTGATCGCCCGGGCGTTGGGGATCGCCTGGGCGCTGGGGATCGTCGTGCTGGGGATCGTTGTGCTGGGGATCTGCCACGTCATGAATGTTGGCCAGCACCCGATCGCTATACGAGTCCGAATCCGTCGCTGCGGACCTATGCAATGCCGAGCTATGCATTGCTGAACCATGCTGCGGCGCTGATACAAATTCGCTCGGATTGCCATGATGCGGCGGCAGATCAATCAAGCCACTTGTTGCCTGCGCCTCGGAAGCCGCTGCTGCCGCCAAATTGGTGCGGAAACCTCGATCCAATAAATTTTGGTCACGCACAGCGTCTACAGAGTTTTGCGGAACACCCGCTTCAAATCCGGACTGCATCATTTTGTGTTTGCCCCGATACGCTGTTCATACTGGATGCAATTGCTAGCAGGAGCTCGAGTTGTTGAACGCATAGAGGTTGATCCAAAATGGATAGCCCGGCAGCCGAGATGTGTTCATTAAGGATATTGTCTGGCGACCAGACTGCAATCGGCGGCGCTGGCGTTGCTGCATCAGCCGGTATTGCCGCAAGACAAAGGTCGGCGCGCGGCCGCATGGCTGGCCCGGGCGGCAGAATCGTAACTGCCCAGCCCAGGATATCGCCGATCAATGCTGCTTTCTCGGCCGGCGCGGCCTGCAGTCCGCACATCACCAGCCGCAATTGTTGGGGCTGGTGGCCCTTGCTGCAACCCGGCGCAGGCGGCGCCGACAGGCACGCCCAATCGGGCGCATCGGCTGCGCGCTGCTTGCTGTGCGCTTTGGGTGCGCGCCCGGCAGCGCGATTGTCGTCCGACTCCATTGTCGCCACCGTGCAGGTTACGAGCAGCGCCATGCCACCCGATCAGACAACGGCCCGCGCAACCAGAGTTTGTGCAACCAAGAAGGTTAGCCCGCGAGAACCATAAGTTGCTCGATCGCCGGAAGCGCCACTGGCATCACCAGCCGGTCAACACCCGCAGCCGCCAACACGGGCACCAGCGCGGGATCGGCGGTCGTCACCCGAATGATCCGGTCTTCCCCGCGCAGCACCAGCCGCGGGCGCTCAGAATCAGCCGAAGAATCTGCGAGCAGGTCCGCGGTGAGCTGGTCAAATTGCCCTTTGCCGGCCCACGACGGCGACGGCGGCGGCGGCGACGGCGACGGCGATGTGGCAAAAAGATCTGCTGCCGCAATCAAGCCAGCAGGGCGCGCCATGCTGACTTGCCACCCAAGAATCATGAAAACGAGGATGATTTTCTCCGCTTCGGCCCATGGAACATTGTCCAGGCGCACGGTCTGTTTTGCGCACGCGTCGGCCCTACCCAACGGTGCAATCCCTCCATTGAACACGCTGTTTTTCCCTTCAACGACCCACGTAAAAGATAACAGATGGTCATAAATGGCACAAGTATGCGGATGGTCCGTTATGGATGCAAACCGGGGTCTCGACATTGAACGCATGACATGCTTCGATGGCCGTATTGGCGTTCAACAGGGGAGATTATTGCATGTTCAGTCATATCATGGTGGGTGCCAACGACACCGCCGCATCCAAGGCCTTTTACGACGCAATTTTTGCAGCCATGGGCGTGGCGCCCGGATTTGCCGACGACAAGGGCCGCGTGTTCTGGATGACCCCGGCCGGCATTTTCGCAATCACGCCGCCAATCGATGGCCAGCCCGCCAGCGGCGCCAACGGCGGCACGATCGGCTTTGCCGCTGCCAACACTGATATGGCCGATGCCTGGCACGCCGCCGGCCTCGCCAATGGCGGCACGGCCTGCGAAGACGCGCCCGGCGTGCGCAGCGGTGGCATGGGCCCGCTGTATCTTGCCTATCTGCGCGATCCTGCCGGCAACAAATTGTGCGCGATGCACCGGATGGCGGCCTGATGCGCAGCTTTGCGCTGATTGCGGCGCTGGCCTTCGGTGCTGGCGTGCCAAGTGCCGCGCAACTGGTGAAAGACAAGCCGGCGCTGACCCTCGCCGGTGCACGCATCATTATCGACGCAGCGCAGGCCGAGGCCGAAAAGCGCAGTTTGAAGGTAACGATTGTGGTGGTCGATCCTGCCGGCCTTCCGATCACGCTCCGGCGCATGGATGATGCGTCGCTGGCTGGCCCGGAAATTGCCAGTGGCAAGGCGCAAACTGCCGCCCGGTTCGGCAACCCGACAGCTTTGTTCGAGCAGCGGCTGCAAAAAGAAGGCCAATTGCGTTATCTTACGTTTCCCGTGGCGGTTGTGGCGTCCGAAGGCGGCATCCCGATCAAGCTGGACGGCAAGACCGTGGGGGCTGTGGGCGTTTCGGGCGCGACCTCACAGGAAGACGGACTGATCGCAGCAGCCGGGATTGCCGCGCTGGAACAGCAATTGGCTGCCCGCAAATAAACTGCCGAATAGCGCAAGGTCAGCGCCTCTTGCCGCTGCCCCTGCCGCCGCGCTATTGAGGCGGCGGGCCGGAATCAGGCCTGCCATCAGGAGAGACTGCCATACCACCGCCACCACGCCGTTTCATGAACACGCCCGCACCAATCACGGGGCCGCTTTATGATGAATTCATCCGGGCACCAAAGGTGCGGGTTATCGATCAGGACGGGGAGAATCTTGGAGTTCTCTACACGCGTGAGGCCATGGCCATGGCGCAGGAAGCCGGGCTGAATCTGGTGGAAGTATCGCCGGGTGCCGACCCGCCAGTGTGCAAGATCCTTGATATCGGCAAGTTCAAATACGAAACCCAAAAAAAGGCCGCTGCCGCGCGCAAGAACCAGAAGACGCAGGAGATCAAGGAGATCAAGATGCGTCCCAACATCGATGAGCATGATTACCAGACCAAGATGAAGGCGATCCACCGCTTCCTCGAAGAAGGCGACAAGGTAAAGCTGACGCTGCGTTTTCGCGGGCGTGAGCTCAGCCATGGCGAGCTTGGCCTGAAGCTGCTGGAACGAGTGCGCGACGATACCGCCGAACTGGCCAAGGTCGAGCAGTTGCCGCGCCTGGAAGGCCGCCAGATGCTGATGGTCATCGCGCCGAAGTAGGTTTCGGCTTCACCCGCGACCACAAACGCCGCCGGATCACCCCGGCGGCGTTTGCGTTTGGCCACCTGCGGCGCTAACCGGCGGCTATGTCATTCTTCGCCCCCGCCCTCGAAGGCACCAAGCACGACCAATATGCCCAGCTGAACCAGCAGCTTGCCGCGTTGATTGGCAATGAGCGCGATTTCATCGCCAATGCCGCCAACATGGCCGCGCTGATCTTCCACAAGCTGGATGGGCTCAATTGGGCTGGTTTTTACCTGATGCGCAGCGGCGAGCTGGTGCTGGGGCCATTTCAGGGCAAGCCGGCCTGTATTCGCATTCCGCTGGGCCGGGGCGTGTGCGGCACCGCCGCCGCCAGCCGCCAAACCCAGCTGGTGCCCGATGTGCACGCATTCCCCGGCCATATCGCCTGTGATGCAGACAGCCGCTCGGAAATCGTGATTCCGCTGATCCTGGATGGCGATGTGATCGGCGTGCTCGATCTCGACAGCCCAAGGCCCGGCCGCTTCGATGAAGCAGACCGGGCCGGGCTGGAGGCCGCAGCGGGGCTCTTGCTGAAGTCCAGCCGGATGTTCTGATGCCCCGGCGGGGGCCTCAGATCATTTCTGCAGCTTGATGATCATTTGGCCGGGCAGATTGGCCATGGCGGCATCCAGCCCCTTCAAGGCCGCGCTGCGCTGATCTTCGGAAAGGTCACGGGACTTTTCCAGTGCCGTGCGGGCTGAAGCCATCGCCGTGCGCATGCGCTTTTGCAGTTCCATACCGCAGGTGGCCAGCTGGGCAATGTCGGCATCGGCTGGCATGGAAATGCCTTCCTTGTCACAGCGCGCGCGCAAATCGGTGCGCACCATGGCCAAATGCTGTTCTGCTGCCTTTGACGCTGTATCGGCCTTGGCAGCCATGTCGGCCGGGCCTTCGCGGCGGATCATCATCACCCGTGTGCTGCCGGCACCGCCGCTCGCTGCAAGATCAAGGCCCATTCCACCCAGCACCATCGCCGGCGTGTCACCTCGCGATGTCGTTACGGTGGCACCTTCGCCATTCTTGACGATCACTGTGGTGATGCTTGACTGCTTCAGCTTGACGTCCTTGCTGTTCTTGGCATCCTTGCCTTCCAGCATCCGGGTGAACACCATCACCTGCGGCGGCCTGGGAGCAGCAGGTGCGGCAGGCGCAGCAGGCCCAGCATTTGCCGCTGGCGGCGCAGGCGGCACCGGCGGAACGGGCGCGGACTGGTCACCCGATGCCGTTGCGGCCAAGGCGGCGCCAGCAACGCCCAACAAGGCCAATCCGCCCAGCAACCGCGGCAACAAACCGATTTTGCGATCTTTCATCATGGCAATACGCTCCTTCAATTGTGATTTGTGGTTCATGGCGCAGGCCGCAATCGGCGTGGCCACACAGGCTGATTTCAAAACCGCCTGGCCATAAGCCGCACGGCTATCCCCGTCGCTGCCAGCCAGGACTGTGGCATCACAGGCAAGTTCCTGGTCAGCGCGGAACGCCCGCCAGGCGATATGGGCGATCGGGTTCCACCAATGCGCCGCCACCACCAGTAGCCCGACGAAATTGGCTAGCAGATCAAGCCGGTCATGATGCGCCGCTTCGTGCAGCATGGTCATCCGGCGTTCGGCAGACGAATAGCGCGTCAGGAAATCGGCTGGCACCAGGATGCGCCGCTGCCAGATTCCAGCCGCCATCGGGCCGGGCACATGTGCCGACATGATGACTGACACCCCGGAAATCGTCGCCAGCGGGGTGCCGTCACGCACGGCCGGGCCAATGAAGCGTTGGTGGCGCACATATTGCACGGCCAGCCACACGAGGGCGCCCGCCGCCCACAGCGCCAGCAGCAGCGACGGCCAATCCGGCATCTGGCTGAAACCACCGGCCTGCAGCGTCGCAGCCGGCAGCGGCTGCGTGTAAAGCGCGGCATCAGCCGGGCTCATCAGTGCCAGCGCCATATCACCTTGCGGATTGGCCTGCGCCACCGGCACATAAAACGGCTGCCAGCCTGGCAGCGGCGGCAACAGCAGGCGCAGCGGCGGCAGAGCCCACAGCGCATAGGCAAACGGCGCGCCCCACAGCCGCGCCACCGGGCGGCGCAGGAGGAGGGCCAGCAGCATCAACAGGGCGCTGCCAATCAAGGCTTCGATCAGCCAGATCATCATTGCTTCAACTCCCGGATCAGCGCTTCCAGTTCGGCAATATCGGCGTTCGACAATTCACCGCGCTCGGCAAGATGCGCGACCAGCGGCGTGGCGCGGCCGCCGAACAGGCGATCAACCAGCCGCCGCGATTCGCCGGCAGCGATGTCGGCGCGCGCCACGGCCGGCGCATATAGAAACCGGCGGCCGTCTTCGGTGGTTGTCACGGCGCCCTTGGCTGCCAAGCGTGACAGCAGGGTCTTCACGGTGGCCAAGGTCCAGGCGGTTGCGGCCAGCTGCGCGGCGGCGGCTTGCGCCGTAAGTGGGCCGTGGGCCCACAAAATCTCCATCACTTGCCATTCGGCTTCGCTGATCCGTTCGGTCATGCCCAAGCTCCTGAGCCGCCCGCTGCTGCCGGGCGGCGAATCGACTACATCTGTCATCGTTATGACGTTTACGGATGTAGTCGTCAAGCCTTGTATTACATGGGCAACACGGACAGCTTCAGGTCAGACTGGCACCGAAAAATGCTTGCCGGCAAACACCGCCTGCCAGCTTTCGATTTCCGACACGACAACATCGTCAGCGGCATGGGCCAGATCGGCAACATTGCCATAATCAAGGCCGGCCTCGGACGCGGCGTACAGCAGGGTTGCACGCCGATGCAGCGCACCAAGTTTTTCGGCGGAAACCCGCGAAATGGCGGCAAAGCGATCAAAATCGCCAAAATAGCGAATACCGGCAAAGGCGCCGCCAATCGATGGGAACATCACCCCCAAAAAGGTGAACAGCTTGGCGGTCTTGTCAGCATAGCTCGCCGAAAAGGCACCAGCGATGCCGCCAGCCCACAGCAGCAGCCACAGCGCCACCGATATCAAGGCCAGCCTGAACGATGTTTCCGACACAAGATCGAGCCGGTGATTGACCCGGTCGAGCCGCTCAGCCTTGCCGAGGTGGTAATCGCGCTGGCCGGCCAGATGCGGCAGCAACAGCCCGGACAACACCGATCGCAGCCACGGCCGCGTGATCGGGCCGGGCGGCAATCCGGCTTCGCGCAGCGCCTGGCGGGCATGATGTTCCGGCCAATCAGGCCCCCGCCCCCACCGCGTACCGCGCGGCCAGCGGCCCACCGGCCGGCCAACGCCCAGCGCCAGTGAAAAGGCGGCATGGCGCAGATATTCAGCCGCACGGCGGGTTTCGAACCAGCGATCATGCCAATGGCCGCGATGCGCCTGCGATGTGAGCAGCACGATGAACGCCAGCAGCAGAAATTCACCGAGCGCAAAGGCCCATTTCCACTCCGGCCCCAGCACCGGCAAATAGGTTACCCCGGCCAGAACCGCCGTCAGCGACGCCAAAAAATTGGTCACCATACCGCCGCGATATTGATCGGAAAATCGCGTCGATATGCCATCTGCCCAGGCAAATCGCGTAAGCACCGCCGCCGTGATCCGCCCCGGCCAGGCTGGATCAACCCCGGGCAATGCCGCCAGCGCGGCCAGCAGCGGCGCGGCGCTGCCGGCTGCGATTGCCTGCGGTGTTTCATGCACCATTGTCAGGTTGCGCCACGGCTTGCCGCCGCCAAACAGCGCCTCAATGCGGCGATAGCCGTGAAAAACCACATTGGTGCGCGGCCGCCAAGCCAATGGTGACAATGCATCAGCAGCATCACCGCTGGGCTGCAGCGCGGCGCGCACGGCGGCTGCCAGTTGCGCATCGCGCCGGGCGATCTCGCCGCCGCTGTCCAGCGCCTCCACGGCATCAAGGATCGACCAGGCTTCGGGATTGCCGGCATCAATGAGCACCACGGCGACACCGGCCGCCAGCGCTGCCGCCACTGTATGGCCAGTGCCGCCGGGCGCATCGCGGGCGGCACCGTCCCACACGGCCAGCAGCACATCGGCTTGCTCGATCATCACTCGCCCGGCCAACACAACCCGGCGGGAAACCGCGCTGACATAACGCTGCGCAGCGGCAACATCGCCGGGCTGTTCAAGCCTGGCGATGAGTTTTTCGGCTACGCTGTCATCGGCGTCAGCCAGCTCAAAGACTTGGGCCTGCGCATAAAGCGCAGCGATGGCTGCGGCGCGCGCAGCGGTGGCGGCATCGGTCGGCACCTGGCCAGCGATCAGCCGGCGGGCATCTTCCGCTGTGGGCGGATCGGCATTGATGGCCAGATTCAGCGCCCGGCCAAACGGCAGCGGTGCCACCAGTTGCCAGCCGAATTTCAGAGCAGCCTGCGCCGCCAGCTGATCAGCACCGTCGGCCAGCAAACTGTGCAGCCGCACCGGCGAAGCAGCAGATGCCGATGCGATCGCTGCGAAGATCGCCGCAACAACTGCTGCGATACGGTCTTCCTGGCCGTCGAATTCCGAATTCCCCGTGCGGTGGCCGGTGATGGCCAACGACAATACCGGCACGGGCAGCGGCGGCGGCTGCGCAACTGGAATTGAACTTGCAGCCGCCCCTGCCACTGGCATCGCCCCCACTCAGATCGTTCCCACTCAAATCATGCTATCGCGGGCGTCAGGCACCCTGACCAGCAGCAAATCCAGCGGTCAATTCGTCAATAAAATGCCTGCAGGCCGGTCTGCGCGCGGCCCAGGATCAGCGCATGAACGTCATGGGTGCCTTCATAGGTGTTCACCGCTTCGAGGTTCATGACATGGCGGATAACGCCATATTCGTCCGATATGCCGTTGCCGCCGTGCATGTCGCGGGCCTGGCGGGCGATATCCAGCGCCTTGCCGCAATTGTTGCGCTTGAGCAGCGAAATGGCTTCGGGCGCCAGTTGCTTGCTGTCCAACAGGCGGCCGCCAGCCAGCGCGGCGCACAGGCCCAGCGTGATTTCGGTCTGCATATCGGCCAGCTTCTTCTGGATGAGCTGCGTTGCTGCCAGCGGCCGGCCGAACTGCACACGGTCCAGCGTGTATTGGCGCGCAGCGTGCCAGCAATATTCTGCCGCGCCCATGGCGCCCCAAGCAATGCCATAGCGCGCGTTGTTGAGGCAGCCGAACGGCCCGGCCAGCCCTTCGACGCCGCGCAGGATACGGTCTTCGGGTAGATGCACATCGGCAAGCACGATTTCGCCGGTCACGCCGGCGCGCAGGCTGAACTTGCCTTCGATCTTTGGCGTTGCAAAGCCGACATCGCCGCGCTCCACGACAAAGCCGCGGATTTTGTCGTCATCGCACTTGGCCCACACCACCGCCACATCGGCCAGCGGCGAATTGGTGATCCACATCTTGGCACCATTGAGCAGCCAGCCGCCCTGCACCGCTTTGGCGCGGGTCTTCATGCCCGCCGGGTCGGAGCCGGCATCAGGCTCGGTCAAGCCAAAGCAGCCGATCAGCTCACCGGTGGCCAGGCCGGGCAGATAACGCTCCCGCTGCGCTTCGGAGCCGTAAGCATGAATGGGGTGCATCACGAGCGACGATTGCACGCTCATCGCCGAACGATAGGCCGAATCCACCCGCTCCACTTCGCGCGCCACCAGGCCATAAGCGACATAGGATGCCCCGGCGCAGCCATAGCCTTTGATGGTCGGCCCCAGCAGGCCAGCGCCGCCGAATTTCTTCATCAGATCGGGATCGAATTTCTCGTGACGGTTGGCCAGCTTGACCCCCGGCGCCAGTTCCGCATCGCAAAATGCCCGCGATGCATCGCGGATCATCACCTCCTCCTCGGTCAATTGCGCCGACAGCAGCAGCGGATCTTCCCAATCGAATTTCGGCCACTTGGGCGCAAAATGCTGGAGGTCAGTCACGGGCTGGGAAACGGCAGTGGCCATCAAAAAAACTCCTCTGCGGCTCTGTTAGGCCGGACGCGCATTAATGTCATGTGCGCGCGGCGCCGCAAACAAAAAAGCCCAGGCGCCGCAAAGCGCCTGGGCTTGATATGGTGCCGCACCCATGGTGCAGCGAAGCGTCAGGCTGCGACGACCTTGCCGCCGCGGCGGCGAGCCGAGAAGCCAACCAGGCCAAAACCAACGAGCATAAGCGCCCAGGTCTGCGGCTCAGGAATGCCATTGACGAGCGGAGCCGGGTCAGCCGAGAAGGTACCTTGGGTGGTCGCGAAGAAGCTGCGCAGTGCCTTGCCAGTCACATTGTTGAGGCCCTTGTTTGCCGGGTTCACCGGCGAAGTCGCCCGCGACACGATCGAGTTCAAGGACAGCGATATGCCGAGATCCTGAGCGCCGGTGAAATTGAGAAAATCAGACGTGAACATGATGGACGAACCACCCGACAACGAACCACCAGCTGCGCCCGTGGCACCGCCACGAAGGCCCGAGATATAGGCTGTGGTGAAGGTACCGCTGAGCAGGTTGGAGCCACCGGCATAAGTGGTGCCGCCGATCTGCACAGCCGACTGCGAGATGAAGCTGAAGCTGCCGTTGCCGTTGAGCAGTTGCTCGACGATCGCATTACCCGCGGCCGGCGAATTGGTCGTGGATGCGGCCATGGTGAACAGGGCGTCCATGTTGGTGATGAACGGCGCGAGCGCGTTGTTCACGAACGAGAATTTGGCGTTGACGCCGTTGGCAACAGCCTGCGACGGCTGAGCCACCGTGGTGCTGGTGGTGGTGTAAAGCGAACCGCCCGTGCCCTGCGAACGATAGTTGGCGTTCGAAGCGCCGGTCGGATCATTGTTGACCCACACGACCGACGGATTGGCGGCCACGGTGAAGCTGGCAAAATCAGTTATGACAGCGCTGGCAGGCGCAGCAGAGAGGCTGGCTGCGAGGGCGATGCCGCCGATGGCGAGGTATTTGCTGAGGGTCATTTTCACGTTCCTTTGTCGGTAGTCTGGCCCTTGCAATGAGGACCATCGGTAACGTTCTAGCAATAATCGTGCCACTTTCTTCATGCGTGTTAACCAATTGGAAACAAACAGCCCGTTTAGAGCGCTGGATTCGCAGTTGTAAAGAATTCCGACACTTTTAAGCAATCTGGCCCTGTTCTCTCTTAATACAGGCAGGGTCGCGCCGGCGGCAAAAGCAGGGTTGCACAAGCGACAAAAGCGGTTCAGCTTGGCCACCATGAAACTGGCTTCGCTGAAACACGGCCGCGACGGGCGGTTGGTTGTGGTATCTGATGATCTGGCCTGGTGCGCAGCGCCGCCGCCGATGTATCCCAATTTGCAATCGGTGCTTGATGATTGGGAGCGCGCCGCCCCGGTGCTGGAAGGTGTCGCGCTGTCATTGGCCCATGATGCGGTGCCCCACGCCCGCTTCCACGAACGCGACGCCGCTGCGCCGCTGCCGCGGGCCTATCAGTGGGCCGACGGTTCGGCCTATGTGAACCATGTCGAACTGGTGCGGCGGGCGCGCGGCGCTGAACTACCTGCCAGTTTCTGGCACGATCCGCTGATGTACCAGGGCGGCAGCGATCAATTTCTTGGCGCGCGCGATCCGATCGCGTTTCACGATCCGGCATGGGGCCTTGATCTGGAAGCCGAAGTGGTGGTGATCACTGGCGACGTCCCCCAGGGCGCCACCCGCGAACAGGCGCTGGCCGCCATTCGCCTGGTTGGCCTGGTCAACGATGTGTCACTGCGCGGCCTGATCCCGGACGAACTGGCCAAGGGCTTCGGCTTCGTGCAGTCCAAGCCGGCATCATCGCTGTCACCGGTGATGATGACGCCGGCCAGCCTGGGTGACCGTTGGCAGGATGGCAAGCTGCACGGCACGCTCAACATCGATCTGAACGGCCAGATGTTTGGCCGGGTTGCCACGCATGTCGACATGACGTTCGATTTTGGCACGTTGATCGCCCATCTCGCCAAAACCCGCCCCATCATCGCTGGCAGCATCATCGGATCGGGCACCGTGTCCAACCGCGATGCCGCCGGCGGGCCAGGCTGGCCCTGCGCCCAGGGCGGCAGCGGCTATGCCTGCATCGCCGAACAACGCATGGTGGAAACCATACTGACCGGCGCGCCGAGCACGCCGTGGCTGGCCCCCGGCGATGTGGTGCGCATCGACATGCTTGATGATCGCCATCACAGCCTGTTCGGTGCCATCGAACAGCAGATTGTCGCGGCCTGAACCGCTGGCCGCGCCGGCTTTTGGTTGACGAACCGGCCCGGACAATGGCAACGCAGCCCGGCACGGCGGCCACTTCTGTGCGGGTATGATGTAATGGTAGCCTGTCAGCTTCCCAAGCTGAACGCGCGGGTTCGATTCCCGCTACCCGCTCCAAGGTTTTGCGACCGTCAGATGATGGCTGGCCTGATCAGCGGGTGAGCGCGTAATAAATCACATAAAACCAGCCGAACAGACCGTGGATGATCGCCCATAGCAGCGATTTGTGCAGGCTCCAGCTGATGGCAATCGCCAGCGCCGATCCAAAACCGATGCCGGTTGATACCACCTGCCCGCCATTCACGCGCCGATCTGCCATGGCTATTCTCCTGCTGCCAGGCCCGGCGATTGCTGCCAACGCAGCCGCACAGCATTGAGGCGGGCAGCGCCATCATTCAGCACTTCATCCGATTTGGCAAAGCACAATCGAATATAGGGCGTGGCACGGCCATCCGGCATGAACGCACCAAGCGGGATGGCCGCCACACCGCCGCCGCCTTGGGCAATCGAGATGACGGCAGCTTCGCAAAATTCCCGGTCCGCCATGGCGATGCCGGATGCAGCAAGATCGGCCATCACGAAATAGCTGCCATCGCTGGGCAGCAGTGCCCAGCCGCCGGCGGTCAATGCGGCAACCAGCCGATCGCGCGCCCGCACAAATTGCGCCCGCGCCGCGGCAAACCAGCTGTCCGGTAGCGCCAGCCCGGCCGCCACCGCGACTTGCAGCGGCGGCGGCGTGGTGAAAGTGAGAAACTGGTGTACCTGCGCCGCGCGTTCGGCCAGTTCAGGCGCGGCGATCACCCAGCCGACCTTCCAGCCAGTCAGCGCCAGCAGCTTGCCAGCCGAACCCACTTTGATTGTGCGTTCCGGCGCCAAGCCAAACAGCGAGACATGCGGCGCACTGCCAAGGATCACTGCTTCCCACACCTCATCGCTGATGATGATCAGATCATGCGCGCGCGCCAGATCGGCAATTGCCTGCAGCATGGCTGCACCGGCGACGGCGCCAGTGGGATTGTGCGGCGTGTTGATCAGGATGGCGCGCGTGGCCGGGGTGATGGCGCCGGCAATCGCGGCGCGGCTGGCCTGCCAATCCGGCGGAACCAGATCGACGAACACCGGCACTGCGCCCGCCCGGCGCACCAGCGGCGCATAGGCATCATAGGCCGGGGCGAACAAAATCACCTCATCGCCGGCACCTGCGACCGCCATGATGCTGGCGGCCAGCGCCTCCGTCGCGCCGGAAGTGATGATCACCTGCGCGGGGTCAAGCGCAAGCCCCTGTGTGCGCGCATAAAATACGCACACGGCGCTGCGCAGTTCCGGCAATCCGCGCATCGGCGGATATTGATTATAGCCGGTGGTGATCGCCTCAGCCCCCGCCGCCAGCACCGCATCGGACCAGCCAAAATCCGGAAAGCCCTGGCCCAGATTGACCGCGCCGTGCGCGCGGGCCAGGCCCGACATATGTTCAAAAATGGTGGTGCCGGCCTGCATGGCGCGGTTCTGGCATGCAGGCCGGGCGCCGCCAAGCCCCTCAAGCCGCCGGGCGCAGCTGATAGCTGTGGCGCATGATGAACGGCTGGCCGGCGCTGCGGCTCTGCCGCGTGATGCGCAGCATGGCCTTGTCGCGGGTCAGGATGGTGCGGATCATGACTGGCTTGCCGTTTTCGCTGCCGCTGCCGTCCAGCACCAGTGTCAGCCCGCCGTCCGCGCTGCGGCGCAGTTCGGATATGGCCATGGTTTCGCGGCCCTTGCCTTCGCCCACCACCAGCTGTTTGCCGCCAGCCGCAACCGACCAGGTTTCGCTGGAGCGCACCGTCTTGCCCGGCCCGTCGTCATAGGTCCACGACAGGGAAAGTCCGTTGACACCAAGCAAGGTGGGCAGCGAAACCCGGCTGTCGTTGCCATAATCGCGGTAATCCAGCGTGCCGGTCCAATTGCCTGCCAAGGCTGCGGTTAGCGCCAATGTGGCATCTGGCGGCGTGCCCGGATCACGCGCCACCTCGACCGCCCGGTCGCGGCCGGCTTCAAAATCCGCCAACGTCGGCACCACCAGCATATCGACCGGCACGCCGCGGCGCGGGGTGAATCTCTGGATGTTAGTGCGGTTCCAGGCATTGGGCACGCGCACCTTGATACCGCTGGCTGGCAGGGTGACCAAAAAAATTTGCCCGGCGGTGGGTCCTTCGGCGCTGCCGCCGCCTTCCTCGCCCACCAGCGCGGCGCCGCGCCGTTCCTTCAGCCAGGCGATGGTGCGTGTGGAACCCGAGCCATTGCGCAGGCCAGTGAGCACCGTAAGTCGGCCGGTGAAGCGCTGCGCGGCGGGCAACGGCTGGTGTTCGATGGTGCTATCGTTGTCGTCGGCTTCGTTGGTGCCGGTGGGCACGCGATCATACCAGCCGTCGGCGCTGCGGGTGAACGCGGCTTGCGGCGGGTTGAACAAAGCCTCCCGGTCACCCCAGCTGTCGATATGCTTGGGCAGATCGCCATAGCGGATCGCCTTGTAACGGATTGGCTTGCTCCACGTGAACGGTGCATCGAACAAGTGGCGGGCCAAAGCGATCGACACATCTTCCGATCCGCCGCCATTGGCGCGCAGATCAAGGATCAGATGTTCGGTGCCCGCCGCTTTCATCGCCTGGATAAAGCCGCCAAGGAAGGGCGTTGCCGCCACCGGATTGCGATAATTGACGAACGTATCGATGCGCAGGCGCGCCGCCTTGCCGGCCAGACGCCACGTCACGCCATTGTAGAATTCGCTGCGATAGGGTGCGTCGCCTGTGTCCAGGCGCATCCAGTCGGCAAAGCTGATCGGCGCAAGCTGGCTGGTCTGGCCAGCCGCATCACCTGGCATTTTCCAGGCAATATCCCAGCGGGCGGGCGCGCCGAACAAGCCGGGCCAATATTCATCGAAATCACTGCCGGAAAGATCGCTGTCGTCGGCGATCTTGGCTATGATGGCCTGATCGGTGTCGCCATCATAGGCGACCAGCGGGGCAATCTGGTTCAGGATCTGCGGCACAGGCCGGCCGTTGATAGCGGTGATCTCCACGCCTTTGGGCAACGCGCCCGACACCACGATCATGCGCCCTTCTATCAAGGAAAAGCGCACTGGCAGGTGGCTGGCGTTGGTCTTGCGCCAGCGGCTGATGGCGTCCGGCAATTCGGGTTTGCTGTGATCGCAGTGGATGCTGGCCACCATGCGGGCAATCTCGCGGTGCAGGGCCAGCGTGCTGATCGGCTGGCTGGCCAGCGCCTCCAGCCGGGCAAAACCGGCGTCCACCTGCGGCTTTGGCACATAACGGGTGAGGCCGGGGTGGATGGTTTCCATGGCGCGCCGCATCAGCGCAACATCGCTGCTGGCCTGTCCCGCAGTCAGCATAGCATCGGGCATAGCAGTGGCTGCTGGCGCGGCTGCTGGCGGCGCAGCACGGGCCGGGGCAGATAGCAGGGCCATGAGCGTAACAGAGCCAAGCAGGCTGATAACAAAAGCAGAGCGTGACATTGCAGGTCCTTTCGGTTGGTGTTGCGGCGCCCCACTTGGCCAATCGCGCCGCCGGCATCGCCCGAAACCCTGAAAAACTGCGCTTTTCAGGATTTGAGACGTGATCCCGCCGCTTTGGCACGCGCTGCGCTGGGCGACATGCCGGCAAATTCGGCAAACGCCCGGTTGAAGCTGGCCTTGGAGCGAAAGCCGGCATCCATCGCCATCGTCAATATCGCGCGGGTGTCGGCCGGGTCTTGCAGCCACGCCTGCACTTCGCGCACCCGCCGCCGATTGATCACGGCGTTGAAATTGCCGCCCAGCCCTTCGCCAAAGGCACGCGCCAGATAATTGCCATTGGTGCCCAGCGCGCGGGCCAGGCTGGCGGCGGTAACATCGGGATCCTGCCACAGCCGCTGCGCCTCGATCTCCGCTTCGAATCGCGCGCCCAGCGCCGCCCAATCGCGGCCAGCCGTGGCTGGCACTGCCGGTTCC
>NZ_JBBATR010000003.1:28047-43161 GCF_040398645.1 Sandarakinorhabdus sp.
CCGGCAAAGCCGATGATATAAGGCGTGATCATGGCGGCCACGGCCAGGATCAACAGGGCCAGCCAGCGATTGGCGGCCCGGTTGGCCGGCGCCGCCCACAGCAGCCCCGCCAGCACCAGGCCCTGCACGCAGCCAACCAGCAGCGTGATGCTGAGCACGCCAAATTCGATCACGGAACCACTCTCACTGGCCCACCCTCCCACAATCGCGGCATTGCTGCCAGTCCGGGCCGGGGTTAGCGTGCAGCGATCAATTTGGGGACCAGACATGAAAACACGCATCACGGAATTGTTCGGCATCCAGCACCCGATCATGCAGGGCGGCATGCACTATGTCGGCTTTGCCGAAATGGCTGCGGCGGTTTCCAATGCCGGCGGGCTGGGCATCATCACCGCGCTAACGCTGGGCACGCCCGAAAAGCTCGCCGCTGAAATCGCGCGTTGCCGCACGATGACCGACAAGCCGTTCGGCGTGAACCTCACCTTCCTGCCCAGCGTGACACCGCCGGATTATCCGGGCCTGATTCAGGCGATCATCAATGGCGGCGTGAAGGTGGTGGAAACCGCCGGCAACAATCCGGCCAAATATCTGCCCGCCCTCAAAGAAGCCGGCATCAAGGTCATCCACAAATGCACCAGCGTGCGCCACAGCCTGAAGGCGCAATCGATCGGCTGCGATGCCGTGTCGGTCGATGGCTTTGAATGCGGCGGCCATCCCGGCGAAGATGATGTCGGCAATTGGGTGCTGCTGCCGCGCGCGGCCGAGGAGCTGGAAATCCCGTTTGTGGCATCGGGCGGCTGCGCCACCGGCAGCCAGTTGGTGGCCGCACTGGCGCTGGGCGCCGAAGGCCTCAACATGGGCACTCGCTTCATCGCCACCGTCGAAGCGCCGGTGCACGACAACGTCAAGGCCGCGCTGGTTGCCGCGACCGAGCTTGACACCCGCCTGATCATGCGCCCGCTGCGCAACACCGAACGCGTGCTCAACAATGCCGCCGTTGAACGCTTGCTCGAAAAGGAGCGCACGCTGGGCGCCGATCTGAAATTTGAAGACATCATCGAAGAAGTCGCCGGCGTGTATCCGCGCATCATGAAAAATGGCGACATGGACGCCGGCGGCTGGAGCTGCGGCATGGTCGTTGGCCTCATCCACGACATCCCCACCGTCAAGCAACTCATCGACACCATCATGGCCGATGCCGAGCGTATCCTGAGCCAGCGCCTCAGCCGGTTCGCCGCATGACGGACGCCATTCTCTACGATCTCGCCGATGGGGTGGCGACCATCACCCTCAATCGGCCGGAGAAGCTGAACGCGCTCACACCCGAGATGCTGACGGCGTTCTTTGCAGCCGTGGCGCGCGCCGGCGCTGATCCGGCGGCCAAGGTGATCCTCGTGACGGGTGCAGGCCGCAGCTTTTGCGCCGGGCTCGATCTCGGCATCATCGGCTCCGGCGCGGGCGGCCGTGTGGACACACACCCCGAAAAGCACGGCGGCATGGGGCCGCAGTGGGGCGACGATATCGGCCCGGCGCTGGCCCCCTATTACAGCGGCGGCTGGCCCGCGCTTATCACCTGCCGCAAGCCGACCATTGCGGCGGTAAACGGCCCGGCCTTCGGCTGGGGCTTCATATTGGCACTGCACTGCGACATCCGCTTTGCTGGCACGGCGGCGATGTTCAACGCCACCTTCGCCCGCATCGGCGTACCCGGCGAAAAAGGCTCGGCCTGGCTGCTCACCCGCCTCATCGGCCAGGCCCGCGCCATGGACCTGCTCTACACCGCCCGCCGCTTTGATGGCGCAGAGGCCAAGGCGCTGGGTTTGGTGAACGACTGCCTGGCCGACGAAGCCCTCCTCAGCCACGCCCAGGCCTATGCCCGCCAGATCGCCGCCTACAGCGCGCCGCGCAGCCTGGCGGCGATGAAAGCCCAGGTGTGGACGGCGCTCGACGAAGATTACACCAAGGCGTTCATCGCTGCCGATCATGAACAAAACCTTGCAACCGATACCGAAGACTTTCGCGAGGCGTTCTCCAGCTACCGCGAAAAACGGATGCCGGTGTTCAAGGGCAGATAAAATAGTTTCTTTTCAAGCCCGAATTGGCGTTCCGGACTTGGCGCACTGCTAGCGACAAGTAACAGTAAGCATTTTTAATGTTCTAGATCTGCTTGTGTGCTTGACATGAAAAATTGCCCCGCACAGTATTTGCCAAGTGGAGGGAACGCGGTGGCGAGTCAGGCAGGTTCCGACCAGTTTGCTGACGGTTTTGGGGCCAACGTGTCAACCAAGTCGAGCGGGCGCGGCATGTGCATAATCATTGCGCACCGTTCCCCGGTTGCTGCGATCAATGCCGCCGGCGGCACCCTGGTGGCGCTGCTGCCCAATCATCGCGCGATTGCCATCGTTGATCTGCGCAACCTGCCGCTGTTGCAGCGCCACGATGATGTGCGGGTCGCGGGGCCGATTTCGGTCGATCCGCAACGCTTTGCAGCCTTTCAACGACTAGCGGGCGTGCACGCCCAGTGACAACGCTCTGAAACGTTTTACGAAGAGGGAGTGACTATCATGGCAAGTGTTGGACAAGAACTGCTTGATGTGCCGTTGCCGGAAATGGTGCTGAAATTGGCTTTGGGCATCGCCGAAGCGCAGCGTGCACTGGACGACAGCAGCATCGAAACCGCCAAGGCGTTGGCGAGCGAAGAAATCGACGTTATTTTGCAGATCACCGAAACGATTAGCGCGCAAGGCGTGGTCAGCTTCACGCCCGCCCCAGCCGTCAAGATGTCGCTGATGCAAGTCGGCCTGATGCCGACCTTTTATCAATTTGCCGAAGCCACCATCGAAGTGACGATGGACATCAAGACCTCGCTCAACACCGAAACCAGCATCAAGGTGGGTGCCAAGGCCAAGGTCGGCTTCGCGATGTGGAGCGCCAGCGTGCGCACCGATGTGGCGCACAACCGCAAATTTGGCAAGGAAGTGCGTGGCACCAGCCGGCTGATAACCCGCATGGTGCCCGTGCCGCCGCCGCCGCGGCTGTTTCCGCAGATCAAGACCGTCGATAACCGCGCCCCGGCTCCGCCGCCCGTAAACTGAGCCGTGGCAATCCCGCCGATCAGGCCGGTCATGCCGGGTTTTCGCAAGCCATTGGTTGCGCCCGGCCAGCCCATGCCGGAAGTGGCCAATGTCAGCTTTGGCGACCTCGTGCGCATGCTGGCCGAGGGCATCGCCGATGCCCAGCATGCGCTCGACCGTTCCAGCGCCGAGATGGCCGTCGAACTGGCACAGTCCGAGGTGGAAATTGTCCCCGTCATCACCGAAACGATCGATGACGATGGCATTAGCCGCTTCACCCGGGCTGAACCGCAAACCGTATCGCTGCTGGATATCGGCATCATGCCGACCTTCTATCAGTTCCGCGAAGCCACGATCGAGATTTCGATGGATGTTCACATCGTCGAAAGCACCAACGAACAGACCAAGGAAACCAGCCGCGGCCTGTTCGCGTCAACGCGCGATGTGCAGATGGATCGGCGCTTCAACCGTGACACCAAGGTTGCTTCGCGGTTGACGGCAACCCTGGTGCCGGTGCCATCGCCAATCCGGATCGAACCGGAACGCCGGACCGTGCGGAGCGAGAAAAAATAATGCCAACCATCAATCTGGACGAACTGTTGCGCGCCGCCGGCTCATCACTCGGCGACGCGCAAAGCCAGTTGCTGGGCGGCATGCCGCTGGCGCCGACCCGCATGGCGATTTCAGAAGCCACGGTCGACATGATGGTGACCGTGGAAGGCGCCAAAGGATCCGTGTTGCAGGTTGCTGCAGTCAATGCTGTGCAGGCCAGCGCTGGATCGATCAATCCCCAGGCGCTGTCGCGGGTGACCATGCGGTTCGTCGCCATGGCTGAAACGGCCGGCATCAACATGGCCCCCGCGGCACCGCCTGCCGCACCGCCCACCACGCAGCCGCCCAAAGCTGACGGACCAACCGGCGGATCAACAGGGCCCTCAACACGGCCCGGCGATATTCGCCCACCTGTGACGGGATTGGTGCCGCGCAAACCGCTGACCAGGGGCCAAATGCAGGCCGAAATGCACGGGCTGCCCGATATCGCGCCACTGCTTGCAGCCGGCAGGGATGTAAAGCTGGATTTCACGCCGATCGGCACTGATCGCACGATGGCGCGTGCCGTATCCTCCACGGGTGACGTGCTGGCTGTGCGCTTGCTGGATGGAACACTGTGATGGCGAAGAAGCCCACCATCATCAACCCCACCCCCGTCAAACCCGGCGTCGCCGCGCCAGCAGCCGCAGCCCCATCGGTAACGCCCGCTGCCACGACCACCAAGCAGCAGCCGGCCAACACAGGCACAACGGTCGCAACGCCGAGCCGAACGCCGCCAGTCACAGCCCCGACAGTCACAGCCCCGCCAGTCGCGGCTACACCCGTCGCAGCACCGCCAGTTACCCAGCCGCCGGTCACGACGCCGAGCCGACCGCCGCCAGTCACGGCCCCACCCGTCACGGCCACACCTGTCGCGGCTACACCTGTCACGGCCACACCTGTCGCAGCTAAACCCGTCGCAGCACCGCCAGTTGCACAGCCGCCGGTCACAACGCCTGGCCGAACGCCGCCGGTCACGGCCCCACCGGTCGCTACCCCACCCGTCGCAGCCCCACCAGTCGCAGCACCGCCAGTTGCCCAGCCGCCGGTCACCAAGCCAATACCAGCACCGCCGCCGGAACCCAAGCTGGCCGACCCAAAGCCGACCGACCCAAAGCCGACTGGCCCCAAGCCAGCCGAACCTGCTGCAGCGGCCGTCATGACAGCGGCTGATATCAAGGGGCTGCGGGATCAGCTGGAGGCCGTGATGCGCGGCAACGCGGCCCCAGCACCAACTCCGACAACGGCTGACGACGCGATCATTGCGCTGGTGGCCGATCGCCTCGCTGATCTGCGGGCCGAAGACCAGAAGCGCATTGCTGCGCTGGAAAAATCGGTTGCGGCTGCCACCGCCGGTTCCGACACGGCGACGGCCGGCTTGCGCGCCAGCCTGGCTGCGGCACTGGCTGCAACCGATGCAACGCTGGCCGAACTGGCGGCCGCGCGCGCCGAGCGGGCCAAGCTTGCTGACCAATTGCAAGGCGCAGCCAAATCGCTGGCCAGGGCCGAAGCACGTCTGGCCGAGCTGGCCATCAAGCCGGCCGCCGACGCCAACCAGCCGGTTGGCGCGGAGGCCTTTGCCGATCTGGTGGAGAACTTCATGGCCAGCCTGGGCGATCGCCTCGGCACCCTCAGCCTGGCAGGCGGCGAGATCGCGTTGAAGACCGCCGTGGCGCCGACCGCCAGCGGCGCACGGTTCGTGCTGCCATCGGCGAATGGGCCGGCGCCTGCTGTTCTGCACGAAGTGCGGTTGCGGCTCCAACCAAAGGCTTGAAAACAGGCGATCAGCCCGCCGGCCGTGACAGCAGATAATCGACAATTTGCTCAGCCGCCGCTTCCGGGCTGGTGCGCATGGTATCGATGCGGATTTCGGGACCGGCCGGCGCTTCGTAGGGGCTGTCGATGCCGGTGAAATTGGCGATCTGACCGGCGCGGGCCTTGGCATACAGGCCTTTCACGTCGCGGCGTTCGGCTTCGGCCAGCGGCGTGTCGATATGCACTTCGACAAACTCGCCGGCCGGCATCATGGCGCGCACCGTGTCCCGGTCGGCCTGAAACGGGCTGATCAGCGCGGTGATCACCACCAGGCCGGCATCGGTCATCAGCCGCGCCACCTCGCCGACCCGGCGGACATTTTCGATGCGGTCGGCTTCGGTAAAGCCCAGATCGCGGTTCAGGCCGTGGCGCAGATTGTCCCCATCCAGCAGAAAACTGTGCATCCCCAGCGCCAGCAGGCGTTTTTCGACCAGATTGGCGATGGTCGATTTGCCGGAACCCGAAAGCCCGGTGAACCACAGCACGGCGGCGCGCTGCTGCTTTTGCGCCGCACGGGCTTCGCGTGTCACCTCCAGCGCCTGCCACTGGACATTCTGGGCACGGCGCAGGCCAAAATTGATCATGCCGGCCGCAACTGTGTGATGGCTCAATTTGTCGATCAGCACAAAGCCGCCCAGCGTGCGATTGGTCGCATAGGGCTCAAACACCAGCGGACGATCGGTGGCCAGTTCGGCCACGCCAATGGCATTCAGCGCCAGCGTGCGCGCCGCCAGATGATCGAGCGTTTCGACATTCAGCACATATTTGGGCTGCTGCACGGTGGCCGAAACCACCTGCGTCGCCAATTTCAGCCAATAGCCGCGGCCAACCTTCAGCGGCGCTTCGTCCATCCAGACGATGGTGGCTTCAAATTGATTGGCCGTGCCCGGCATTGCACCGGCCGCGGCAATCACATCGCCGCGCGAACAATCAATCTCGTCCGCCAGGCACAGCGTGACGGATTGGCCGGCCACTGCGGCATCCAGATCGCCGTCCATCGTCACGATGCGCGACACCTGGCTGGTGCGGCCCGACGGCGCCAGTCGCACGGCATCGCCGGGCCGCACCGTGCCCGATGCGATCAAGCCGGCAAAACCGCGAAAATCCTGGTTGGGCCGGTTCACCCACTGCACCGGCAGCCGCAGCGCCGCCGCCGCCAGATCCGCTCCGGGCTGCGCCGATTCCAACAACGTCAGCAGCGTGGGGCCATCATACCAGGCCATGTTGGTGGAGGCTGCAAACACATTGTCCCCGCGCAGGCCCGATATCGGCACCGCGCCCAGCAGCGACACGCCGATGCGCCCGGCAAATTCGCAAAAATCAGCCGCTATGCGCTCGAACACGGCCTGGCTGTGATCGACCAGATCCATCTTGTTGACGGCCAGGATCATGCTGCGCACGCCGACCAATTGGCACAGGAAGGCATGGCGGCGGGTTTGCGCCAACAGGCCGCCGCGCGCGTCAACCACCAGGACGGCCAGATCGGCGGTAGAGGCACCGGTGATCATGTTGCGGGTATATTGCTCATGGCCGGGGCAATCGGCGACGATGAAGCTGCGCGCTTGCGTGTGGAAAAACCGGTAGGCGACATCGATGGTGATGCCCTGCTCACGCTCCGCCGCCAACCCATCGACCAGCAAGGCAAAATCCAGTTCCGCCCCCTGCGTGCCCAGCCGGCGCGAATCCACGGCCAGCGCCGCCAGCTGATCAACGGGGATCATGCCGCTGTCGTGCAGCAAGCGGCCGATCAAGGTGGATTTGCCATCATCGACACTGCCGCAAGTGATGAAGCGCAGCAGCTGGCGGCGTTCGGATGCGGCAATCAGCGTGTCTGGCTCAACGATAAGCGTGTCTTGCTCGGCCATCAGAAATAACCCGCCTGCTTTTTCAGCTCCATGCTCGCCGCCGGGCCAACATCGATCATGCGGCCATCGCGTTCAGACGTGGTGGCCGCCTGCATTTCAGCAATCACCGCCGGCAAATCAGCTGCCGTGCTGCACATGGCGCCGGTGAGCGGATAGCAGCCCAAGGTGCGGAAGCGCACCATGCGCAGCTTTGCCGCCTCGCCCGGTTCCAGCTGCATGCGATCGTCATCCACCACCAGAATCTGGCCGCCGCGCTTGATCGTCGGGCGCATGGCTGCAAAATAGAGCGGAACAATATCAATGGCTTCCTGGGCGATATAGGCCCAAATATCGCTTTCGGTCCAATTGGACAGCGGAAACACCCGCATGCTTGCGCCGGGCGACAGCCGCAGATTGTAGAGGTTCCACAGTTCCGGGCGCTGGTTTTTCGGATCCCAATGGTGGCTGGCCGATCGGAACGAGACAATACGCTCCTTGGCGCGGCTTTTTTCCTCGTCGCGCCGCCCGCCGCCAAACGCTGCATCAAAGCCATGCGCGGTGATCGCGGCCTTCAGCGGCCCGGTCAGCAGGGTTTCGGCATAGACGCCGGCGCCGGCATTGAACGGCGTCACCAATGCCCGATCAGCCTCCGGCGCGCTGGCCACAATCAGCTGCAAGCCATAGCGGGCAACCATCTTGTCCCGGTGGGCAAGCAGATCGGCAAAATCCCAGCCCGATGCTATGTGCAGAAACGGAAATGGCGGCGGCGCCGGATAAAAGGCCTTCAGCGCCAGATGCAGCATGACCGCACTGTCCTTGCCGACCGAATAGAGGAAAACCGGCCGCTGCGCTTCGGCCACCACTTCGCGCATGATGTGAATGGCTTGCGCCTCCAGCGCCTGCAGATGGCTCAGGCGGGGGGCGGTCTGGTCAGCGGCAGGCAACATGGTGCAACGTTAGATGCAGAGGGCAGGCAGGCAAAGCAACAAAAGCTGCGCCATCACCAAGCCCAGCCTTGGCGCGCTTGGCCCGCAGCGCAGATGGCCCCGCCGATTGATCGGCCAGGCGGGCTGGCAGTGGCACCGATCGGCTGCAACCTGTCATGTTAATGTAACCCAACTGTCATACGCACCCGATAGGGCAGAGGCATGCGACGAATCCGGCTTGGATTCCGGGCCAAGCCAAGGGAGTATGGCAGGATGCTGCCGCTGATCCGCAACCAGAGCGATATGACCGCGCCTGCCCGCCTTGCTGGCGCGGCGCAGGCAGTCGGCTGGCTGGTGGTCGGGCTGGTTGCGGCGCGGGCGCTGTGGCTGGCGGTTACCCCGGCCGGGCCGCTGGGCTCGCCGCCATTGGCGGCCAATCTGGCGGCCAACGCGGCGGCATCGGCCATGGCGCTGGCGGCAAGTGATCCGTTTTTCCCGCAAGGGTCTGCTGCGGCCGATACGGTGTCGGGCCTTGATCTGGCGCTGGTCGGCACGCGCGTGGACGCTGCATCGGCGCGCGGCTCGGCAATCATCGCGGCGGCAGATGGCCGCCAGCAAAGCTACGGCGTAGGGGACGAAATCATGCCCGGCGTGCGATTGGCAGCGGTGGCCTACGAATCAGTCACGCTTGATCGCGGCGGCGCGCGCGAAACCCTGTATATCGATCAATCGCCCGGTGCTGTGGCTGCCCCCCCGATCGGGATGGCCCAGATCGGGCAAATGCCGATCACCGGCGCGGCGCCCACCGCGCCGACATCTGCTCAGCCGGGATCACCAATCAAATGACGCGCCGCTTCACGCCTGCCATTGCGGCACTTCTGGCCGCACTGGCCTTGCCAGGCCTCGCGTTGCCGGCGCTGGCGCAGCAAACGGTCAATCTGCGCGATGCCGATGTGCGCGCCTATATTCAGGATGTGGCGCGGGCCACCGGGCGCAGCTTCATCATCGATCCGCGCGTGCAGGGCAAGGTGACCGTGGTCTCCGAACGCCCGCTCGATCAGGCCGGCTATTTCGAACTGTTCCTGTCCACCCTGCGCGCCAATGGCCTGGTGGTATCACCGGCGGCCGGCGGCGCCTTCCGGGTGGCACCGGCCGATGGCGCCGCCACGCAGCCATCGGGCGGCATCGGCCGCGACCGCTTTGAAACCACCGTGCTGCGGTTCAATTACATCGATGCTGCCGCTGCCATCGAAACGCTGCGCCCGCTGGTCAGCCGCGAAGGCCAGGTGACCGCCAATCGCGCTGGCAATGCCGTGATCGTCGCCGATTATGCCGACAATGTCGCCCGGGTGCGCGCGCTGGCCCGGCAGATCGATCAGGACCGCGCCGCCGTGCGCGTGATCGCCCTGAAACATGCCGGCGCGCGCGAAATCGCCACCAGCCTGTCGCAGGTTGCACAGGGCAGCGCCGAAGGCCGCGGCTGGCAGATTGCGCCGGTGGATGCCAGCAATTCGCTGGTGCTGCGCGGCGATCCGGCGACGCTCACCAAACTGGCGCGCATCGTGGCCGATCTGGATGCCGCCGCCAGCGCCGGCGCAGATGTGCGGGTGATTTTCCTGAACCATGCCGATGCCGAAAAGCTGGTGCCGGTGCTGCAGCAACTGGTTGGCCAGCCGGTCAGCCCGGCCAGCCAAGCGGCGCCGCTGGCCCAGACTGCCCAAAGTGCCTTTGCGAGCAATGGGTCACCAAACGCCAGCGGACAGTCACCACAGCCACAAAATGGCCCACCACAGGCCACCGCCGGCAGCGGCACGGCACTGGGAACGAGCGGTTTTGTGCCCGGCGCCAGCATCGGCCGCGGCCAGGCCGTAATCGCGCGCTATGAAGGGGCCAATGCGCTGGTGATCGCAGCGCCGGCGGATGTGCAGCGCCGGCTTGGTGAAGTGATCCGCCAGCTGGATGTGCGCCGCGAGCAGGTGCTGGTCGAAGCGATCATCGTTGAAATCAGCGATGTGGCGGCGCAGCGGCTGGGCGTGCAATTTCTGCTGTCCGGCACCGGCGGCAACAATATTCCATTTTCCGTGACCAATTACAGCAATGCCTCACCCAATCTCCTGTCGGTTGCCGGCGCAGTGGTTGCCGAACGCCGCTACGGCCAGGACAATGCCACCACGGTCGCGCTGCGCAATGCCGCCGTGAGCAGCTTGCTGGGTGCCACCGGCGGCCAGTTCGGCTTTGGCGGCAATCTGGGTAGCGGCGCCATTTTCGGTTTTGTTGTCAACGCCGTGAAGTCGGATACGGCATCCAATGTCCTGTCCACGCCGTCGGTGATGGCGCTTGATAATCAGCAGGCGCATATCTTGGTGGGCCAGAATGTACCGTTGGCCACCGGCCAGGCGCTATCGAACAATTTCGACAATGCGTTTCGCACCGTGCAGCGCCAGGATATCGGCATCGCGCTGGATGTGCGCCCGCAGATAAACGCCGGCAACACCATCAAATTGAGCTTGCGGCAGGAGGTAAGCAGCATCGCATCGGCACTGGTAACCGCCAACATCCCCGACATCATCCTCAACAAGCGCGAGATCAGCACCACCGTGACCGTGGACGACGGCCAGATCATCGCCCTCGGCGGCCTGATCGACGAAAACGAACGCCGCGCCATCGAAAAAGTTCCGCTGCTTGGCGATATTCCGTTCCTCGGCAATCTGTTTCGATCGAAATCGCGCAACCGCACCAAAACCAATCTGATGGTGTTCATCCGCCCGACCATCATCCGCAATGCCGAAGATGCAGCCCGCATTTCCGGCGATCGTTATCAATATGTCAGGGCCGAACAAGCCAGCCGCGAAGGCAGCGCCGCCACCAGTCTGGATGCGCTGGTGCGTGATTATCTGAAGGCGACACCGCCCGGCGAGCCGACGGCTTCGCCGCCAAAGCCAGAGCCGCGCCCATGACAGCGCCAGTCCTGTCTTATGGCTTTGCCCGCGCGCAGGGCTGCATTGTCACTGCGCTGGCCGATGTAGCCGATGTCGCCCGCCGCGCCGGCAGCAGCGCCGCCGCATTGAGCGAAGTGCGCCGGCTGGCGGGCCGGCCATTGGCACTGCACGCCGTGAGCGCCGCCGAATTCGATCGGCTGCTACAGGTTCATTATGCCGTTGCCGGCTATGCCAGCGATGCCGATGATCTGGCCGGCCTGTCAGAGGCGCTACCATCGGCCGAAGATCTGCTGGCCAGCGAGGATGAGGCCCCGGCCATCCGCCTGATCAACGGCCTGATTGCCGAAGCAGCCCGGCTGAAGGCATCGGATATTCATATCGAACCGTTTGAAACCGGCCTGGTGGTGCGCATGCGGCTGGACGGTGAATTGCGCGAAATGCACCGTTTGCCCGCTGGCGTCGCGCCGCTTTTGGCCAGCCGTATCAAGGTGATGGCCCGGCTGGATATTGCCGAGCGCCGGCTGCCGCAGGATGGCCGCATGGAATTGGCGCTGGGCGGCAAGCGGCTGGATGTGCGCGTATCGACCTTGCCGGCGCGCGGCGGTGAACGGGTGGTGCTGCGCCTGCTCGACAAGGACAATGCCGGCATCGATCTGGTCGGGCTGGGCATGCCGGCGGCCATCGATGCCGAACTGCGGGCGGCTTTGGCGCAGCCCAACGGCCTGGTGCTGGTGACCGGGCCAACCGGCAGCGGCAAGACGACCACGCTCTATGCCGGCGTGAAACTGCTCAATGATGGCCGCCGCAATATCCTCACCATCGAAGATCCGGTGGAATATGCGGTGGATGGCATCGGCCAGACGCAGGTGAATGCGCGTGTCGGCCTCAGCTTTGCGGCGGGTTTGCGGGCAATTTTGCGGCAGGATCCCGATGTGGTGATGGTGGGTGAAATCCGGGATGGCGAAACGGCGGCCATTGCAGTTCAGGCAGCGCTTACCGGGCATTTGGTGCTGTCGTCGCTGCACACCAATGATGCGGCCAGCGCGATCACCCGCTTGCGCGATTTTGGGTTGGAGCCGTTTCTGCTGGCCGCCACATTGCGCGCCGTGGTGGCGCAGCGGCTGGTGCGCCGGCTGTGCCCGCATTGCCGCACATCGGCGCCGGCCGATTCCGCTACCGCCGCAGCGCTGGCGCTGGAGCCGGGCGATCTTGTTTGGCACGCACCGGGCTGCAGCCACTGCAATCACAGCGGCTGGCAGGGCCGGGTGGGTTTGTTTGAAATCATCCGCATGACCGACGCGCTGGCCGTGCGCATCCATGCCGGGGCCAGCGCCGCCGATCTGGCTGCGGCGGCAGGCAGTGCCGGCCTGTCAGCCGTTGCCCGCCGCGCCGTTACGGACGGTTTGACCAGCCCGGCCGAAGCGTTGCGCGTGATGGGCATGCCGGATGCCGAGCCAGCTTCGGGCGCGCAAGATGGCTGATTTTCAATATGAAGCCCTTGATATTGCTGGCCGACCGCGCACTGGTCGGCTGTCGGCATCCACATCCGAAGCCGCGCGGGCTGATCTCCTGGACCGCAAATTATTTGCTACCAAGCTGGAGCCAGCCGCCAGCAACACCGGCGCTGCCACCAAGGTCGCCGGCAGGCTGAAGCCCACCGCCCTGGTGCTGTTCACCCGCCAGCTTGCCACGCTGGCCAGCGTTGCGCCGCTCGAAGAAGCACTGCGCACCATCGTGCGCCAGACCGAATCCAACAGCAGCAAGGCGGTCCTTGCCACTGTTCATGGCGCGGTGATCGAGGGCCGCCGCCTGTCGGATGCCATGGGAATGGCTCCGAGCAGCTTTCCGGCGATTTACCGCGCCATGGTGGCGGCCGGCGAAGGCGCCGGCACGCTGCCCGCCGTGCTGGAGCGCCTGGCCAACCTATTGGAACGGCAGGCCGAATTGCGCGGCCGGGTGCAATCGGCGCTGGCCTATCCGGCGGCATTGGCGCTGGTGGCCACGCTGGCGGTGGGCGCCTTGATGGCCTTTGTGGTGCCCACCATCGCCCGCCAGTTTGCCGATATCGGCCAGACGTTGCCGCTGCTCACCCGGATCATCATGGCGCTATCGAGCGGACTTGCATCATATTGGTGGCTCATGGTGACAGTTGGTGCCGGCGCAGTGGCCCTCTGTGTCCGCGCGTTGCAGGACGCTGGCGCGCGGTTGCGTTTTGACGGTTGGCTGCTGCGGCTGCCGCTGATCGGGCGGCTGCTGCGCGATCTGGCGGCAGCGCGGCTGGCGCGCACGCTGGCCATGATGGTCGCCAGCCGGCTACCGCTGGTCGATGGCCTGATGCTGACCCTGCCGACAATCGGCAATCACGAGATCCGCGCGCGGGTGGCCGATATGGCCAGCGATATTCGTGAAGGCGCCAGCCTGACCGCCGCCATGAAGCGCGCCGGCGTGCTGCCGCCGCTGCTGGTGGCGATGGTGGCGGGCGGCGAAAGCGCCGGGCGGCTGGACACGATGCTGGAGCGCGGCGCCGAGGCCCTGGAACGCGAATATGATGCCATGACCCGCACCGGCCTTGCCGTGCTGGAACCGGCGATCATATTGGTGATGGGCGGCGCGGTGGCGATCATCGTGCTGGCGATATTGCTGCCCATCCTGCAACTCGAAAGCCTTGCCGGCGTATGAACCGCAAAACCCGATCAAGCCGCCCCATCAATGGCTTCACGCTCATCGAGTTGATGGTGGTGATCGTCATCATCGGCATCCTAACCACGGTGGTGGTGATCAATGTGCTGCCCAATGTCGACAAGGCGGCGATCACCCGTGCCCGCGCTGATATCGCGGCCCTGGAAACCGCGCTGATCAGTTACAAGGCCGACACGATGGTGTTTCCCAGCAGCCAGCAGGGCCTGGCCGCGCTCAAGGCCGCGCCGGTCGATCTGGGCAATCCCGATCGTTATCGCCCCGGCGGCTATCTCACCCGGCTGCCCGATGATCCGTGGGGCCACCCCTATCAATATGCCAGCCCGGGCCGGCCGGATCGTGGCGGGGGCGGCGGTGCCTTCGATGTCTGGTCGATGGGCCCCGATGGCAACAGCGCAGCGGGAGGGGAGGCCGATGACATCGGCAACTGGAACCTTTGACGCCCGCAACCCTCAGGCAGGCTTCACATTGGTGGAGCTGGCGGTGGTCATGCTGATCATCGGTGTCGCCAGCGCGGCGCTGTTGCTGGCCTTGCCCGATCCGGGCGGCGATGTGCGCCGGCAGGCTGACCGGCTGGCGGCGCACGCGGCGGCGGCGCGCGATCTGGCCATCACCTGCGGCTGCCCGGTGCGGCTGGCCACCGTCCCCGCCGGGTGGCAGGTGCTGCGGCTGGCTGGCAGCGGCTGGCTGCCCGATCCCACCATGAAGGCGGCGGCATTGCCCGCCGGCATGAGCCTGCCGCCTGCCAGCATCGATTTTGATGCCACCGGCCTTGCCACCCCGGCGCGGCTGCTGATCAGCGGCGGCGGCAACGCGGCTGCCGTCACCATCGATGCCGCCGGAGGCGTGCGTGCCGGCGCCGCCTGAACCCCCGGCCAATGGCTTCAGCCTGATCGAGGTGATGGTCGCGCTGGCCATCTTCGGCATGGCGGCCGTCGCCCTGGTGCGGCTGTCCGGCCTGTCCCTGGCGGGCGCAGTGCATCTGGCGGACCGGCAACATGCCGCCACGGTCGCGCGCAACCAGACGCTGGATGCCATATTGTCGCCCGCGCCGCCCACCGCCGATCAGGGCCGGGAACGCGCCGGCCTGCGTGACTGGCCATGGCAGCGCCGCGTGCTGCCCGGGCCAGTGCCGCGCACGGCGATCGTTGTCGTCGAAGTGCGCAGCGATGCCGGCCAGGTCATCGCATCCGATCAACTGCTCTGGAGCCAGCCGTGAAGCGCGCCC
>NZ_JBBATR010000003.1:43261-46989 GCF_040398645.1 Sandarakinorhabdus sp.
CAGCAGCGGCGCAGGCCGGTTTCACGCTGATCGAGCTGCTGGTCGGCCTGTTCCTGTTTGGCGTGATGGCGGCGGCCGGCACGGTGTTGCTCGGCAGCGCCGTACAGGCCGGCGATGTCAGCCGCGTGCTGCTGAACGATGCGCAAGGCCAGATCCGCCTGCGCGCCCTGCTCAGTGGGGATTGCGCGCAGGCCGCGCCGCGGCCGTGGCGCGACGGCCAGGGCATCAGCCAGCCGGCGTTTGCGGCCAATGACTCCAACTTGTTCACGCTGGTGCGGCGCGGCTGGCGCAATCCCGATGGCGCGCCGCGCGCCAGCCTGCAGCGCGTGACCTGGCTGCTGGACGGCGGCAATCTCGTGCGCCGCGCCGCGCCGATGCTGGACGGGGATGCGCCGGGCACGGACACGATCCTGGCCAGCGGCATCACCAGCGCCCGCCTGCGCATCTTGGGCAGCGGCGGCTGGCAAGACCGCTGGGCTGCCACTGGCCCGGCCGAACTGCCGCGCGCCATCGAACTGACTCTGGCGGGGCCGGAGCTTGGCCAGATGCGCCACGTGCTGCTGCTTGGCCCCGGTGGCAGATCGGGCAGCACGCCATGATGCGGCCTATCCCACCCAGCCAAGAAGGCGCTGCTCTCATCAACGTGCTCGTGCTGGTTGGCGTGCTCGCGGCGCTATCGACCAGCCTGTTTGACCGGCTGCGGCTGGCCCGCGCCCTTGAGGCCAATCGCGATGGCCGCGCCGTGCAGGAAGCTGCCGTGCTGGCGGCCGAAACCCTCGCCGTGGCCAGCATCGTGCCCGGCGCAGCGCTGCCGCCGCGCGGGCTGGCGATTGGCGATCCCTCCGGCCGCGTGCGCGCTGCCATCGCGGCGGGCGGCAATTGCTTCAATCTCAACAGTGTCGCGCTGGGGGAGGCCGGGCGCAGCATCACCCGGCCGCTGGGCGTGGAGCAACTGGCGCGCCTGCTGACCGCGCTGGATGTACCAGGGGGCGATGCGGCGCGCATTGCCGCCGCCACCGCCGACTGGATTGATATCGATCAGCAGCCCGGCCCCGGCGGCGCCGAAGATGCCGCCTATGCCCGCGCCGCCGCGCCCTATCGCACTTCATCGGCGCTGCTGGCCGAAGTGTCGGAATGGCGCGCGGTGGCCGGCGTCACGCCGGAAATTTATGCGCGGGCACGGCCTTATGTGTGTGCGCTGCCCGAAACCGTGCTGTCGCAGCCCAATCCCAATTCGATGGTGCCGGCCAATGCCCCGGTGCTGGCGGCGATCACCGGCGCCAGCCTGGCCGCCGCCCGCGATGCCATTGCCGCGCGGCCGGCACGCGGCTGGGCCAGCCTGGCGGATTTCTGGGCACAGCCGGTGCTGGCCGGCCGCGCGGTGGCGGCCGATGCCTTGAGCCAGCCGGTGCTGCGGGACCGCTGGCTGACCATCACCGTCACCGGCCTGGACCCATTGCAGCCGGTGGCCGCAACCGGCCTGATCGATGTCAGCCGCGGTGCCGCTCGGCTGGCGGCGCGGCGCTGGGGGCCTGAAGAATGATTGTGCTGCGCCTTGCGCCCGCGCCGTGCTGGCAGCGCTGGGAGGGTGATCGGCTGATTGCCGCCGGTGCCGGCTGGCCGCCGGCCGATCCCGCGGTGCCGCTGGTGCTGGCGGTGCCGGGCGAAGCGGCGGTGCTGCACTGGCTTGGCCTGCCCGATCTGGCCCCGGCGCAGGCTGCGGCCGCCGCCCGGCTGGCCCTCGCCGATCAGCTTGGCGAAGCCGACGCACATATCGCTGTTGCCAGCCATGCCGACCCGGTTTCGGGCCAGCGCGCCGTTGCCGTGGTGGCGCGGGCGGACATGGCGGGCTGGCTGGCCGAACTGGCGCGGCGCGGCCTGACCGCCAGCCGCATCATCCCCGATCCGTTGCTGCTGCCGCTGCCCGCCGCCGGCTGGGCGGTGCTGCACGCCGATGGCCGGGTGCTGGCGCGGCGCGCCGGCGCAGCCTTTGCGGCCGAAGCCGATCTGGCGGCGCTGCTGATCGGTGATGATCCGGTGGTGCCAAGCGATCTGCGCGCACCGGCCGACGATGGCCTGGATTTGCTGACCGGTGACTTTGCCCGCAGCAGCCGCTGGCAGACACCGGCGCACCTGTGGCGGCAGTGGGCGATGATTGCAGCGGCGGCAGCCGGTATCTGGTTGGCCGGCGATGCCGCCGCGCTGCTGCGGGCGCGCAGCGCCGCCAGTGCCGCCGATGCCGACACGCTGGCACTGGCGCGGCCAGCGCTGCCCGCCGGCGCAGACGATGCCGCGGGCGCGCTGGCCGGTTTGAAGACAATTGCGCGGCAACGCGGCGCCGATGGCGGGCTGGCGGCGTTGGCCGCGCCGGTCGTGCAGGCGCTGGCGCAGCGACAAGGAGCCGGTCTTGCCAGCCTGACCTACACGCCTTCCGCCGGTCTGGTGGCCGGCGTCGCGGGCGGCCCAGCCGAAGCGCAGGCGCTGGCGGCGGCGCTGGGCGGGTCTGGCCTGACGGTAACAACTGGCGCGACACGCGCGGCTGCTGACACCAGCATCACCGATGTGACGGTGCAGCAATGACCGCGCTGCTGGCACCGTGGTGGAATGATCGCACCCCGCGCGAACGGCTGTTGCTGAGCGTGATGTTGGCGGCGCTGGCGGTTCTGTTGGTCTGGCTGGCCGTGCTGCGCCCACTGGCCGAGGCGCGCGCCGCCGCACAAGCAGAAGCAGTGGCGGCTGCGGGCCGGCGGGCGCAGGCGCAGGCGCTGGTGGCCGCCATTGCCGCGCGCCCTGCTGCTGGCGCTGCGCCGGTGCTGGATGTGCTGACCCGCCGGCTGGCCGAAGCCGGATTGCAGGCGTCGCGCGTTGAAGCGCAAGGGCCGGGGCAAGCCGTGGCCGAGATTGCAGCGGTCAATGGCCGCCTGCTGCTGGGCTGGGCCAGCGGGCTGGAAACCCGCGACGGGCTGGTGATCGAGCAGCTGGAGGCGGCGCGCAACCCCGACCAATCGGTGCGCGTGCGCCTGACCGTGCGGCGTTGAAGGCGGTGCGTGTGGCCAGCAAAGCAATAGTGCCCGTGCTGATCGGGCTGGCGATTGGCGCGGCGGCGTTTTTGCCGGCGCGGCTGCTGCTGCCCAGCCCGCCATTGTCCGCCGCCAACGTGGCGGGCAGCGTGTGGCATGCCAGCCTGACCGATGCCGCCGTGGGCAGCGTCGGCCTGGGGCAGGTTGATCTGATCGTGGAGCCTGCTGCGCTGCTGCGTGGCCGCCTGCAATGGCGTATCGCCGGCAATATCCCGGGCGGCATTGCCGGCCAAATCTGGCAAAGCCCGACTGGCGGCGGCAGCGAGGCCATCTCCGGCACAATATCCGGCGCTGCCCTGCCCGGATTGCCGCTGGCCGCCATCTCGCTCGCCGATGCTGCGGTGACGCTGGACATCGCTGGCCGCTGCCGCAGCGCTTCGGGCCAGATCAGCACCGGGCTGGCGGCGGCGCTTGCCGGGCAATCCAGCCTTTCGGGCGCGCTGCGCTGCGATGGTTCGGTGCTGCTGCTACCGATGGCCAGCCCGGATGGCCGCGTGCGGCTGGACGTGCGCATAATGGCGCGCGGCTGGCAGGCCGAATTGGCCGTGGCCGGCGCCGCGCCGGCCGAAACCCTGGCCCTGGCAGCCGCTGGCTTTGGCCGCCGCGGCAGCGATGTGCTGCTTATCCGGGAGGGACGATGGTGATCGC
>NZ_JBBATR010000003.1:47089-57146 GCF_040398645.1 Sandarakinorhabdus sp.
CCGGGCGGGCTGGGTGAATTGCCGCCGCAGCCGCTGCCGCCGGGCGAATGCGCACTGTTTTTGTGGGACCGCGCCTCCACCAAACGCTTTGCCATGCTGGGCCGCAACCCGGCTGTGCTGCGCCTGCTGATCAATGGCCGCATCACCGATCTGCCGGTTACGGGCACCGAAGGGGACGCCGTGCTCGGCTTTGCGCCCATCGCCCGGTTTCGATCCGAGGGCCGCAGCTATGAGGTGCGGCTGACCATCCTGCCCGCGACAGCCGGCGGCGCCGTGGTGCGCGATGGCAGCCTGACCATCACCGAAGCCGATGGCGGCGCGCTGGTGCTGCCGGTGGCCGGGCTGGCCGGCTGCCCGTAATGGCGCGCGCGGTTACATCGCGCCGCGAATGGGCCATTGCCATTGGCGGCGGGCTGGCGGTCGCTGCTGCGCTGGTCTGGCTGCTGCGCGGCGGCGGTTTTGGCGGCGATGAGAACATAGTGCAGCCAGCGGTAACGATTGCCGCAGCCCCGCAAGTGCCGGCGCCGATGGCGATTCCGGCCGCAACCCCGCCCGATCTGGCCTTGGCCGGCGTGCGCACCGGGCCGGATGGCGGCATGGCCATCATCCTGCTGGGCGGGCGGCAATATCTGCTGCGCCCGGGCCGCAGCCTGCCCGGCGGGCTGAAGCTGCTGCGGGTCGAGCCGGGCCGTGCCATCCTGGCCGGGCCGGGCGGGGAGCAGGCACTGGCGTTTCCGGACGCACCCAGTGTTGCCGCCGGCCCGCCGCGGCCACCTGGCGGCGATCCGACGCCGTGGCTGCTGGCCACCAGCCCGGTGCGCACGGCTGCCGGCATCGGCGGCTGGCGGCTGACCAGCCTGGCCGGATTGCCCCAGCTGGCCAGCGCCGGCCTGCAACTGGGCGACATATTGGTCGCGGCCAACGGCTCAGAACTGCTGTCCGAAGAAAAGATCATCGAACTTCCTCAGGAACTGGCCGCGAACGGTCAACTGGCATTCAGGGTGAGACGGGGCAATCAACTGATTGACATTACGGTCAAACCCTAAAAGGCGCCTGTGCTGGCCGGGTGAGCGCGTCATGAAACTGTCATGCGATCGTCATGACTATGCAGCACGTTCGTAATCTCATCGCCACGAATCCCCTCTATCTGCCATCCTTAATCTAGGGGTGGCATCCAACGGCCATGGTTTCGCCCCAAATTTTGCAAACCAACGGCCAAAGGGGTGTCCCATGAACGTTCGTCTTCGCGCTTTGCTGCTGATCGGTTCGGCTGTTGCTGTCGCCGCCTGCGATGGTGCCGCCAATATCGCGTCGCCGGGTGAAGGCACGCTCGTGGTGCCAGCGCCGACGCCTGCGCCGGCGCCGGCCCCCACCCCGACGCCAACCCCCACCCCGACCCCGACGCCTATTGGCCCGGCCGCCGATTGCCCAACAGGTACGTCCAACGTTGGCGTTATCAACAATCTGCGCAATTGCGCTATTTCGGGCAACATCATCGGCGCGCAAACGCTGCGCAACCTTCGCGGCGTGGTGTATTCATTGAATGGCCGCGTCAACGTCGGCACCGATCTGGGTGCTGATCCCGGCGCACCGGTTGCCGGCGCTGCCCAGGGCATCCTGACCATCGAACCCGGCGTGGTGATCTTCGGTTCGTCCGGCGCCGATTCGCTCGTCATCAATCGCGGTTCGCAGATGTTCGCCGAAGGCACGGCCACCCGCCCGATCATCCTGACCAGCCGTTCCAACATGGAAGGCGCTGTTAACGCCAGCTCGATCGGCCAGTGGGGCGGCCTCGTCGTCCTCGGCCGTGCGCCGATCCACACCTGCGTTGGCGCAGGCGCTGCGCCCGGCACTGCTGCCTGCCAGTCGGCCGTCGAAGGCCTGACCGGCGCGTTTTACGGCGGCGGTTCGCCAGCTGACAACTCCGGCCGCATCCAGTTCGTGCAGATCCGTTATCCGGGCTTCGAAGTCAGCCCCGGCAACGAATTGAACGGCATCACCTTTGCCGGCGTCGGTTCCGGCACGTTTGCCAATAACATCCAGGTGCACAACAGCTCGGATGATGGCATCGAATGGTTCGGTGGCCGCGTGAATCACAGGTTTGTCGTGGTGACCGGCGCGGATGACGATTCGCTCGATACCGATCTCGGCTTCAAGGGCCTGATGCAATATGTGCTGGTCGTGCAGCGCACCACTGGCGGTGACCGCGTGATCGAAGCCGAAACCGCCGGCAGCGAAACCCGCACCCCGCGCTCCAACCCGCGCATCGCCAATTTCACCTTCATCGGCAACCGCACCCCTGACAGCGTGCTGCTGCGCGGCGGCACCGATTATGGCCTGGTGAACGGCATCATCCAGAACACCACGGCGACCGGCCTGTGCCTCGACATCGATGGCGCGCAGACCGCAGTCACCACCGCGACGACTGCCGAAGACGAAACCGGCGCGCCGATCTTCCGCTCGGTGATTTTCGCCTGCTCCGGCGCTGCCCGTGACGAGGCCGACGTGCCGCTCGCAAGCATCACGCCGCTGCTGGTTGGCAACAACAATCTGCTGCCGCCAGTGACATTGACCCTGACCAGCGTGTTCCTGCCCGGCACCTTCGAAACCAGCGCCGTTGGCACCAATCCGCGCACGACCTACACCGGCACCGGCACGTTCTTCGATGAAACCACGTTCGTGGGTGCGTTCCGCAACGCCACCGACACCTGGTACACCGGTTGGACTTGCGGCGTCGGCGCCGGCGCTGTGGCCTGCGAAACTGCTCCGGTTCCGATCCAGTAATCGCCCTGACGGCCGGGGCGCCCGCGTCCCGGCCGTTTGCCAGGCCACCCGTGTGGCATCATCAGGGATATCTGAACCATGACCATGCCACATTCGCTGCACATCCTGCTTTCCACCACCATATTGGCGGGCCTTGCGGCACCTGTATTGGCGCAATCGGCGGCACAGCCTGCCGCACAACCCGCGCCCGTCGCACCAACAGTCGAGGAAGCACCACCGGAAGAAGAGCCGGTCGATGTGTCCATCCCCGGCGGGCAGGGCAGCGAAATCGTGGTCATCGGCAAGCGCATCCCCAACACGGTCCGCCTGAGCCGTGAAGTTGTCTCGGTGCTGTCGCAGGCTGACATTGCCCGCAGCGGCGAAGGCGATATTGCCGGCGCGCTCAAGCGCGTCACCGGCCTGTCCGTGGTTGGCGGCCGCTATGTTTATGTGCGCGGTCTGGGTGAGCGTTATTCGCTGGCGCTGCTGAACGGCTTGCCGATCCCGTCGCCGGATCCGCTGCGCCGCGTCGTGCCACTCGATCTGTTCCCGACATCGGTGCTGGCATCGTCTGTGGTGCAAAAAAGCTATTCGGTTAACTTCCCTGGCGAATTTGGCGGCGGCGTGATCAACCTGACCACCCGCGCCGTGCCCAAGGAAGCCTTTTTCTCGGTGGGCGGCAGTATCGGTGCCAACACTGCAACCACTGGCCAGCTTGGCTATGTCTATTCCGGTGGCCGCACCGATTGGACCGGCTTTGACGATGGCACGCGCGGCCTGCCTGCTGGCCTGCGCGCCAGCCAGGATGCCGGCCGGGCGCTGGCAGTCGGTGCCAATTTCACGCAATCGCAATTGCAGACCATCACGTCAACGCTGGCCAACGCCCAGACCAACCTGGTCCTGACCAACGACGAACTGCCGGTAAACTGGGGTGCCAACATGTCGGGCGGCCGTGCCTGGGATGTGGGTGATGCGCGGATCGGTTTCGTATTTGCCGGCGGCTTCTCCAGCGATTGGATGACCAAAGCCGGCAAGCAGCAATTGTCTGGCGGCGCATCGGTCGGCCCCGGCAACACGCTGCAACTGGAAGCCGATCAGGATTTCGATTTCGTCGCCACCGAGTTTCGCACCGTCCTCAACGGCCTGTTCAGCATCGGCGCCGAATTCGGCAATCACAAGATCCGCTTTTCGAACCTGTACGTGAACGACACCATCAAGGAAGCCCGCATCCAGGCCGGCTTTGATGACATCAATGTCGGCCGTGACGTGCTGCTGCAGCGCAATGCCACGGCATTGTTCCGCCGCCAATTGATCGACACCCAGATTGTCGGTGAATTCAAATGGGATGATCTGACGCTGGACGTGCGCGGCACCTATGCCAATTCCAAGCGCTTGTCGCCGTATGAGCGGTTCAATAACTATGCGTTTTCGGCGCAGTTCCAGGATTTTGTCAACGATCTGCGCTCCCCGGGCCAATCCAGCCTGGTCGCGTTCAGCCGCTTGAACGAAAACGTCCTCGGCGGCGGCATCGATCTTGGTTACAAAATTCGCAATGGCGCGTTCCCGGTGCGGTTCACCGCTGGCTATGCCTACAGCAAATCCGATCGTTCATCGGAACGCTTCGATTATCGGTATCAGACCAATGCGGCTCTGCCGGGTGCAGTCACCCAGCAGCGTCCTGATGTGCTGTTGTCCGATTTCAACGTCTTCACATACGGCGTCATCCTCAATTCGGTCTCCACGGTGGCACCGCGCTACGATGCCGGTCTGACCGTGAACGCCGGCTACGCCCAGGTCGAAATGGAGCCAACCGATGGCGTGCAAGTCGTTGGCGGCATGCGCTACGAAAAAGGCCGCCAGAACGTGACGCCGGTGGACGTGTTCAATTCCAATCCAGGATCGGCTTTCAACCTGCCGACCAACATCAACCGCGGCTATTGGCTGCCGGCGATCACGGTAACGTGGAATTTCAAGGAAGACATGCAGTTGCGTGTCGCGGCATCAAAAACCATTGCGCGCCCGCAGTTCCGCGAATTGGCACCGCAGCCGTATTTCGATACCGAAAGCGATCGTCTCAGCTTTGGCAACCAGTTCCTGACCAATTCGGAGCTGATCAACGCCGAAGCGCGTTATGAATGGTATTTCGGCCGCGATGAAAAACTGGCGGTTGGCGGCTTCTTCAAGAATATCGATGATCCCATCGATGCTATCGCCTTCGTGCAAGGCGGCACCTTCCAGACCACATTCGCCAATGCGCCCAACGCGCGGCTCTATGGTGCGGAAATCGAAGCGCAAAAGTATTTCGATCTCGATGCGTGGGGCAGTTTCTTTGAAGGCCGCCGCTTCTTGGTGTCGGCCAACTATACCTACACCCAATCCGAAATCCGCGTGAAGGCTGGCCAAACCACGCGCTTCCCGCTGTCGGGCACCACCGTGGCGGCCACCGACATCTTCAAGAATGGCCTGCCGCTGACCGGTCAGTCGGATCATGTCGGCAACATCCAGCTTGGTTTCCAGGATCAGGACGGCCTTTCGGAACAGACGCTGCTGTTCAACTATGCCAGCACGCGCGCAGCCTTCCGCGGTCCATCGGGTCAGCCCGATCTGGTTGAAAAACCCGGCATTCGCCTTGATCTGGTGCTGCGCCAGGGCTTCAAGGTCCTGGGCCGCGAGATCGAAGCCAAGGTGGAAGGCCGCAACCTGACCAACACCCGCTATCAGGAATTCCAGACCCTGAATGCCAGCCGGGTCGATACCAACACCTATGTGCTTGGCCGCACCTTCCAGGCCAGCATTTCCGCCAAGTTCTGATCCAAGTTCTGATCATCGCCTGAAAACCAGCCGCCGGTGCCTGACAAGGCCCGGCGGCTTTTTCGTTTCAGGCCGTGACCGCTGGGTGGCGGCGCGGATGGTCCCGGAACCAGGCCGTGATGATATATTTGGTGCCGGCGCGCACCGGCATGCCGGCGTGCAAGGTGGCGGCATTGGGGGTGCCATCCGGCAAGCGATTGTTCCACGCCAGCAATTTGCCGGTTTCGGGTGCAAACAGCTTGCCCAGATGCTGAAACCGCGTCGCGCCGCCGGCCTTGGGCTCATTGAGATAGACCATCATCGTCCAGGTGCGCTGGCCGCCGTCTTCGGTGTGCGGGAAAAAATCGAGGCCGGTCGGCTCGAAATAATCGGTGTGCATCTGGAATTGCTGGCCCACCGCATAACGCTGGCCCTGCAGCGCCTCGGCATGGGCAATATCCAGCCCGGCGTAGGCAGCCAGACGCCGATAGACAGCTGCGACCACCGCATCATCGCCGGGCAGATCGGCCGTCTCGCTGGTGCGAAAATCGGCGGCGGCGCCATAAGCATCGGTGATGGTGGACGGGCGGCGATGCACATCGATGAGCGCCATCAAGGCGCTGCACTCGCCCGCCGTCAGGAACGCCTTGCGCTGATACACTTCGGCGCGATTGCCCGGCAGGCGCATGGCACCGGCAAAGACCGTCATCGCAGCATCTCCCACCAATTGGGCCCAAGCGCCAGAAACACCAGTGCCATGCCGGCCAGCAGCGCCCCCAGCGGCAATCGCGTTGTGGCCGAAATCGCATGGCCTTGCAGCCTGTCTTTCAAGGCCAATGCCAGCCCAAGCCCTGCCGACCCCGTGAGCAGGAACGGCAGCGGCACCACGCCCAGCAAGGCGCCGATCCCGGCGAACAGCTTGGGATCGCCGCCGCCCATCCCGTCCCGCCCGGTCCGCAGCCGGTAGGAAAAGCGCAAGGCCCACAGCGCGAAAAAACCAATCGCAGCCGCCAGCACCCGCTCAGCGAACAGCGCAAATCCGATGAAGTGGCCCAGCACCAGGGCGGCTGGAATCAACGGCAAGGTCAGGCGATCGGGCAGCCAAAAATGCTCGGTATCCAGCACGATCAGCGCCAGCAGCCACCAACCGGCAAATACTGCCGCTGCTCCGGCCAGCGGCGGATAGCGCCACAGCAACACGCCGCCAATCAGCGCCGCCGCCAGCTCGATATGCCAATGACGGGCAGCAATCGCCTGCCCACAGTGGCGGCAGCGGCCGCGCTGCACGAGATGGGACAGCAAGGGCACCAGTTCCGCCGCCGTCAGCGTCACGCCGCAATGATCGCAGCGCGAACGGCCGAGGATGGTTTCACCCGGCGGCCAACGCGCCGTGACCAGCGCCAGAAAGCTGCCGACGATCAAACCCAGTGCACCGCCGATCAGTGGCCACCAGAGGGCCGGCATCAGGGGATCAATATCTGGCGCACCGCCGCGCCGCTGGCCAAAGCGTCGAGCGCTTCGTTGATTTGCGCCATCGGCAGCACGCCGGTCAGCAGCTTTTCCACGGGCAGCCGGCCGGCCCGCCACAGCGCGATATAGCGCGGGATATCACGCGCCGGCACCGCTGAACCCATGTAGCTGCCGATGATGGTCTTGGCTTCGGCCACCAGGCTCACCGCTGGAATGGTGAACAGGTCGGCCGGATTGGGCAGGCCCACAGTGACAATGCGCCCGCCGCGCGCTGCCGTGCGATATGCCTGCGCCAGCACCTTGCCGCTGCCCACGCTTTCGATGGCGACGCGCGGCGCGCCGTGTTTGGCAAAAGCTGCGTCCACGTCATCAGGCGCAACCGCTGCGCGCGCGCCCAGTTCCAGCGCCAGCGCACGCTTTTGTGCCACCGGATCGATGGCAATCACCGGCTCCGCGCCGGCCGCGACCGCGCCCATCAACGCCGCCAGACCAACGCCGCCCAGGCCCCACACCGCTACGCTTTCGCCGGGGCGCACCACTGCCGAATTGAACACGGCGCCCACCCCGGTGAGCACGGCGCAGCCAAACAGGGCGGCAATTTCGGCAGGAATATCATCATCGATCACCACGCAACTGCGCTCATCGATGACCGCATGGGTGGCAAAGGCCGACAGGCCGAGATGATGGTGCACGGGTTGGCCGCAATCAGACAAGCGAAAGCCGCCGCCGAGCAATTCGCCCTTGCCATTGGCCGCGGCGCCATTGCTGCACAGCCACGGCTCCCCGCGGTGGCAGGCATCGCAGTGGCCGCAGGCGGGCAAGAACGCCATGACCACGCGCGCGCCGGGTAGCAGGCGTGTGCCCGGCCCGGCGGCTTCGACGCGGGCGACGGCTTCATGGCCCAGCGCCATCGGCAGCGGGCGCGGGCGATCGGCGTTCACCACCGACAGATCACTGTGACAAAGACCAGCCGCTTCGATGCGCACCAGCACTTCGCCGGGGCCGGGCGGCGCCAGATCGAGCGTGGCCATGCGCAGCGGGCGCGACACCGCATAAGGGCGGGCGGCGCCCATGGCATCAAGAACGGCGGCTACGGTCTGGCTCATGATGATGCCTTATCCGGCAATCGCGCTGCCGCCAATGTGGCGCGCGCCAGGGCTGCGGTGGAATCGATCAACGGCACGGTCACATCATCCTGACGCAGCAGCAGCGGCACTTCGGTGCAGGCCGCGATGATGACGTCGGCGCCGGCCGCTACCAGCCGCGCCGCTTCGTCGGCCAGGCCAGCGCGGGTGGCTGCGCTGCGGTCCCCGGCCTTGATGGCATCAACGCAGGGCTGCACCACCGCCAGATCGCCGGCCAGCACCGGCACCGGGCAAGCGCGGCCATAAAGATCAAGCGCCAGCGTTGCGCCCACCGCCAGCACACCGATGCTGCGTGGCCCATGCGCCAGCGCTTCGGCCAAGGCGGCATCGATCATCGACACAAACGGCGCCGCCGTGATGGCATCGGCCCAGCCGTGCGCGGCGTTGCATGGCATGGCGAGGATGTGCGCGCCCTGCCCCGCCAGTGCCGCCGCCATCGCCGCCAGCGCCGGGCCCGGCGATGCAGCACCCGTGAGGGCGGCGGCATTGCGATCGGGCACATGCGGATTGCTGTCGATCAGCACGCGCGGATGATCATTATCCTGAGTGGCGGTCACGCCGGCGACCAGATGCGCCATGAACGCGGCGGTTGCGGCTGGCCCCATGCCGCCGATCACGCCGATCGTGCGCCACACCGCCATCAGTTCAGATCGGCATTGCGCAGATCGGCGGCAAAGGCCGGCAGCGACGGCGAACCGCCGGTGTGCAGGAATAGCACGCGTTCGTGCGCGGCAATGCGGCCATCGCGCACCAGGCCGATGAGGCCGGCCATCGCCTTGCCGCTGTAGACGGGATCGAGCAGCACGCCTTCACGCGCGGCGAGCAGGCGCACGGCCTCCACCATGGCGCGGGTGGGCAGCGAATAACCGGGGCCAACCCATTCATCCAGGCAGACGATGTCGCTCGCCTGCGGCTGCGGCGTGTTCAGCAGATCGGCGGTGGCCTGCGCCAGCTTCAGCACATTGGCCTCCTGCTCGGCGCGGGGGCGGCGCACGTTGATGCCGGTGACGGGGATGCCGGCGTTGAGCGCCACGAGGCCAGCCACCAGGCCGCTGTGGGTGCCGGCGCTGCCCGATGCCACCACGATGCGATCAAACACCAGCCCGGCTTCAAAGGCTTGGCCCATGATTTCCTGCGCGCAAGCGGCATAGCCGAGCGCGCCGAGTGGCGACGAGCCGCCCCCGACGATGATATACGGGTTGCCGCCCGCCGCCGTGACCGCAGCGGCATCGGCGGCCATTTCGGCGGCCAGATCAGCCCCGGCCTTGACCATGCGCACGTTGGCCGCGCCCATCAGATCAAACAGGAGATTGTTGCCCAGTGCATCCGGTGCATAGCTGCCGGCCACGCGTTCTTCGATGACCAGCCGGCAGGCCAGGCCTTCGCGGGCGGCGGCGGCCAGCGTCAGGCGGCAGTGATTGGATTGCGGCGCGCCCACGGTGATCAGCGTGTCGGCGCCCTTGGCCAGCGCATCGGCAATCAGAAATTCCAGCTTGCGGGTCTTGTTGCCGCCGCCGGCCAGGCCGAGCAAATCGTCGCGCTTGATCCACAATTCGGCGCCGCCCAGCGCGTCCGACAGGCGCGGCAGCGGCTCGATGGGCGTGAAGCCAGCGGTGTAGCGGCGGCGGGCAAAGCGAGAAAGATCCATCCCGACGCTCTGCCCGCGCCTGTGACCGAATGCAACCGCGCGCGCAGCTGCCAAACAGGCTATGCAGAGCTATGGAGTATTTCAACACACCTGCCGACATTGCCCGCGGCTGGGCCATCGCCTGGGCCGTCGCGCTCTGCCTGATTGGCGGGCTGATGACGCCGCGTGCCGATTGGTATGCCAGGCTGAACAAGCCGACATGGCAGCCGCCGGGCTGGGCGTTCGGCCCGGCGTGGACGAT
>NZ_JBBATR010000003.1:57246-58895 GCF_040398645.1 Sandarakinorhabdus sp.
GTGGGTCAGCTTTGCGGCCTATCTCAATCTAACCATCGTGCGGCTCAATCCCCGGCCGGTCGCTGCCTGAGTCGGCGGCGGCCCACGCCGCCTGCTTGTGGCGGCGATCAATCGTCAAAATGGCGTCCTTCACGCTGTAACACACAGCATCGGTGGCCGGATTTTGCCAATCCTGATCGGTCATCACGCCGCCGGCTGGCAGTGTCCACACCCCGCCCTGCGGAAATGCTGCCACGCCCCGCCGGCTGCGCACCTCGGCCAGCGTCGCAACATGAGCCTCCAGCGCGCGGTCACGCTGCTGCCAATCCACCCAACTGATCGCATTGTCCTGCGCGTAGCAATTGTTGTTGCCGTGCTGGCTGCGGCCAAATTCATCGCCTGCCGTCAACATGATGGTGCCGGTGGAGGCAAATAATGTGGCCAGCAGCGCCCGAACATCGGCGGCGCGGCGGGCCAGCACAGCAGGATCATCGCTGGGGCCTTCATGGCCGCAATTCCACGACTGGTTGTCGCCGTGGCCGTCGCGATTGTCCTCCCCATTGGCGTGGTTGTGCTTGTGGGCATAGGCGACGGTGTCAGCCAGCGTGAAGCCATCGTGCGCGGCCAGGAAATTCACGCTGCGGCACTGATCGCCAAACACATCCGATGAACCGGCAATCCGCGTCACCACATCGGCCAGCCGGCCATCGCCGCGCCAGAAGCGCCGCACATCATCGCGGAAGCGATCATTCCATTCCAGCCAGTTGGCCGGGAAATTGCCCAATTGATAGCCGCCGGGGCCGATATCCCACGGCTCGGCAATCAGCACCCGGTCCGCCAGCAGCGGATCGGCGGCAATCTCAGCAAACAGCGGCGCATCAGGCGCAAAGCCGGGGCCGCGCGCCATGATCGGCGCCAGATCGAAGCGAAAGCCGTCAACCCCGCACGCGGCCACGAAATGCCGCAAGCTGGCGAACGTGAGCGCCCGCACCGGCGCATAATCGAAATCCAGCGTGTTGCCGCAGCCGCTGTCGTTGATCAGCGTGCCATCGGGCGCTCGGGCATAAAACGCATCATCCAGTCCGCGCAGGGACAGCACGCCGCCGTGAACATCGCTTTCGCCGCTGTGGTTGAACACCAGATCAAGGATCACGCCAATCCCCGCCGCGTGCAGCGCCGCCACCGTAGCGCGCAGTTCCGCCACGCCGCCGGGGCATAAGCCCGGATCAAGCGCCATGAACGCCACCGGATTATAGCCCCAGGCATTGCGCAGCCCGAGCGGACCAAGATGGCGTTCATCGATCCAGGCCGTGATCGGCATCAATTCCACCGCCGCCACGCGCAGCATCTGCAGATGCGCAATCACCGCTGGCTGCGCGAGGGCGGCAACCGTGCCGCGCAACGCCGGCGGCACACCCGGATGGCACATCGAAAAGCCGCGCACATTGATTTCGTAAATCAGCCCGCCGCGATCAAACATGGGCGCGGCGCTGGCCAGCGGCAACACCGGAGCCTGCACCAGTGTGCGCGGCACCAGATGCGCCGTGTCGGTCCCGAACATGGCCAAGGCCGGGTCTTGCACGAAACGCCGGTCCAATTGCACAGCATAGGGATCAACCAGCAATTTGGCCGGATCGAACCACAGGCCCTGCTCCGGCACCCACTCACCA
>NZ_JBBATR010000003.1:58995-63443 GCF_040398645.1 Sandarakinorhabdus sp.
GCAATCGCCTGCGCCGCATCGATGATCGATTGCAGCATCGCCGTGGTGTCGCCATCGATGTTGCCATCCGCCGGCTCATAGCGTTCCAGATAGACGCGCAAGGTCGCGCCTTGGGTGCCAGTGCCCGACAGGCGAAACACCACGCGCGATCCGCCGGCAAACAGCACGCGCAGGCCCTGATTGGCACTGATCGAGCCATCAACTGGATCGGTGTAGGAAAAACTGTCCGCCGCTGCCACGGTCAGATCGCCGAAAACCGTGCCCGGCAGCTTGGGCAAACGCGCGGTCAACGCCGCGATCAGCGCATTGGCCTGGCCCGTGTCGATGGCCTCGTAATCGTGGCGGGCATAATAGTTGCGGCCAAATCTGGCCCAGTGATCCCGCGCCAGCGCATCGGCGCTGATCTGGCGCACGGCGAGGATATTGAGCCACAGCAGCACCGCCCACACCCCGTCCTTCTCGCGGATATGGTCCGATCCGGTGCCGGCGCTTTCCTCGCCGCAGATCGTCGCCAGGCCGGCATCGAGCAGCGTGCCGAAAAACTTCCAGCCCGTCGGCGTTTCAAAACACGGGATGTTCAGCGCGGCGGCCACGCGGTCAGCCGCTGCGCTGGTCGGCATCGAACGCGCAATACCCTTCAGGCCGGCTGCATAGCCCGGCGCGAGATGGGCATTGGCCGCCAGCATCGCCAGGCTGTCAGACGGCGTGATGAAGCGGCCGCGCCCGATGATCAGATTGCGATCGCCATCGCCGTCCGACGCTGCGCCGAAATCCGGTGCGCCCGGTGCCATCATCAGATCATACAGCGCCTTGGCATGCACAAGATTGGGATCGGGGTGATGCCCGCCAAAATCTTCGAGCGGCACGCCGCCGCGCACCGTGCCGGCGGCAAAGCCCAGCCGCCGCTCCAGAATCTCGGTGGCATAAGGCCCGGTGACAGCGTGCATCGCATCAAAGGCCATGGTGAAGCCGCCGGCCACTGCGGCCCGAATGCGCGGAAAATCGAACAGGCTTTCCATCAGATCAGCATAATCGGCAACCGCATCAATCACTTCGACGGCCATGTCCGCCACCATCACCGTGCCGATCACGTCCAGATCGACATCGGGCGTTGCGACTGTCAGCCAGCGGTCAATCGTCTGGGTGCGGGCATAGATGGCATCGGTGATGGCTTCGGGTGCGGGGCCGCCGTTGGCGATGTTGTACTTGATGCCGAAATCCTCGTCCGGCCCGCCGGGATTGTGGCTGGCCGACAGGATCAGCCCGCCGCTGGCGCCATTTTTGCGGATGATGTGGCTGGCTGCTGGCGTTGAGAAAATGCCGCCGCGCCCGACGATGACGCGGGCATAACCATTGGCCGCTGCGATACGGATCACCTGCTGGATGGCGGTGCGGTTGTAATAGCGGCCGTCACCGCCCACCACCAATGTCGCCGCTGCGCCGCGTTCGACGACATCGAACACCGATTGCACGAAATTCTCGGTGTAATTGGGCTGCGCAAAGGTCCGCACTTTTTTGCGCAGGCCCGATGTGCCGGGCTTCTGCCCGTCAAATGGCGTCGAATTGATGGTCTGGATCACGGATGAGCCCCGGCAAGTTGTTGATAAATTGCGGCATAGTCAGCCGCGCTGCGGCCCCACGAGAAATCGGCGGCCATGCCGTTGCGCTGGATCTGCCGCCAAATATGCGCCTGCTGATACAGGCTGATCGTCCGGCTGATGGCGGCTGCCAGCGCGTGATAATGCACGCCGTCAAATTGCACACCGGTGGCGGCCCCGGCGGCAATGGCGGCCGGATTGGCATCGATCACCGTGTCCGACAGGCCGCCGGTGCGCGACACCACCGGCACGCAGCCATAGGCCAGACCGTATAACTGCGTCAGCCCGCAGGGTTCGAACCGGCTGGGCACCAAAATGGCATCGCCGCCGCCTTGCATGCGGTGCGACAGGGCCTCGTCATAGCCGATCTGCACCGCCACCTTGCCGGGGTGACGCGCGGCGCCGGCATGCAGGGCCGCTGCAATGGCGGCGTCGCCGGAGCCCAATATGGCCAGGCGCCCGCCATTGCCGACCAGATGATCGAGCACTTCGGGGATGACGTCCGCGCCCTTTTGCCAGGTCAGCCGTGTGACCATGATGAACAGCGGGCCATCCGACTCCTCAAGGCCGAAATGCTGTTCCAGGGCGCGCTTGTTGGCGGTGCGCCGCGGCAATGATCGCGCGCTGTAGCGGGCTGCCAAGGCGGTATCGCTGGCCGGGTTCCATTCGGCGGTATCGATGCCGTTGACGATGCCGCGCACCCGGTCCCCGCGCAGCGCGACAAGGCCTTCCAGGCCCATGCCAAATTCCGTGGTGACGATCTCGCGGGCGTAGGTTGGGCTGACGGTGGTGATGACGTCCGCCAGTTGCAGCCCGGATTTCAGGAAACCCACCCCACCATAAGTTTCCACGCCATCGATGGACCAGGCGGTATCGGGCAGTTCAAGGCCGGCAAAGATGCCCGCATCATACCAGCCCTGAAACGCCATGTTGTGGATGGTCAGCACGGCCGGAACGCGCGGCGCGGCCTGCACCGGCGCCAGCCGCAGATAGGCAATGGCCATCGCCGCCTGCCAATCATGGGCGTGCAGCACATCAAAGCGCAGGCCAGCCACACCGCCGCTGGCAATATCCGCCGCCGCGCGGCCCAGGGCAGCAAAGCGCCGCCAATTGTCATCCCAATCCTGCCCGGCGGCATCGGTGTAGGGCCCGCCCGGCCGCGCGAAATAACCGGGCGCATCCAGCACCAGCAGATCGGTGCTGCCCAGCTTTGCGCTGAGCAATCGCGCCGGCTGGCCGAGCAGCGCGTCCCAGACATGCACCGTCCGGGCCGCGCCGATGGCCGCCAGCACCGCCGGATAGCCGGGCAGCAAGCTGGTGACCGCCGCGCCGTGTGCCAGCAACGCCGCCGGCAACGCGCCGGCGACATCGGCGAGGCCGCCCGTCTTGATGAGCGGCACCGCTTCGGATGCCACCGAAAGGACATTGATCGGCATCGCGCCCCTTACAATTTGTCGATCATCGGCTGCGTGATCAGGCACACGCCCTTGTCGGTGCGCCGAAACCGCGCGGCGTCAAGCAGCGGATCTTCGCCCACAACCAGACCGGGCGGGATCTTGACGCCGCGATCGACCACCACTTTGGTCAGCCGGGCGTTGCGGCCGATATCGCACCACGGCAGGATCACCGAATCCTCGATATGCGACCATGACCGGGCCAGCACGCTGGTGAACAGCAGGCTGCGGTTCACATGGCTACCCGAAATGATACAATTGCCCGCCACGAGACTGGAGATTGCCTCCCCGCGCCGCCCGGCTTCGTCGTGGACGAATTTGGCCGGCGGCACCATTTCTGCATGGCTCCAGATCGGCCAGTTGCGATCATACATGTCAAGTTCGGGGATGATGTGGGTCAGGTCGCTGTTGGCTTCCCAATAGGCATCCAGCGTGCCGACATCGCGCCAATAGGCGCGGCCTTCATCCTTGCCGCGCACGCAGCTTTCGGAAAAGCGGTGCGCCACCGCTTTGCCGTGCTGCACCAGATAGGGGATGATATCCTTGCCGAAATCGCGGGTGCTTTCCGGATCGGCGGCATCGCGCTGCAACTGCGCAAACAAAAATCGCGTCGTGAACACATAAATGCCCATCGACGCCAAAGATGTATCCGGCTTGCCGGGCATGGCGGGCGGATCGGCGGGCTTTTCGACGAATTCGATGATCTTGTCGGCACCGTCCACCGCCATCACGCCAAAGCCGCTGGCCTCGCTGCGCGGCACTTCCATGCAGGCCACGGTCACATCGGCGCCCTGGTTGACATGCTGCTGCAACATCAACTCATAATCCATCTTGTAGATATGATCGCCGGCCAGGATCACGATATATTCCGGCCCGTGGCCATCGATGATATCGATATTCTGGAACACCGCGTCGGCGGTGCCTTCATACCATTGGTGTTCCGAAACGCGCTGGGACGCGGGCAGGATATCAAAGCTTTCGTTGCGTTCCGGGCGCAGGAAGTTCCAGCCCATCTGCAGGTGGCGGATGAGCGAGTGCGCCTTGTACTGGGTGGCGACGCCGATGCGGCGGATACCGGAATTGATCGCGTTGGACAGCGCAAAATCGATGATCCGCGTCTTGCCGCCAAAATACACCGCCGGCTTGGCACGGCGATCGGTCAATTCCATCAGGCGGCTGCCGCGCCCCCCGGCCAGCACATAGGCCATTGCGTCACGTGCCAGCGGTGCCTGTCGTTTGCTTTGCATATCGTCCCCTCCCCCTTGACCGATTTTTTCATTCAGCCTTCGTATTCAAACATAATCGTGGCCAGTGGCGGCAGCACCACCGCCGCTGCGCCGCCTTGCGCCGTGACCGCGCCCAGATTGCCCTGGCCGCTGCCGCCATAAACCGCGCC
>NZ_JBBATR010000003.1:63543-90351 GCF_040398645.1 Sandarakinorhabdus sp.
GTGCGCACGCCTTCGTGCAGCGGGGCGGCGCGCAAATCCCAATCGAGCGCGCGCGCCTCCGACCATTCGCGGCGCTGAGCAAATTCCTGGCCCATGAACAGCAATTTCTTGCCCGGATAACCCCACATCAGGCCATAATAGGCGCGCAGACTGGCGAATTTCTGCCAATCATCGCCGCTCATCTTGGTGAGCAGCGAACCCTTGCCGTGCACCACCTCGTCATGGCTCAAAGGCAGCACAAAGTTCTCGGAAAAGGCATAGACCAGCCCAAAGCTGATTTCATCGTGATGATGCTGCCGGTGCACCGGATCACGCGCCATATATTGCAGCGTGTCGTGCATGAAGCCCATGTTCCATTTGAACCCGAAGCCCAGCGCCGTGGCATCTGGCGCATCGCCGTGGGCGGGGTGCGACACGCCGGGCCAGGATGTCGATTCCTCGGCGACAGTGATGATGCCGGGGTGGCGCGCATACAGCGCCCGGTTCATCGCGCGCAGCACCGCCACGGCATCCCAATTTTCGCGGCCGCCCTGCGCATTGGGCACCCATTGCCCGGCCTGGCGGCTGTAATCGCGGTAGAGCATCGAGGCGACGGCATCGACGCGCAGCCCATCGACATGATAGGCCTCCGCCCAGAACAGCGCATTGTTGACCAGAAAACTCGCCACCTCGCGGCGGCCGAAATTGTAGATTGCGGTGTTCCAATCCGGATGAAAGCCCTGCCTTGGGTCTTCATGCTCATACAGCGCGGTGCCATCGAACCGCGCCAAGCCGTGCGCATCAACCGGAAAATGCGCCGGCACCCAATCGATCAACACCGAAATGCCGGCGCGGTGGGCACCATCAACAAAGCGGGCAAAGCCATCCGGCGGACCAAAGCGGGCCGACGGCGCATAAAGCCCGGTGGTCTGATAGCCCCAGCTTGGATCATAAGGATGTTCGGACACCGGCATGAATTGAATATGGGTAAAGCCCATGTCGAGCACATAGGGGATCAGCCGCTCGGCCATCGCATCCCAGCTCAAAAACCCGCCGTCCTCGCTGCGATCCCATGATCCGGGGTGCACCTCATAGATGGAAATCGGCACGCGCCGCGGATCGACCGTGGCCCAGTGCGCAAGGTGGGCCGCGTCGCCCCAATCGGTCTTGCCGGGCTGCGCCACCAGCGACGCGGTTTTGGGGCGCAGTTCGGCGGCAAAGGCATAGGGATCAGCCTTTAGCGGCAGAAGCGTGCCATCCAGGCCGACGATGCGATATTTATAGGCGCGGCCGGCGCCGATATCGGGGATGAAAATCTCCCACACGCCGATGTCCAGCCGCCGGCGCATCAGGTGGCGGGCGCCGTCCCAATCGTTGAAATCACCCACCACGGACACATGGCGGGCATTGGGCGCCCACACCGCAAAATGCACACCCTGCGCGCCCTGATGGCTGATCAGATGCGCGCCCATCTTGTCGAACAGGCGTGTGTGCGTGCCTTCGCCGATCAGGAAATCATCCAATGGCCCCAGCACCGGCCCAAAACTATAGGGATCGGGCACCCACCAATTGTTGCCGCCGCCCGTGCATTCATATTTGATCGGCTGCCGCGGGCCGGTCACCGCGCCTTCGAACAGGCCGCGATCATCGGTGCGCGCCAGTGTGCCGAGCAGTGTACCATCCAGCGCAAACGCCTGCGCGGTATCGGCACCGGGCAGAATCGCACGCGCGAACGCGCCTTGCGGGCCATCATGAACACCCAGCAGCGAAAACGGATCGGCGTGCACCCCGGCCAGCAAGGCTTCGATGGCGGACGCCGCTGGCTTCACAGCACGTTCCAGATCTCGCGGGCATATTCGCCGATGGTGCGATCGGATGAAAACCAGCCGACATTGGCTATATTTTTCAGCACGGTGGTTTGCCAGCCGGCGTTGTCCTGCCAGCGCCGATCGATCTGGCGCTGGGCGGCGCTGTAGCTTTCGAAATCCGCTGCCACCATGAACCAGTCGCTGTCCAGCAGCCCATCCATCAGGCCGCGATACCGCGCCGGATCATCGGGCGAAAACACGCCCGATGATATCGCCTGCACGGCCTGGCGCAATTCCCGCGATCCTTCGATGATCTGGCGCGGATTATAGCCTTGCGCCCGCTGCGCCGCGACTTCAGCCGCCGTCAGCCCGAAAATCACGATATTGTCGGCGCCAACATGCTCCATGATCTCGATATTTGCGCCATCGAGCGTGCCGATGGTCAGCGCGCCGTTCATCGCGAATTTCATGTTGCCGGTGCCCGATGCCTCCAGCCCGGCCGTGGAGATTTGTTCGGACAGATCGGCTGCCGGAATGATGCGTTCGGCCATCGACACATTGTAATTGGGCACGAACACCACCTTGAGCAAATCGCTCACCGCCGGATCGCGATTGACCCGGCGCGCGATATCGCCGGCCAGTTTGATGATCAGCTTGGCGTTATGATAGCTGGATGCAGCCTTGCCGCCGAAAATCTTGACGCGCGGCACCCAATCAATCTCGGGATGGCTGCGAATCTGATCATAAAGCGCGACGGTCTCGATCAGATTGAGCAATTGCCGCTTATATTCGTGGATGCGCTTGATCTGCACATCAAACAGCATGTCCGGATCGAGCCTGATGCCCATCAGCCCAAAGAGATGATCGGACAGCGCCGCCTTGTTGGCACGCTTGACCTGCCGCATCTGCTGGCCAAGCTGGGCATCACCCGCCAGCGGACCCAGCGCCGACAATTGCATCGCATCATCCAGAAACGCATCGCCAATCGCGCTGCGGATCACACCGGTCAGGCCCGGATTGCATTGCTGCAGCCAGCGCCGCGGCGTCACGCCGTTGGTCTTGTTGTTGATCTTGTCCGGGTACAATTGGTGCAAATCGGCAAACACCGTCGTTTTCATCAGCGCCGTGTGCAGGGCCGCCACGCCATTGACGCTGTGGGAGCCGGCAAAGGCCAGATTCGCCATGCGGATGCGGCGTTCACCGCCTTCATCGATCAGCGAAATCGCCGATACCGCGCCATCGGACATGCCTTGGTCGCGGGCCTGTTTCAGCACCAGGCTGTTGATTTTATAGACAATCTGCATGTGGCGCGGAAACAGCCGCTCAAACAGCGGCAGCGGCCAGCTTTCCAATGCTTCGGGCAGCAGCGTGTGATTGGTGTAGCCAAAGGTGCGGCGCGCAATGTCCCAGGCGTCGCCAAACGGCAATTTGTGATCGTCGATCAGCAGCCGCATCAATTCCGCCACGGCAATGGCCGGGTGGGTGTCGTTCAGCTGGATCGCCGCCTTGTCCGGCAGGCTGCGCACGTCGCCAACATAATGCACGTGCCGGCGCACAATGTCCTGAATGGACGCGGAGGTGAAGAAATACTCCTGCCGCAAGCGCAGTTCCTGCCCCGCCGCACTGGAATCGGCCGGATACAGCACCCGCACCAGCGCATCGGCGCGCAGCACATCCACCAGCGCGCCCACGTGATCGCCGGCATTGAACGCGTCCAGCTTGATGGGATCGATCGCATTGGCCGTCCACAGCCGCAGCGTGTTGACCCGCCGCCCGCGCCAGCCAACCACCGGCGTGTCATAAGCCGACGCCTCGACGGTTTCGGCCGGGCGCCAAGCCACACCATCCGGCGTTTCCACCACCTCGCCGCCAAAGCCGATATGATAGGCGCTTTCGCGGCGTTCAAATTCCCACGGGTTGCCGTGGGCCAGCCAGGTTTCCGGCAATTCCACCTGCCAGCCATCATCGATACGCTGGCGGAACATGCCGTTCACATAACGGATGCCATAGCCGTAGGCCGGGATATCCAGGCTGGCGAGGCTTTCCATGAAGCAGGCCGCCAGCCGGCCCAGCCCGCCATTGCCCAGCGCGGCATCAGGCTCCAGCCCTTCCAGTTCGGTCAGATCGATGCCGTGCTCACGCAGCGCGCCGCGCATCTCGTCACTCAATCCCAGATTGGACAGGGCATCGCGCAGCAGCCGCCCGATCAGAAATTCCAGGCTGAGATAATAGACGCGCTTGCCCGCCAGCTCATGGGTGCGCGAGGTCGATTCAATCCAGCGATCAATGATGTCATCGCGCAGGGCCAGCACGGTGGCGGCAAACCAGTCATGATCCTTGGCAGCCTTTTCGTTCTTGCCAAGGCGCTGGCGCAGCACCGTGGTGATCCGCGCGGCAAATTGTTCGGATTTCAGATCGGGATTGGCAAGCACGTGTGCGAAACTCCAGTTTTGCGATGGTGACATGGTTTCGCCGGCCAACATCGTGCCGAGATGCCTGCCGCCGGTCAACTGCCCATCGCCGCAGCCGCAACCTATGCGGAGGTAACGGCTGTGGCCATGACTTATCGCGCCACCATGAAGATTTCACGATTGCATCGGCAGCTGCGGGCGTTGATGCAGGGGCATCATGCCGGCCGAACCATATCCTGATCTTCATGCCCTGGCCGCCGCCGCCGGAGTGGCGCGGCATTGGCGCGATGTCGAAGGCCGTGATCAGACCACCAGCGATGCGGCGCTGGCCGGCGTGCTGCACGCGCTGGGCCATGACACCGGCAGCAGCCAGCAAATCAAGCACAGCAGCGCAGCACTGGCCGATGCAGCGCGCGGCTGGCCGGCAATGCTGGTGACCCAGGTTGGGCTGGCCACGCTGCTGCCGGGCAGCGGCGATGATGCCCTGCTCACCGGCGAAGATGGCATCACACAGCCGATCGCCATCGCCGATGGCCAGATCGCACCGATTGCGGTGCCCGGCTATTACCGGCTGGACATCGGCAGCCGCACGCTCACCCTGGCGGTTGCGCCCAGCCATTGCCCGGTGCCCGCGCCGCACAGCCGCCGCATGTGGGGCACGGCCGTGCAGATCCCGGCGCTGCGCGGCGCGGCGGCGCGGGCGTTTGGCAGCTTTGGCGAACTTGCCGATGCTGCGCAGGTGCTGGCCGGCAATGGCTGCGACGCGGTCGCCATCAATCCCGTCCACGCCATGTTTCCCGGCTGCGGCACCGATTTCAGCCCTTACTCTCCCTCCAGCCGCACGTTCCTCAACACGGCGATGGGCGATCCGGCGCTGGTGGGCCTGCCGGCGTTGGCCAGCGGCGCAGGCGGCGCCTTCATCGATTGGCCCAGCGCCTTGCCGCAGCGGCTGGCCGATCTGCGCCTGCTGTTTGGCGGCCTGCCCCCCGATCAGCGCGCCCGGCTGCTGGCCCAGCCGGTGGACAATCCCGCTGCGCTGCGCCGTCATGCGATATTCGATGCCCTCGATTGCCGCTTTCGCCCGCACGGCGCCAACGGCTGGCGCGATTGGCCGACGCCGTTTCACGATCCAGACGGCGCTGCGGTTGCCGATTATGGCGCCGCCAATGCGGACGAGGTGGAATTTCACCTTTTTGCACAGTGGCTCGCCCGCGAAAGCCTGGCGGCCAGCCAGCGCCATGCCCGCGCCGCTGGCATGGAAATCGGCCTCATTACCGATCTTGCAGTGGGCGTGCACCTGTCCGGCAGCGACAGCTGGGCCCAGCGCGGCAGCATGCTCAGCGGCCTGAACATTGGCGCGCCGCCCGATCCGCTGGGGCCGCAGGGCCAGAATTGGAACATCACCAGCTTTTCACCGGCGGGCCTGCGCGCCGGCGCTTATCGGCCATGGCTGGACATGGTGCGCGCGGCGCTGCGATCGGCGGGCGGGCTGCGCATCGATCATGCCTTTGGCCTGGCGCGGCTGTGGGTGATCCCCGATGGCGAACCGACCGCGCGCGGTGCCTATCTCAATTTTCCGTTTCTCGATCTGGTGCGGTTGCTCACCCTGGAGGCGCACCGCGCCGGCGCCTTGATCATCGCCGAAGATCTGGGCACCGCCCCGCACGGTTTCACGGCGGCGGTGGCCAGCCGCAATATGCTGGGCATGCGCGTGCTGTGGTTTGAACGCGCCGGCGATGGCGGCTTCATTGGCGCGCAGGATTATCCCGCCGGCAGCGCCGCAATGACCGGCACCCACGACACGCCCACGCTGGCGGGCTGGTGGTCCGGCCGCGATCTGGATTGGGCCGATCGGCTGCACCGGCTGCCGCCCGGCACCGACCGCGCCAAAGCCGAAGCCGCGCGCGCCTGGGACCGCGGCCTGCTCTGGTCAACCCTCACCGGACAAAGCGAGCGCCCCGCCCCTGACAACACGGCGCCCCTGGTCACGGCGGCGCTGGCGCACGCCGCGCGCACGCCATCACTGCTGGTGATCGTGCCGATGGAAGATCTGCTGGGCGAGCCCGAGCAGCCCAATCTGCCCGGCACCACCCACGAACACCCCAATTGGCAACGCCGCCTGCCGGAAACAACGCACATATTGCTGTCGGCAGACCCTGCCCGCTCAAACATGGCGGTTCTGGCTGCCAGATCCACGCAGGATCCGTAAAACCGCAGCCGGCAAATCTGGCTGATGCCGGCGCAGCGCCAGATCATGCCACCAGTTCAGCCTGCGCTGCTTGCTGGCCGGCGCCGCTCATCGCTTCCCACGTCAGATCACCCGCGTACCGCCAGGCCATTGCGCCGGCTTCATCAAGCGCGAACAGATGCAGCCAGCGATTATCGAACAACGCCCGAACACCGTCATGGCGCGCCAGAATTGCCGTCATGGCCTCACGCGGGGCTTCGACACAGACCGACAGGCGCAGCGGATCATGGATATAGGCTTCGCCGTCATGAACCGATTGCCACGGCAGGCCCGGACGCATCACGCCGCCATTGCCTTCGACAACACCGATGCCGCCGGTCACATTGTGCAGCAGCTTGTTGCCGCCGCCAAACACATCGGGCGCAACGGTTGAGCCATAATATTGCAGGCTGATCCAGCTTGCGACCACGACCGGTGCCGTCAGGATCAGTTCCAGGACACCAAAGCTGCTATCGAGCTTCCAATCATAATCATGCAGAAATGCGCGACCATCCAGCGATTTGCCGCTTGTGCGCCGGCGCGGCGCGGCGATGAATGCCTTGCATCCCGCCAAAGCCCATTCGGGGCGGACCTCGGCCCAATCGCGGCTGCGCCTTGCCAGGCTTGCCTCACCGGCCCCGCGTGGCAGCCGCAGCGCCCGCTCTCCGCGCGAAATCACGCCGGCCGCACTGAACCAGGCGCTGGCCTGGGCAATATCGGCCTGATGCTGCGGTGATGGGCAGTCTTGGGCATAAAGCGTGACCGTGTCGGTGGTGGTATCATGCAGCCCGGCGACGAACAGCGTGTCTTGCGGCAACGTGATGCCCTTTGGCACCAGCCCGCTGCGCACGTCGGCATCGTTGAGGATTGCCGCCAGCAGCCGTGCGTTGACCTCGCCGGAATAGCCGCCGCAGGCGCCGCAATGCAGGCCGCTGGCATGGGGATTGTTGACGACATTGGCGCCGTGCCCGGCCACCACCACCAGCCGCGCAAAATTGCTGGTCAACGACATGGCGCGCAACACCGTTTCGGCAGCCGCCGTGCGGGTATCAAGATCCAGCGCCGGATCGGGGCGCGGCGCGGGATCGTTCGGTGCCGGCCTGGCGTTCAGGCCCAGCGCATCGCTGACCAACTTGCCGACATAGACCGGGCCCGTTGCCTCGACGAAGGCAAAGGACGACACGGCAGCGAGCTTGAAGCGGCCCCAGGCGCGTTTGGCACGGGCCTTGTACCGGGACGACAGATCATTGTCTGCATCGGCCGGCCCGCCCGATGTGGTGGTCAGGCCAGGGTTCAGCAGCACTGGAAGCCGCAGCTCGTGGACATCCGACGCAAACCGCCTGTGCGACGCGGTCAGCCCGAAGAAGCCGGCAAACCCCAGCGTCTGGATGGCGGGAATGACCGATTCCAATGCGCGCCGATACACTTCGGACCGCACATCGATGCAAAACGCTGCCTGCAAAGCCGGACGCGCTGCCGAGATATCGGTTTGCGGCGCTGCCAGCAGCTGCGCAAGATCACGCTGTGCAGCCCGATCCGCCGCTTCCTGAAGGATGGCGTTGATGACATGATCGGCGTCAGGCGCCACCGGGGCAGCATGGGCCGCAATGGCAGCGCGCCACTGATCGGCAATCTGATCGGCGTAGCGATTGTAAAGCGCGGTTTCCCAGATCAGCCGGATCGACAGAAAATCGGTGACCGCCGCGTCCGATGTGCCGGCCAGTTCGGCCTGCCACAGCAAATAACGGGCATATTGCGCCCAGCCGCCCAGCGACATCAGCATCTGATGAAGATAGGTTTGCGCGGCCTGCGCCGGCAGGCCCAGCTGCTGCACGGCATCGGCAAGCGCATCGGCGGCGCGTTCCGGTGCGCGCGAGACATGCACGGCAAAGCCGGTGAGCCCGATGATTTCGGGCGTCAGATCGTGGGTGGCAACAGCGCGCCACGCCGCATAGGCGCCAAATCCGCGCGGCGCCGCCCACAGCGCCTGGCCTTCATCGAAATAGCCGCCTGCCCACGCGCCAAAGCGCTCGGCAATCAGCCCGGGCCAATCGATCCCCGAAGCCGCAGCGGCAAGATCGGCAATCGTCGGCACCGCGCGCATGGCCGGCGGGGTCTGCTGCGCTGCTGCCTTGAGGGCCGCGACGCTGGCCGGCCGCAACGCCGGCGATGCAAGCGCAAGGGCCTGCGCCAGATCGGTATCGCTGATGGTACCAGATGCAATCTTCGCCTGATACCAGCTGCGCGCCATGGTCACCGGCTGCCCGGCGATGCGTTGCATGCGTGCGCCAACCATGGCGAGCGTTTCCGATGCCTGGCCCAGATAGGGATTGACGGCAACGCTGGAAGCCAGCGGCCAAACCGGCGGAATGGCCCGGGCGGCTTGATCAGCGGCGATGTTCAGGGCCGAAGGTGCCGGCCAGATGGTGGTGGCTTGATTGGTCATTTTTGAAAATCTCTCGCAAGAATATGGGTTTAGCCGCGCAGCCGCCAGCCGCTCAGCAGCCGATCAAACACCGCGTTGGCATAAAAGCCGTTGGAAAGATGAACCCGCAGTCCAGCCGCCGCCGGGTGATAGGCCCAGAGCGGAAACATCGCCTGCACTACGGCAACCAGGCCGAAGCTGACCACCGACAGGACAACAAGCGTCCATTCAAGCGCGTTCGGCACCGGAGCCGGCGGCAAGATACCCGACGTCAGCCAGGTCGCGAGCAGTTGCAGCGCGAAATAAGCCACCGATGTGGCCACGGCGTACACAAAGGTGCGCTGTGTCAACGCCCGGGGCGCAGCATCGGCCAGGCCCTGCGCCAGCATATAGGCCACACCAAAGATCAGGATGGCGCCAAGCGCGATGGCTTGCGGCGATTTGGTCTGGAACCCGAAGCCGAGCCCGACGAGCACATAAATGCCCAACGCCAGCAGAAACGCGCGGCCAACGGCGCCGGCCTTGGGGATCGCGACCGGGCCAGGCCGGCGATAACCAGCAATCAGATCGACAGCGCCGCCCGATGCCAGGAAGCTGTGCGCCTTGTACAGCGAGTGGGCAACGATGTGCAGCAAGGCCAGCGGAAACAGCGCCAGCCCGCATTCAAGCATCATGAAGCCCATCTGCGCCAGTGTCGACCATGCCAGCGAGGTCTTGACAGCCGGCTGGGTGAGCATCACCAAACTGCCGAAAATCGCCGAAAAGCCGCCAACGATCACCAGCGCGGCCAGCGCCGTTGGCGACAGCAGCATCACATCGGCAAAGCGGATGACCAGAAAGCCGCCGGCATTGATAACCCCGGCATGCAACAGCGCCGAAACCGGCGTCGGGGTTTCCATCACTTCTGTCAGCCAGCCGTGTGACGGGAACTGCGCCGATTTCAACAGCCCTGCAACCGCCAGCAGCGCCGCTGCACCCACCGCCAGACCGCCGCCGGCACCCGCGCGGGCAGCGCCCAATATGGCGCCGATGTCGGCCGTGCCATAGGCGCGCACCAGCAACACAACAGCGCCGATCAGCGCCGCATCGCCAACGCGCGCCGTGACGAATTTCTTGGCAGCTGCGCGCTGGGCGGGCACACGATCTGGATAAAACAGCAGCAGCTTGTGCAGGAACAGGCTGGTGGCGATCCAGGCCAGCACAAGCTGCACCAGATTGCCGGACAGCACGAGCAGGAGCACCGCAGCAAGCGTGAGGCTCATCCAGCCAGCAAAGACGCCTTGCCGCGCCTCGCCATCAAGGTAGGTGCCCGAATAGCGCGTCACCACCCAGCCAATGAACGCCACCAGCACAAACATGGTTGCACTCACGGCGTCGATGCGAGCCGACAGGCCCAGCCCGCCCAGCCCAAGCAAGCCTGATTCGAATGGCCCTTGCACAGCGAGTATCCCAGCTGAAACCAGCGCGATCAGGACGGTGACGACCGTGGCGGCTTCGGCCAACCGCAGTGCGCCGGCCGCACGGCGGCCCGGATTGAGGAAATTGGCGGCGGCACTGGCAGCAAGAACTGCCGGCGCTGCAAATGGCAGGAAATCGAGTTGCAAGGCTGGTCCCCCTCAGACATGATTGCTGAAGCCACACTGATGTAGCGGCGCCATATCGGCCAGTATAATTCATTGTTCTGCTCATATCGTTCGTTTATAACGAACGATATGAGCAGCCTGAATTTCAATCATCTGCGCTATTTCTGGGCGGTGGCACATGAGGGCAGCCTGACCCGGACCGCCGAGCGCCTGAACCTGTCCCAGTCGGCGCTTTCGGTGCAAATCCACAAACTTGGCCAGCAAATCGGGCATCCGCTGTTCGACCTTGTCGGCAAGCGCCTGGTGTTGACCGAGGCTGGCAAGATCGCGCTCGATTATGCCGATACGATCTTCAAGGCAGGCGACGAGCTGCTGAGCACGCTTGCCGGGTCACAGGCCGTTCGGCAGGTGCTCAGGATCGGCGCACTCACAACGCTGTCGCGCAATCTTCAGCTCGAATTCCTGCGTCCGCTGGTTGGCCGCACCGATGTCGAATTGATTGTGCGATCCGGCACCATGCGCGATCTGCTCACCCGGCTCGAAGCTCATGCCGTCGATGTTGTGCTGGCCAACAGCGCCGCCCAGCGCGATGCCACCACGCGATTTCGCAATCACCTGCTGCGCCAGCAACCGATCAGCCTGGTCGGCCGGCCGCGTCCCGGCAAGCCGCCGCTGCGCTTTCCCGAAGATCTGGCGACGGAGCCGGTTCTGCTGCCCAGCCTGGACAGCGAGATCCGCACCGGGTTTGACAATCTGCTCGATCTTGCTGGCATCCGGCCAATCATTCTGGCCGAAGTCGATGATATGGCGATGTTGCGGCTGCTCGCCCGCGAAGGCGGCGGGCTCACGCTGGTGCCGCCGATCGTTGTTCAAGACGAGCTGCGATCCGGCATACTGGTCGAACATTGCCGTATCCCCCTGCTTACTGAACGCTTTTATGCGATCACCCTCGGCCGCAAATTTCCCAATCCGCTGCTTGCCGATCTGCTGCCTGAAAATGCGCCTGATGCACGTGCTGAATGATGCGGGTTCCACTGCACGCCGGCACCCGGTCAGGTTGGCGACAAAGCCGATGCCGGCATAGTTATCCCCGAATATATTGAAATTGCACAATTTTTGCAGCGCCATTGTCATCAAATTGTCCGCTGGCTGTCATGCTGTTGCTCTAGGCCCCCACCGACAGTTTGATTGTGAACAGGGGCCGACACGATGACATCCAAACGCAATATTGCGCAAATTCTGCTTGTTTCCATGCTGGCCAGCGGTGCTGCTGGCACGGCCTTCGCCCAGACCGGCGCTGCCAGCAAGACCGCAGCAGAAACCAGCGAAACGGCCGAAAGCGATGTGATCATCGTGACCGGTTCGTCCACGGCGCAGCGCAAGTTCGATGTGTCCTATGCCGTCACGTCGCTGTCCAACGCCGATATCCAGAAGCTCGCGCCGCTGAACTTTGCCGATCTGCTCGGCCAGATCCCCGGCATTCAGGCCGAAGCCACCGGCGGTGAAGTGCAGAACGTCTATCGTTTGCGCGGCATTCCCAACGAAGGCAGCTTCCAGGCCTTTCACCAGGATGGCCTGCCGATCTACCACGACAACGACGGCCCGTTTTTCAAGGGCGATGTGCTCAACCGTGTCGATCTGATGACCGGGACGGTGGAATTCGTTCGCGGCGGCCCGGCGCCGATTTTCGCCAGCAACGCATCGGCCATCTACAATGCGATCACGGTATCCGGCACCGACACGCCGGCGGGCGCGGTGCGCCTGACACTGGGCGATACCGGCCTGTATCGGCTTGATGCCTATCAATCCGGCCCGATCGGGGAGCGCACCTATTTCGCGCTTGGCGGCTTTGTGCGCCGCCACGAGGGCTATCGCCCGGGCGGTTTTCCCAGCGATGATGGCGGCCAGTTCCGCGCCAATCTGCGCCGCGAATTCGAAGGCGGCCAAGTGAAGGCATCGGTGCTGTATCTCAACGACAAGAACGCCTTTTACCTGCCGATCCCGGTGGCCGATCCGCGCAATCCGGCCAATTCGCTCGATCCGTTCCTGGATTATTTCACCGGCACCCTGAACACGCCGGCGCTGCGCAATGCCCGGCTGGTTTATTCCGATGGCGCCGGCGGCAAGACCGTGGAAGATCGCGATCTTGCCGATGGCCGCCATACCAAGATGCTCAGCCTGGGACTTGAGTACAAGCAGGCCCTGGGTGACGATTGGACACTGGAAGCCAAGGGCCGCTGGACTGATGGCCGCGTTGATTTCGATGCGCTGTATTCCACCACCAATCCCGCTGACAGCACCGTGTTTGCCAACGGTTTCCTGGGCGCAGCGCGCACGGCGTTTGATACGCCAACCGCGACCGTGGCCCGGCTGGGCTATGCGATCGGCGGCACCAATGGCGCGACGCTTTATGATCCGACCGCTGCATCCGGGCTGGTGCTGAGCGCGCAATACCGCGCGATTTCCAGCGATTTCTATTCCGGCCAGGGCGAAGTGCGCCTGTACCGTGATATCAAGACCGGCCTTGGCACGCACAGTGTCGTTTTCGGCGGCTATGCAGCGGCCTATGGCAATGAATATGCCCAGCGTTATCAGGATTATCTGTTCGAACTGGCGGCGCAGCCGCGCACGCTCGATCTGTTCGCCTATTCGGCCACCAACCAGATATTGGGCAGCGTTACCGATCGGGGCGTGCTCCGCTATTCCACCACGATCACGCAGGGCGAAAGCGACGTGACGATGTGGGCAGCGTTTGCCAACGACACCTGGCAGGTGACCGACGATCTGCGCATCGATGCCGGTGTCCGCCACGAACGCTACACGTTCCGCGGCTTTGGCATCGGGCAGACCACGGTCAACCTCGGCGATGCGGCCACCCTGGCCGACAACGCCACCCGCGCCTACACCGGCGTGCCGACCAATCGGCGCTTCGTGATCGACGTGACGCCGTGGACGTTCGGGGCCAATTATGACCTGAGCTCGCAATTCGGCCTGTATGCGCGCATTTCCGAAGCGTTCCGGGTGCCCAGCGAATTCAACGTCTATTCGGGTGCAGCCAACGTGGTGCCCAAGGCGCGCCAATACGAAGCCGGCGTGAAAATCGCGATGCCGGGCATTTCGGCCTATCTCACGGGCTTTTATACCAAGTTCGACCCATTCAACGCATCGTTCCTGGCCTTCAACCCCGTCACCGGCCAGAACAATGTGCCGTTGACGTTCATCGGTTCGGCAGTGACCAAGGGTGTCGAAGCCGATATCGATATCCGCCCGGTCAAGTGGCTGTCGCTGGCCGGCACCATCACCGTCAGCGACCCGACGATTTCCGATCTCGTCAACGAAACCGGCGCATCGGCAGCGGCCGTGGACGGCAACCAGCTGATCCGCCAGCCCAAGGTCTACGGGAACTTCCGGCCGACCATCTCGTTTGATGTCGGTGATGCTGCTGTGCAAACCTATCTGCGCTACAATTATGTCGGCAAACGCTTTGTCGATCTGTTCAATCTTACGGAACTGCCAGCCTATGACACACTGGCCGCCGGGATAATCGTGCAATATCGCAACTGGAACTTCCAGGTGGTGGGCGATAACATCACCAACGCCCGCGGCCTGACCGAGGGCAATCCGCGCACCGACCAGCTTGCCGGGCAGGGCTCCAGCACGGCGATCTATGGCCGGCCGCTGTTTGGCCGCAACGTGCGGTTCGTGGTGACCAAGGCCTGGTAATCAGGGCAGGCGTGTTCTGGCCAGCGTGACGCCGGGTTTCTGGCAGGTGCATGCTGGTCAGAACGCCGCGCTGCCAGCAAGGGACTGCCTGCAATGACCGGATCAAGAACCGCCGCCCCAAAGCTGTTTGCCGTTGCAGCCATGCTGGCAGCGTCGGTTGATGTACTGGCAGCGCCGGTCAATCTGCTGGCGATGGACCCGCCCGGATACACGACCCCTTACGCGGAAACCCTCGAAACGCTGAATTTTCCGCTGCTTGCCATGCTCGGCAAGGCACCGGGCTGGGCGGCGGCGCTGCGCGCTGATCCGGCCTTGCAGGCGCTGGCCGGCGCGCGGGCGCAGCGGGTTGTTGCCGCCGCCACCTGTACGGCTCGCCCTGATTGCATTGCGGCGGCGTGGCTGTGGCTGCCGGGCGATGTTGCGGTGATCAGCGATGTGCTGCGGGCAGTGGCGGCGCGGCCGGGCATGGCGCGCGCGCTGGTGCAGGCCCAAATGCGGCCGTCGGGCCGGTTTGCGCGCCACGCCGGGCTGGCGGACGCCGATCTGCTGGCGGCGGCATGGGCCGATACGGCGGCTGGATTGAACAATCTGGTCGCGGTGTACGGCCAGGGCAAGCCGCCGCGCTATCCGCTCATTGATGCCGCGATTTTTGATGTGGCGCGGCCTGAATTCGCGCTTATTTTGAATGCCCATGCCCAGATTACAGCCGCCGCCGCGCGCGCCGATGATCTGGTCTTCGATCCGGCCTTGCGCTTTGGCACCGGGCTGCTGCGCATCAACGAACGCACCGATGCTGCTGCCTATCGCCCATTGTTGGCCGGCGCCAATGGTCCGGCGATTGCGGCCGTGAGGCGCACGCGCTGGCTGGATTATCGCTATCCGGCCTTGCTGGTGTTCGGCCATGGCCCAGACGATGCGCAATCGCGCACCGGCGTGCTCGGTCATATCCGGCTGGCGCGGGCCGCCGATCTTTATGCCCGCCGCCTGGCGCCGTTCATCATTGTCAGCGGCGGCAATGTGCATCCCAACCGCACGCCGTTCAACGAAGCGGCCGAAATGAAGCAGTTGCTGATCACGCAATATAATATTCCCGCCGATCATGTGCTGATCGAACCGCACGCCCGGCACACCACCACCAATTTGCGCAACAGCGCGCGGTTGCTGTTTGCAGCCGGCTTTCCCACCGATCGGCCCGCCCTGATCGTGACCGATCCGATGACGGCCAGCTATATCGGCAGCCAGATCCTGGCCGAACGCACCCTCAAGGAAACCGGGATTGCGCCCGGGCGTGTGAGTGCTGCCGAAACGCCGTTTGCGTTCGAATTCCTGACCGACCGTGCGGCCTTTCATGTCGAACCGCTCGATCCGCTCGATCCGTGATGCAGCGGGTGCTGCCGCTGGCCGGCATCGCCGTTATTTCCAAGGGGGCTTCCCATGTTTCGCCATCTGAAAACCGCTGCGATCATCCTGCAATGCGCGATGCTGGGTGCGGCAGCGCCGGCAGCGGCGTGGGGTGTGCGCGCGCACGCCGCGATCAACCGGGCGGCGCTGGCCAGCCTGCCGGCCGATGGCCCGCTGTTTTTGCAGGCGCATGCCGATTTTGCTGCCGAACTCGCCGTGCTGCCCGATTTGTGGCGCCTGCCTGCCGATCCGTTTGCCAAAATGGACGAAGATCCCAATCATGGCTGGTTCCGCGAACAATTTGCCTTCATGAAATCGCCGCCGCGGTCCCGCGCCGAATTCCTGATCGCCTTGCTCGATGCGCAGCGGGCGACAAAGGACAAGACATCCGATGCCGCCAAGCGCACCAACCTGCGCTGGACCGGCACGATGCCATACGCGATCATGGAAACCTATGGCCGCCTGGTATCGGGCATGCGCTGGCACCGCCGGCTGGCCGCGATGCGCCTCGATACGCGGCACATCAATCAGGCGCTGGCGTTTGATGTGGTCAGGCTGGGCCATTATATCGGCGATGGCGCGCAGCCGCTGCACGCCTCCATCCACAGCGATGGCTGGCGCGGCGACAATCCGCGCGGCTACACCACTGATCGCACCATCCACAGCCGTTTCGAAACCGTATTTGTCGAGATGATCGCCCTCAGCGAGCAGGATGTGACGCGCGGCATGCCGGCGCTGGCCCGCCAGAACGGTGATCTGTTCGATACGGTGCTGGCTTTTCTGGATGACAGTGCTGCCAACATGGAAACCATCTATCGGCTCGAACAGCAAAACGCATTTGCCAATGCCAATTCGGCTGGCGGGCGCGCCATCGTGTATGCGCGCACCAGCACCGGCGCGGCCATGCTGCGCGATCTGCTGCACCGTGCCTGGATCGAATCGGCGCGCCCGCTGCCGCAATTGGCGGCCGATCCGCTCGATCCGGCCAATCCCGCCTATAATCCCGAAACCGGATCAGCCCCGGCGCATTGATCCGGCCAGGCGGCAACAGCCGCCATCAGGCTGGCGGCGATAATCGGCTCCCGCGCCAGCAACGGCTGCGCCCGTCCGATGGGTTGATCGCTGTTACAATTTCTCGCGGAAGGCATTGTCACGCAGGCGCGTCACCGGCGTGAGCAGATAATTCAGGATGGTGCGCTGGCGGCCGAGCACATCGACTTCGGCGGTCATGCCGGCGCCGATCGGCAGCTTGGCACCGTCCTCGCCGATCAGCCCGGCCGCCGTGGTGCGCACGCGGATGGTGAAATGGGCCTGGCCGGTGCGTTCATCGATCACCGCATCGGGCGCGATACGCTCCACGATGCCGGGCAACGTGCCATAAACCGAATAATCATAGGCGGTCAGCTTGATGTTGGCGCGCTGGCCCAGCCGCAAAAACGCGATATCCTGCGGATTGACGATGGCTTCGATCACCAGCGCCTCGCCTTGCGGCACCACTTCGATCAGCGGCTCACCGGGCCGGATCGATCCGCCAACGGTGGTGGCCAGCACCCGATTGACCACGCCGGCAACCGGCGCACGCAGCACGGTGCGGTTCATGCGGTCGGCCAGCGCCGGCAGTGTCTGGCTTTGCGCAGCGATTTCGGCGCGCGTTGCCGCCAACGCTTCGGCGGCCTGCGCGCGAAACCGCTGATCGAGATTGCGGATGGCGGTGAAGGCTTCGGTGCGCGCGCCATCGGCCCGGCGGACCGCTTCGGCAGCGGCATCGCGGGCGCTGGCAGCCTGGCGCTCGGCAGAACGCGCGCGAACCAGGGTCATTGCCGGCTCAACGCCTTTCTCCACCAGCGGCGCAATGATCTCGACTTCGCGTGCCGCCAGCATTGCCGCTTCGGTGCGCGCTACCGCTTCGGCGCGGGCCTGCCCGGCGCCGCGTTCGGCTTGCTCGACTCGTGAGCGGGCAATGTCGCGTTCGGTGGCCAGCCCGGCCATCTGCGCCGTGTGCAGCGCGCGTTCATTGGCCACCAGCGCCGGTGCTGCCAGCTCAAGCGCGGACGGGAACGCCAGTGGATTGCCGCGCGCTTCAGCCTCCAGCCGCGCCGCGCGGGCACGCAGCGCATCAACCGACGTGTCGCTGCGCGCAAAATCGGCGGTCGATGCCGTCTTGTCGAGCTGCAGCAGCGGCTGCCCGGCGGAGACGCGCTCACCGGCCTTGACCAGAATCGCCTTGATGATGCCGCCTTCCAGATTGGACACCACTTGCAGCCGGCTCGATGGGATCACCCGGCCCACGGCGTGCACCACCTCATCCACCCGCGCAAACCCGGCCCACAGCAACAGCGACACGGTCAACGCCGTGATCACCCACAGCATCACCGTGGCAAAATTGCGCTCCAGCAAGCGATCGGGCGCCTTCAGCAGCGCGTCTTCGACAATATTGGTCATTGCGCGCGTCCTGCGGTGCGCGGCGCCAGCAAGGCATCACGCGGCCCATCCGATACGATCTTGCCGCCATTCAGAACAATCACCCGGTCCACCAGCCGCAGCATCGGCCGCCGGTGGGTGACCAGCACAAAGCTGCGATCACGCAATTCCGGTTCCAGCCGGGCGATCAGCGCTTGTTCGAAGGGATCGTCCATGGCGCTGGTCGGCTCATCGAAAATCACGATTGGCGGCGCGTTGCCCAGCGCCCGCGCCACGGCAATCGATTGGCGCTGGCCGCCCGACAGGCCTTCGCCGCGGTCCGCCAGCCGCCGGTCATAGCCATTGGCAATCTGCCCGACAAAATCATGCGTGCCGCTCAATATGGCGAGGCGCAGCAGTTCGGCATCATCGATGGCCGGATCGCCCAGCGTGATATTGTCCCGGATGGTGCCGGAAAACAGCGTCACATCCTGCAACACCGAACCGATGTTGCGGCGCAGATCGTCCGGATGCAGCTGGCGCACATCGGCACCGTCGATCAGCACCTGGCCTTCGCTGGGTTCATACAGCCCCATGATCAGCCGGCCGATGGTCGATTTGCCCGATCCGACGCGGCCGATGATCGCGACCTTCTCACCCGGCGCGATTTCAAACGACACATTGTCCAGCACGCGCGTGGTGGTGCCCGGATAGTGAAACACAACGTTGCGAAAGGCGATGCGCCCGTCCAGCCGCTGCCGGCGCACCGGCTGGGCACCCGGCGCCAGATCACCGCCCATCGTCATGAACTCATCCAGCCGCGCATAGGCGGCGCGGGTGCTGCTCAGCCGGGTGAGCAGGCCGGCAACCTGGCCCAGCGGCGCGACGCAGCGCCCGGCCAGGATCGATGCAGCGATCAACGATCCGCTCGCCATCGCGCCATCGGCAATCAAAAACACGCCGTACAGCACCACGCCCACATAAACGATCTGCTGCGCCGAAGCCGCGACATTGGTGGCAAAGGCTGACAGCAATCGGCTGCGCAGCGCCACATCGGCGCTTTCGTCCACGGCGATCTGCCAGCGCTTGGCCAGCATCGCACCGGCCGCCGTGGCCTTGACCGTTTCCAGCCCACCGATGGTTTCAACCATCACGCCCTGCTTGGAAAACCCCAGGCCCAGCACATTGCTGGCCATGCGGTCCAGCCCGGGCTGCACCACCCAGGCCGCGCCCACCACCAGCGGCACCATCAGCAGCGGCACCAGCACCACCGGGCCGGCAATGGCCCAGATCACCACCAGAAACAGCGGGATGAACGGCACATCCACCAGCGCAACGATGGTGGCGCTGGCGAAAAATTCGCGCAGGGTTTCAAATTCGCGCAGCAGGCCGGCAAAGGCGCCGCTCGATCCCTGCTTGTTGGCCAATCGCATCGAAATCAGTGTCTGAAACACCGATGTGCCCAATTTGGCATCGACATCGCGGCCCGCCACATCGACGAAATAGCCGCGCAGCATGCGCAAGATGAAATCGAACAACAGCACGATGGCCATGCCGATCGACAAGGCAATCAGCGAATCGGTCGCATTGTTGGGCACGATTCGATTGTAGACGGTCATCGAATAAAGCGAGGTGGCCAGCGCAAACACGTTGGTGAGCACGGCGGCAATGCCCACCTTTATGTAGGTGGCGCGGTGCATCGCCAGCGGCCCCATCAGCCAAGGCGACAGCATCGGCAGGCGCGGTTGCATCATGGCTGCGGGTCCGTTCGGGCAGGAGCAACGGTGGGAGCAACGGCGGGAGCAACGGCGGGCGTGAGGCCGAAATTTTCAATCAGGCCGCCGCGCCGCGCCAGCAACGTCAGGCGCGCCACATCCAGATCATAGGTGGTGCGCGCCAGCACCAGCGCAGCGTTGAGCAGATCCTGTTCGGCGCGCAGCAGATCAAACACGGTGCCGCGTGATACGCGAAATTGTTCGGCAAACAAATCGCGCGCGCGCCGGCTTTCCAGATAGGCATCCTGCAGCGGCGCAATCGATGCCGCCAGCCCATCGACATCGGCGCTGGCGGTATCCCGCTCCCGCAGCGTCGCTGCCGCCACCCGGTCAACCGCAAAGCGCGCGGCGCGGCGGCGGGCCGCCAGCTCCGCCACCCGCGCCGCTTCGGCGCCGCCCACCGAAAAGCGTTGGCGCAGCGTGACCTGCGCGCGCACATCATAGGCCGGATCGCGGCCGCGCAGCACATCATATGCCGAACCACTCACGCGCGCATCCAGCCGCGGCAGCCGATCGGACCGCGCCGCCGACAGCGCAGCTTCGGCGGCCTGCGCCTGCGCCCGCGCCGATACCAGTTCGGGCCGATCAGCAACCGTGCCGGCAACCAGCGGGTCTGCTTGGGTGGCTACGGCCGGCCGCACCAAGGGGCCAGGGGCTTCACCAAACAGCTCGTTGAACCGCGCGGCGGCAGCGCGCAGCCGGCGTTCATTGTCGATCTTCTGGCTTTGCGCGGCCGCCAGATAGGACCGCGCCCGCGCCACATCGCCGCCGCTGTCCACACCGCGTTCAAAGCGCAAGACCGCGCCGCCCGCCAGGCTTTTCATGCGATCAACATGGCTGGCCAGCAGCGCATCGGTGGTTTGCGCCGACAGCATGCCAAACCAGCTTTCCACCAATTGCAGCAGCGCCGCCGTGCGCGCCACATCAAGCTCGGCGCGGGCGGCATCCGCCGATGCATCGCCGGCCCGCACCCGCGCCGAAGTGGCACCAAAATCGGTGAGCAGCTGATCGACCGAACCGATGACATCGTTGCGGCGCCGCGGGCTGAGATTTTCCACCTGCGTGGTCGGCAATTGCAGATCACGCGTGATGGTGCGCGCCCCGACGAAATCCAGCCCCAGGCCGGGCAGCAGCCGCGACCGGGCCTGATCACGCGCCGCCGTCGCCGCCGTCACATCCTCGCTGCGTTCACCCAGCACAGGCAGGGCAATAGCAGCCGCCGCCAAGCGGGCGATGAACCCGGGGCCAACATCACGCTGCGCCAGCGCCGCCAGAAAATCATCGCTTTGCGCCGAAATCGCCTGCGGCCGCTCCGAAGGCAAGGGAATCGCAATCGGCGCAGCCGCAGCCAGAGCCGAAGCCGAAGCCGAAGCCGCAGGAGTCCACAGCAAGGCCAGCAAAACCCGCCCGAGAATGTGACCAGAAATATGGCCGGGCGCAGGCAATTGCCGCAGCAAAACCAGTGTCATAACAGCAATTTCACCAATCCGACGAGACAGGCTGAAATGTGCCGGCCTCACTGTTCCGGCTGATTAGCCTGAAACCACTGCAATTTCCAAGTTTCCAGCACAGCAATTCGCATCACAGCTTGAAATCCGGCACCTACAGCTCAGCCAGCCCACCATGTCCGCCGCCAGATCGACTCGCCGGCGGTTGACCGGAGCCACATCTGGAACTTGCGAAGCCCTATACTGCGCGAAGATATGGTGCCCGGGGGCGGATTTGAACCACCGACACGGGGATTTTCAATCCCCTGCTCTACCCCTGAGCTACCCGGGCCCACGCACACGGCGAAATCGCCAGCGGGGAGAGGGCAATTAGCCAGCCTCTTCGCCATTGTCCAGCGCGGCGACATCAGAAAGTTCATCTTCGCCGGTCTTGCCCGGAATGATGTAGGCATCCGACAGCCAGGCATTGAGATCGCGGCTGCGGCAGCCTTCGGAGCAGAAGGGCGCAAATGGCGCGGCGGCGGCGCGTTTGCGGCAATAGACGCAGAGGCGTTGGGTGGATTTAACCGGTTTGGACATGGGAGTGCTCCGCCAGCACCAGCGCCGCGCGTCCGCCGGTCAGGCGCGCCAGTTCGCCGGTCAATGCTGGCCGGGCGGCCAGCCAATCATGCACGGCGGCCGGGCCGCTGATGGTGACTGCCCCGGTCAGGCGCATCGCCCGGCGCAGCAATTCCAGCGCAGCAAAGCCGGGCCGGCGCGCGGCCTCCAGCAGCGATGGCGCGCCGCGCGGGCGGATGATCTGCACCAGGCCAAAGCCGTTCATGGCGGTTTTTTCAAACGGCGCCGGCAGGTGATCGGCCAGCAGCCGGTCCACGGCGCTGCGTGCGCTGCGCCCGGCGAGGGTGGGGAAATCCACCACAATCGGCCCGCCAATGCCGTGGCAGGCAATCGCCGCCGCCGCCGCCCGCGCAGCACCTTCGGCCAGCCGCGCCAGATCACCGTCGCCATCGACATCGATGACCAGCATGGCCGGGGTTGGCACCATCAGCAGGCGGCCGCCGGGAAAATCGACCACGCCAGATTGTGCCTGCGCCGCCACATCATCCCAGCCGGCCTGCGCCAACAGATCAGGGCCGTGCACCGGCACCATCTGCACATCATGCCCGGCCGCGGCCAAGGTTTCGGCGAGGCTGGGCGCGGCGCGGGCCGGGCCGGGGTGGGCGGCAATGCGGGCGTGCTTGTCACGCGCACCATCGCTGCGGGCGGCGCGCACCACCTGCGCCAGCCGGCTCTGGCCTTCGTGCCAATCAGCGGGCGCTGGATCGAGCAAGGCTTCGCTGCCGGCGATCATGGCACGCGCGCGGCCAGCGCCGATTCGCGCCACCAGCCGGGCCGGAGCGATCATGCCGACCGGCAGTGGTTCATCATCGCGAACAAGATGCGCGGCAACCACGCTATCGCCGTCCAGCACCAGCCCGCGCGTTGCCCCCGGCGCGGGTTCAACCAGTGCGATCATGCCCGCCAGCCGCTGGCGGCGAGCAGCAGCCGCGTTTCATTGAGCGGCAGGCCGACCACGCCGGAAAAACTGCCCGACAGGCTGCGCACAAAGGCTTCGGCGGCGCCCTGGATGGCATAGCCGCCGGCCTTGCCCTGCCAATCGCCGCGCGCGATCAGCCAATCGATATCGGCAGGCGTCAGGCGCTGAAACGTCACCACCGATTCGCTGAGCCGTTCGCGCAGCACACCGGCAGCATCGATTACCGCCACCGCCGTCAACACCCGGTGCCGGCGGCCGGACAGCAGCGCCAGGCAAGCGCGGGCGGTGGCTTCATCCTCGGCCTTGGGCAGGATGCGCCGGCCCACGGCCACCACCGTATCGGCCGCCAGCACGATCTGGCCGGCATGGCGCGGGGCAACCGCCTGCGCCTTTTCGCGGGCCAGCCGGCGGGCGTGATCGCTTGGGCGTTCCAGACGGGCCGGCGTTTCGTCAATTTCGGCTGGATCGACCGCAGCCGGCACCAGCCCCAGCCGCGCCAGCAGATCGAGCCGGCGCGGGCTGGCAGAGGCCAGCACCAATATCATCAAGCCGCCCACTGCACGAATGCGCCGTGTGCGTGGGCATGGCCAAGCAGGCGTTCGCTCGCCGCAGCCCCGGCCCACAGGCGCAGGCGGATCGCGGGCATGGCCGGCTGGGCGGGATCGTCCATTTCCATGCGCAGCCAGGCCAGCGGCGCTGCCGGTGTCGCGGCGCTGCCCACCGCCTCCAGATGTGCGATGATGCGGGCCTGCGCGGCGGGCGGGAAATATTGGAAGGCGATGCTGTGATAGACGATGGTGGCCGCGCCGTTGGTCAGGGCCAGATTGGCCGCCAGCCAATCGGCGGCGTCGGCCTGGTGCAGCGTTGGCGGATGGCGGCGCGCCAGTGCGATGGCGGCAGCCGCGCGCACCAGCCGTTCGGGCTGATCGGGCCAGATGAAGGCGAGCAGCCGCTCCGCAACCGCAGGATCGGCGGCTTCCAGCGGCGCGAGGTCCACGCCGCAGCGCTTGATCACGTTGACGGGCGCGGCCGGCGGCGGCGGGCCTTGCCAATTCGGGCGGATGATCACGTCGCTCGTTGGATCGCCTGCCCGCGTGCCGCCGAGATCGCAGGCGAAGCGATCCAAATTCAGATTCAGCCCGGCGCTGGCGCCAAGCTCGATCAGCGCCAGCGGCAGGCCGGTTTCTGCGGCCACCGTCAGCAGGCCGGGCATCAACGCGCCGGCGCGGCCGGTTTCGTTGGTTTGCGGCGCGCTGCCAAGGAATTCGGCGATGGCGGCATCGCTGGCCGGATCGGCCATCACCGCAGCGATGGCCGCTGCCAGCGCCGCCTCATCCGGCAATGCCGCCGGCGGATACAGCGCCGCCAATTCGGGCACGCGCCCGCTGCGCACCAGCCAGTGCAGCGCACCGGTCATGCGCATCGGCAGTGCGTCCGTCATCGGCTCACCGGGCCAATTGGCGAGGCGCTGCCCGGTCTGGCTGGCCGGGTCGATGCCCGCCGACAGCGCGCGGCACAGCGCCGCCATGAACGGCGCACCGAGCCCAGCACAGAATTTTGCCTGCAAGGCAAAGCTGGCCAGGGCCCGCTCAGTCATTCACTCTTCCGGCGCGATGGTGACAACCAGGCCATCAAGCGCAGGCGTGAACTTCATCTGGCAGGACAAGCGGCTGCCGGGCAGCTTGTGCTCGGACGAATCGAGCAGATCGTCTTCATCGGCGCCCGCCGGGCCAGCGCGCCCCATATCGGCATCCGCCACATACACATGGCAGGTGGCGCACGAGCAGCAGCCGCCGCACAGCGCCAGCAACTCATCGATGCCAGCGTCCTTGATGATTTCCATCACCGTCATGCCGGGCTGGGCAGGCAGCACGCGCTCTTCGCCGCTGCGGGTGATGATATTGATGCTGGCCATGGCAACCTCTGTTGGCAAAAAGGGAAACACACGGCCCGGTAGCGGGCCGACGCGCTTATGGCTAATGAAAGGAAAAACGGGGAGAAACAAGATGCGCATCGCACACCAATTCGCGCCGCCAATGTCGGCGATGCTGGCCGGCCTGCCCGGCATCACGGCCGCCGCCCATATCCCGCAGGATGATCGCTGGGCACTGCCAACCGATGTTGATGTGCTGTTCGTGCTGCACGGTGAAGGCGAAGCCCATAGCCAGGCCAATGATGCGCCGCGCCCCGCCGGCTGGCCAGGCCAGGTGAAGCTGGTGCAATTGGCCAGCGCCGGCGCCGACAATTATCCGCCGTGGCTGTTCGAAGCGCCAGCCGTGGCCAGTGCATCGGGCACCACCGCCATTCCCATCGCCGAATATGCGCTGGCGGTGATGCTGGCCCATGCCAAGCAATTGGCCGCCGTCACCCTGAAGCCCGGCGATGCCTGGCCGGAACGGCAGCAATTCATCAGCAGCCCGCTCGGCACGCTGCACGGGCGCACGCTCGGCTTGGTCGGGCTGGGCAATATTGCCAGCCAGGTGGCGCATTATGCCCACGCCTTTGGCATGACCATCATTGCCGCGCGCGGCAGCAACGCCCCGGCCCCGCAGCCGTGGATCAGCATCGCGCCGCTGGATGATGTGGTGGCGCGCGCCGATCATCTGGTGCTGGCGGCGCCGATCACGCCGGCCACCCACCATCTGCTGAATGCCGATCGGCTGGCGCGGATGCGCAGCGATGCCCATATCGTCAATGTCGGCCGCGGCGGCCTGATCGATCAGGATGCCCTGCTGGCGGAGCTGAATCGCGGCCGGTTGTGGGCCAGCCTGGATGTGACCGATCCTGAACCGCTACCGCCCGGCCACGGCCTGCTGAGCCATGCGCGCTGCCGCGTCACGCCGCATGTGTCGTGGAGCAATCCCGACATCAACCGGCGCATCATGGAGCGGCTGGTGGACAATATCCGGCGGCTGGCGAGCGGTGAGCCGTTGCTGGGCGCGCTGATTTAGGGGGTGCGCACAGGATGCGCGCAATTGGCCACCCGTGGCCCAGCAATCTGCACCAGTGGCCCACACTGTGGCAACGGACGGACACGGTGCGCCACTCTGCTTGCACACACTGCGGCACTGCCCTAACCGGCGGGCATGACGGACCGGTTGCGCATCGCAGTGTTGGGGGCTTCGGGCTATACCGGGGCTGATCTGGTGCGCCTGGCGCTGGCGCATCCGCGCATGGAGATTGCGGCGCTGGCGGCCAATGCCAAGGCCGGTCAGACCATGGCAGCGATCTGGCCGCATTTTGCCATCTACCCGCAATTGCCGGCGCTGGTGAAGGCGGAAGCGATTGATTTTGCAAGCATCGATGCGGTGTTTGGCTGCCTGCCGCATGCGGCCTCGGCAGAACTGTTGTCGGGCCTCCCGAACAGTCGCATCATTGATTTGTCAGCAGATTTTCGGCTAAAAGATGCCGCAAGCTATGCCGATTGGTACGGCGGCGCCCACCCGGCGCCGCATCTGCTGCCCGAAGCCGTGTATGGCCTGACCGAATTTGCCCGTGATGCCCTGCCCGCCGCCCGGATTGTGGCCTGCCCCGGCTGCTATCCCACCGCCGTACTGCTGGCGCTGCTGCCGCTGATGGCTGCACAGGCGATTTGCGCCGATCGCATCACGGTCAATGCGCTGTCAGGGGTATCGGGCGCCGGGCGCGGCCTCAAGGAAGCCAATCTCTTTGCGGAAATCGCCGAAGCCGTGCACCCTTATGGCATCGGCAGCCACCGCCATATGCCTGAAATGGAACAGGAATTGGGCCGCCGCGCCGGGCGGGCCGTCACCATCAGCTTCACGCCGCATCTGGTGCCGATGAACCGCGGCGAACTGGTCACCTGCATCGTGGAAACGCCGCACGGCCCGGATTATCTGCGCGAAGTGCTGGCAGATGCCTACACCGCCGAGCCGTTTGTGCACCTGTTGCCAGCAGGTGTGGCGCCGGCCACGCGCATGGTACGCGGCTCCAACCATGTGGTGATCAACGTGTTTGCCGATCGGGTGCCGGGCCGCGCCATCGTGATCGCTGCCATCGACAATCTGGTGAAAGGCTCCAGCGGCCAGGCCATCCAGAACTTCAACCTGATGTTCGGCCTGCCCGAAACC
>NZ_JBBATR010000003.1:90451-100079 GCF_040398645.1 Sandarakinorhabdus sp.
GCCCGCGCGCACTGGGGCGCCGGCCTGGCCCACGAGGCTGCGCAGGCCTGCCTGGCGTGGGGATTTGCACAGGGATTGCCGCGCATCGCTGCCTTTACCGTGCAAGCCAACACCCGCAGCTGGGGCCTGATGCAGCGGCTGGGCATGCAGCGGCGCAGCGATCTGGATTTCGATCATCCCGGGATCGCCGATGGTCACCGGCTGAAACGCCATATCGTCTACATGGTGCAGCCATGACCCTTCACCCATTTGGTTCGGCGCTACCATTGCTTGCCGATGATGTGTTCGTTGCGCCGGGCGCGCAGATCATCGGGCGGGTGACCATCGGCGCGGGCAGTTCCGTCTGGTATAATTGCGTGCTGCGCGGCGATGTCGGGGCGATCACGGTGGGCGCACGCAGCAATATTCAGGATGGCAGCATCGTGCATGTGACCGGCGGCCGCTTTGATACGGTGATCGGCGATGATGTGCTGATCGGCCATGGCTGCATCATTCACGGCTGCCGGCTGGACGATGGCGCCTTTATCGGCATGGGCGCCATCGTGCTGGACGGGGCCGTGGTCGAAGGCGACGCCATGCTGGCCGCCGGCGCCCTGCTCACGCCCGGCAAACGCGTGCCAACTGGCGAATTATGGGCTGGGCGGCCGGCAAAGCTGCTGCGGGCCTTGAATCCGCAGGAGATTGCCGGCAACCGGGCGGGCGCTGCCGGCTATGCCCGGCTGGCGCAGCACTATCGTGCCGGGTTTGCCTGAGGGCAGATTATTTGTCGGTGCCCTTGGTCTTGCCCCACTGGCGGGCGGCGGTATAGCCCAGATAGCCGGTGCCAAACAGCGCATACAGCGGTTCGGGCAAGCCATTCAGATAGCGGGTCATGCCCTGGGCGATATCGTGCGCCATCTGCGGCTGCACGGCGGCGATCAGGCCCATCGGTACCGACCACAGCAGCAGCCCGTACATGACATAAAGAAAGCTCGGCCGGGCGCGGCTGGTCCACGGATCATTGCTGTTTGCTTCGGCAACAATGGCGGACAATTGCACATTGAGCAGCTCAAGCTCCTGGCTGTTCTGCAATTTCAGCAGCTCCAGCTTGGCGGCATCGCGGGCTTTTGGATCAGGAATAATCTTGTCGATCAAACCAGCAACCGGCGCGATCAGGGCATTGAAAATCGACATATGCGGCACCTTTCCAGTGAGAGGAGCCGGCATCATTAACCAATTTGGTTCGTGTAGGACAGGCGCAGCACCAGAATGATGTGGGGGAAATGGAAAAATGGTCGGAGCGACAGGATTCGAACCTGCGACCTCCAGACCCCCAGTCTGATGCGCTACCAGGCTGCGCTACGCTCCGAGCCGTTGCGCGGCCTACAAGGTGGCAGCCGCAGATGCAACAGGCTTGATGGGCCGGGCCGGTTGCAAGGGTGAACCGGCGGATCGATCAGCAGATCAATCGGGCACTTCGATGCCATGCTGCTTCATCAGATCATACAGGGTGGGGCGGCTGATGCCGAGCAGTTTGGCTGCTACGCTGATACTGTTGTCACCGCGCGCCAGCGAGCGGCGGATGGCCATCCGATCAGCGGTTTCGCGCGCTGCCTTCAGGGTCATCGACGCTTCATCGCCCTTGGCCATCAGATCAAGATCGTTTGCCGACAGGCGATTGCCTTCGGCCATGATCACGGCGCGCTTAAGGCGATTTTCCAGCTCACGCACATTGCCGGGCCAGTGCCAATCTGACATGGCCGCGATGGCGTCTGGCGTGAACCCCTTGAATTCCCTACCATTTTCACGCGAAAACTTGGTCAGGAAATATTGGCCCAACAAGGCCGCATCGCCAGGCCGATCGCGCAGGCCGGGAATGCGCACCACGATTTCGGCGAGTCGATAAAACAGATCCTCACGGAAGCGCTGCTGACCGATCATCTCTTCGAGATTCTGGTGGGTGGCGCACACGATCCGCACATCGACCGGGATCTGCTTGCGTCCGCCAATGCGCTCGATCACGCGCTCTTGCAGGAATCGGAGCAATTTCACCTGCAGCGGCAAGGGGATATCGCCGACTTCGTCGAGGAACAGCGTGCCGCCTTCTGCCAGCTCGATCTTGCCTTCCTGCATCTTCACAGCGCCGGTAAAGGCGCCGCGTTCGTAACCGAACAATTCCGATTCAAGCAGATTTTCAGGGATAGCCGCGCAATTGATAGCCACGAAAGCGCCCTTGGCCCGCGTGGATGCGTTGTGCAGCCCGCGTGCCAGCAATTCCTTGCCGGTGCCCGATGCGCCCAGCAGCATCACCGACACGTTGGCCGTGGCGACACGTTCGATCATGCGCGCCACCTTGATCATTTCCGGCGCGCCGGTGACAATACCGCCCAGCACCTTGTCGCTGCCCATGGCATTATCAGCCAAGCGGCGATTCTCCGCCTCCAGGCCAGCGACATGATAGGCGCGGCGCACGATCAAGCTCAATTCGTCGATATCGACCGGCTTGTGATAGAAATCAAAAGCCCCCATCGCGATGGCGCGGCGGGCGCTTTCGCGGGCACCATGACCCGATGCCACAATCACTTTGGTGGCCGGCCGGGCCTGCAAGATCGCTTCGAGCGTCGCAAAGCCTTCGGTAACGCCGTCGGGATCGGGCGGCAGGCCCAGATCCAGCGTCACCACGACCGGATGATGCGTGCGCAACGCCTCCATCGCGGCATCACGGTCGCCAGCGATGATCACCTCCTGATCATCATAGGACCATTTCAGCTGGCGTTGCAGGCCGGGGTCATCTTCCACGACCAGCAATATCGGCTTGTCAGTCACGCCTGCTCCCCTCCCGCCACACCAGCGGGCAATATATTGCCTGTTGCCAAACCTGCCGCCATCGTCGCCGCCTTGGCCATCGGCAGGGAGATGGTGAAGCTCGTGCCTTCGCCTTCACGGCTGGCAACGTCAAGCCGGCCGCCATGCGCCCGTGCAATTTCGCGCGCTTCGTAGGCGCCGATGCCAAAGCCGCCGGGCTTGGTGGAGTGAAATGGTTGAAACAGATCCTGGCGGATGAACCGCGCCGACATGCCCTGACCGCGATCGGCAAGTGTGATCACCACATCCGGACCGGCCATCGCCATGTCGATGCGAATGGGCGCACCGGGCGGCGAGGCGTCCATGGCGTTTTGCAGCAGGTGGGCAAACATCTGTTCCAGCCGGCCGCCATCGCCGCGCACCGGAAGCGGCCGCTCCGCAGGCAGGTTGAGGCTGAGCGACGGCCATGCACCCTGCCGCGATTTGACGAGCTGGCGCAGCAGGCCGTCGACCGGCACGTCATCGTCGGGCGCGCTGACCCCGCTGGCACGCTGGGACAGCCAGGCCAGCAGCGCGTTCATCTTGCCCACCGACACTTTCAGCGTCTCGATCATGTCGGCGCGGAACGCCGGATTGTCGGCATGGCGTTCGGCGTTGCGCGCCAGCAGCGACAATTGGCTAACCAAATTCTTGATATCATGCAGAATAAAGGCAAAACGGCGATTGAATTCCTCAAAACGCTGGGCCTCTTCCAAGGCAGCCTGGCCGCTGCTTTCGGCGATATAGCTGCCGATCTGGCGGCCAAGCGTGCGCAGCAATTCTTCGTCTTCCCAGCCCAGCCGGCGCGGCACCAGGCTTTGCCCGATCAACACCACACCGGCCAGAGTGTCCCGGTTCACCGCCGGCACCGCCAGCCAGAAGCGGCGATCGGCCAGCAGCCAATCGGGCAACACCGGCGGATCAAGCGCCTCACCCGATCGCACCAGTTCAAGATCGAGCGTGCGATCCTGAGCGGACAACCAGGCGATCAATTCACTGTCCACCGCAATTGCCTCGGGCTGGCGATCGGCCATCTGCCAATTGGCCATGGGTTGCAGCCGAATATCTTCTGGCACCAGCAGCCAGCCGCCTTGCGCATCGAGCACCGTGGCCAGCGCCTGCACCACCCGCACCGGCAAGCCAGCCGCTTCGCCCGGTGCCGACACGGTGGCGATGAAGCGCAGCCATTCGTTGCGGTAGTCATACTGATAACGGTAGAAATTGCGGGCGATTGCCACGCGCAGCCACGCCCGCATGCGCGGTGATACCAGCGCCACAGTGCCCATCAGCAGCGTGGCACACAAGAAGGTAACCTGCAGCAACACCCCCCAATCGCCGCCCACCAGCTTGAGCGCATAGGCCAGCAGCGACATGGCGATCAGATAGAATCCGACCCCGGAGAATGCGAAGGTCTGGAATGCCACGGTGCGCGATACCCGCGCACCCTTCATCCACGCATCGCGCGTGGAAAACAGAAACAGCAGCACCAAAATCGCATCGACAGCGCCGCGAATATTGTAAAGATCAGGCGATCCCGGCGGCAGCAGAAATGCCAGCGTGTAAAAATTGAGATCATAAACAAACAGGCCAGCCAACCCGATCGCCAGCAGCCGGATGCCGGATCGGTCTGCTTCGCGGCTGTTGACGAACAGATTGTGACTGAGCACCAGCCCAGTGACCGACACGGCGATGCGCACCACCAAAAAGAAACTGGCCGTGACATCGCCTTCGCCGATCAGCGCATCCTGCCCCGCACCAGAAAAATCGACGACTATTTGCAGCGCCAGCACGAACCCAAGCACGCCGCCAACCCAGAATGATGTGCGATCACTGCCCTCCCCGCCCAGCCAGGACGGGCGCAGCAGATACAACAATAGTGCGATCCAGCCGGCTATCTTCAGGGTTTGCAAGCGCGAAATCCATGGCTGCAAGCCAGGATCGATCAGCATGGTGGCAACAAAACTGGCGGCCCACGCCGCTGTGGCCAACGCCGCAGCCGCCAACACCAGATTGAACGCCGCGCGCTGGTGCATCACCGCTGCCACTGCCAGGCCCAGATAGGCAATCATCGCGATAAAATGGCTGAACAAGCCAACATCCGTCAGCTGGATCATTGCGTGCCTGCCGCTGCGCCTGTTGTCGTCATTCGGTTTCCCCTGCCGCTGCACCGGGATTAACCACAGTTGCCAGCCTGTTACCAGTGCCGGCCACGATGCCCGATCAGGGCGGCGTCAGCCCGATCAATCGCATCACCACGGCCTGGCACAGCATCACCACCAGCCACCACAGGCTGGCATTGGCAATGCGGCGCCAACGTTGCCCGGCCAGCAAAAGCGATGTCGCCAGCGTGGGCAGCACGAAACCGGCCCAGATCACCAGCGCCGAACCGATGGTCATCACCCACACCGGCGCCTTGGGCGGTGCCAGGATCAGCGCGCCAGCCAGTATCGCCCCCAGCCACGCCGCCGCCGCCGCCGCGACCAGCCAGGCCGCCCAGCCGCGCGGCCGATCGACGAATTGCGCCAGCAGCAGCGCCAGCACAGTGGCCAGGCCGATCGGCACGGCATTGATGACAATGTAGATCATAGAGCCAGCTTGCCGGCTTTTGCGGTGCGTGCAAGTGGGGACGTGATCAAACGCAGGAGATGTTTTGCATGACCGATTTGCCGCCGCTGCTGCTGGGCCGGCTCAACCATGTTGGCATCGCGTGCCCTTCGATCGATGCGGCCATCGCGATGTATGGCCGGCTGTTCGGCGCCGTGGTTTCCACGCCGCCCTTTGATCTGCCGGCGCAGGGCGTGCGGGTGGCGTTCATCGATGTGGCCAACAGCCAGCTGGAATTGATCGAGCCGCTGGGCACAGAGTCGCCGATCCATGGGTTCCTGAAGAAAAACCCCAGCGGCGGCCAGCATCATGTCTGCTTTGAAGTGGCGGATATCATCGCCGCGCGCGATTCGATGCGGGCGCGCGGTGCCACTGTGCTCGGCACCGGGGAGCCGCGCATCGGTGCACACGGCGTGCCAATCATCTTCGTGCACCCGCGCGATACCGGCGGCGTGCTGATCGAATTGATGCAGGAACCCGGCGCTCATCACTGATGGCGCTTGGTTGAAACACTGGCGCTAGCGCTCCCGCCCGCAACAGGGCGGGAGCGCCGATGCTATCAATTCTTGCGGCTGTTGATCAACCAGCCGACGACAAAGCCCAGCGCGATGCCGGCACCCAGCGCGGCCAGCGGCTGATCCTGCACGGTCTGGCGCACCTTGGCGGTGCCATCTTCGGCAGCCTTCTGGGCACGCTCCTTGACTTCACGGGCTTTTTCAGGCGCAGCATCTGCAAGTTCGCGGGCCTTGGCAGCGGCCTTGTCATAAGCGGCGGTGGCGGCATCGCGCGCGGCATGGATTGCCTTGTCGGCCTGGTCCTTCAAATCATCCCTGAGCTTGCCCAGCTTGCCGGCTGCGTGCTCGGGGTCGGCGACTGCATCAACGATGGCCGGGATAATGTCTTTGGGTTCGATGGTGTCGCTCATGGGCAATTCCTTTCTGAGTTGCTGTTACAACGAAGATAATGCGCTGCGGTTGCGATTAAAAGGTCGCAGGCCGCCCGCCGGTCAGTCATCCGGCGCGACCTTGCCGCGCCCCGCCTTGATTCCCGACCGCACTGCCTTGCCGACGAGCCGGCGCTGCTTCGATCCCAGGCTGGGCCGGGTGGCGCGGCGCTGAACCGGCCGCACCCATGCCGCCTCCACCAGCGCCGCCAACCGATCCCGCGCATCCTGCCGGTTGCGCACCTGATCGCGAAATCGCATCGCGCTGATCATGATCACGCCGCCCGTTGATGCGCGCCGCCCGGCCAGCCGCAGCAGGCGCAGCTTCACGTCTTCGGGCAGGCTGGGGGAATTGACCACATCAAAGCGCAACTGCACCGCGGACGACACTTTGTTGACATTCTGCCCGCCCGGCCCGCTGGCACGAACGAACGATTCTTCCAGTTCGTCTTCGGGGATGATTGCGGCCATGGTGCCGACATAACCGAATCAGTCACAAACTTCCAAGCAACATCAAGATTTGGGGAGAAACGCCATGATCATCGTTCATCATCTCAACAACAGCCGTTCGCAGCGCATCTTGTGGCTGCTTGAGGAATTGGGCCTGCCTTACGAAATCAAGGCCTATGCCCGCGATGCCACCACCAATCTGGCACCACCGGAGCTCAAGGCGGTTCACCCGCTCGGCAAATCACCGGTGGTGGAAGACGCTGGCCAGATCATTTTCGAATCCGGCGCGATCACCGATTATATCTTGCGCACCCACGGCGGCGGCCGGCTGATGCCGCAGCCCGGCACACCGGCCCATGAAGCCTATCTGATGTGGCTGCATTTTGCGGAAGGTTCGGCGATGACGCCGTTCTTGTTGGCGCTGTACACCGCCCGGCTTGGCGAAGCCGCAGCCCCGCTCACGCCGCGCATCCAGGAACAGATCGGCGCGCATGTTGCCTATTTTTCCCAGTGCCTTGGCAGCAACGACTGGCTGGTGAACAACGAACTTTCGGGCGCCGACATCATGATGAGCTTCATCGCGGAAATCGGCGCCATGCAGGGGCTGGGCGCGCATTTTCCCAATGTGCTGGCCTATGCGCAGCGGTTGCAGGCCCGCCCGGCCTGGCAGGCCGCAGCTGCCAAAACCGATGCCTATAATTTCCGTTTGCCAGCCTGATTTGCTTTGCCCGGTTGGCGGGCGGCCAGAAGATTGAGGCCAAGCCCGCCGACAATTAGCGTCGCTGCCGCCAGTTTCCACGGCGGCAGCGATTCGTTCAGCAGCAATGCCGCCGATCCCATGCCGAACACCGGCACCAGTAGCGCCAGCGGCGCCACGCTGGCAGCCGGATAGCGCGCCAGCAGCCAGCCCCACGCGCCATAGCCGAACAGGCTATTACCAACCGCTTGCCACGCCACTGCCGCCCAGATGGCAGGCGTTGCCCCGTCCAGCGCAGTGCGAATCGCCGGCCAGCCTTCAAACCACAGGGCCAGTCCGGCCAGCGGCGGCACCGCAAAGACCGACGACCAGGCGATGAAGGCCAGCATGTCCACCTTGCCGGCGGCACGCTGCGCCATGTTGCCCAGGCTCCAGGCAAAGGCCGCGCCCAGCACCAACAGCACGCCAGTGATGGTTGCATCGCCGCCGGTGTTGGCGCCGATCACCGCGACACCGGCCAGCGCCAGCACCAGCGCCGCCGCCTGCAACGGCCGCAGCCGCTCACCGCTGCCGATCATAGCCATGGCGATGGTAAACACCACTTGGGTTTGCACCAGCAGGCTGGCGAGGCCAGCGGCAATATAGCCATTGATGGCGATGAACAGCAGCCCGAATTGCCCGGCGCCAATGGCGAGGCCATAGCCAGCGAGGATGCGCCACGGCACATCCGGCCGGCGCACGAAAAAAACCAGCGGAAACGCCACCACCGCAAAGCGCAGCGCAGCAAACAGCAGCGGCGGCAAGCTGTGCAGGGCAAAGGCGATCACGACAAAATTCGTGCCCCACACGACCACAATGGCCAGCGCCAGCAGCAGGGCACGCGGTGTCAGCGCAGCATCTGTCATACCGAGGTTGCGGCCCGCACAGCGTCTGGGCGGGCCAGCAGATGATAGGCCGCCGCTGCCACCAGCATCCCGGCAGCGATATTGGCAGCCAATGGCACCGCCGTGCCATCATAAAGCGCCGCTGCCAGCGCCGATGCCAGCGCGCCGGACCCGAAATTCACCCCGCCCATCAGACCGGACACAGCGCCCGCCCGCAGCGGATCGACATTCAACGCCCCTGCCGAAGCATTGGCCGCAATTAGGCCATTTGAGCCAAGCGCGGCAAACAGCAGCGCGAACGTGACCGGCAGCGCCGCGCCCACCAGGGCGGCAACCAGCAACGCCGCCCCCACGCAGGCGGCACCAACGCTGGCCGCCGCCAGGATGCGATCCGGGCTGTGACGGCGCAGCAGCGCCCGGTTGATCTGGCTGGACCCGACAACGCCAGCAGCAATGGCGGCAAACACCAGGCCGAACTGGCCTTCGCTAAATCCCCAGGTGCCCACCACCAGATCTGGCGACGCCGCGATATAACTGAACAGCGCGGTGCCATTGGCCGCCCCCACCAGCAGATAGCCGATCAAGCGGCGCTGGCGCAGCAATTGGCCATAGCTGGCCAGCACCGAGCTTTGGCGGGCAGCAGCGGCGGTGGCGGCCGATCGGCTTTCGTCCAGCCGCAGGCCAACGGCTAGCGCAACGGCAGCGCCCACCGCCACCAGCACCAGAAACACCGCGTGCCAGCCGGCCGCCGCGGCAATCCAGCCGCCCAGCGTGGGCGCCAGCAGCGGCGCCACCGCCAGCACCAGCATGAACAACGAGAATATGCGGGCTGAATCGCGGTGATCATAACGATCGCGCACAATCGCCCGGCAGGTGACCATGCCGGCGCAGCAGCCCAGCGCCTGAAGGAATCGCCCCGCCACCAGCGCCTCGATCGATGGGGCTAGCGCGCAGGCCAAACTTGCGGCCATATAAACCGCGCACCCGATCAAAATGGTCGGTCGCCGCCCGATGCGATCCGACAATGGCCCGAAAAACAACTGCCCCACCGCCATGCCGACAAAAAATGTCGACAGCGTAAGCTGCACCATTGCCGGGGACGCGGCAAATTCGCGCGCGATGGCCGGCATGGCGGGCAGATACAGATCGATAGTGATGGCGCCGAACGCCGTCAGCGATCCCAGCAGCAGGATTTCGCCCAGGCTGGGCTGGCGTGCGCAATGCGGA
>NZ_JBBATR010000004.1:0-1770 GCF_040398645.1 Sandarakinorhabdus sp.
CATTCTGGCGGTCGTTACGGCCATTTTCAGGCGTTTGCGCCAACAGCACCGGCCAGGACATCAACATTGCGGCGGCGATCAGGACAGAGAGGTTGCGCATCGGGCTTCCTTTTGTGGTTTCTTGACGACTCAATGCTTCAGCGCCCGAATTGGTTGCATCAGCATGATCGGCAGTCCCGCTTCACCACATGCCGGCGGCAACCGGCTGCGGTGCCCGATATCGGCCGTGCGGGCGGCCGTGCGGGCGGCCGTGCGGGCGGGATGCGTTCGGTCATACCTGTCGCCGCCTTGAAGGTCCGCCTGGTGCCGTTTTGGGCGCCGCTGGCACATGGGCGCTGGTCCGATCGCCATGCTCGCTGCACGCCGTGGACGTTTTTGTCGGACCCAAGGCATCGAAACCAGACCCGGCACGTTGTTCAGCAGCAATCACCAACCCGGAAGGCACCATCCATGACCGTTATCGGCTATGGCGCACTCAGCGCACATCAGAAGCTTCAGGCAGTCAGCTTTGATCGCGAACCGCTGCGTGATGGAGAGGTTGAAATCGACATAGAATTCTGTGGCGTGTGCCATTCCGATATCCACCAATGCGCCGATGATTGGGAGAATAGCGTCTGGCCGTGCGTGCCGGGCCACGAGATCGTCGGCACCGTCATCAAGATCGGCGCTGGGGTGCGCAAGTTCGCAATCGGTGACACGGTCGGCGTCGGCTGCATGGTCAACAGTTGCCAGGTTTGCGCTGCCTGCAAGGCCGGTGACGAGCAATATTGCACCGGGCCAAAAAGCGCCACGTTCACCTACAACGGTCCCAAGTTGCCCGACGGCAGCAACAGCTATGGCGGCTTCAGTGACAGCATCACGGTTCGCGAAGAGTTCGTGCTGGCAATCCCTGCGGCCATCAGCCCGGCGCAGGCCGCGCCAATCCTGTGCGCCGGCGTGACGACCTATTCACCGATGAAGCATTTCGGCCTGAAGCCGGGGCAGTCGCTGGGCGTTGCGGGGATCGGCGGGCTGGGGCACATGGCAGTTCAGATCGGCAAGGCACTGGGCGCCGCGGTGACCGCCTTCACGACGACGGCTGACAAGATTGATGCCGTGGCGGCGCTTGGCGCAGACAGAGTGATCGTCATGGACGACGCTGCCGATGTCGCCGCTGCCGCGCAGACGCTGGACATTATGATCGACACCATTCCCTATCCGCATGATCTGGCCGACTATCTTGGCTTCATGAAACCCGGATCGACTCTGGTTGTTGTCGGCAACATGATGGAGTTTGCGGCGTTCAATCCGGGGCCGCTGGTGTTCAACAGGATTGCGGTGGCAGGCTCGCTGATCGGCGGCATCGCCGAAACCCAGGCGGTGCTCAACCTGTGCGCCGAACACGGCATCCGGCCCGAGATCGAGATGATCGAGATGGCCGATATCAACCACGCGTTCGACCGCATCAAGGCCGGCGACGTGCGGTTCCGCCACGTCATCGACATGGCCTCGCTCAAGGCGGAGAAGGCAGCAATCGCCAAGGGCTGCGAACATCTGCCAGCGCCAACACGCGGCGAGCCGGTAAACCGCAAGACGGCGTGAGGCGCCGCGCCGTTACTTATGTGCGGGTTGCAGCCTCGCGCGCGGGTAGGCGGTAACCAGACGCGGCCGATCGCCGTTCGCGTCGATGATCCACACGCTGGTGATACATGGATTGCGCGCGTCCGGTGACGGCATGTTGCAGTGCACCACGAATTTGCGCCCGTGCGGATTGATTAGCGTTTCGGCGAC
>NZ_JBBATR010000004.1:1870-8675 GCF_040398645.1 Sandarakinorhabdus sp.
ACCTCGCACGCCTTGCCATCGGCATAGACGGCGACGACCACGCCTTCCGCGCCGGCCGGGATGGTCATGCCATCGGCCATCACGTCCACGGCCAGCCGCACCGAATCGAGTTCGGCCGGTGCGGCGCGGCCGCGCGCAGGGAAATTCACGACGTTCATGGCAGCCCAAATACCATAGGCCTCACCCCAGCGCCACTCGCGCGCCGGCGTGGCGGATGACGGTGCCTTCCAGTTCCAGATCGAGCAGCACCGTTGCCACTTGCGCGGCAGGCAGGCGGGATTGGCGGACGAGTTCGTCGATTTGCACCGGGGTGGGCGACAGCAGGGCCATCACGGCGGCGCGGGCGGCGGGTTCGGCAGTGAGGGCCGGCGCTGCGTCTGGTTCGGAGACGTGCAGCGGTATGGCGGGTTGGCCCGATAGCGTGTGCAGCGCCTCCAGCACGTCCGCCGCGCTTTGGATCAGGGTGGCGCCTTCGCGAATCAGGAGATTGCAGCCCTGCGCGCGCGGATCGAGCGGGCTGCCGGGCACGGCCATGACTTCGCGGCCCAGTTCGGCGGCGATGCGCGCCGTAATGAGACTGCCGGATTTGGGCGCGCCTTCCACCACGATGGTGCCGGCAGCCAGGCCAGCGATGATGCGGTTGCGGCGCGGGAAATGGCGGGCTTGCGGCTGCACACCCGGCGATTGTTCGGCGATCACCAGGCCGTTTGCGGCGATTTTGGCCATCAGATCGGCGTGATCGGGCGGGTAGGCGACATCGATGCCGCCGGCGATCACCGCCACCGTGCCGCGGTCCAGCGCCGCGATATGCGCCGCCGCATCGATGCCGCGCGCCAGGCCGGAGACGACGACGAAGTCCGCCTCCCCCAGATCGGCCGCCAATTGCCGGGCAAAGCGCACCCCTGCCGCGCTGGCGTTGCGCGCACCCACGATGGCCACCGCCGGCCGATCGAGCAGCGCGGCATCCCCATGCGCAAACAGCACCGGCGGCGCGGTTTCGGTGCGGGCGAGCAGCGGCGGATAATCGGATGTGCCCAGAAACAGCAGCTGCGCGCCGAGCCGGGCGGCCTCGCTCAGTTCAGCCTCAGCCGCGTCCTTGGTGCAGATGCTGAGCTGCCGATTGCCGCGCCGCGCCAGATCGGGCAGCGCATCCAGTGCCGCCGCCGCCGAACCAAAGCGCGCCACCAATTGGCGATACGTAACCGGGCCGATACTGTCGGTGCGGATCAGGCGCAGCCGCGAAACGGCGTCAGCAGGCAGGCTCATGTGGATTTTTGCCCGATGCGCGATTCGGTGCCGGCGCGCAGGCGGGCGATATTGTCCCGGTGCTGAAACAGCAGCAGCGCCGCCAGCGCCGCCAGATGCACGGCCCAGGCGCTGTTGCCGGTAAGCGCCCACACGCAAGCCGGGCAGGCCAGCGCCGCCAGCATGCCGCCCACACTGCTGTAGCGCGTGGCGAGCGCGCCGCCCAGCCACGTCGCCAGCGCAATCACGCCGGCCAGCGGCGCGGCAGCGAGCGTGATGCCCAAGATCGTGGCGACGCCCTTGCCGCCGCGGAATTTCAGCCAGATCGGAAAACAGTGGCCCACGAACGCCGCGGTTCCGGCCACGATGGCCCACAATTCGCCCCCCAGATGCCGGCCGATGACCACCGCCGCCGCCCCCTTGCCAGCGTCCAGCAGCAATGTGGCGGCGGCCAGGCCCTTGTTGCCGGTACGCAGCACATTGGTGGTGCCGATATTGCCGCTGCCCACGGCACGGATATCGATACCGATCATCCGGGTGAGCAACAGGCCAAACGGGATCGAGCCGAGCAAATAGCCGATAGCGATGACGGTCCAAATCATGGGCCGAGCCTAGCGGGCGGCGCCCAGCGCGTCTATGCTGCGGGCAACAAAGGGGAAGTGCATGAAAGTCGTGATCGCCATCGCGCTGGGACTGCTGGCCAGCGCCGTATCTGCCCAGATGAAGCCCACCCCCGCGCGCGATACCGCGTTGGCTGCCGGGCCGTATGAAACGCTGGTGATCCGCGGCGCGACCATCATCACCGGCAACGGCGGCCCGCCGCAGGGGCCAGCCGATATCATCATAAGCGGCGGAAAAATCACCGATATCCGCAGTGCCGGCACGCCGGGCCTGCCGATGCGAACGGGCCGCGCGCCAGCCAATCCGACACGGGAGATTGATGCAACCGGCATGTACGTGCTGCCCGGCTTTGTCGATATGCACGGCCATCAGGGCGATCCGGACAAGATGGACACGCCGGATTACGCCTGGAAATTGTGGCTGGCGCACGGCGTCACCACAGTGCGCGGCAATCCGATGTATGGCGATGACGCAGCGCGGGCGCTGGCAGACAAAAAGCGCGCGGCAGCCGGCGAAATCATGGCACCGCGCCTGTATGTGTATCAAACGCTGGGATCAGGCACCAACGCCGGCTGGAAGGGCGGGCGCGTGCAAACCCCTGAAAAAGCGCGCGAATGGGTGCGCTGGGCCGCCAGCGTCGGCGTTGACGGCATCAAATTCTTCAACCGCGGCGACGAAACCCCGCAAATCAACCGCGCGGCCATCGATGAAGCCAAGAAATTGGGCATGGGCACCGTGGCGCATCTTTCGCAGCCCAATATTGCCGAATTCAATGCCCGCGATGCAGCCGCGGCCGGCCTGGGCACCATCACGCATTTTTACGGGCATTTCGAAAGCATGCTCGATGGCCGCCGCGTGCAGGACACGCCAGCCGACTATAATTTCAACGACGAGCAGAAGCGCTTTGGCGGCATCGCCGAAATCTGGAACCAGATCCACGAACCGGGCGGGCCGGAGTGGGTGGAGTATCTGAAGGCACAGAAGGCCAGCGGCGTGGTGTTCGATCCCACCTTCAACATCTACAGCGCCAGCCGCGATCTGATGCGCGCCAAGCGCGCGGATTGGCACGAACGCTACACGCTGCCCAGCCTGACGCAGTTTTTTGAATCCAATCGCGACAATCACGGCAGCTATTTCTTCGATTGGACGTCTGAACGCGAGTATCAATGGCGGCGCTTTTACACGCGCTACATGCAATTGGTGAATGATTACAAGAATATGGGCGGGCGGGTGACGACGGGCAGCGATCCCGGCTTCATCTGGCAGACCTGGGGCTTTGGCTATATCCTCGAGCTGGAATTGCTGCGCGAAGCCGGCTTTGCACCGCTGGAAGTGATCCAGAGCGCCACCATCAACGGCGCCCGCACGCTTGAGGAGCCGAAGGGCCGCGAACCGGATTTCGGGCTGGTGCGGGTGGGCATGCGCGCCGATCTGATCGTGGTGCCGGAAAACCCGCTGCACAATCTGAAAACGCTGTACGGCACCGGCTTTGCGCGGCTGGATGAAGCCACGCAAACCACCGTGACCAAAGGCGGCATCCGCTGGACCATCCGTGACGGCATCGTCCACGATGTGCCGGCGATCTTGAAGAGCGTGGAGGCACAGGTGGCGTCAGCCAAGTCGGCGGCCAAGGCGGCGCGGTGAGGCTCTTGCTTGCGACTTGCAACTCCCTCCCCCTTGAGGGGAGGGCGAGAGACGCTGAAGGCGGCCCAGGGTGGGGGTCGCGCCCGTGACGGTTGAGAAGCCACTGCAATCACGCGCCAAGGCCATGCGACGGGCGCTCACCCCGGCCGAAGCCGTGCTGTGGACGATCCTGCGCAACGAACCACTCAGTCACTGGCATTTCCGCCGCCAGGTCGCGTTCCCGCCGCGCTATATTGCCGATTTCTGCAGTCACGCGGCAAAGACGGTGGTGGAAGCCGATGGCGAAGGACATGTGCTTGGCCATGCAGCAGATGCCGTTCGCGATGCATGGTTTGCCGGCCGTGGCTATCGAGTTGTTCGGTTCGAGAACGGGCATCTGCTGGCCGAACGGGAGGCGGTCTTTCGGGAACTGTGCGCCCAGATGCCAAAGGGCGAACCCCCACCCCGCCGCGCTTCGCGCGAGTCGCCCTCCCCGCAAGGGGGAGGGAGTGGTCCTTTATGAAACCTGCATCCATCCTCGATTATCGCGCGCTCAGCCGGGCACGGGTACCGCGCTTCCTGTTCGATTACACCGATGGTGGCAGCTATGCCGAAACCACGCTGGCGGCGAACCTGGCCGATCTGGCGGCGGTGCAGCTGGATCAGCGGGTGCTGGTGGATGTTTCGCGCGTCGATACTGCGGTGACCTTGCTGGGGCAGACGTTGGCCATGCCGGTCATCCTCGCGCCGGTCGGCCTGGGCGGGATGCACGCCCGGCGCGGGGAGGTGCAGGCCTGGCGCGCGGCGCGGGCAGCCGGGGTGGGGATGGCGCTGTCCACCGTGTCGGTATGCTCGCTGGCCGAGGTGACGCAGGGCGGCGGCGCCGCGCCATGGTTCCAGCTTTATCTGGTGAAGGACCAGGCGGCCAATGAAGCCATGATCGCCGCCGCCCGCGCGCAAGGCTGCCCGGCGCTGGTGCTCACGGTTGATTTGCCGATGCCGGGCGCGCGCTACCGCGATGTGCGCTCCAGCCTGTCTGGCGCGCCGGGCATCGCCGGCAGCCTGCACCGCGCGGCCCAGATGGCGGTGCGGCCGCACTGGGCCGTGGATGTCGGCCTGCGCGGCGGGCCGGCGGCGATGGGCAATCTCAATTCGCTGGTGGGTGCAAAGGCGCCGCTGTCGGATTATCTGGGCTGGCTGGCGCGCAATTTCGATGCCAGCGCCGATTGGGACCGGCTGGCGTGGGTGCGCTCGCTGTGGCCGGGGCCATTGATCGTGAAGGGCATATTGCACCCGGACGATGCTGCGCTGGCGGTGCAGCACGGCGCGGATGCCATCGTCGTGTCCAACCACGGCGGCCGGCAGCTGGACGGCGCCATGTCGGCGGTGAAGGCCTTGCCGGCAATCCTTGATCGGCTGGGCGGCTGCATCCCAGTGCTGGCCGATGGCGGCGTGCGTTCGGGGCTGGACGTGCTGCGCTATGTGTCGCTGGGGGCCAGCGCTGTGCTGATCGGCCGGCCATGGGTGTGGGCGCTGGGCGCGCGCGGGCAGGCCGGGGTGGCGCATGTGCTGGCGCTGCTGCGCGCCGAGCTGGAAACCGCGATGGCGCTCACGGGTCGCACCCGGCTGGCCTGATCGGCCAAACCTCTGTATCGCTCGCGCCATGACCGACAGGCTTATTATCGCTCTTGCCCAGTTGAACGCCAGCGTGGGCGATCTGGCCGGCAACGCCGACGCCATCCTGACGGCGCGCCGCGCGGCCGGCAATGCTGATCTGCTGGTCACGCCCGAACTGTCCATCGTTGGCTATCCCCCCGAAGATCTTGTGCTCAAGCCCGCACTGGTCGCGGCGGCCAAAGCGCAGGTGGAGCGACTGGCAGCGGTAACCGCAGACGGCGGCCCGGCGCTGCTGGTCGGCGCACCGTGGGCGGAAGACGGCAAATTGTTCAACGCGATGCTGCTGCTGGATGGCGGGCGCATTGCCGGCATCACCCGCAAGCATGATTTGCCCAATTACGGCACATTCGATGAAAAGCGGCTGTTTGCTGCCGGCCCGCTGCCTGGCCCGCTGGCGCTGCGCGGTGTACGCATCGGCGTGCCGGTATGCGAAGACATGTGGGCTGCGGATGTGTGCGAGTGCCTCGCCGAAACCGGCGCCGAGCTGCTGATCGTGCCCAATGGCAGCCCGTTTGAAGTGGGCAAGGCTGATCGCCGGCTCAATCTGGCGGTGACGCGCGTCGTGGAAACCGGGTTGCCGCTGGCCTATCTCAACCGCGTCGGCGGGCAGGATGAACTGGTCTTTGATGGCGCTTCGTTCGTGCTGAATGCCAATCGCCGTCTGGCCCACCAATTGCCGGATTGGGATGAAACGATTCGGCTGACCGAGTGGACGCGCGGCGCGGACGGCTGGAGCTGCGACGCCGGCCCGATCAATGTGCACGACGACGAACCAGCCGATATCTACCACGCCATGCTGGTGGGCCTGCGCGATTATGTGAACCGCAATCGCTTTCCGGGCGTTGTGCTTGGCCTGTCGGGCGGCATCGATTCGGCGCTGTCGGCTGCGGTTGCCGTCGATGCGCTGGGGGCGGACCGGGTGTGGTGCGTGATGATGCCCAGCCCGTTCACCAGCCAGGACAGTCTGGATGATGCGGCGCAGTGCGCAGCGCTGCTGGGCTGCCGGCTGGATACGGTGCGCATCGAACCGGCGATGACGGCGTTTGATACGATGCTCGGCCCGCTGTTCGACGGCCGCCCGCGTGACATTGCCGAGGAAAATATCCAGTCCCGCATCCGCGGCCTCACACTGATGGGCCTGTCCAACAAGTTCGGCCCGATGCTGCTGACCACGGGCAACAAGAGCGAGATGAGCGTTGGTTATGCCACCATCTATGGTGACATGGCCGGCGGCTATTCCGTGCTGAAAGACCTTTATAAAACCACGGTTTTTCGCGTTTGCGAATGGCGCAACACCCACAAGCCGCGGCTTGGCCTTGGTCCCGATGGCCCGGTCATGCCGGTGCGGGTGATCACCAAGCCGCCCACCGCCGAACTGCGCGACAACCAGCGCGATGATGACAGCCTGCCGCCCTACGACCTGCTCGACCGCATATTGTTCGCCCTCGTTGAGCAGGAGCGTTCGGCCAGCGACCTGATTGCGCAAGGGCTGGACCCGGCCATTGTCGCCCGCATCGAACGCCTGCTCTATATTGCCGAATACAAGCGCCGGCAGGCACCGCCCGGCGTCAAGATCGGCGGGCGCAATTTTGGCCGTGACCGGCGCTATCCGATCAGCAATGCGTTCCGCACTGCGTAA
>NZ_JBBATR010000004.1:8775-30157 GCF_040398645.1 Sandarakinorhabdus sp.
GCCGGGCAGCGCCTGCGCCTGACGGTCGATCTGGGCGGCGATGATGTCGTGCTGATCAATCCGGGCAGCCGCGTTCGCGCCGTGTTGGACGGCGAAGTGCGCACCGATGGCAAGCCAGTGGATCGCGGCCGCTACCGCGTTGCCGTGGGCCAGCAGGCGGTGGCCGTGCCCTTCAGCCGCGAAACCCTGATGATCGGCGGCCGTGCCATCAAGGCCCGGCTGCTGACCCCTGAGCAAGCGCCGCCGGGCCAAACCCCGGCCAGCGATGGCATCATCGGCCTGCCGCTGCTGCCGCATGAGGGGGTCACGCTACGCTGGCGGCCAGCCACAGCCGGGGACCGCATGGTGACCGTGCCGGCCCGCATCGGCCGCAGCGATGCCGTCGGCTTTGATTGGGCATTGGCGGGCGGCGAAACGCTGGATGTGGAAATCCACCCGCTGCGCCCGGTCAGCGTGGCCAGTGCAGCGGCGGCCAGCCTGTTGGCGCAGGCTGGCGGCGGCCGGCTGGAAGGCCCGGTGCGGCGCGTGTTGATCGGCTTTGGTGTTTCGCGCCCGGTGCGGCGGCTGGCGCTGGCGCGGCCTGTGGCGGTGGCCGGGCTTGGCGTGAGCGCCGCCGATGTGCGCCTGTTCGATTGGGCAGGCCGCAGCAACCTGCCGCCGGACGCTGACCCGGATGCAGAATTGACCGCGGTTGGCAAACGCGGCCGGCAAGGCAGTTGGGCCGTGCTCAAGCTCGGCCAGGATGTGATCGCCGCCTGCGCCAGTATCCGCTGGCAGCGCAGCCCGGCGCAGCTGGAATTGACCTGCGCCGGGCCGTGATTGGCATCGCGCCAAAGCGCGTGCCAGATCGGCCGAGCGGGAAAATATCTTGCCGCCCGGTGTGAGCGGCGCGATAGTAGGGCGTTATCGGCCGATCATCCGCACAGACGGTGGCCGTTCTAGGGGGAGGACACATCATGGACATGAACCGCCGCGAAACTCTGGTCGGGGCTGCTGCTGCCGCACTCACCGTGGCCGCTGCGCCGGCGGCTGCGCAAATGGGCGCGCAAATGGGCGGCGCCCGCCGGCTCGGCTCCAAGGAAAAAGTGGCTTACTGGGTGGCCACGGTCACGCCGTGCGATGCCAAGGGCATGTTCGATCCCGGCGCGATGAAGGCAGTGATGGAATGGCACCAGAAATGCGGCGCCGATGGTGTCGTGGTGCTCGGCACCTCAGGCGAATTTCCCAGCTTCTCGCTGGCCGAACGCAAGCTGATCACCGAGACGGCGATGCGGCACAAGGGCAACATGAACATCATGGTCGGCCCCGGCACGCCCAACATCATCGAGACCATCGATCTGGCCAAGCACGCCCAGAACGTGGGCGCTGACGGCCTGCTGGTGATCCCGCCATTTTATTTCAACCAGCCGCCGGTGGAAGGCCTGACCGACTATTACAGCCGCCTGTTCGAAGCGGTGTCGATCCCGATCAACATGTACCATATCCCCGGCACCTCCGAAGTGTCGATCACCATCGAGCTGCTCAAGAACCTGATGAAATATCCGCACCTGGCCGGCATCAAGGATTCGTCGGGCAGCAGCGAAGGCTTTGCCGAGTTTCTCAAGAGCTTCCCGGAGCTCAACATGCGCTGCGGCACGTCCAACAATCTGATCCCGGCCGTGTCGGCGGGCATGGGGGCCATCCTGGCGGACGGCAACCAGTTCAGCGACAAATGCGCCGATATCTTCAAGACCTACCGCGCCAAGGGCAATTGGCAGGCCAAGCTCGATCATCTGCGCGCCGCTCAGACCATCATCCGCGATCACAACATGGGCGCCAACACCTATGCGTCGATGAAATATGTGCTGTCGCTGCGCATGAACGGCGGCAAGGACGGCCCGATGATGTATGCGCGCACGCCCTATCCGCAGCTGACCGACGCCCAGAAAGCCAGCCTGAAAATCGGCGTTGAAAAGGCGATGGCGCTGCCGATGGCGTGAACGACGCTTTTGGCGGCCGAAAGCCCAGCCAGCTGTCACCAAAGCCCAGCCGCCTGTCACCAGACGCCAGCGGACGGACACCAATCGCCAGCCATTTGCCTGCCGATACAATACAGAGGATTTCCGGAATGATCACCACCCGCCTCCTGCCGCTTTCGATTGCCGCTGCGCTGCTGCTGTCCGCCGCGCCGTCCGCGCTGGCGCAGACCCCCGCCAAGGAAGGCACGGTCGCCGCCCGCACCAATGCCGGCGTTGCCAATTGGACCACCTACAATGCCGATCTGAAGGGCAGCCGCTATTCGGCGCTCGATCAGATAAATGCCGGCAATTTCAAGGATCTGGAGATCGCCTGGCGGTTCAAGACCGACATTCTGGGCTCACGCCCGGAGTATAAGCTGGAATCGACACCGCTGGCGGTGGACGGCGTGATCTACACCACCGGCGGCACCCGCCGCGCCGTCGTGGCCCTGAACGGCGCCACTGGCGAATTGCTGTGGACCTATGCGCTGCACGAAGGCAAACGCTCCGCCGAAAGCCCGCGCGCCCTGTCTGGCCGCGGCCTAAGCTACTGGACTGACGGCACAAAGCGCCGCATCCTCTATGTCACCATCGGCTATCGTCTGGTCAGCCTTGATGCCGATACCGGCCGGCCTGATCCGGACTTCGGCACCAATGGCGTTGTCGATCTGAAAACCGATTTCGATCAGGATCTTGGCGATCTGGATACCGGCGAAGTTGGCGTACATTCCGCCCCGGCGGTTTCCGGCAACAGCATCATCATCGGAGCGGCGTTCCGCGAAGGTTTCACGCCTAAAACCAGCAACAATACAAAAGGTTATGTGCGCGCCTTCGATGTGCGCACCGGCAAGCGGATCTGGACCTTCCACACCGTGCCCAAGCCCGGCGAAGTCGGCTATGACACCTGGCTGAACAAAAGCGCCGATGTGAACGGCAACACCGGCGTGTGGACACAAGTGTCTGTAGATGAAGAGCTTGGCCTGGCCTATCTCGCGGTCGAATCGCCGACTTCCGATTTCTTCGGCGGCAAGCGGCCCGGCAACAATCTTTTCGGCAACAGCCTGGTGGCAGTCGATCTGAAAACCGGTGAACGGCGCTGGCATTACCAGTTGATCCACCACGAAATCTGGGATCTCGACAACAGCTCCGCACCGCTGCTGATGGACGTGACCGTGGACGGCAAGCCGCGCAAGGTGGTTGGCCTGCCCTCCAAGCAGGGCTTCTTCTATGTGTTCGACCGGGCCAGCGGTGTGCCGGTGTGGCCGATCAAGGAGGTGAAGGTCGCCAAGGGCAACGTGCCGGGTGAGTGGTATTCGCCCACCCAGCCGATGCCGTCAAAGCCGCCGGTCTATGCGCGCAATGGAGTCGAAGACAAGGATCTCATTGATTTCACACCTGATCTGAAGGCCAAGGCAGTGGCGCTCACCGGCAAATATGTCCTCGGGCCTGTCTATACGCCGCCAATCGTCTCGACGCCCGAAAAGTTCGGCGTGATCAACAATTGGGCCCAGGGCGGGACCAATTGGCCCGGCGGCAGCTTTGATCCCGAATCCGGCATCGCTTATGTTTATGCCTGCGGGGCCTGTATTTCCGCCACCGGCCTGCTGCCGCCGCCCGCTGGCCTTTCGGATATCCCGCTCGTGGTCGGCGTTGCTGGCCAACCGGTGGTGATGATCAAGGGCCCCGGCGAAGGCGCAGGCGCCGACAGCCCGGCCGCAGCGCCGCCGTCCGGCGGCAGCGGCCCACCACGCCTTTCGGTGGACGGCCTGCCGCTGGTGAAGCCGCCTTATGGCACCATCAGCGCCATTGATGTGAACAACGGCACCATCAAATGGCAGATTGCCCACGGCGAAACCCCGGATTTCGTGCGCAATCACCCGGCGATCAAGGCGCTTGGCGGCATCCCGCGCACCGGCCAGGCGACGTACCAGATCGGCACGCTGCTGACCAAATCGCTGGTGATTGCCGGCGAAAACCAGTTCACCACCACCCCGGACCATCCGCGCGGTGCCATGCTGCGGGCCTATGACAAGCAAAATGGTACCGAAATCGGCGCGGTGTTCATGCCGTCTACACAATCAGGCTCACCGATGACCTATATGGTTGGCGGCAGGCAGTATATCATCGTACCAACCAGCGGCGGCAATGCCTCGGGCGAATTCATCGCCTATGCACTGCCCACCAAGCGATAAGAGACCCAGATGACGATGCGCAAAATGCCCCTGATCCTGTCCATCGCTGCGGCGCTTGCCGGCACGGCATTGGCGCAAGATGCCGGCAAATCCGTGTGGCAGGGCGTGTTTACCGCTGACCAGGCCGACCGCGGTTCGGCCGTGTACGCAGAGCGCTGCGGCGCATGCCACGGCGCAGCGCTTAATGGCACCGGCGAAGCGCCTGCGCTGGTGGGCGGCGAGTTTGTCAGCCACTGGGACACGATGACGGTGGGCGACCTTTACGACCGGGTGCGGACCACCATGCCGCAAAATGATCCGCAATCGCTCAGCCGCGAGGATTATGCCGACGTGCTGGCATTCCTGCTGAAAAACAACGGGTTCCCGGCTGGCGCCCAACCGCTCGATCGCCGTTCGGAAGTGCTGGCGACAATCGGCATCACCGCCGAAAAGCCAGCCAGCACCGGCAGCTGAACCGCCAAAGGGGGGAATAGATGAAACGCCTGTTTGTTGCCGCAGCTCTGCTGGCCAACGCCAGCGCCATGGCCCAGCCAGCACTACCTGTTGCACCGGTTCCGCCGCGCCCGGTGTGGACAGTCGATACGCTGCCGGAGCCGGCACCGCTGACGGCACAAACCAACAAACAGCCCAATATGCACCGCAGCGAAATCGGCTTTTTCAAATTGCCGGCGGGGCGGGTGATGGGTTCAACCAGCGCGGTGGGCGTGGACAGCAAGGGCCATATCTGGATCGCCGATCGCTGCGGCGCCAACAATTGTGCCAATTCCAGCCTCGATCCGATCATGGAATTCGACGCCCAAGGCAACTTCATCAAGGCATTCGGCGGCGGCCTCACCGTGTTCCCGCATGGGTTTTACATTGATACCATGGACAATATCTGGCTGACCGATGCGCGCGCGGTGCCCGGCAAGGGCGCCACGGTGATGAAGTTCAGCCGAGAGGGCAAATTGCTGATGACGCTGGGCAAACCCGGCATCCAGGGCAAGGGCACCGATGAATTCACCGAACCCAACGCCGTCATCGTGGCGAAGAACGGCGACATCTTCGTGGGCGATGGCCACGAAGCCGACCGCGGCGTCGCCCGCGTCGTGAAATACAACGCCAGCGGCAAGTTCCTCATGCAATGGGGCCAGCCCGGCAAGGGCCAGGGCGATCTGGAAGTGCCGCACGCGCTCGCCATGGACAGCAAGGGCCGGCTCTATGTTGGCGATCGCTGGAACAACCGCGTGCAGGTGTACAGCCAGACGGGCAAGCTGCTGAACAGCTGGACTCAGTTCGGCCGGCCATCGGGCCTTTTCATCGACAAGAACGACATGCTGTACAGCGCCGATTCCGAGAGCCGTCGGCCCGTGGGCTATGGCTATAATCCCGGCTGGCAGCGCGGCATCCGCATCGGCAGCGTGAAAAATGGCAAGGTGACCGCGTTCATTCCCGACCCCGATCCCAACCCGGACGCCGGCGCCACCAGCGGCGCCGAAGGCATCACGGTCGGCCCCGATGGCGTGATTTACGGCGCACAGGTGAAGGAGCGCACTGTGGCGCGGCATTTGCCGCTGGCGAAATAGGCCTGCTGGGCACCGCCAGTCTATTATTGCGCGATTTTCAGCCGGCAACTCGCTATGGGCTTGGCGATGATCGTCACTCGCTTCGCCCCGTCACCCACTGGCCGGCTTCATGCCGGCAATATTCGCACGGCATTGGTCAATTGGCTGCTGGCGCGGTCGGCGGGCGGGCGCATCGTGCTGCGCATGGACGATACCGATCTGGCGCGCTCCACAGAGGAATCTGCCGCTTCGATTCGCGCCGATCTGGCCTGGCTTGGCCTGACGCCCGACATCGAGGTCAGGCAATCCGAACGCTTTGCGCTGTATGAGGCCGCGATCGAACGGCTGGCCGATGCCGGCCGGGCCTACCGCTGCTATGAAACGCCCGAAGAACTGGAACTCAAACGCCGCGTCGCGCTGTCGCGGGGGCTGCCGCCTATCTATGACCGCGCCGCACTGTTGCTGAGTGACGCCGACCGCGCCAATCTGGAAGCGCAGGGCCGCATGCCGCATTGGCGGTTCAAGCTGGATGATAGCCAGCCGATCCACTGGGATGACGGCGTGCGCGGCCCCTGCCATTTCGACGCCGCAAGCCTGTCGGATCCGGTGGTCCGCCGCGGCGATGGCAGCTGGCTTTATATGCTGCCATCAGTTGTGGACGATATTGATCTGGGTATCACCGACATTGTGCGCGGCGAAGATCATGTCACCAACAGTGCGGTGCAATTGCAGATGTTTGCCGCATTGGGTGCCGCGCCGCCTCGGCTGGCGCACATGGCGCTGTTCACCGGCAAGGATGCTGCCCTGTCAAAGCGGCTCGGTTCCGAAGGCATCGAGCAGTGGCGTGAACAGGGGATCGAGGCCGTGGCCATCTCGGCTCTGTTTGCGCGGCTTGGCACCTCGCAGCCGGTTGAACCAGTCGTGGCGCTCGATGATCTGCTGGCCGGCTTTGCGCTGAGCCACTGGGGCCGCGCTCCGGCCCGGTTTGATCCGGCCGATCTGGCCAGCCTGTCGGCGCGCTGCCTGCACATGATGGATTTTGATCAGGTGCAGCCGCGCCTGCCCGCCGGCATGACAGCGGCTGGCTGGACGGCGGTGCGCGGCAATCTGAACCGCATCGACGATGCCGCGCTGTGGCAGCGGGTGATCGCTGGGCCAATCTTGCCAGTGATCGAGGATGCGGACTACATTGCAGTCGCGCGTAGCACGTTGGCCGAACTGGCCTGGGGCGACGATATCTGGGCGCGGCTGGTGGATGCTCTGAAGACCGTCACTGGCCGCAAAGGCAAGGCGCTGTTCTTGCCGCTGCGTCTGGCGTTGACCAGCCAGTCACATGGCCCGGAAATGGCAGCACTACTGCCACTGATCGGCCGCGATGCGGCGCTGGCGCGGCTGACGAGCTGATTTTGCAGCGGGCGCATTGCCGCACCTCGGGCCCCGACGCTGGCTCGACCGCTGGCAAAACCGACCGGGTCCGATTATGGATTTGCAATGGCCTTTCTTGATCCGCCCGATGCGCAAGCGCGCCGCACCCGCTACTGGATTGCTGGCGGTGCTGCGCTTGCGACCGCTACGGTGATGACCTTGTTCTTGATCGAATCGCGGTGGGGCTATTCAAAGCCTGATCCCATCGTGATTTATGCCCAAAGCTGGAAAGCCGATCGCACCCGCGAACAAGCCATTGCCGATACAAAGGCCACAATCGCGGCACGCGAAGCCAAGCTGGCCCAAGCAAGAGCGTTTATTACCACGTTGAAGGGCAAGGCCAAAGCCGATGCGCAGGCGCAATATGATGCCTATGTCGCTGGCGGCGGTGCTGCGCGTGATATCCCGTATGTGATGGCCCAGCCGGCCACCGAGGCGCTGGTGCGCGTGCCAACCGCCGTCCCGCTGGAACCCCCCATCGAGTGAAAGAGGCCCATGCCGATTGGCGCTGGATGGGCGCTGCGTTGGCGCTGGCCAGCCGCGGCATCGGCCTGTCCACGCCCAATCCCAGTGTCGGCTGTGTGCTCGTGAACGATGGCCGGGTCGTTGCGCGCGGCCGCACCAGCGCTGGCGGCCGACCGCATGCCGAAGCGGCGGCGTTGACCGCTGCCGGGCCGGCAGCGCGCGGCGCCACGGCGTATGTGACCCTGGAGCCTTGTGCGCACCACAGCCAACGCGGGCCAAGCTGCGCCGGCGTCCTGATTGCCGCCGGGATTGCCCGCGTGGTGGTGGCAGCGCTCGATCCCGATCCGCGCACCAATGGCGAAGGCGCCGCTCGGTTGCGCGCCGCGGGCATATCGGTGGTGACCGGTGTGCGCGCGGCTGAGGCTGAGGCCGGGCTGGCCGGCTTTCTGACACGGCAGCGCCATGGCCGGCCGCATATCACCCTCAAACTCGCCGTGTCGCTGGACGGCGCCATCGCCTTGGCGGATGGCCGCAGCCGCTGGATCACCGGCGAACGCATGCGCGCTGCCGCCCATTTGCTGCGCGCGCGCTGTGATCTGATCGTGGTCGGGCGCGGCACTTGGGATGCGGACAAGCCGGCGCTGGATGTGCGGCTGCCCGGCCTGGCAGCGCGCAGCCCGCGTATCGGCGTGGTCGGGCGCGCCGGCGGCCTGCCGGCGCACGTAAGCCATTTTGCCGATCTGGTGGCATTGGCCGGGGACAGCGCCCTGAATATCCTGGCCGAAGGCGGCATGGGGCTGGCGGCGAGCCTGCTGGGCGCCGATCTGGTTGATGAACTGCTTCTGCACCGCGCGCCGATCCTGATCGGTGGCGGGCGTGGCCTCGGCGATATAAGCCTCGATGATCTGGCCGATGCGCATGGCCGCTGGCAGGCAGCCCCGATCGTCACGCTGGGTGCTGATCGGATTGAACGTTACACACGGACACGTTAGGACTAGGCTATGTTTACTGGCATCATCACCGACATCGGCACCATCACCGCCATCGAGGAGCGCGGCGACCTACGGGTCACAGTGGGAACAACGCACAGCAATAGCACTGCCAGCGTCGCGATCGGCGCGTCTGTCGCCTGTTCAGGCGTCTGCCTCACCGTGGTCGGCAAGACAGCCAACAGCCTGAGCTTTGATGTGTCGGCCGAAACCTTGCGCTGCACGGCAACGGGCATGTGGCAGCAGGGTGCGCGCCTGAATCTCGAACGCGCGCTGAAGGTCGGGGATGAACTGGGCGGCCATATCGTTACCGGGCATGTTGACGGCGTCGGCCAGATCGCCGCCATCACGGCCGAGGGCGATTCAAAACGCTTCACCTTCCAGATGCCAGCCAGCGTCGCGGCCTATGTCGCCCCCAAGGGCAGCATCAGCCTGAACGGCGCATCGCTCACCGTGAACGACGTCAGCGATGATGATCTTGGCCATTGGTTCACCATCAATATCATCCCGCACACCGCAGAATGGACCAATTTCGGCACGGCTGCTGTGGGCGACGAAGTGAATATCGAGATTGATGTGCTCGCTCGCTATCTTTTTAGGATGCGCCAACTCGCTTGACACTGAAGTGTGATTTTGGCATACGCATTTCACATTATGATGTGAGGAGCACCATGAGCGAATCCCTGATAGCGCGGTTGCGGGACCTGGTCACCAACGGCGAGGAGTCCAAGGCCGGCATGGCCCGCGCCGCCGGCCTGCACGCCAACAGCCTGCGGGCGCTGGATGATGCCGATTGGAATCCAACCACCGACACGCTGCGCAAACTGGAGGCCTGGCTGGCTGACCGCAATGCCGGCCCGGCACTGTGCGGCATCGAGGAGATCATCGATGAAGCCCGCAATGGCCGCATGTACATATTGGTCGACGACGAAGACCGCGAGAATGAAGGCGATCTGATCATTCCCGGCCAGATGGCGACGCCCGATGCCATCAATTTCATGGCCAAATTCGGCCGCGGCCTGATTTGTCTCGCCCTGGGCTCGGAACGGGTCAAGGCGCTGGGCCTGCCGTTGATGGCGCAGCACAACGGCACCCGCCACAGCACTGCCTTCACGGTGTCGATCGAGGCCAAGGAGGGCGTCACCACTGGCATTTCTGCTGCTGACCGTGCCCGCACCGTTGCAGTGGCCATCGATGCCGGCAAGGGGCCGGAACATATCGTATCACCCGGCCACGTGTTTCCGCTGGTGGCGCGCGACGGCGGTGTGCTGGTGCGCGCTGGCCACACCGAAGCCAGCGTGGATATCTCGCGGCTTGCCGGGCTGAGCCCTGCAGGGGTGATTTGCGAGATCATGAACGATGATGGCACCATGGCGCGCCTGCCCGATCTGATCCCGTTTGCTCGCCGCCACGGCCTGAAGATCGGCACGATTCGGGATCTGATCGCCTATCGCCACCGTCATGACCGTTTGGTGAAATGCGTTGCCGAAACCCGGCTGGAAAGCTGGCATGGCGGCGATTGGCTGGCCAAAACCTATGCCAACACCGCTGAATATGCCGAGCATATGGTGCTCCAAAAAGGCCGGATCGAGCCCGGAAAGCCCACGCTGGTGCGGGTACACACCCAATCGATGTTCACCGACATGTTCGGCGAAAAAGGCGATCGCGCTGGGCAATTGGGCCGCGCCATGGATGCAATCGGCAACGAGGGCGCGGGCGTCATCGTGATCATCCGCGACGGCAGCCCGACCGCGATTTCGGAACAGATGCGCGCCAAGGGTCAGGGCGAACCGATTACATTGCGCGATTATGGAATTGGCGCGCAGATACTGGTTGATCTGGGCGTGACCGACATGATCCTGCTCACCAACCAGCACCGCAATATCGTCGGCATCGAAGGCTATGGCCTGAAGGTGGTCGGCGAGCGCGCCATTCCCGCCCGTTCGTAAAGGCAGAACCCATGCATATTCTGATCGTCGAAGCCCGTTTCTACACACACCTTGCCGATATGCAGCTGGACGGTGTGACCAGCGCCCTAGAGGCCGCTGGCGCCACATGGGAGGTGATCACCGTCCCCGGTGCGTTGGAAGTTCCAGCTGCCATCGCCTTTGCCGATGCCTCAGGGACCTATGATGCCTATGTGGCACTGGGCTGCGTAATTCGCGGTGAAACCTATCATTTCGAGATTGTTGCCAGCGAAAGCGCGCGGGCGATCATGGCGCTCACCCTTGACGGCCTCGCCATCGGCAACGGCATATTGACGGTTGAAAACGAAGCGCAGGCCATCGCGCGGGCGGACAAGGCGCAGAAGGACAAGGGCGGCGAAGCTGCCAAGGCCGCGCTGGCGATGGCGGCATTGCAGCAGCGTTTCGCCTGACACGCCCCTAAAGCAGATAGACCAGCATGTAGCGCGCAATGAGCGCGGCCATGGCCAATTCACACCAGCGCCGGCCGCGCGCCGCCATCGCAGCCACCATCAGCGCCGCAAGCACGCACGTGAGCCCAAGCGACAATGGCCGCAGCAGAAGCGGCAGCAGCTTTGGAACGCTGGCATACCAGGCCAGCTGGCAAACGAGCAGAGCAAGCATCACACCGATCACGATCCGGCGCACCCGGAAAAAATGCAGATCGTGATCGCCGGCTGCGTTGGCATCGGGCGGAAACACGAGTGATGCTGCCAGATAATAGGCCCCGGCAAAGATCATGACGGCCATCAGGGCAACGCCCGACACAGCCACAAGATCACGGCTGACCCACGCCGCCTGCCAAAAGGACAAGAGATCGAGCAGCACAAAGCCTGCCAGCATCGGCGTCAGCCAGCCGATGCGCAGAGTCGAACCTGGCTGCAAGCGCGCCTGGATGGCACGCGCCAGTCCCGCCAGCACCTCCGCAATCGACAGGCCAAGCAGCAACCCGAAGAAGCTAAAGAAGAATTCGAACTCCGACATTGCAGCATTGCTCCCCCAGGCGACGCCAGCGATCAACCACTTGCCCGCGACACTCTGAAGCGCGGCGTGTACGCCGCAGTGCACAAGTGAGCTGGCTCGTCTATCGCAGGTTCAAGCCTGTTCCTCCACAGGCCAGCACGGGCGGCAGCCTGGCGGCCCGACCCCGCCTTCGCCGCCCGTGCTGCCCAATTTCTTTACATCATTGGCTGGCACTTGGCGCGCGCGATGCTTGGGTTTAAGCCCTCTGGCATGGCTGCATTTTCAAAAATCGATACGTGGATCTTCGATCTGGACAACACCCTGTATCCGGCAGGCGGTGCGTTGTTTCCGCAAATCGATGCGCGCATGGGCAGCTATATCCAGCGGCTTTTGGACGTTGACCCCGCCGAAGCCTACCGCATCCAGAAAAGCCTGTATCACACCCATGGCATGACCTTGCCTGGCCTCATGGCGCTGCACGATGTCGATCCGCACCATTTCCTTAGCGACGTGCATGATGTCGATATCGATGTGATTGCACCGCATCCGGAGCTTGGCGAACTGATTGGCCGCCTGCCTGGCCGCAAATTCGTCTTTACCAACGCCGATGCACCCTATGCGCAGCGCGTGCTGGCGCGGCTTGGCCTGTCCGATGCCTTTGACGCCCTGCACGATATCCATGCACTGGATTATGTGCCCAAACCGCAGATGCCCGCCTATGCCAATCTGTGCGCTGCCCATGGCATCGTTCCCACAACATCCTTGTTTGTCGAAGACATGGCCCGCAATCTTGCACCGGCCAAAACCATCGGCATGACCACGGTGTGGATCAGGAATGCTGCCGATCAAGGCCCTGGCAGCAGCCATGACCATATTGATTACATCATCGACGATCTGGCCGGTTTCCTGGCCGGCGTCCTCGCAGAACTGGATGCAGCGCAATGAACATGGTGGACGTGATCGATGCCGGCTGGGAAAACCGCGCCGAGGTAAACAGCAAAACCGGCGGCGAACTGCGGTTGGCCGTGGATCGTGCGCTTGACCAGCTCGACAGCGGCGAGCTGCGCGTGGCCGAGCCAGATGGCAATGGCGGCTGGACCACCCACCAGTGGCTGAAAAAGGCCGTCCTGCTCAGCTTCCGGCTTAACGACAATAGCGTGATGCCGGGCTTTGGTGCTGCCAGTTTCTACGACAAGGTGCCGCTGAAATTCGACGCTTGGGACGAAAATCGCTTCCGCGCGGCTGGCTTTCGCGCTGTTCCGGGCGCGATTGTCCGCCGCGGCGCCTATATTGCAGCCGGCGCAGTGCTGATGCCCAGCTTTGTCAACATCGGCGCTCGGGTGGGCCGCGGCACCATGGTTGATACCTGGGCCACAGTTGGCAGCTGCGCGCAGATCGGCGAGAATGTACATATCAGCGGGGGCGCCGGCATCGGCGGTGTGCTGGAACCGTTGCAGGCAAACCCGGTCATTATCGGCGACGGCGCCTTCATCGGTGCCCGCGCCGAAGTTGCCGAAGGCGTGATCGTGGGTGACGGCGCGGTGCTTTCGATGGGCGTCTATCTGGGTGCCAGCACCAAGATCGTCGACCGCGCCACCGGCGAAATCCACATCGGCAAGGTGCCGCCCTACAGCGTTGTTGTGGCCGGCAGCCTGCCCGGCAAGCCGCTGCCCGATGGCTCGCCGGGGCCGGGCTTGTATTGCGCCGTAATCGTGAAAACCGTGGACGCACAAACGCGCAGCAAGACCGGCATCAACGAGCTGCTGCGCGACTGACCCTCGACGAAGCTGCCTCACCACCTCGCTCTGGCGCTGCAAGCTGGTTGGCGGGCTAATGCCAGACAGGCGCGCTCAATGTGTCTTGCAACTGTCACGATTGTGTCATGCCGACGGCCTAAAGAGACGTATCTTTGAAAAAAAGGTGCAATGCATGGCCCTCGCGCACGCCAAGACCCGCCATATCGCTGTGCGCAACGCCGTCCACCAGCATGATGAATTCAGCAAGCAGGGCCTGCTCGAACGCGCTTTCACCTTTGCCTTCCGGGGCTTGGTTTATGCGCAAATCTGGGAAGATCCGGTTGTGGATCTGGAAGCCTTGCAGCTTGGGCCGGGTATGCACCTTGTGACCATCGCCAGCGGCGGCTGCAATGTCCTGTCGTACCTCACCGCCGATCCGGCGCGCATCACGGCTGTTGATCTGAACACGGCCCACGTCGCGCTGGGCAAGCTCAAGTTGGCGGCGGCGCGACATCTGCCCGATCAGGCCAGTTTTCATCGTTTCTTTGCCGATGCCGACAGCCCGGCCAATGTCACGGCTTACAAGGCCCATGTCGCGCCACATCTTGATCAGGTGTCGCGCGATTATTGGGAGGGGCGCGATCCGATCGGCCGCAAGCGCATCGGTGGATTTGCGAGGAATTTCTATCGGCGCGGCTTGCTCGGCAGCTTCATCATCACCGGACAATGGCTTGCCCGCGCTTACGGGATTGACACGCGCAAGATGCTGGCAGCCAAGACACTGGAAGAACAGCGGGAGATTTTCGAGACCAGTTTCGCGCCGTTGTTCGAAAAGAAATTCGTGCGCTGGTTGACCAGCAATCCGGCAGCGCTGTTCGGTTTGGGCATCCCGCCCGCGCAATATCAGGCGCTGCTCGGCGATGCGCCCGACATGGCCAGCGTGCTGCGCGCCCGGCTGGAAAAACTGTCCTGTGATTTCGCCGTGTCGGACAATTATTTCGCATGGCAGGCATTTGGGCGCGGCTACGGCAAGCATCCAGCAGCCCCGCTGCCACCTTATTTGCAGGCCAAGCATCACGCCGCCGTGGCAGCGCGAACGGACCGCGTCGACTACCGCCACGCCAATTTCATCGATTTCTTGGCGGGTCAGCCTGCGGCCAGTTGTGATCGTTATGTGCTGCTCGATGCGCAAGACTGGATGACAGACGCGCAATTGACCGAGTTGTGGACCCAGATCACCCGCACCGCCCGCCCCGGTGCCCGCGTGCTGTTTCGCACCGCCGCCGAACCGACCCTGCTGCCTGGCCGCATCCCCGACGAACTGCTGGCGCGCTGGCACTATGCCGATGAGGACAGCGCCCGCTTCACCAGTGCCGACCGCTCCTCGATCTACGGCGGGGTTCACCTCTACACACTCAATGCCGCATGAGCGCCGCCAATGCCGTGACCCACGGCGCGGCCATGGACCGCATCTACCGCAACCAGCGGCACTTTTATGATCTCACCCGCAAATATTATCTGCTCGGCCGCGATGATCTGATCGCCGGGCTCGATGCCGGGCCGGGCTGCCACGTGCTGGAAATCGGCTGCGGTACGGGGCGCAACCTGATCGCCGCCGCCCGCCGCTTTCCGGCCGCGCGCTTCACCGGCATCGATATCAGCCATGAAATGCTGGCCACCGCCGGCGCCAACGTCGGCCGCGCCGGACTGGTCGACCGCATCACACTGCTCCCCGGCGATGCCACCGCCTTCGATGGCGCCGCGCTGTCCGGCGGCACCGGCTTTGACCGCGTCTTCCTGTCCTACACAATCTCCATGATCCCCGATTGGCGCGCCGCGCTGGCCCAAGCCGCCGCCGCTCTCGCCCCCGGCGGCCGCCTCGATCTCGTCGATTTCGGCCAACAAGAACGACTGCCCGCACCATTTCGCAAGGCACTGTTCGCCTGGCTGGCCAAGTTCGACGTCAGCCCCCGCGACAACCTCGGCGACGCCGTAACCCAACTGGCGGCATCCCGAGGCCTGGCCAGCGACTGGCAATCCACCCGCGCCGGCTACGCCTGGACCGCCCAAATGCGCCGTCCACTCTGAAAGCGGCAACGCTACGACCGGGGACAGTATCAAAGAAGGAAAAAGCGGCCTGCCCTTTGCCCCTTGCCATCCCGCACGCAGGCCGCTTTGATGCGCGCTATCAAACGGGGGATCATCATGCGTTACATAATCGCCGGCCTGTTGGCCGCCAGCATCGCCGTTCCAGCCGCCGCGCAAGCACCGCGCGCTGGCGAGGCGGCGTTTCGCGCGCTGTACAAGGAAATGGTTGAGACCAACACCACCGTCTCCACCGGCAGTTGCACGGCCCTGGCGCAAAAGATCGCGGTGCGCTTGAAGGCGGCAGGGTACGCCGATGCCGATATCAAATTGTTCAATGGCCCGGAGGATCGCCCGCAGGATGGCGGCCTGGTCGTCACGCTGCCGGGCAGCGATCCGAAGGCGAAAGCGATCTTGCTGCTGTCCCACCTCGATGTGGTGGAGGCCAAGCGGGCCGATTGGGAGCGGGATCCGTTCACCTTCATCGAGGAAGGCGGCTTTTTCTATGGTCGCGGTGTTTCGGATGACAAGGCGCACGGCGCCATCTTCACCGATGCGATGATCCGGCTGAAACAGTCCGGCAAGCCACCTCGGCGCACATTGAAACTGGCGTTGACTTGCGGCGAGGAAGGCGGGCCATTCAACGGCGCCAAATGGCTGGTAGAAAATCACCGCGACTGGATCGAGGCGGAGTTTGCCTTGAACGAAGGCGGTGGTGGCAAAGCAGATGCAAACGCCAAACCCATCAGCCTGGCGTTTCAGGCTGGCGAAAAAGTCTATCAGGATTTCACCCTAGAAACCCGCAACCCCGGCGGCCACAGCAGCCGCCCGCGCCCGGACAATGCGATCTATGAACTCGCGGCCGGGCTGGTGCGATTGTCACGCACTGATTTCCCGGTGATCCCGTCAGACACGACGCGGGCCTATTTTGCCGAAATGGCCAAGATCAGCAACGCTGATACTGCGTTGGCAATCAAGACGCTGCTCGCCAATCCGGCCGATGCCCACGCCAATGAAATCGTGTCGCGCGATCCGGGCTGGCACAGCACGCTGCGCACCACCTGCGTAACCACGATGCTGGATGCCGGCCATGCCCGCAATGCGTTGCCGCAGCGCGCCCAGGCCAATGTGAATTGCCGCATGTTCCCCGGCGAAAGCGTGGAAAAGGTGCGCGGCCAGATCGCCGAACGCCTGGCCGATGCCAGCATCACAGTCACACCGCGGGCATCCGAAAATCCTGAACAGGCCGCGCCGCCGCCGCCGCTTTCGGCCATGGTCTACGGCCCGGCAGTGGCGCTGGCCTCCAGGCATTTCGCCGGCATTCCAATCATCCCGACCATGAGCACCGGTGCCACCGATGGCCGTTATCTGAACGCGGCCGGCATTGCCACTTATGGCATGCCCGGCCGTTTCGGCATGCCCGATGGCAATGGAGTCCACGGCCTGAATGAGCGTATTTCCGTGGACGGCCTGATGAAAGAACGTGATTATCTGTTTGATCTGATCGTGGCTTATGCCGGCAAATAAGGGGCTTATCATGCGCGCTGTTCTGCTTGTTTCCACGCTGGTCGCCTTGGGTGCGGCGCCAGGCTTTGCCCAAGGCGCAGCAGCTCCTAAAGTGCCTGCCAGGCAGCCCGGTGAAGCGGAGTTTCGGTCGCTTTACAAGGAGATGGTGGAAACCGACACCAGCTTGACCACTGGCAGCTGCACGGCCGCTGCCGACAAATTGGCAGTGCGTTTTCGCGCTGCGGGATTTGGCGACGCTGAAATCACCCAGTTTTCCGTGCCCGAATATCCCAAGGAGGGCGGCATCGTCGTTCACTTGAACGGCACCGACAAGAAGGTGCAGCCGATGCTGCTGCTTGGCCATCTTGATGTGGTTGCCGCCAAGCCGGAGGATTGGACGCGCAGTCCGTTCCAGCTCATCGAGGAAAACGGCTATTTCTACGGCCGTGGCACGCTCGACGACAAGGCGCAGGCCAGCGTGTGGGCCGATCTGCTCATCCGCCTGAAAGCAGCAGGCAAGCCGCAAAGGCGCAGCATCAAGCTGGCGCTGACCTGTGGTGAAGAAACCACCTACGCCTTCAATGGCGCCGATTGGCTAGCCAAGAACCGCCCTGATCTGATCAAGGCCGACTTTGCCCTGAACGAAGGCGGCGGCGGCCGTTATGATGACAAAGGCAAACCGCAGGGCCTTGCCGTGCAGGTTGGCGAAAAAACCGTGCAGAATTTCTGGGTTGAGGCCGTCAATCCCGGCGGCCACAGCAGCGTACCGCGCCCGGACAACGCCATCACCGATCTGGCCCGCGCCATCGTTGCGGTGAACACCCATGAGTTTCCCGTGCAATTCACCGACACCACCCGGGCCTATTTCGCCGGCATGGCCAAGGTAATGCCGGACCCGGTCGGCCCGTCGATTGTGCGCTTGCTCGCCAATCCTGCCGAGGCCGAGGCCAATCGCATCGTTTCGATGGACCCGTTTAACCACAGCGTGCTGCGCACCACCTGCGTCGCGACATTGGTCGAAGCCGGCCACGCTGAAAATGCCCTGGCTCAGCGCGCCCGCACCAATGTGAACTGCCGCATGTTCCCGGGCACCGATCCCAACGTGCTGAAGGCCGATCTGGCGGCAGTGATCGCCAATCCCAAGATCAGCATCAGCCTGAAGCTGCCGATCCGGCCTGTGGCCAAGCCCACACCGCTAAACCCGGCGATTATCGGCCCGATGCAAAGCCTTGCCGCCCGGCATTTCCCAGGCGTCCCGATGCTGGCGATGATGTCCACTGGCGCCACCGATGCAATCTATATCGCGCCAATCGGCATCCCGGTTTATGGCGCGCCCGGCATGTTTAGCGACCCGGATGGCAACGGTGTCCACGGCCTCAACGAACGTATCCGCGTCGATAGCGTGATGAAGGGCCGCGATTATCTCAGCGATCTGGTGCTTGCCCTGGCCAATCCCTGACAGCGCCGGCTCATCGCGGCAACAGGATGGTCGATCCGGTGGTGCGCCGAGCCGCCAGATCGGTATGAGCCGTTGCCACGTCGGCCAAAGCGTAACGTTGATTGATCGCCAACTTCAGGGCACCCGATGCCATCAACGCCAGCACGCGGCCAGCGTAAGCGGCGCGGTCTTGCGCGGTGGCGTAATAGTCAAACAGCGTAGGCCTGGTCGCAAACAGCGATCCCTTGCGCGCCAATATGCCCAGATCAACGCCCGACACCGGTCCAGAGGCGTTGCCGAAGCTGATCATCAGGCCGCGCCGTTTCAGGCTGTCGAGCGACGACTCCCAGCTTGCCTTGCCAACGCCGTCGAACACCACATCCACGCCGCGCCCACCTGTCAGCCTGCGCACATGCGCCGCAACATCGCCACTGTCCAGCAGCGCGTGATCGGCGCCATGCGCCAACGCTAGCACCAGTTTCTCGTCGCTGCCGGCGACAGCGATCACCGTTGCACCAAGGTATTTCAGCCATTGCACCAGCAATAGCCCAACACCCCCGGCAGCGGCCGGCACAAGTGCCCAATCGCCAGCCTGCACCCGCGCGCACCGTTCGATCAAAAACTCTGCGGTGCAACCTTTGAGCAAGCCGGCGGCCGCGGCCTCGTCACTGACAGCATCCGGCAACGGCACCAGCATTGCCGCAGCGATGTTGCGATGCGTGGCATAAGCGCCAATCGGCCCCCAGCAATAGCCTACCCGCGTGCCAACCGGCAGCAGCCCCGCGTCGTCGCCAACGGCCTCGATCACCGCCGCCGCCTCCAGACCTAGCCCCGATGGCATCGGCAGCGGATACAGGCCGGACCGATGATAGGTATCGATGAAATTAAGCCCGATCGCCGTGTGCCGAATGCGGACTTGACCAGGCCCTGGTGGCGGCAATGTAGTATCGTGCCACTGCATGACAGCGGGGCCACCAACCGCTTCGATCCGGATAGAATTCATTGGTGCGTTCCTTCATGCTGCACTTATGCTGCGCGGTAGGTCACTGATTTATCCTGCAACATGGCTATATTCAACTTTGCTTGCCGATGCACGTCCAGCGAAGCTACAATAGCCTCTCGCCCGGATTGGAACAGAGGCAATGCACGCATGAAAATCACCTTCGACGTCGAATGCACACCGCAGGAAGCCCGCGCCTTTTTCGGCCTGCCTGATCTGCAACCTCTGCACGATGTCTATCTTGATCGCATGAAAGCCACGATGGCTGACGGCGTCAACCCTGCGGAATGGGAAAAATTAATGCGCACCTGGGCACCCGGTATCGCAGGCAACTACGAACAGTGGCAAAAACTGTTTCTTTCGGGTCTTGGCGCCGGCTTGGGTTCGGGCGGGCTGGCCGCGGCGCCAAAGCCGCCCAAGGCCTGAAGCATCTGCGATGAATGACACCATTGCGGCGCTGGCCAGTGGCCGGCCGCCAGCAGCGTTGGCGGTGATCCGTCTGTCCGGCTCGCAGGCCTTTCCCACGGTTCAGGCGCTTGTTGGCCGCTTGCCGCCACCGCGTCGCATGAGCTTATGCCGGCTCGTTGACCCAGCTTCCGGCGTGTTGCTCGATACCGCCCTGGTCGTAATCTTCCCTGGCCCTAACAGCGCTAGCGGTGAGGACCTTGCCGAACTGCATCTTCATGGCGGCACGGCCGTTATTGCCGGCGTGTTAAGTGCCGTGACGGCCAGACCGTGCGTGCGATTGGCCGAGGCTGGTGAATATACGAGGCGCGCATTTCACAACGGGCGCATGGACCTTGCCCAAGTCGAGGGACTCAGCGACCTCATCGCGGCGGAAACAGCAAGCCAGCGAAATCAAGCACTTGCACTGGCTGGCGGCGCCCTGGGCCGGCTGGCAGATGCGTGGCGCGAACGCTGCATGAACGTCTTGGCAGATGCCGAGGCAGGGCTCGATTTTGGGGACGATGAAGATGACGTAGCCGAGCGACTGACACAAGCAACTGGCCACCAGCTCATCGCTATGGCCAGGGAACTTGAAGCATTGTTGGCTGACGCAACCCGCGCTGCGCGGATACGTGATGGATTGACAATCGTGATTACAGGCGCGCCAAATGTCGGAAAATCGAGTCTGATCAACGCTCTATCCATGCGGGATGCAGCCATTGTGACGGCGCAGGCAGGGACGACGCGCGATGTAATCGAGGTTCCGATTATACTCGGCGGCGCAGCCGCTGTGCTGATCGACACCGCTGGTTTGCGTGATACTGATGATCAAGTGGAGGCCATCGGCATTTCACGGGCGCGTGCCCGCGCAGTGACGGCCGATCTGGTGCTCATTGTCGCCAGCGCCGAAGATCCGCGATGGCCCGAAATGCCTGCGAACGGATCGCCGCACCTGCGGCTGCTCAACAAGCAGGACCTTGCCGAAACGTTGTGCCCCGCCGAGGTGCTCGCAATCTCGACCAAAACGGGGCTGGGTCTTCCCGTGTTGCGCGATTGGCTCGAGAATTGGGCGCAGACTGTTACCCGCCCCGGTGAGCCTGCCCTGCTCGCTCACGCGCGTCACCAAGCTGCATTCTCGGAGGCTTGCGCGGCGTTGCAGGAGGCCGCTGCGGCCGCCGAGCCCGTGCTCCGCGCCGAAGCCCTGCGCGTCGCAACTCATGCCTTTGGGCGCATCGCCGGCCGGGTAGCCGTTGATGACGTCCTCGACCGCATTTTCAGTCAATTCTGCATCGGCAAGTAGCCGTAGCACGCCATTTGTTTCACGTGGAACAATCACAGCAGACCGGTTAAGAGCTAGCAATGCTCAACTATGATGTCATTGTAATTGGAGCTGGCCATGCTGGCTGCGAAGCTGCCGCGGCCGCAGCCCGGCGCGGGGCAAGCGTAGCATTGGTTACGCTGCGTGCAGATGATCCGGGTACGCTCAGTTGCAACCCAGCCGTCGGCGGAGTCGGCAAAGGCCACCTGGTTGCGGAGATTGATGCGCTCGGCGGCGTCATGGGCAGAGTATCAGATGCGGCTCGCTTGCAATCCCGGCTGCTCAATCGGTCCAAGGGGCCAGCGATGCAAGG
>NZ_JBBATR010000004.1:30257-50269 GCF_040398645.1 Sandarakinorhabdus sp.
GATCTCGGCGCTGCGTTGCGCGCCCTTGGACTGCCTGTGAGCCGCCTGAAAACCGGAACGCCCGCCAGGCTGGACGGCAGAAGCATTGATTGGGCAGCGCTGGATTGGCAGCATGGCGACATAGATGATCCACAGCTTAGCCGGCATAGCGAGGTCAACCAGCGTCCTCCCTTGCCGTGCGCAATCACGCGTACAAACACCCGCACCCACGATATAATTCGCAAGCATCTTGGCGAATCAGCCTTGTACGGCGGACATATCAATTCCGTGGGTCCGCGATACTGCCCTTCCATCGAGGACAAGGTCGTGCGCTTTGGCGACCGTGATGGCCATCAGATATTTCTTGAGCCCGAGGGCTATAATGACATTCACATCTACCCAAACGGACTGTCCACATCGTTGCCGCAGGCCGTGCAAGAGCTGTTCATTCGGACAGTCTACGGACTCGAACGCGCAAAGATCCTGCGGCCGGGCTACGCCATCGAGTATGATCATGTTGATCCACGGGCATTGACGGCAACGCTCGCCACCAAGGACATCGACGGGCTGTTTCTGGCCGGGCAGATAAACGGCACCACCGGGTATGAAGAGGCTGCGGCGCAGGGGTTGGTGGCGGGCGCCAATGCTGCTGCCCATGCGCTGGGCCTACCCGCGCTCTCCGTTGATCGCACAGAGGCCTATATCGGCGTGATGATTGACGATCTGATCACTCATGGCGTGACCGAGCCATATCGAATGTTTACCAGCCGCGCCGAGTTTCGTTTGCGGTTGCGGGCGGATAACGCTGAACAGCGGCTGACTGCGGTTGGCGTGTCTCTTGATCTCGTGGGCGGTTCACAGGCTGAACACTTTGCTCTTGAAGCAGCAGCACGTGATCGTGCACTGTTACAGCTGAACAGCGCGACAGCCACACCGCACCAATTGGTAGCGCACGGTATCAGCGTGCGGCAGGATGGCGAAGCGCGCAGCCTGTTTGAATGGCTGCGCTTTCCAGCCGTCTCACTTGCTGCCATTCGCCAAATATGTCCGCAATTGGACGAGTTTTCTGACGATCTGCTGGCCAGCCTTGCCGTGGACGCGAGTTATGCGGCCTATGTGGCTCGCCAGGACGCCGGCGTCGCTGCACTCCGCCGTGATGAAGGCTTGCGCTTGCAGGCCGATCTGGATTTCAGTCAGGTGCCCGGCTTGTCGCACGAAATGATAGAGCGGTTCAGCAAAACGCGCCCACTAAGTATTGGCGCCGCAAGCCGCGTTCCTGGCGTTACGCCGGCCGCGCTCATGGCTTTGTTGCCGCTTGCAAGCCGGCGTGCAGCCTGATGGATGCGGAGCCCGATCCCGAGCGAGCAGAATTTGCGGCCGAATTTGATGTTTCACGTGAAACAATGGCGAAGCTTTATTGCTACGCCAACCTGCTTGCTGATTGGCAGCAGCGGATGAACCTCGTTGGTCCATCAACCTTGCCCCTGATCTGGAACCGACACTTCCGCGACTCAGCCCAACTGTTGCCTATTGCCGGCACTGGCCAGCGCTGGCTGGATATTGGGGCGGGCGCCGGCTTTCCTGGGCTTGTCCTCGCGATCCTTGATCCGGCAGCCCAGCTCACCCTCGTGGAATCAATCACTAAAAAATGCCACTTTCTCAGCTGCGTCGCAACGGAAACCGGCACCAACACACAGATCGCCGTAGCGAACGTCCGCATCGAAAACATGGCGTCACAGCGATTCGATATCATCACAGCGCGAGCGGCAGCATCGCTGGATACTCTGTTTGACTGGGGCCTGCGTTTTGCTGGACCGCGCACGCGCTGGATACTGCCAAAAGGTGCCCGCGTGCAGGAAGAGCTTGCCAGCGCCGCCGCACACTTCCACTTTGATTATCAGCTGGTAGCAAGCCGCACCGATTCTGCCGCCAATATCGTGGTGGCCACTAGGGTGAAACGCCGATGATAATTGCCATTGCCAATCAGAAAGGCGGTGTTGGGAAAACCACCACTGCCGTCAACCTGGCCACCGCGCTGGCGGCCATTGGCAAGCGCGTGCTGGTGATTGACAGCGATCCGCAAGGCAATGCCTCCACCGGTTTGGGCGTTGGTCGCCGTGATCGCTCGCCCTCGCTTTATGAGCTGCTGATCGGTGACAGCAATTTCGATGAGGTGATCAAGCCAACCGCGGTTCCTGGATTGGCGCTGATCCCCGCAACTTCCGCGCTGTCTGGTGCCGAGGTGGAGCTAGTCGCCACTGACCGACGGACGCACCGGCTGTTTGATGCTCTGTCGGGCCAGAGCGATCATGATTTCATGCTGATTGATTGCCCGCCTTCGCTTGGTCTGCTGACTGTCAATGCTCTTGTCGCCGCAGACAGCGTGCTGGTGCCGTTGCAAAGCGAGTTTTTTGCACTTGAAGGCCTGTCCCAGCTGCTTGGTACCATCGATCGTGTCAAGGCAGGTCTAAACCCGCGCCTGAGCTTGCTTGGTATCGTGCTGACCATGGTCGATCGCAGGAACCGCTTGTCGGATCAAGTCTGTGATGATGTCCGCGCTGTCATGGGGGCCAAGGTGCTGCAAACAATGGTGCCGCGCAACGTGCGCCTATCTGAAGCGCCCAGCCATGGCTTGCCCGCGCTCATCTATGATAGCCGCTGTTCTGGATCGGAGGCCTATGTCGCGCTGGCCCGCGAATTGCTTGCCCGCATCGGGCTCCAGGCGCCGGCGCTGACTCCGGCTGAATAACAGAGAGATATGATGGTTGAAAACAAGAAGAAATCTGGTCTGGGTCGCGGGCTCTCCGCCTTGCTAGACGACATTTCGTCACTGCCGCAAGCCAATGCGCCCGGCGTGGTGCGCCTGCCAGTGGCCGATATCAGCGCCAATCCGGATCAACCACGCCGGCGATTTGACGAGCAAGCCATGGCCGAACTGGTCGCTTCGGTTCGCGCACACGGTATTCTACAGCCGATCTTGGTGCGCCCCCATGCCGGGCGCCACCAGATTGTTGCCGGCGAACGGCGCTGGCGAGCTGCGCAGGCGGTCGGCTTGCACGAAATGCCGGTGGTGGTGCGGCCGCTGGATGACCGGCAAGTATCTGAAATTGCGCTCATCGAGAATGTTCAGCGCGCTGATCTCAATGCCATAGAAGAGGCGCGCGCTTATCACCGCCTGATCGCTGAGCATGGCCACACCCAGGCTGTCCTCGCCGACATTGTTGGCAAGTCCCGCAGCCACATCACCAATTTGCTGCGCTTGCTTGACCTGCCAGACACGCTGCAGGCCATGGTGGAAACAGGCACTTTGGCGATGGGCCACGCCCGAGCGCTGGTTGGCGCGGCCGACGCTGACACCTTGGCGCAGGCCGTGCTTCGGGAAGGCCTTTCTGTGCGCGCTCTGGAGCAACGGATGGCCAAAGGCCGAGCCAAGCCCAGCCAGCCCGCGAGACAGGCCGCCTCGGATCCTAACAGTGAAGCCCTCGAAGCCCAATTGGGAGAGGCACTAGGCATGCCGGTTGCCCTTCAGGTTGCTTCCGGCGCGTCCAGTGGCAGCCTCACCATCAGGTTTGCCGATCTTGATCAGCTGGATGTTCTGTGCGCGCGCCTAGGCGTTGGCTGATCGCCGCCGCCAATCCAAACCGCTGATCAGCGGCGGCGGGAGGCGGCTGCCACGCGCCGGGTGATCACCAGCAGCGCGGCGTGTGCGCCCATATCTGCCAGACCGCCGCTGGTTTTCACAGCACGTTCCGCAGCGAGCACATCGGCCATTGCGCGCGCTAGGCGTTCTTGGGTCCACAAGCTCAGCACTTTGATAAAATACTGTTTTTCTCGAAAGAAAATCGATCGCCCCGCCGCCTCCACAACCTCCGCCGGGCTGCGACCGGCATCAACCTGCGCACGCAAGGCCACGAGTTGAGTCAACCGTCGTTCGAGCGCGCGCAAAAGCGGAATCGCCGTCCCATCCGGCATCCGTGCGAGCAATGTGGTAGCGTCGACGAGATCACCCGATGAAATGGCAAGGATCGGCGCCTGCAATTCTGCGTCGCTGCTCGCGATGCCCAGCACCGCCAAATCGCCATGGTCCAGCCGCTGCGGCCGATCTGGTGCGGCATCCTTGTAAAGCGCATATTTCTCCAGTTCACAGCGCATCACCTGCCGGTCACCTGCCGCCGATTCAAATAGCACCTCCGCAACACCTCGTTCCAATCGCAGTCCGAGCGGCATTGCCATATCGCCGGCCAGCTTTGGCGCATCACGCGCAGTGGCTTCATATTGCGCGCAAGCGGCAACAGCAGCGTGTTTTTCAGCAAGCTGGCGCAGCTTATTGGCCGGCTTGAGATCGCCGGCCACGGCAAGCACCGGATGCCCGGCCGGGCCCGACAGAAGCGCCGCAACAGCTGGCAAGGCTGCTTCATCGATCCCATCTACGCGCACCAATTCAGTGTCGCCAAACATCGACAGGCTGGTTGCAGCGCTGAGCAGCGCCTGCGGATCATGCTTCAGACTGGCCCCGTCCAGAACGGTCAGGCTGCCGGCGGCAACGCCAGCCACCACTTGGGCGGCCAGATCACGTGAAGCCGAACCATCCGGCCCAAACAACAAGATCAGCCGCACTTCCGATGGCCAGGCCCGGACCATGCTGGCGATGCGGCCGGGATCGGCCTTCATTGCGGCTTATTTCGGCGCAGCACGGGAATGGCGGGCCAGCCGCGCGCGTATCTGCCGGGCGATATCCACGCAAAGCCGGTCCAACGCGGCATTCTCAGCAGCCACCACTGCATAGTTGGAACTGACACGATCAATGCCCGCATCCGCCCCCGCCGTGTCATCCAGCAGGACCTGCCCTGTGGCGGTTTCAACGAGCCGGTATCGGGCCCGCAGCGTGCGCCGTTCGCGCGCTGCCGACGAATCACCGCGCAGGCCGAACGCCGTGATCCTGTCATCCAGCGCGACTTCAAGCCGGTAATGCGGCGCTGCTACCGACCGGCCCAATTGCTCTTCGAGCGCTTGATGCACCAAAAAGCCAGCACGCTCCGGGATGGGCGCGATGCTAATGTCCGCCATCAGGCTGGCCGGCGCCGATGCCTCGCCGCCGGAATAAACCGGCCGCAAACTGCAACCAGCCACCGCAAGCGCGGCGAGCAAGGCTGCGGCAAGGCTGGTATCACGCAACGATGTTCACCAAGCGATCAGGCACCACGATGATCTTGCGCGGCGCAGCACCATCAAGGCTGCGCTGCACATTTGCCAAGGCCAGCGCCATACCCTCCAGCGCCGCCGTGTCACTGCCCTTGGCCGCCGTGAAATTGCCTTTGAGCTTGCCATTCACCTGCACCGCAATGGTGACTTCATCGTCCACCAGCAGCGCCGGATCGGCCTGAGGCCAAGCCGCATCGCACACCAAACCATCGTGACCGAGCAGCGCCCAGGCCTCCTCCGCCAAATGCGGAGCCATCGGCGCTACCAGCTGCAGCAGGGTGACAACGCCGGCACGGCGGCTGGGGCCAGACGGCGCGCGTTCCAGCGCCGCCACCAACTCATACAGCCGGGCCACAGCCTTGTTGAACTGCAAACGATCAATGTCGGTGGTCATCGCCGCGATGGTGCGGTGCACTGCCCGATCAACTTTGGCGTCATCAGCGCCATCCGTGGCGGCCACCTGCTCTTCGGCCAGGCGCCACACGCGCTGGATGAAGCGCCAGGCACCATCGATACCGCTTTCCGACCAAGCCAGGTCACGCTCGGGCGGTGAATCGGACAGCATGAACCAGCGCACGGCATCGGCGCCGTAACGACCCAGAATATGATCGGGATCGACGACATTCTTCTTCGATTTCGACATCTTGATGACCCGGCCAACATCCACAGCGCCGCCGTCGGCCTTCAGGGTGGCACCATCAGCGGTGCGATCGATATCTTCAGGCGCAAACCACAACGGTGCCGCGCCTTCACCCTGCGCCCGGCTGTAGGTTTCGTGGGTGACCATGCCTTGCGTGAACAGCCCAGCGAACGGCTCAGCCACATCCAGATGCCCGATGCGCTGCAACGCCCTGGTCCAGAATCGGGCATAAAGAAGATGCAGGATGGCATGCTCCACACCGCCGATATACTGGTCGACGGGCAACCAGGCGGCTGCCACGGCCGGATCGAACGGTCGGTCAGCCGGCGCACTGGCAAAGCGGATGAAATACCACGATGAATTTGTGAAGGTATCCAGCGTATCGGTTTCGCGCCGCGCCGGCTTGCCGCAGCTGGGGCAGGGCACATGTTTCCACGTCGGGTGCCGGTCCAGCGGATTGCCGGGCAAATCGAGTGTGACGTCTTCTGGCAGGATCACCGGCAATTCCGCGCGGGGCACCGGCACCGCGCCGCAGTTATCACAGTGCACGATAGGAATGGGCGTGCCCCAGTAGCGCTGGCGTGACACGCCCCAATCGCGCAAGCGATATTGGGTAACCGCTTCGCCCCAACCTTCAGCCTCTGCCCGTGCAATCACCGCTGCGCGCGCATCTGCAGCGCTCATGCCGTCGAGCCAGCGGCTGTTCACCATCAGGCCGGAGCCGGTATAGGCTTCGGTTCCGATGGCGGCCTGCTCGTCGCCAGCCGGTGCAACCACGCGCGGCACCGGCAACTGGTAACGCCGGGCAAAATCCAGATCGCGCTGGTCATGCGCCGGGCAGCCAAACAGCGCACCAGTGCCATAGTCCATCAGCACGAAATTGGCGACAAACACAGGCAGCAACAGCGCCGGATCGAGCGGATGCACCACGCTGAGCCCGGTATCAAAGCCGCGCTTTTCCTGGGTTTCAATTTCAGCTGCGGCGGTGCCGCCCGTCCGGCATTCCTCGATAAAGGCCGCCAGCGCCGCATTGTTTTCAGCGCAGCGCGCCGCGATCGGATGATCCGCAGCAATCGCAGCGAAGCTCGCACCAAACAGCGTATCAGGCCGCGTGGTGAACACATCGAAGCTGCCGCCATCGGTGATCTGGAAGGTGAACCTCAGACCGGTTGAGCGCCCGATCCAGTTTTCCTGCATCAGCCGCACTTTTTCTGGCCACTCGTGCAAACCGGCAAGTCCTTCCACCAGATCGTCGGCGAAATCGGTGATCTTCAGGAACCACTGGCTCAGCTTGCGCCGTTCAACCAGCGCGCCTGACCGCCAGCCGCGGCCGTCGATCACTTGCTCGTTGGCCAGCACAGTCATGTCGACTGGGTCCCAATTGACCGCAGCGTCCTTGCGGTACACCAGGCCGGCCGCCAGCAGATCGAGAAACAGCGCCTGTTCCTGGCCATAATAATCCGGCTCGCAGGTGGCGAGTTCGCGGCTCCAATCAAATGCAAAACCGATGCGCTGCAACTGGGCGCGCATGGCTGCGATGTTGGCGCGGGTCCACGCGCCAGGGTGCACGCCCTTCTCGATCGCGGCATTTTCGGCCGGCATGCCAAAGGCATCCCAGCCCATCGGATGCAGCACTTCAAAGCCCTGAGCGCGGCGCGTGCGCGCTACGACATCGCCCATGGTGTAGTTACGGACATGGCCCATGTGTACGCGCCCCGATGGATAGGGAAACATTTCCAGCACATAGGATTTGGGTTTGGGGCTGTCGTCGCGCGCCACAAAGCATTGCCGCTCGGCCCAGATCGCCTGCCAGCGCGCCTCGGCGGCCTGATGGTCAAAACGTGGCACGACGGCGTTCCGGACTTTCTCAAGGTTATGAGCAGGTTGGATCAGCGCACGGGTGCCATGCTGCTGCGCCGCAGATCGCGCGCTTTGGACAGCATTGTTTCCTCCAGGCGTTGCACGGTGCCGGCGCGCACGCCTGCATCGGCCCAGCCCGCGGCGGCCAGCGTCTGGCGCTGCACATTCACCTTTACGGCATCGGCGCGCAATTCGGTATCGAGCACGGTGATGGTGACACGCACGCGCTCATTGGCGCTTTGCGGTGACACATACCAATCCGTGATGATCACGCCGCCGTTCGAATCAACCTGCGCCAGCGGCATGAAGCCGATCGTATCAAGCGCCGCGCGCCACAAATAAGCGTTTATACCCAGCGTGGTAACGCGCGGCGGAGCTTCTGCCGCCAGCTTGGGCCCCTTGCGGCCGCACGCTGGCGCCAGCACCGCAAGTGACGTCAACACTACCAAAGTCGCTATGCGCCGCATGGCAAGTCCTTCATTCGCGCGCCGTCCTGAAAGCCGGCTCGGGCTGCTTATTGGCATGTTGCACCGCTCGCGCCAAGCCCGACCGACGCGCTAATAGCGCGGCCTGCTGGCCAAGTGTGGGCCAAGGTGTGGGCTTGTCGCCACAGGCTGCGCAAAACCACCCAATCGGTGCCGTTCAACTGCCATATACGTCCAAAGTCATATGGGCTTGGACGCCGTCTATTGTTAGGAGGCTGCGATGACCATGTGGCGCGATTCGGCGGCTAAGCCGCGCACGGTGGCACCGCGCACCTTAACGGTGCTGGTGGCCGCTGGACTGTGCGCTGGTATCGCGGCACCTGTCGATGCAGCAAAGCCAACTGCGCGCGGGGCAAAGGCCCGGTTGACCGAGGATGTGCCGATCACGCCATTCCAGACAAAACTGGGCACACCCGGTCAATTTGTTTTCACAGCGCCCGGCGCGCCGGCGCTGCCGACGTCCCTGGCAAACAATTTTCGTTTCACGCCATCCGGCCGGGCCGATAGCCGCGGTGCGCTTTCTCTGGGGCTGGCCACGCGCGTGACGGCGCCAACAGCCGACAAGTCGAAGACAAACGCACCATTCAGCACACTGATGGTACCTGACAGCTTTGGTCTCAATCTTTCGGTGGGCTGGCAGGGCTTTGCGCTCAACACCGGCTATAGCCATGCCGAACCTGTGCTGGCGTCGCCGTTGGCCGGCCGGATGACGGACGCGATCAACCTTGGCTTGTCCTATGGCGGCCGCAATTGGCGCACCCGTCTGGAAGGCACCGCCGAACAAAGCCAGCCGCTGGCATTTGCGCCTTTGACGCGGCGCTATTCCCTCGAATTGGGCGGCGCCTATCGCTTCGCGCCGCGCCTGTCGGTTACCGGTGGGCTGCGCTATCGCCTGGCGCCAGAGGCACCAAGCCTCGTGCTGCCCGATCGCGACGATCAGGCGGTATATTTCGGCACGAACATCGCGTTCTGATCCCATGGACGCTGCTGATCGGCTCGCCGCTGTGCAGGCTGGCATCCGGCGCGCCTGCGCTAGTGCTGGCCGCGCCGATGCGCCGCTGCTGGTGGCGGTGTCCAAAACCTTTGCTGCCGATGCCATCGAACCACTGATAGCCGCCGGGCAGCGCCATTTCGGTGAAAACCGTGTGCAAGAAGCGGGGGCCAAGTGGCCGGCCCTGCAAACGCACACGCCGGGCATCGTTCTGCATCTGGTTGGCCAATTGCAATCGAACAAGGCCGCCGAAGCCATCGCCTTGTTCAGCGTGATCCACAGTGTCGATCGCCCGTCCCTGGTTGCGGCGCTCGGCAAGGCGCAGGCTGCCACCGGCAAGCGCCCAGCCTGTTATTTGCAAGCCAATATCGGCGATGAAGCCCAAAAGGGCGGCTGCGCGCTGGCCGATCTGCCTGCCCTGCTCGATCAAGCGCGCCATGCCGGCCTGGATATCGCTGGCCTGATGTGTGTGCCGCCAGCCGACATCGAACCCGGTCCATATTTCGCCTTGCTCGCCGAACACGCAAAACGGCTGGGGCTGGCCGGCCTGTCGATGGGCATGTCGAGCGATTACGAAACCGCCGCGCTGCTCGGCTCGACGGTGGTGCGGGTGGGCAGCGCGCTGTTCGGATCGCGCGGCTGAACGCTTAACAAGCTGCCTCCAGCCGGCAAAGTGCCGATCAGGCCGCCAGCGTCTGTATCCGCAGCCGCTTCACCATGCGCGGATCGCCATCGATCACTTCGATTCGCCAGCCAGCGGGGTGATCGACGCTTTCGCCGGGAGCGGGCACACGGCCGGCAAGCATGAACACCAAACCGCCCAGCGTATCGACATCGATGCCTACCGCGTCATCGGCAAGCGGCATGCCCAATGTCTGTTCCAGATCGGTGATCGGCAGGCGCGCATCGGCTTCCCACAGGCCGTCGCCCACTTCCTGGATCAGCGCTGCGGCCGCTTCATCATGCTCATCCTCGATATCGCCTACGATTTCCTCGACCAGATCCTCGATGGTGATCAGTCCGTCCACGCCGCCATATTCATCGATGATGATCGCCATGTGGGTGCGGCCGGCGCGCATCCGCGCCAGCAGGTCGACGATTGCCATCGGGGCCGGCACGAACAGCACTTCGCGGAGCAAAGGCTCGATGGCGAGATCGAGCAACGGCGCTGAACTGACCTTGTCGCTGAACGTGTCGGCAATACGGACATAGACATCCTTGATGTGCACCATGCCGATGATGTTGTCGCGGGTGCCGCGCCAGACCGGCATGCGGCTATGACCGGCATCGCGGAACATCGCCACCAGCGCTGCAAAGCCGTGATCGATATCGAAAGTGACCATATCGGTTCGCGGCACCGCAATATCGCCAGCGCAACCGTCACTCAAATGCAGCATGTTTCGCAACATCGCGCGCTCTACGGGGCCAAGGTCGTCGCTTGGCCCGCCGGTGGGAACGGCGTCTTCGGCTTCGTCGATGGCTTCTTCCAGGCTTTCGCGCAGGCTGGGTTCCTGGGCCCGGTTGAACAGATGGCGCATTTGCCGCCACCAGCCTCTTCCCCGCAACCGGCCATGGCTATCGCCGCTACTGTCGCCGTCAGGCATGATGACTAGTTGTCCTTCGTCGCTCAGGCGTCATAGGGATCCGGCAAATGCAACTGTGCGCATGCCGCACGTTCCAACGCCTCCATATGATCGGCCGCAGCCTCATTGTCTTCGTGATCATAGCCTAACAGGTGCAGGGTGCCATGCACAATCAGATGGGCCACATATTGTTCGGGTGTCCAGGCTTTCGCTTCGGCTTCGCGCTGCACCGTCTCGGCAGCCAGCACCAGATCACCAAGCAGCACTTCGCCGTCATCGGTGTTGGCCATTTGCACCAGCATATCGGCGCTAAGCATCGGAAACGACAGGATATTGGTTGGCTTGTCCTTGCCGCGATACTGGCGGTTGAGCGTATGGACTTCGCCGTCATCGGTCAGGCGCACGGCCACTTCGATGGCCATCACCGCGCTGTCCAGATCGGCTTGCGGGGTTTGGGCAACCGCTGCCGCGACCGCCGCGCGGGCCACAGCCGGCCAATCCGGCCCGGATGGCCAATTGCCGGCAATGATATCGGTTTCGACAACCAGCATCAGCCGTCCTGCGCCGGGCCTTCATAGGCCTCGACAATGCGGCCCACGATAGGATGGCGCACCACTTCGCGCACCGAAAAGCGCAAGCAGGCGATGCCTTCCACGCCATCAAGGCGGCGCACGGCATCGATCAGCCCGGACGATCCCGGCACCGGCAGATCGACCTGATTGGGATCGCCGCAGATCACCATGCGGCTGCGTTCGCCAAAGCGAGTCAGGAACATCTTCATCTGCAGCGGCGTGGTATTCTGCGCTTCATCAAGGATGATGAAGGCATTGGCCAGCGTGCGGCCGCGCATGAAGGCCAGCGGCGCCACCTCGATCTCGCCCGATGCCAGCCGCCGCTCCACCTGCTCGGCTGGCAGCATATCGTACAGCGCATCATAAAGCGGGCGCAGATAGGGATCGACCTTTTCCTTCATATCACCGGGCAGGAAACCCAGCCGCTCGCCGGCTTCCACAGCCGGGCGTGACAGGATCAGCCGGTCAACCGATCCCGATATCAACTGGCTGACCGCTTGCGCCACCGCCAGATAGGTCTTGCCAGTGCCCGCCGGGCCGAGCGCAAAAATCACATCGGATGACCCGAGGGCTTCGATGTAGCGCACCTGCGTGGGCGAACGCGCCACGATGGTCTTGCGGCGGGTGCGGATGGCGGCGGTGGCGGGCGGACCGGTATCGGCGTGCAACAGGCCTTCCAGCATCGGTTCCGATGCCAGCGCGACGGCGCCGATCACGTCACCGGTGTCGATATTGTCACCCTTCAGCACCCGGGCATACAGGCTGGTGAGCACATCGCGGGTGCGGGCAGCGGCATCGGCTTGGCCTTCCACGACCACACGGTTGCCGCGCGCGCTGATATACACGCCCAGCTGGCCTTCGAGTGCGATCAGATTTTGATCATATTGGCCAAACAGCGCACCAAGCAGCTGCACTTTGTCGAACTGGATTTCCAGCTTGACTCGGTCGGCAGGACCGGGCGTGCCCGAACCGCGATTGGGACGCCGGCCCATCAGGCCACCTGGCTTTGAGTGAAGGGTACGGCTTCGACACTGTTTGGCATTGCTGACACGATCTCCACCTCCACCAGATCCCCGATTGCGGCGCCCGGCACCGCCAAAACAGCCGATTGCAGCCACGGCGTCTTGCCGATCAACTGGCCCGGCTTGCGGCCCGGCCGTTCCAGCAGCACTGTGCAGCGCCGGCCAACACTGGCCTGGTTGAACGCCAGGCTGCCAGCCGTGATCGCCGCCTGCAGCCGCGCCAGCCGTTCATCCTTGATTGCTTCGGGCACCTGATCCGGCATCTGGGCCGCAGGAGTGCCGGGCCGCACGCTGTATTTGAAGCTGAAGGCCGCCGCATATTGCACGTCATGCACGATCGACAGTGTTTCCTGAAAATCCGCCTCGGTTTCACCGGGAAAGCCGACGATGAAATCGCCGGACAGGGCGATATCCGACCGTGCCGCACGCACACGCGCAAGTGTTGCCAGATAGGATGCGCGGGTATGGGCGCGGTTCATCGCCTTCAGGATGCGGCTCGATCCCGATTGCACGGGCAGATGCATGTACGGCATCAGCTTGGGCACCTGCGCATGGGCCGCGATCAGATCATCGCCGCCGCTGCCTTCCATGTCACGCGGGTGGCTGGTGGTGTAGCGGATGCGCGCCAGCCCATCGATCTGCGCCAGTTCCCGGATCAAGCCCGACAGCGACAGCCCGCCGGCATAGGCGTTCACATTCTGGCCAAGCAGCGTGATTTCGCGCACGCCGCGTGCCACCAGAGCACAGGCTTCGCCAACCAGATCGGCGGCCGGCCGGCTGGTTTCCGGCCCGCGTGTGTAGGGCACCACACAAAAGGTGCAAAACTTGTCGCAGCCTTCCTGCACTGTCAAAAAGGCGCTGGCCTGCCCTGTGCGCCGTGCCGGCAGCGCATCGAATTTCGGCACCGGCGGCATATCGATATCGATCACGCGGCCGGTGCGGGCGCGTTGCAGCAATTGTGGCAGGCGGTGATAAGCCAGCGGGCCGACGATCACATCCACATCGGGCGCGCGCGCGGCGATTTCCGGACCTTCGGCCTGTGCCACGCAGCCCGCCGCAACAATCGTGGGCCGGCTGCCATCGGCGCGCGGGCGGCGCAGGCGGCCAATATCCGAATAAAGCTTTTCCGCAGCCCGCTCACGGATGTGGCAGGTATTGAGCACCACCACATCAGCGGCCTCGGGCGTGTCCACTTCGGTCATGCCCTGCGCTGCCAGCACGTCACCCATCCGCTCGCTGTCATAGACATTCATCTGACATCCGAACGACTTGACATGATAACGGCCGGGCTTCGGCTGAGCGGGCATTTCAGGGGGCAACACGTTGGGGGGCAACACGGGCGCAGGAGTCTCCAAAACTAATGTTCCGTGCATAACCGCTTTGCCGGCCACGGTCATCATCCTTCGCCGGGGCCATGACCGCGCATCAAGCGGCGATAGCCGGCGGCGATTACCAGATGGCAATGGCGGGCCAGCGCCTTGCGATCGGGCCAAGCGGCTGGATCGATGGCGGGATGAAAGATGATCTCGGCCGTCACCTGCCCCAGCCCGATGAAGCCCAGCGCGTGCGGGGCCAATTGCGTATCCCCCACCCAGGCCAGATCAGGCAGATCGCCCCGCGTGACCGGCACGCCATTGATGCGCGTGTAGGCCAGCGTTACCGGCTGGATTGTCACGCCCGGCACATCGGCAACCACGGCAAACAGCGATGATTTGAACGGCAGCACGCCGGTGCCGTCGCTGTTGGTGCCTTCGGGAAACAGGATGATGTTGCCGCCTGCCCGCAGCCGATCGCCTATTTCGTTTTTCTGGATATTGGCACTGTGGCGCCGATCGCGCGCGACGTACACCGTGTGCGCAAAGCTGGCCAACCAGCCGACCGGGCCCCAGCCGGCCACTTCGGATTTGGCAACAAAGCTGCCGCGAATGCGCGCGCCGAGCACCGGAATATCCGACCACGACAGATGATTGACCACAAACAGCACACGGCTGCGCGCCGCCGGGCGGCCATGGGTGCGAATGACAACGCCCATGGCACGCGACAGGCCGCGGTGGAACCAGATCGGCAGATAGGGCCGATTGCGCAGCGTGATCATGCGCAACATCGCTTCGGCAGGCACGGTGGCTGCAACCGTGACAGCCGTGCCCAGCGCCGTGCGCATCCGGGCCAGACGCCGGGCCGCCGGGGCCCGCCGCTGCGCCAGCAAGGCTTTATTTGGCCGGTTTGATCGCCTGGCCATAAAGCTCCATGCGGTGATCAACAAGACGATAGCCGAGGCGCTCGGCGATGCGGCGCTGCAGTTCCTCGAGTTCCGGATCGTGAAACTCGATTACAGCGCCGGTATCGATATCAATCAGATGATCATGATGCTCATCGGCCACGGTTTCGTAGCGCGAACGGCCGCCCTGGAATTCGTGGCGTTCCAATATGCCGGACTCTTCGAACAGTTTCACGGTTCGGTAAACGGTGGCAATGGAAATGCGCGGATCAACCTGCGCAACCCGGCGATGCAGTGCTTCGACGTCGGGGTGGTCGGTCACTTCGCTCAACACGCGCGCAATAACGCGCCGCTGCTCGGTGATCCGCAGGCCCTTTTTCAGGCACAAAGCCTCGATGTCGATCGGCTCGCCCATCCCGCTCTCCCACTTGCGCAAGCTGCCGCAAGCGCTGTTACACGTGTAGGAGGCATGGCCGGCCGTAGCAAGCAGGCGAATGCGACGCCGAGGCGCACAGCCGTGCTTGGCAGATAAATCAAACAGCGCCCATCCCCGCGCAACCACTGGCTGCGCGGGGACGAAGTGTCCGACCGAATAGGTTTAGACCAGTGGATTTTTCCGCGGGCGGCCGCGCGGCTTGGCGGTGCGCTTGGTGCCCAGGCCAATCGATTTGGCAAGCGTGCGGCGCTGTTCGGCATAATTTGGTGCAACCATCGGATAATCAGCCGACAGGCCCCACTTGGTGCGATAATCGTCCGGCGTCATGCCATAGCGCGTCATCAGGTGACGCTTGAGCATCTTCAGCTTCTTGCCATCTTCAAGGCAGACAATGAAATCCGGCTTGATCGAAGAGCGAATTGCAACAAACGGCTCCTGCTTCGGCGGCGGCGGCGCTACCGCGGTGCCAAGGCGCGACAGTGTCGCATAAACACTTTCGATTACGCCAGGCACATCTGCAGGCGTAACAGTGTTGTTCGCAAAATGCGACGCAACGATATCAGCAGTTAATGCAAGCAATTCAGTATGAGAATTTAAACTATCTGTCATGATCTCGTCCTTTGACCCCAGGATTACGCAGCTCCCTAGTTCTGCGCGGTTCTCCGTGGGCCTTTGTTGACAGCGATGCAACAAAAAACTGTCACAAAGTCAATTTATCCAGTCCAAAACGCATTGTAATGGCACCGCGGTGGCTGCCATCCTTGCCGGCATAGTAGGACGGCCGCTGGCCAATTTCGGCAAAGCCCGCCGACCTGTATAGATAACGTGCCGCGTCATTATCTTCGCGCACTTCCAAAAACAAATGACTGCAACCGCGCAACAATGCATCTTCCTGCGCACGCAGCAACAGGCGCGTGCCCGAACCAGTGCGGCGTTGCTGCGGTGCAACAGCGATCAACAACAGCTCGACTTCGTCTGCTGCGGCGCGGCACAGGCTGAACCCGATTGCGGCTTCATCAATCAGGGCCAGCCGCCCCCAGCAGCCGGGCATTGCCATGGTTGCCGCCAACTGCGCCGCCGTCCAGGCTTCGCCGTAACGCGGATCAAAGGCTGCCTGCATGACCAGCATCATCGCATCGAGATGGCGCTCATCAGCCGGGACAATTGCAAGGGCGGCGGTCACCGGCCCGCCATAAGAGGCTCAATCGCCGAGGTAAAGCGCTGTCGGCTGACCCCAGATTTCTTCTGGCACCAGCCCAGCAAAACCAGCATCGGGATGGCAATCGTGCACGGACGGCGGCGCATCCGTCAGCAATTGCACGCCGGCTCCGGCGGCGGCAATGCCGGCCGGCGCAACAGCCAATACAGCCGCCGGCGCCGCCACACCGCCGCGCAATACGGCAGCACCAGCCGCCTGGCCGCGGCCGGCATCGATGACGGCCAAGACTGCATCAAGCTGCCGTTCAGCGGCGAATGCCTGCGCAGCAACCAGCGAAAGGCCGGATATACCGTGCACGGGCACCTGCCAGGCCAGCCCCAGCGCGCGCGCCGCGGCAATGCCGATACGGATGCCCGTGTAACTGCCCGGCCCGATATCAACCAAAACGGCATGCGGCAGCGCATGCCCCGTCAGCAAGTTGGCAATTGCCGGCACCAGCGCCTCGGCATGGCCGCGGCCAATCACTTCATGCCGGCGGGCCAGCACAACATCACCCGCCACCAGCGCAATCGACAGCGCCGGCGATGATGTCGAAATGGCAAGCAATAGGGGCTGGGTGGTCACGAACCGCCGTTACAGGATGCGGGCCGCATCCTCAAAGGAAAGCCGCGGCAGCCGCGCAAACAAGCCGGCCGGCGTGCCCTTGCCTAGCGAACAGATCAGGTTGGTCTCCACCGTGGTGCCCGCCCAGAACGCCGCATCAACAGCGGCCTTGTCAAAGCCCGACATCGGCCCGGTATCCCAGCCCAGCGCCCGCGCCGCCATGATCAGCCAGGCTGCTTGCAACGACGAATTGCGAAAGGCAGTTTCGCGGGCCAGCGCTTCGTTCTGGTTGAACCATGACCGGGCATCGGCGTGCGGGAACAACTCAGGAAGCTTTTCGTAAAATTCGCGGTCAAAGCCGATGACCACCGTTACCGGCGCGGCTAACACTTTGGGTTGGTTGGCCGGGCTGACACATGCCGCCAGCTGTTGGCGCGCAACATCCGAATGACAGAATACAAAACGCGCCGGGCTGGCATTGGCCGATGTTGGCCCCATTTTCAGCAGATCATATAGCTGCCGCAGATCATCCTGAGCTACCGGGGTATCGTCCCAGGTATAATAGGTGCGCGCGTCACCAAACAGCTGCGCCAGTGCATCGGCCGGAAGCGGGGTGCCGGCCATCTCAGATCGCCCGCACGTCGGTGACTTCGGGAACATAATATTTCAGCAAGGATTCAATCCCCATTTTCAGGGTCATCGTGCTCGATGGGCAACCGGAACAGGCGCCCTGCATTTCCAGAAACACAGTGCCCTGCTTAAAACCGCGATAGACGATATCGCCGCCATCTTCGGCAACCTGCGGGCGCACCCGGGTTTCGATCAATTCGCGAATTTGCAGCACGATATCAGCATCGGCCGGATCATCGTCAAAGCCGGTCGCGGCTTGGCCGGCAGCAAAACCAGCTGTCAGCAAGGGTGCGCCGCTGCTGAAATGATCAACAAGCACACCAAGGATCTGCGGCTTCAGCCCGAGCCATTCACTACCGGCCGGGTTGCGCGTGACCGACACAAAATCATGGCCGAAGAACACCCGGTCCACATCACCGAGCGCAAACAGCGCCGCCGCCAGCGGCGACGCTTCGGCCGCATCGGCATTGGCGAAATCCACGCTCTCACTGCCGGTCACCGTGCGTCCAGGACGAAACATAAGTGTCAATGGATTGGGGGTCTGTTCGGTTTCGATGAACATTGGCTGGCACCTTTGCGCGAACGTTGTTCTGCGGGATATAAGCGAAGCTATGCCGCAAGCAGGCAGACGCTTCAAGCTAAATCAGACCATATTAATCCGGGATTGCGGCGAGCACGTTACGCCAGGGTGGCGATACGGTCCGGATCAAGCCCGCCAGGCACCAGCATCAGGATGCACGGCAGGCTGCTGGCCGCTTCGCCGGCGAAGAATCCAACCAATGCGCCCGGGTTCCCGCGCGCCGCGGTGCCCAGCACGAGCGCGCGGATGCCCGGATTGGCTTTGATATGGGCCAGGATCGCCGCTGCCGGATCGCCGTGCAGCACCCGTGTGGCCGGCAGCGCGCCTGATAGCGCCGCCGCCGCCTGCGCCTGCGCTGCCAGCATGGCATCGGCATCGGCGCGCGCCTCGGCTGCCATTGCGGTTTGCAGGGCGCCAAAATGCAGAAACTCGGTTGGCCGCACCACGGCCACCAATTGCACCGCCGCGCCGACATGCGCGGCACGCAGCACGGCGTAGCGCATCGCCGTCCGGCTTTCGGGGCTGTCCTCGATCACGACCAGATAGGTGGCGGCAGCCTGCATGGCATCAGCCTAAGCTGAAACCCGGCAGGCCAGCAAGCCGCGTGCGGGTGATCATGCCCGGCTGCCCAATGCGGCGGCCAGGCTTGCCGTGGCGCTGCCGCGCGCTTTGGGCTGCGGCTGGCCGGGGCCGGGCGCCCAGCCCGCAACGTGCAGGATCTCGATGGTCACGCCGGTCTTGCCATCCGGATCGGCCATTGCCGCAAAGCGCGCGGCAGCGGCCATCAGCACATCACGGCGCAGCGGCCGGCGCTCACCGAGCACCGATCGTGCCCCCATCGCGGCCAGATCAGCCAGCAGGCCAAACAGGCTGGCATAGCGCAGCGTCACCCGGTCAACATCGGCCACCGGCATGGCAAAGCCCGCGCGCGCCAGCAGGCCCGCCGCCGCACTGGCCTCCACCATCGGCGCCGTGTGACGGCCGGCGCCGCCGGTCAGCTCGGCTTCGGCCTCCAGCAGGCAGGTGCGCAGCTCCACAAGGCTCATGCCGCCAACAAAGCCTGCCATGAACAGCCCATCCGGGCGCAGCACGCGGCATATGCCCGCCAGTGCGTCGGGCAGATCGTGAACCGTTACCAAGCTGCCGGCTGCAACCACCAGATCGAAACTCGCGTCAGCAAAAGGCAAATAATCTTCATCTGCAACCACCACGCGGCCCGCTGGTTCGCATGCGCAGGCGGCCAGCGCAGCGCGCACCACAAGGCCATCGCCATTGCCGGCTGCCGGCCACACCGGGCGTGGGCCGCCCAGATCGAGCACATTGGCAAATGGACGCGCGATCATCGCTGCCCGTTCACGCAGCTCGTCAGCCATGCGATCGTGCAAAAAAGCAGCCGCAGCAAAGCCGGGTGCCGCGCGGGCATGACGGCGGCGGCGCAGCGCTGCATCAAACAGCGGCCGATCGGCAGTGGCATCAGCAAGCGCGGTCATTCCCCACTCTTTACGGGCCGCACCAGCAAGCGCAAGTTACGCAAATGTTTGCGCCGCTTGCCTGGGCATTGCGCCTGATCACCGTGCCAGTGCGTATGGTGATCGATGCCATGTTGCCGCCGCGTTGCCCCGGTTGCAGCGAGATCGTCGACGGTGATGACCGGTTTTGCCCGGTGTGCTTTGCTGCGCTGCAATATCTCGGCCCGCCGCAATGTGCCTGCTGCGGCGTCCCATTGCCGCATGATGGCGATGCGCTGGCGCTGTGCGGGGCTTGCCTCGCCGAGCCGCCGGCGTTTGTGAGCGCCCGCGCGCCATTGGCCTATGGCGGGCCGGCACGGCGGGTGGTGCTGGCGCTGAAACACGGCCGCCAATTGCATCTGGCGCGGTTGATGGCGCGCGCGATGCTGCGGGCAGCCGGGCCATTGCCGGCCGATGCCGTGATCGTGCCGGTGCCGTCGCATCGCTGGCGGCTGTGGCGGCGGGGCTTCAACCATGCCGCTGTAATCGCTGGCCATATTGCACGGCAAGCCGGGCGTCCGCTGCTGGTGGACGCCATGGCCCG
>NZ_JBBATR010000004.1:50369-66985 GCF_040398645.1 Sandarakinorhabdus sp.
TGACGGATTGGAACACTCCATGGCCAAAATCGAAATCTACACGAAGTTTCTGTGCCCTTTTTGCACCAGGGCCAAAAAACTGCTCGACACCAAAGGCGCGGCATTCGAGGAAATCGATATCAGCACTGGCGGCGCGCGGCGCACCGAAATGCTGGCACGATCCGGCGGGCGGCAGACGGTGCCGCAAATCTTCATCGATGGGCAGCATGTCGGTGGCTGTGATGATCTGGTGGCATTGGATCAGGCCGGGCGGCTTGATCCAATGCTCGGCACATGATCCTGCGCGCCGGGCTGGTCCAGACAAACACTGGTATTGATCCCGCCATCGAAGCTGCTGCGCTGGCAGCAAGCATTGGCGCGGCGGCAGCCCAGGGCGCACAAATCGTCTTCACGCCGGAAATGAGCGGGCTGCTCGATCGTGACCGGGCACGAGCAGCACCGCATGTGCGCGCCGAAGCCGATGATCCGGTGTTGGCCGCCGTGTGCGCTGCCGCCGCGCTGCATGGGGTGTGGGTACAATTGGGCAGCCTGGCGCTGCAAGGCGAGGGCGGCAAATTCGTCAATCGCGGCTTTTTGATCGATCCGGCCGGCACGGTTACGGCACGTTATGCCAAGATACATTTGTTTGATGTTGCGCTGGGCACCGAAAGCTGGCGCGAATCCGCCGCCTATCAAGCCGGAGACACCGCGATGGTGGCGGCAACGCCGTGGGCGCCGCTGGGCCTGACGATATGCTACGATCTGCGCTTTCCGGCGCTGCACCGTGCGCTGGCCGCTGCTGGCGCGTCGATCATTGCCGTGCCTTCCGCCTTCACGCGGCCAACAGGCGCCGCGCATTGGCATGTGCTGCTGCGCGCCCGCGCCATCGAAACCGGGTGCTGGGTGATTGCCGCGGCCCAAACCGGTGACCATCAGGACGGCCGTGCAACCTATGGCCACAGCCTGGTGATTTCGCCGTGGGGCGAGGTGCGGCTGGATATGGGTGAAGCGCCGGGCATAGGCCTGTATGACATCGATCTGACCGAGGTTGCCGCTGCGCGCGGCAAGGTTCCGGCACTAAACCATGCGCGCGAATTTCAGGTGATTGCGCAATGATGGTTTATGATCTGGCGTGTGACAACGCCCACCGATTTGAAGCCTGGTTTGGCAGCAGCGTCGATTTTGATGATCAGCAGCAAGGCGGCCTGCTTGCCTGCCCGCTGTGCGGATCGCAGAATGTCGGCAAGGCGGTGATGGCGCCGGCCGTATCGGCCAAATCCAATCAGGGCCAGACCCGCCAGAGCATGGCCAACGATGATCCGATGGCACGGCTGCTGATGATGCAACGCGCATTTGAATCCCAAAGCGACTATGTCGGTGACCGTTTCGCTGCCGAAGCGCGCGCCATCCACGAAAGCGGCGAAACCCGCAGCGTGCACGGCGAAGCCTCCGCCGACGAGGTCAAGGCCTTGCGTGAAGACGGTGTCGAGCTGCTGCCACTGCCGTTTCGGCCGCGCGCCCGCTCGGACGCCTGATACTGCCCGCAAACCTGGCCGGCCATTTTCCACTTGAAACCTGCGCCGCGCCGTGGCTTTCAGGCAGCTGCGCACCCGTAGCTCAGCTGGATAGAGCGACGGTTTCCTAAACCGTAGGCCGCAGGTTCGAACCCTGCCGGGTGCACCACAGTTATCATACCAAGACTCATCGATAGCCACCGATAAACAATGCCTCCGGCGGGCAGGGGTGACCCCTGCACCCATTTGTTGGATTGCTGCCATGTTTCGAAGGCTGGGCGCGAACCAAAACAAGAGTAGTGCAGGGCTCATACCCAAGCTCACTCATCACAACCCGTTGATCGAACCTCGGCAGGCAGGGGTGTCCCCTGCACCTATTTATTGGATTGCAGCCATGTTTCAAGGCCGGAGAGCGGGCTAGAATTAGAGTGGTGCAGGTCTCAGCCCTGCCCGCCGGAGGCTCTTTGCTTCTCCATGAGTCTCACCGAGCAAGCCTTGGCATTGGCGGCCGTAATCCGGCCCACCCCCAACCCCGGATTATGGCGGCGGTTTGCCAGCCCAGCAGATCAACGCGCTCGTGATAGCGCAGCGAGTAACGGGGCGGCAGCGGCGGTATCGACATATTCGCGCACGTTACTGACCAAGCCGTCGTTTACATCGGCGACGACACACACTGGAAATGCAAAGCGCGTGCCATCAGCCAGCATGCCCGACACCAGATGTTCCTCGACAAATCCGTCAGACGTGGCGGAACGCACGGCATCGCTGTAGCCAAAGTCTGCCGCAATACGGTGAACGATGGCGTTGAACTTGATCAGCCCGTTCAGGCCGATCGCTGGTCCTCGGTTTTGCCGCAGGCTGAACGCAGGTGAACACAGGCTTTGCACAGCAGGCACGTCATTGGCCGCCAGTGCGGCAAACAAAGCTTCTGCAAGCGCAGCATTGTCCATCGATCTGTCCTTCATTCGCGTTGGCCCGGCCGTTTTGCGCGCACTGTTGGCGGCGCGGCCAGCGGACTGTCCGGCCACGGGTGCTTGGGATAGCGGCCTTTCAGATCTTTGCGCACATCGGCCCAGCTACCAGCCCAGAAACCCGGCAAATCCTTGGTGACCTGAATGGGCCGCCCGGCAGGAGAGGTCAATCGCAACGTCAGCGCCGTTCGCCCGTCCGCCAGCATGGGATGGCGGGCCAAGCCAAACAACGCCTGGCAGCGCACATCCACCGCCGGGCCGCCATCGGCTGCATAATCAATGGCATGGCTGCTGCCAGCGGGTGTTTCCAGCCGCACCGGCGCAAACACATCAAGCCGCTGGCGCTCAGCCCACGTAAGCCGGCCAAGCAATGCATCCGCCAGCGCCGCATCGCTGATGGCCGACAGGCGGCGATCGATGAGCGGGGCCAGCCAGGTGTCCAGGGTGGCCAGCAGCGCCGCATCATCGCTGGCCAGCACCGCCAGCCCGTGCGCCGCTGCAAAGGCCAGCCGGGCCCGGACGCTGTTGGCGGCTTCGCCCCACGCCAGCAGGCCAAGGCCGTGCTCGGCCACAGCAGCCAGCAATGTTGCCCGCACGCGGGCGCTGTCAGGGCGCTCGACTGGCTGCCGCGCAAGTGTGATCGCGCCCAGCCGGCGCTGGGTTTGTGCTGTCACGCCGGTCGTGGCCGGATCAAAGGCAAATATGGCCCGAGTCTCGATGCGGTTGGCCAATATCGCCTCCACATCGCCATTGAGCGGCGCACCCAGCAACACGCGCGCACCAGCCGCACTGCCGCTGGCATCGGCCACGACAATCCATTCGCAGCGCGCCAGTGGCGACCCTGCCGGCACCATCACGGCGCGGCCATTGGCCATCAGATAACCAGCGCCGCGCCGCCGCGCCGCGCGGTCGGGATAGGCCATAGCCAGCACCTCGCCCGCCGCATCGCTGCGCATGTGCGTTTCGCGCGCGCCAACAGCCTGCGCCAGTCTCTGTGCCAGTTTGCTCGCCGCCGCTGCACGTGGGCCGCGTTCGCGCCCCCAATCCGCCAGCCGCTGTTCAAGATCGTCGCTGCGCCCGCCCAGACCGCGCTCCTGAGTCAACACGGCAATGCGCGCCGCCAGCAGGCCGTGGCCGGCGTGCGCCGCCACGATCAACATATGGGCCAATTCCGGCGCCAGCGGCAGTGCGGCCATCGCTTCGCCGTGCGGCGTCACGCGGCCATCAGCCTCCAGCGCGCCCAGCGCCAGCAGCCGGCGCCGCGCATCGGCGATGGCCGCGGCTGGCGGCGGGTCGCGCCACGCCAGCGCGGCAGGATCGGCAACGCCCCAACGCGCGCACTCCAGCACCAACCCGGCCAGATCACTGTCCAGGATTTCGGGCGGATCAAATGCAGCGCGCCCAGCGGTTTCGGCGGCATCCCACAGCCGGATCGCAACGCCTGGTGCTGTGCGCCCGGCGCGGCCGGCCCGCTGCGTGACCGCCGCCTGCGACGCGCGCACTGTGACCAGCCGTGACAGGCCAACGCTGCGATCAAGCTGCGGCCGGCGAGACAGGCCGCTATCAATCACCACGCGCACGCCATCGATGGTGATGCTGGTTTCGGCGATGCTGGTGGCCAACACCAGCTTGCGCCGCCGTGTGGCCGCCGGCTGAATTGCAGCACGCTGGTCTGCACCCTCGCGGCCGCCGTGCAAGCAAAACAGGTCCACATCTGCTGGCAGGCGCTGCTCGAGCCGTTCAGCGGTCCGTTCGATTTCGGCGACGCCGGGCAAAAACGCCAGCAATGATCCGGTTTCACTGGCCAGCGCACCGCGGATGGCGCTGGCCATGGCATCTTCAAGTCGCTCCTCGCTGCGCCGACCGATGTGGCGCAGCTCAACAGGGAACATGCGGCCGAGCGATTCGATCACACGCAAATCCGGCATGATCGCCGCAAAGCCACTGCCATCCAGTGTGGCCGACATCAGCAGCAAGCGCAGATCGGGCCGCAGCGCCTCGCGCACCTCCAAAGCCAGTGCCAGGCCAAAATCACTGTCCAGACTGCGCTCGTGCACCTCATCGAACAGCACCGCAGCAACGCCGCGCAGTTCCGGATCATTCACCAGTAGCCGGATGAAAATGCCTTCGGTCACCACTTCGATGCGGGTGGCAGCAGACACGCGCGAATCCAGCCGGGTGCGATAGCCGATGGTCTGGCCAACCGGTTCGCCCAGGGTGTCGGCCATCCGCTCGGCGGCGGCCCGCGCTGCCAGCCGGCGCGGTTGTAGCAAGAGGATACGCTGGCCTTGCGCCCATGCTGCGGCCAGCAAGGCCGGCGGCACCGCCGTGGTCTTGCCGGCGCCGGGCGGGGCGATCAACGCGGTTGGCATATTGGCCGCCAGTGCAGCCAGCACCTCGCCCAACACTGCTTCGACAGGCAGCGCGGCCATGGCGATCAGAAGGGCTTGACGATAACCAGCACCGCCACCGCAAGTGTGGCCAGGGACGGGATTTCATTGGCCAGCCGCAAGGCCCTTTCGCTCACCGGGCGCTCACCTGCCGAAAAACGCTTGCTGATCGTCACGGTCCAATGGTGAAACCAGGTCAGCCCGATCACCACCAGGAATTTCGCCACAAGCCACAGCGGCCAGCCAAGATGAAAGCCCAGCGACAGGCCTGCAACCCAGCTGACCGTCATGGCCGGCGTCAGGATGATGCGGCGCAGTCGGCGGCAGCGGTCGTCCCACAACAGCGCTTCGGGGGCGCCGGCCGCCACCGGGTGCCAATACACCAGAAAGCGCGGCACCATGAACAGCCCGGCCATCCAGTAGATGACAAACACGACATGCAGGGCCTTCACCCACAGATAGGCGTCACCCAGCCAGCCTGTACCCCATTCGATCATGGCTCAGAGCGGTGTCTTGAGCAGGGCAAACAACTGCTCGACATGCGCGATCGGCGTGTCCTGCAAAATGCCGTGGCCGAGGTTGAAAATATGCGGGCGGCCGGCAAGGGCATGGCGAATGCGCGTGACAGCTTCGGCCAGCGCCGCGCCGCCGGTGATGAGCGCTAGCGGATCGAGATTGCCCTGTACGGGCATATTCGCCGGCAGCACGGCATCGGCCCACACCGGATCAACTGTTTCATCAAGGCCGACGGCATCGACACCGGTTTCGGCGGCATAGGCCGCCAGCTTGGCACCGGCGCCTTTGGGAAAACCGATCACCGGTACGTGGGGATGGCGCACCATCAGCTTGCCGACGATGGCCGCGTTCGGCGCGATCACCCAGCGTTCGAACTGCGCAGGCGACAAAGTTCCCGCCCAACTGTCGAACAATTGCACGGCCTGCGCGCCAGCATCGATCTGGCCGGACAGGTAATCGACCGTGACAGAAACGATGCGGTCGATCAGCGCCTGGAACCGGGCTGGATCAGCATAAGCCAGCCGGCGGGTTTCGGCCTGATCCTTGCTGCCGTGCCCGGCCACCATATAAGTCGCAACGGTCCACGGCGAGCCAGCAAAGCCCAGCATGGTGACACTCGGGCCCAGCCGGGCGCGTACTTTGGACACGGTTTCGTATATTTTGCTCAAGTATTCCGGCTTGGGCTCAAGCGCGGAAAAATCACCATCGTGCAGCGCCGGCGTCAATTGCGGGCCTTCGCCGGGCCCAAAGGTCAGGCCTTGGCCCATCGCATGCGGCACGATCAATATGTCGGAAAACAGGATGGCGCCGTCCATGCCGAACCGCTCGAGCGGCTGCAGCGTGATTTCAGCCGCCGCATCGCTATCGTAAACCAATTCCAGAAAGCCGCCCTTTTCCGCCCGCAGCGCGCGATATTCCGGCAGATAGCGCCCGGCCTGGCGCATCAGCCACACCGGCGGCGGATCGCGGCGTTCACCCTTCAGCACAGCGAGCAGGGGTGGATCGATTGGTCGGGGATTTGCCATGGCCTTCTTTGGCGCGGACGGCGCAAACCGGTCAAGAGCGCAGTTTCTTTTACTACTACTCAATGATTCTTGAAATATGTGACAGTTAGATGTCAGGGTGCAAAGCGGGGATCAAATATCATCTGCCGTTCCATCCCCAGCCGGCATCAGCAGCGACTCGGTGGAATCCCGCGAGTCGCAGCGTTCATCCCCGTTATTCACAGGGCTGCCTGTGAATATGTCCAAGGCGGGATGAAGCGGGGCAGCAGGCAGGGAGCGTTTGCGCCAATTGCTGCTTGCTCCACCTTGCCCAACAGCATTAACGGTTTGAGCCCATGGTTATGCACATAGTCATCCGCCGGAATATTGTTCGCCCTGTCGGTTCTGGGCCGCTGTCATGACCGGGGCAGAGGTGCTGCACCTGCATCTGATCAGCGATTCGACCGGCGAAACCCTCGAATCGGTGGCTAAGGCCAGCCTGGCCCGCTTCGAAGGCGCGCAGGCTGTGAAGCATTTCTGGCCGATGGTGCGCAGTGAAGGCCATCTCGACCGGGTGATCATCGAGGTCGCCAAAAAGCCCGGACTGGTGATCTATACGCTGGTGGACGGCGCCGTGCGGGAGCGGCTGGAGCAACGCTGCGCGGCGCTGGGATTGCCGATGGTGTCGCCGCTTGATCCCACTATATCGGCCTTGTCGGAATTGCTCGGGCAGGCCGCGACCCGGCGGCCCGGACGCCAGCACATCATGGACCACGCCTATTTTCAGCGGGTTGACGCCATCAATTACACGATGGTGCATGATGATGGGGCAATGACGGCGCGCGAAGAACTGGCCGAGGCCGACATCGTCCTGCTTGGCGTGTCGCGCACATCCAAAACACCGACATCGATTTACCTGGCCAATCGCGGCTACAAGACAGCCAATATACCGGTGGTGCCGCAATCGCCGCCGCCGCCGCATATCTGGACGGTGCAAGGCCCGTTGCTGGTTGGCCTCACCACCTCGCCAGACCGCTTGCAGTCCATTCGCCGCAACCGCCTGCTCAGCCTTGGCCAGGCGCCTGACACCGATTATGTCAACACCGACAGGATCGCAGCCGAAGTCGCATTTGCCCGGCGGCTGTTTGCCGATCATGATGTGCCAGTGATCGACGTGACCAGGCGCAGCATCGAAGAAACTGCAGCCGCCATCATCAATCTCCACCAGGCGCGCGCCGATCGCAGCAGCGAAAGCATTCCGGAATGATGCTGATCCTGGCCAGCCAATCCGCGGCGCGGCGCGCGATGCTGACGGCAGCGGGCGTGCCGCACGAGATATTGGCTGCGCACGTGGACGAGGACGCGATCACGGCAGGCCTGCACGCCGAGGCTGCATCGCCAGAGCGTATTGCCGATGCGTTGGCCGAAGTGAAAGCCCTGAAGATCAGCCGGCAGCACCCCGGCGCGCTGGTGCTTGGCGCGGATACGGTGGCAGTGACTGCGTCAGGCCTGCTGATCAACAAGCCTGAAACCCGCGCGCGGGCAGAAGCTCAGCTCCGGCAATTGGCTGGGAGCAGCCATCGGCTGGTTTCGGCGGCTGTGATCTGTGAAGGCGGCCGCCCGGTGTGGCGCGCCGCCGGCGTTTCGACCTTGGTGATGCGGAAACTGTCGAACGAGTTCATCGCAGCCTATCTTGATGCCGAAGGCGAGCCTGTCCTGGGCTGCGCCGGTTGCTACCGCATCGAAGCCCTTGGCGCGCAATTGTTCACCCGGATCGACGGTGATCAGTTTACCATCCGCGGCCTGCCATTGCTGGCGGTGCTGGATTATCTGCGCACGCGCGGCGTGCTGCCGGCATGATCGAGCCAGCGGTCGCAGGCGTGATCGGATGGCCGGTGGCGCATTCGAAATCCCCGTTGATTCACCGGTTCTGGCTGAAAAAATTGGATATGGACGGCGATTACAGTCGTTTTCCAGTCGCGCCCGAACGCTTGGGCGATTTCATCCGCGCCCTGCCTGCGATGGGCCTGCGCGGCGTGAACGTAACCATTCCGCACAAAACAGCGGTGATCCCGTTCCTTGACCGGCTCGATGAAACGGCGCGCGGCGTCGGCGCAGTGAACACGGTCATTGTCACCGCAGATGGCAAGCTTGAAGGCTTCAATACCGATGTGGAAGGTGTGCGTGCCCCGCTGGCCGCCGCCGCTTCGATCTGGATGCCGTATGCCGACCATGTCGCTACCTGCGTGCAGATCATCGGGGCCGGCGGCGCCGCCCGCGCGGCGGCATGCGGTGCTGCGGCTGCCGGCTACAGCGATTTCGATGTTTTTGCTCGCGATCCAGCAAAAGCTGCCCCGGTTGCGGCGCTGGCAGGGACTCCCTTTGGCAAAGCAACGCTGCTGCAAGGACTGGGACCGATCCGAAACCCGGACGATGGCGCCACTGATCAGCGATATAGCCATGTAATCATCAATGCCTCGCCAATGGGGATGGCAGGATATCCCGAGGTTCCGATCAAGCTCGAAGACTATTACCCGGACACGATCGTCTTCGACATGGTTTATGCCCCGCTTGATACGGCATTACTGCAGGCTGCGCGCGCACGCGCGCTTGCGACGATCGACGGCCTCCAGATGCTGGTAGGGCAAGCCGCACAGGCCTTTGAGATATTCTTTGGCACGAAGCCGCCACGCCAGCACGATGACGAATTGCGCCGGCTGCTGATCAAGTGAGCCGGACCGTCATCATTGGCCTCACCGGCTCCATTGGCATGGGCAAATCCACAGTTGCCGCCATGTTTCGCAAGTTGGGCGTGCCAGTGTTCGACGCCGATGCCGAAGTCCGCCGCGTGCAGGGGCCGGGCGGCCGCGCGCTGCCCGCGATCGAGGCCTTGTTTCCCGGCACCACCCACGCTGGCGGCTTGCACCGCGAAAAACTGGGTGCCGCCGTGTTCGGCGATCACGCCAAGCTGCGCCAGCTTGAACAGATTTTGCATCCGTTGGTGGCGGAGGCGCAAAGCCTGTTCATGGGGCGGCATCGGCGCAAACCGGCCGTTGTTCTGGATGTGCCGTTGCTGTTCGAGCGCGGTGGCTGGCAGCGTTGCCATCTGACGGTGGTGGTTTCGGCGCCGCTGCGCGTGCAGCGCAGCCGGGTATTGGCGCGGCCCGGCATGACGCCGCAGAAATTTGCCGGCATCCTCAAAGGCCAGATGCCCGACCGTGAAAAGCGCGGTCGTGCCGATGTGGTGATCGAAACTGGCCGTGGCCGCCGTCACACGTGGCAGGCCGTTTGCCGTTTGGTGAGCAGCCTGTAACGCAGGACTTGCCGGGGCATCCCAGCCGTAGCATAGGGCCGGCATGCGCGAAATCGTCTGGGATACTGAAACCACCGGCATCATGCCCGGTGATGGCCACCGGATCGTCGAGATCGGTGCGGTTGAAATGATCAACCGCACCATCACCGGGCGCAGTTTTCACACCTACCTCGATCCGCAGCGGGCTATGCCCAAGGATGCCGAGCGCGTGCACGGTTTGTCGAGCGAATTTCTGACCGGGCAGCCGGTTTTCGAACAGGTCATTGATGATTTTCTGGCCTTCATCGGCGATGCACCGCTGGTGGCGCACAATGCCGCCTTTGATATGGAATTCCTCAATTGGGAATTGAAACGGGCCGGCATGCCGATCGTCCCCATGAGCCGGGCGATCGACACGCTTGAAATCAGCCGCAAGGCCAACCCTGGCGCCAAGCACACGCTGGATGCCGTATGCACCCGCTATGGCATTGATCTTTCTGGGCGCACCAAGCACGGCGCGCTGATTGATGCCGAGTTGCTGGCCCGTGCCTATATCGAGCTGACCGGTGGCCGGCAGATCGGAATGGACCTTGCCAGCGATGCCGCGCCGGAAGACAATGTCTACGAGCGAGTGAGTCTTGCCGCACGTGCCCATGATGCCAGTCCCGAGGAACTGGCGCGCCATGCCAGTTTTCTGGCCGGCCTGAAGGATCCGCTCTGGCTGTCGTGACCCCATTGCCGGGCAGTTCACCAGCGCAAGGAGACAGATGAATGGATATCCGGATCTCAGGGCACCAGGTCGAAACCGGGGCAGCCTTTGCCGAACATGTGCGTGAACGGCTTTCGGCCATGGCCGAGAAATATTTTTCGCGCAGCTTGTCCGCCCATGTCACCTTGGGGCCAGCGCCGCACGGGCATTTTGCCTGTGATATCGTTATGCATGTGATGGCTGATCTGATCCTGAAAGGCACCGCGCAGGCCAGCGGCGCCAATGCAGCCTTTGATGCAGCAGCCGAACGCATCGACAAACAGCTGCGCCGGTACATGCGCCGATTGAAGGATCGCCATTCACCGGCGGCCGCACGCAGCGTGCCGGCACTGGCAGAATTGCCGCCGCTCGATAACGCCGAATACAAGATTTTTGCCGATCGGTCGGGTGATGCCGAACCGGATGGCGACGCACCGCTGATCATCGCCGAAACCCGCGTGGACATTCCCACCGCCACGGTTGGCGACGCGGTGATGATGCTCGATCTGCGCAACACTACGGCCTTGTTGTTCGTCAATCTGGCGACCGGTGCGCACAACATGGTGTATCGCCGCGAAGATGGCACCATCGGCTGGGTGGAGCCGCGCAGCGTTGCGGCGGCTGCCGCGCCGCCGCGCCGCGCCGTGGCGGCCGGCTGACGCGAAATACCATGCCTTACCCTGGACTGGGCACCGGTTTTGCCGGGCTGGTCGTGCCTGGCGGCGTTATTCCCGCGTTGCCGGCGCTGTCGCGCGATGCTGCATTGCTGGCGCTGGCCGGCGCAGCGGCCGGGCTTCTGGATGTGCCGTCCGTGCTGATCGCCGAACAACTGCAAGCGCGCGAAGCGAAGGGCTCAACGGCATTTGGCCGTGGTGCCGCGATCCCGCATGCGCATCTTGCCGGGCTGGCGCGCTGCTGCGTGTTGCTGGCACGGCTGCCGCAACCCGTGGATTGGCAAGCGTCCGACGGCGAGGCTGTGGACGTGGCCGTTCTGCTGCTGTCGCCCCGGGATGCCGGCGCCGATCACCTCAAGGCGCTCGCAAGGATCAGTCGCACTCTGCGGGACAGCGATGCAATGGCGCAATTGCGGCAGGCGCAAAGTGTGCCGGCAATGCTGGCAGCGGTGACCATCGAAGCCGCAGCGGCCGCCTGATTTGGCGGACGCGCTGCCGCGGCTGGCCAGTCGGTTCAAGATTGATGCCCTGCGCCGCCGCGTCAGCGCCGCTGGCGGCTTTGCCGCCATCCTTGCATCCGGCGACGATACCGCCGGTGCCGTCGCAGTGGTGACGCGCGAAGCCGGCATCGAACGCCTGCTTGTCGCCGTCCCCAGCATGAGCGGCGGCCATGAATTTGCTGAAATGGCCAGCGGTGACGCTGTTGCCGCCTGGATCGCGCGGGCACGCGGGCGCGATCCCGATTTGTGGGTGATTGAACTGGATATCCCGCAGGCAGGGCAATTCGTCGCCGAAATGCTGGGCGGCGGTTGATCTTGATGCGCCATCTACGCTCTGAAGGCGTTCATGGTTGCGCACCGCCTTTTCAGTTTTGCCCTGCGCGCCGCCGCAGCGGCTACGCTGGCCTTGGCTATGCCGGCCTTGGCAGAGACCACCCTGCCGGTGTTGCCGGGGGAGGATGACCGGGTAACCGTTGCAATGACAGCAACGACTGCGCCAACGGACGGTTTGCCGGCTCTGGTGCAAATGGCTGCAGCCGTTCCTGATGTCGGTGTTGCCGTTTCGGATGTTCGCGCCGCCGATGCAACCGAACTTGATTGCCTGGCAACAGCGGTCTGGTTCGAAAGCCGGGGCGAGACTCTGGAAGGCCAGCTTGCTGTCGCGCAAACCGTGGTTAATCGGGCGCGCTCTGGCCGCTGGGGCAAGGGTATGTGCGGCGTGATCAAGGCGCCGCGCCAGTATAATTTTGCCGCTAGCCGCGTGCAGCGCGGCACCGCCACCTTCACCACCGCACTTGCAATCGCTCGTATTGCTGCGGCAGGTCTCTGGCATGACATGGCAGCGGGTGCCCACAGCTTTCACGCCGCCAGGATCAGCCCACGCTGGCGGCTGACCCGTGTGGCGAAGATCGGCAATCACGTTTTTTATCGCTGACGGCGTGCGTTTGCGGCCTTGCCGTTCCGTATTCGTTCTGCCACCTTGCCGGCATGTTTCACGATTCCACAGCGCTCGATGTGCTGCGCGGCACCTGCCGCCTGCTGCGGCGCGCGGGCATCAGTGCGGTGGCCGAAGTGTCGCTGGCCAACAGCCGCCGCGTTGATCTGCTCGGTATTGATACCGCTGGCCGGCTGACCATCGTTGAAATCAAGATCAGCCTCGCCGATCTGCGCGGTGATCACAAATGGCCCGAATATCTTGATTATTGCGATCAGTTTTTCTGGGCCGTGCCCGCCAGCTTGCCGCTCGCCGATCTGCACACGCCGTCATTCCGGCCTGATGTGACCGGCCTGATCGTGGCTGACCGCTTCGATGCGGAACAGTTGCGCCCGGCGGCGTTGCGCCCGTTAAACAGCGCGCGCCGCCGCGCCATCACCACGGCCCTGGCCCACCGCGCCGCGCTGCGGTGGCACAATCTGGTCGATCCGGACGCCGCCTATCTCGGCCAGGAATAACAAAAGAGAAAGCCTCCGGCGGGCAGGGGTGGCCCCTGCACCCATTTGACGAACCGTAGCGGTGTTTCGAAGGCTGGGAATCAACCAAAACGACAGTGGTGCAAGGCCCAGCCCTGCCCGCCGGAGGCCGTTTTTTCTGTGTAAGTCCTGATCCGTAAACCTTCGAATCAACGACGATTATTTCGGGCTGCGCTTGGCCAGGATGCGTTGCAGTGTGCGGCGGTGCATTTTCAGGCGGCGGGCGGTTTCGGAAACGTTGCGCTCGCACAATTCATACACGCGCTGGATATGTTCCCAGCGCACGCGATCGGCGGACATCGGCTCCGGCGGTGCTTCGGGCTTGCTGCCGCCATCGGCCGACAGTGCCCGCACGATGTCTTCGGGATCAGCTGGTTTTGCCAGATAATCGATGGCGCCGGCCTTCACGGCGGCCACCGCCGTGGCAAGATTGCCGTAGCCGGTCAGCATGACCACGCGAACATCGGGGCTCATGGCGCGCAGTTCGGTAACGAGATCGAGGCCGTTGCCGTCTTCAAGCCGCATATCGACCACGGCGTGGCTGGGCTTCAGCCGGGCCGCTTCGATGCGCGCTTCGGAAATGCTGCCAACAGCGGTGACCGCAAAGCCGCGGCGTGCGAGCAGCACCGACAGGCGTTGCCGGAACGGCGCATCGTCATCGACCAGCAGCAACGGGCGATTTTCGGTTTCGGGTATGCTTGCCATCACTCAGGCTCCTCTTTTGCCAACATCGGCATCATGATTTCAAAATCGCCGCGCAGCCAACAAACGTCAACGCGCGCGCCGCCTTCGGGGCGGTTGGAAAATGCCAGCTTGCCGCCGGTGCGTTCGATCAAGGTGGTGGCAATGAACACACCAAGCCCGGTGGAATCCGATTTTGATCGCGCCGGCCCCAGCATTGAATCGCCGAGCCGAGGGAGCAGTTCGGACGGAAAGCCAAAGCCATCATCAAACACGACCACCCGGATTTCGGTTGCCGAAACAATCGCTTCCATCCACACGCCGGTGCCGGCGTGGCGGGCGGCGTTGGAAACGAGATTGTTGAAGGCATGCAGCAATTCTGGTGACCGCTGCACCAACGGCTGCGGCTGCTGCGCGATCACCGTTACCGGAACCCGGCACGGCTTCACGCTTTGCGCCACTTCGTGCAGCAGCAGGTCCAGCGCCAGCACGGCAAAGGGGTCTTCGGCTTCGGCGCGGGTGGCGATGCCTTTCATGATCCGCCGGCTGCGGGCAGCTTCGGCGGCGAGCAACCTGATGTCCTCGCCAAAATCCGGATCGTCGCCCAATTGTTCTTCAAGGCTGTGCGCGATCAACGAGATCGACCCCAGCGGCCCGCCAAGCTCATGGGCGGCAGCAGCGGCCAAGCTGCCCAGCGCGTTCATGCGGGCTTCGCGCGTCAAGGCGGCTTCGGTGGCAACAAGGGCGCGGGCACGGCCGCGGGCTTCGGCAGACACCATCCACAGATAAACGGTTAAGAAACCGATCGCCAGCGCATAAGCGATGCCATCACCCAACCGGTAGACCAGTGGAAATTCCGGCGGCGGCCCCAACCACGGCAGCGGCTGCGCCCACGCCCACACCACGGTTAGCACCCCAAATGCCAGCCCGACCAGCGGCGCCATGTCCCGCGCCGTCAGCAACGTAGCGGCAATGGTGACCGGAACGATCAGCAGCAGTGCAAATGGGTTGGCAAGGCCGCCGGTCAGGAACAGCAGCACCCCGGCCTGGATAAGATCGAACGCGAGATGCAGCGCCAGTTCGCGCCCGGTCATCCGATCGTTGCGCTCATACAGGGTCGACAAGCCGAAGTTCAGGATGACGGACGCGCCAACGGCAGCCATCAACGATCCCCACGGCAGCGGAAACCCAAACCACAGGCCGACCACCAGTAGCGTGATGAACTGGCCAATGATGGCAATCCAGCGGATGGCGGCCAATGTGCGCACGCGCACACCAGGCCGATCGAAAGCCGCCGCAGCTATGGATGGACGTTCCATCTCCGTTCTCTAGACCGGTGCAGCTGTGCCGAACATGCGACAGATTGTATGCTTGACCAAGCGCGCTAACCAGCCGGGAGATCGATCAAAGCGACGGCCCTTGCACCCGGCCAGCGGGTTTGGCCGGAATATCCTTGAACAATTTGGCAATGTTGGCGGCGCGCGGGTCATTTTCCGCAGCACCGCGCGCAGTGATGCCGCTGTTGTCAGCCAGATCGGGATTGGCACCGGCCTCCACCATCGCCTTGGCCAGCCCCAGATCGCGGGTTTGCACGGCCTTGAGCAGCGCCGTTTCGCCAAGTCGATTTTGAATATTCACTTGGGCTTTCAGGCGGATCAGTGTGGCGACCCCTTCTTCCCAGCGGCCGATGGTGGCCAGCAACAGCGGCGTGTTGCCGTCGCGGTCCTTGACGTTCAGGTTGGCACCCTTTTGGTACATCAGGCCCAGCCAGCCCAGATCGGCGCGCCGCGTCACGATGTGCACCGCCGCTTGCCCGGTATCCACATCACGGGTGTTGACGATGGTGCTGCCTGGCTTGTCGGCCAGTTCGATGGCGGCGTTGACATCCCGGTCTCTGACCGCTTTCAGAAAATTATAGCTGTCGGTGAACTGCGCAGCCGCTGGCGTTGCCGCCACCAGCATGGCGGCCAGCGTCATCATGGCAAGCCTTAGCCATATCGTTGCCAAACGTCTGATCATCGACAAATCGCTGCCTTCTGCATATGCCGTGTCCATGCGTGCACTTAGTCTTTCGAACCGGCAATGAACAGGGCCAAGTCTGTCTGGCTTGTGCTTGGCCTTGCCGTGGCGATGGCCGCCGTGCTCGGCTGGATGCGCTTTTCGGTGCCGCCGCCGCCGCAAGGCAATCTGGCAGGTGCAACATTGGGCGGATCGTTCACGCTGGTCAACCAGGACGGCATGACCGTGCGCGAGGCGGATTTCGCTGGTCGCTGGCGCCTGATCTATTTCGGTTATGGCTTTTGCCCCGATATTTGCCCGACCGATCTGGCGCTGATGGGGCGCGGCCTGGCGGCGTTCGAAGCGGCTGATACTGCCCGCGGCGCAGCGGTGGCGCCGATTTTCATCACCATCGATCCCCAACGTGACACGCCCGCTGCCCTCAAGCCGTTCGTGGCGGCCTTTCACCCGCGTCTGGTGGGCCTGACTGGCACGGCAACGCAGATTGCCGCCGTGACCAAGGCCTATGGTGTCTATGCCAAGCGCATGGACACCAGCGATCCTGAAAATTACCTGATGGATCACAGCGCCATGGTTTATTTGTTTGATCCCGCTGGCCGGCCGGTGGCGTTCCTGCCGCATCAGGACCTGACCGCGGCGCTGATCACCAATATGTTGGCCACCCATGTCCGATAAGCCATTTTGGGAAACCACAGGCTTTGCGCACATGACACGGGCGCAGTGGGAAAGCCTGTGTGATGGCTGCGGCAAATGCTGCGTGCACAAGCTGGAAGATGAAGACACCGGCGAGGTGTTCCCCACCAATGTCTGCTGCCGGCTGCTCAATCCCAAAACCGCGCAATGCGGCGATTATCGCAACCGCAAGGCGCTGGTGCCCGA
>NZ_JBBATR010000004.1:67085-89660 GCF_040398645.1 Sandarakinorhabdus sp.
CGATGCTGCGTTGGCGCCGCCCTGAATTGCCGGATGTCGTGGCTGTCGCCGGCCGCGAAGTCGCTGTGGTGCTGGTTCGCCGCGCGGCTCAGCGCGCCGTGCGCCTGCGGGCCAGCGCGGTGGCGGGGCATATCGAAATCAGCCTGCCGGCACGCGGCGGCGAAGATATTGGCGCGGCCCTGCTGAAGGCGCATCAGTCATGGCTGGAAGCGCAAGTGGCGCGCTGGCCGCGCCCGGTGCCGTTTGTGCCCGGGGCGTTGTTTCCGCTGGACGGCGAACCAGTGCGCATCGATTGGCAACAGGATCTGCCGCGCACGCCGCGCCTGGCCGATGGCGGTGTGCAAGTTGGTGGCCCGCTGCAATTGATGCCCGGCCGCATCCAGCGTTGGCTGCAAGCCCGCGCGCTCAGCGATTTCGAAGCGCGCACCCAGCAGCTTGCTGCGCAATTGCAGCGCCCGGTAGCGCGTGTGAGCGTGGGCGACACCACCAGCCGCTGGGGCAGCTGCGCCGGCGCGCTGCGGCCCGAAGGCGCGCGCATCGCCTATAGCTGGCGGCTGATATTGGCGCCGATCTGGGTGCGCCAGTCCATTGCCGCCCACGAGGCTGCGCACCTGATCCATCAAAATCATTCGCCGGCCTTTCACGCGCTTAATCGCCAACTGGACCCGCGTGCCGGCGAGGCGCGGCGCTGGCTGGCCCGTTACGGGGCCGCGCTGCACTGGGTGGGGCGCCCGTCCTGAGCCGCTTATTGGGCGTGTGCCAGCCACGCCGCCATGGCGGTACCAAAATCAGCCTTCGTAACCGCGCTCATGTGATTGCCGGCAATTTCCACCAGCGCGGCGCCCGGCAGTTCCAGCGCCAGCGCCGGGGCAGAGCCATTGTCCCGGTCGTCCTTGCCGCAAAGCACAAGGCAACGGGTTTCCAGACCGCGCAGCACATCCAGCGGTGTCGAAACAAATGTATCCAGCAGCAGGCCAACGGCGGTGCCATCCACCTTGTTCTGGCGCATAAAGGCCGCCGCAAACGCCTCCGGGCTGCCGCTTGGCCAGCCGTCCGGTTGCTTCACCACCTGCTTGAAGAAATCCGCGCGGGCGGTGCCGCCGATCAGCCCTTCCAGCCCCATGCCGGCAATGATGGCCTTGCCCGGCTTCAGGCCGCGCGCCAGCAGCCGCACCAGCGTGCGCGCACCCATTGAATAGCCTGCGATATCGAAATCGGTCAGGCCCAACTGGCCAATCAGCGCCTCGATATCCAGCGCCAGCACATCATGCGGATAGGCTGCCGGGTCATGCGGCGCAGCACTGGCACCATGGGCGCGGAAATCCGGCATGATTACCCGGTAGCCAGCGCTGGCGATTTCGGCAGCGGCACCATAGCGCCGCCAATTCATCTCCCCGGACGAAAACAGCCCATGCAGCAGGATGATGGGCCGACCGGTGCCCATCTGCGCAACGGCAATTTCGGCCCCGTCAAAACCGCCATAACGCAGCGTGTCCATTACCGGCCTTTTTCGGCGCGCGCTGCTGCCACGGCCTCTTTCAACCGATCAAAGCCGACAGCGCCCGACAGGATGCGATTGCCGACGATATAACTTGGGGTGCCGGTGAGGCCGAGATTGCGGCCAAGCGCGAGATTGCGGTCCACTTCGGCTTTCAGGGCGGCGTTGGACAGATCGGCGGTGGTACGGGCCTCATCGAGGCCAACGCCCTTCACGATGCCCAGTGTGCGCGCCAGGCTCACCCGGCCCGGGCTATCGAACATGGCGGCGTGAAATTGATTGTAACGGCCCTGATTGGCGGCCGAAAGGCTGGCCAGCGCCGCCTCGGTGCTCGCCGGGCTGAGCACGGGAAAATCGCGGTAGATCACCATCAGATTGGCATCTTCGCGCACCAGTTTTTGCACATCGGCATGGCCTTGCCGGCAATAGGGGCAGGCATAATCGAAAAATACCACCAGCTTCACATCGCCTTTGGCGTTGCCGGCAAAGGCGCTGGCGAACGGCGTTTCGATAGCGGCGCGGTTGCTGGCCAGCACCTTGCGGGCTTCGGCCTGCTCCAGTCTGGCGACGGCTTCCGGGATGATCTCCGGATGGCTCAGGATATACTCCCGCACAATGGCTTCGATTTCGGCGCGGTTGGCAGGCGGGCTGGCCTGGCCAGCGGCCCATGCGGTGCCAGCACCCAGCACAACGCCGCCAAGCAGCAGCGCCGTGCCGCCCAATATGCTGATGCGGCGTTTCCAAAAGCCTGTTTTCAGGCTGCCCGCGGTATCGCCAGTCATTGTCACCTCTTTTTGCGCTTTTGCAGGTCGATAGCGTCGCCGGCCACCAGCATGATATCGTCGGCCCGGATAAAGTCAGCGCTGCCCGCCGGCAAGCCCGCGCGCGCCAGCCGGGCATTCAGCATGGCGCCCGGCGCATTGCCTTCCAGGCTGAAGCGTTCGGCAGCGGCCAGCGCGGCGCGCGGCTTGTCACCGCGCCGGTCATAAATCACGCCAAGCTGATACCAGGTGAACGGGTTGTCGCGATCGAGGCTCACCGCCTTGCGCAGCACAGGTTCGGCTTCGGCTTGCAATTTCGGGTCCTCGCTCGAAACCAGTGCGTGGCCGAGCAGGGTGAGAATCATCGGTTCGCCCGGCGCGCGCGCCGCGGCGCGGCGCAGCACCGGCAGGCTGTCCTCTACCTTGCCCGATTCGAGCAGGATCTGGCCCTGAAGTTCCAGGAAAAACGGATCATCGGGGCCGCTCGCCGCCAGCCGCGCGGCCTCCGCAAGCGCCTGATCGGGATAGCCTGACCGGTGCCAGGCATAGGCCCGCGCATAAAGCGCCGCCGTGCTGTTGGTGCCGGCCGGATAGCGCTGCATGACCCGGCCCGGTTCCTCGACATAGCCCGAAAGCTTGCCCTTCACCCGTTCGAACCGGCTTTGCAGCGCCTTGTCGGCCGGGGTGTTCCACGCCGCATCGCGCTCATAAACCGCCAGCAGATTGTTGACGCGCGTGCTCGATAGCGGGTGGGTGCGGGCGTATTCATTGTCCTGCGGGATGGCCAGCCGATATTCCTGGCCCTGCAGCTTGCGAAAAAACGCGATCGATCCCTGCCCGGAAATGCCGGCCTTTGACAGGAACACGGCGCCCGCCTGATCGGTGCGGCTTTCCTGGTCGCGGGTAAACGCCAGAAATCGCCCCTGCGCCACGGTCTGGCCCAGGCCCAATATGGCCATGCCGGCTTCGCCAGCGCCGGCCGCAATGGCAGCGGCGGCACCGATCAGCGACAACAGCGATATCTTGCTGGCCGGGCCGGCGCCTTCGCCAAAGCGCACATTGTGGCCCGCTGCGATGTGGCCAAGCTCGTGGGCGATCACGCCCTGCAGCTCGTTCACATTGTCTGCTGCCAGGATCAGGCCGGAATGGATGAACACATTCTGGCCGCCGGTCACAAATGCGTTGATGCTGGCATCGCCGATCAGGATGAACTGGATGCTGCGCGGTTCCAGCCCGGCGGCAACCACCAGATCCCGGCTGATATCCCGAAAAAAGGCTTCGGTTTCGGCATCCCGCAGGATTGATTGTGCCGCCGCTGGCCGCGCTGCAGCCAGCACCAGCAATCCGAAAAGGGCAAGAACATGACGCATGATCACCGCAATTGCCTAGCATAGTTGAACGAACCGTGAAGCGCCCGGTCGTCATGCCGCCGCGCCCGCGTTCAAGCGATGGTCAACGCCCGTGCCCGCCGCCGCTGCACCGATGAACCCAGGCTCAGCGCCTCACGATATTTTGCAACGGTTCGCCGCGCGATATCAAAACCTTCGGTCTGCAGCACATCCACCAGCTTGTCGTCCGACAACACATCATCGCCTTCGTTGGCGATCAAGCGCGCGATGCGGTCCTTCACGGTCAAGGCCGACGCGGTTTCGCCGTCGCCGGAACCAACCCCGGACGTGAAGAAATATTTCAGCTCATACTGCCCGCGCTCACACAGAAGATATTTGTGACTGGTAACCCGGCTGACGGTGGATTCGTGCATTTCGATCAGTTCGGCCACCTGCCGCAACGTCAGCGGCCTCAAGTGGCTGACGCCATGCTCGAAAAACCCCTGCTGCAGCCGCACGATCTCACTCGCGACCCGCACGATGGTGCGCGCGCGCTGATCAAGCGCCTTCAGCAGCCAATTGGCACTGGTCACGCATTCATTGACGAAACTGGTGGTGGCGCGGTCGGCCCCCGCGGCCAATTCGGCCTGATAATCGCGATCGATGATCAGCCGCGGCAGCGTGGCCTGATTCAAGGTTACCAGCCAGCCGCCATCCGGGCCGCGCGTCACGAACACATCGGGCACGGCGCTGGTAGCGGCTTCGCCGCCGTAGCGCAGGCCGGGTTTGGGATCATAGGATTTCAGCTCGCGGATCATGTCCACGATATCTTCCCGCTCAACGCCGCACCGCCGCACCAGCCCCGCCATGTCGCCGCGCGCCACCAGATCGAGATTGAGCAGCAGCTGGTGCATCGCCGGATCGCAGCGATCGGCAGCGCGCGCCTGCGCAATCAGGCATTCCGAAAGGCTTCGCGCCGCAACCCCCACCGGATCAAGCAGCTGCACGCGGGCCAGCACCTGTTCGACGCTATCGGGGCTGGTGCCTAGCCGGTCAGCAATCTCATCAACGGTTTCAGCCAGATAGCCGCATTCATCCAGGCTATCGGCAATGAAGCGCGCAATGGCGAGATCAAGGCCGTCGAACTGCGCAGCGATCTGGCGTCCCAGAATTTCGGCAAGGGTTTCGCCGCCGCTGGCAACGCGATCAAAATCAAAGCCTTCCTCGTCGGCGCCCGCCATGCTGCTGCGCTCGCTCCAGTCCGCCGGCTGATCGGACGCGCAGTCGTGATGAAAACGTTCCCCAGTGTAATCGGCTTCGAGGGCGGTATCGCCGCCGGCTTCACCGTTTCGCACCAGGCTTTCAAGGCCGGTATCGCTGGCATGCGCTTGCTCGGGCAGCGGATCGGGGCCGGCATCGACACCGCTCGGGCCCGCCGGCTCGGCTGGTTGCGCAGCATCACCGCTGGCCAGCAGCGGATTGCGCTCCATTTCGTCGCCGATCCAGCCTTCCAGTTCGACGTTGGTCAAGGTGAGCAGCCTGATGGCCAGCTGCAACTGGGGGGTCATCACCAGTTGCTGCGATTGCCGCAGTTCGAGGCGCGGCCCGACGCCCATCTCAGGCAGCCAGCGGCGTCACAGGGTAAAATCCTCGCCCAGATACACACGGCGCACGGTTTCGTCCGCCACCAGGGCTTCGGGCGTGCCTTCGAAAAGCACGCGGCCATCATAGATGATGCAGGCGCGGTTCACGATTTCCAGGGTTTCGCGCACATTGTGATCGGTGATCAGCACGCCGATGTCGCGTGCCCGCAATTGCACCACCAGCGCGCGGATATCGGCGATCGAAATCGGATCGATGCCGGCAAATGGCTCATCGAGCAGCATGATCGACGGATTGGCCGCCAGCGCGCGCGCGATTTCCACCCGGCGGCGCTCCCCGCCCGACAATGTCATCGCTGGCGCACTGCGCAATCTTGTGATGTGGAATTCGCCCAGCAATTGCTCCAGCCGAGCCGCCCGAGCGTTCGCATCGGGTTCGGACACTTCCAGCACAGCCAATATATTCTGTTCCACGGTCATGCCGCGAAAAATCGAGGTTTCCTGCGGCAGATAGCCCAGGCCGAGCGCGGCACGGCGGTACATCGGCAGGCCGGTGATGTCATGGCCATCCAGCAGGATGCGCCCGGAATCGGGCATGGCCAGGCCCATGATCGAATAGAAGCACGTGGTCTTGCCGGCACCATTGGGACCGAGCAAGCCAACCACTTCGCCGCGCCGCACCGACAGCGACACATCGCGCAGCACGACACGACTGTCATAACGCTTGCCGATGCCGTCAACAGACAGGCCGCGCAGCACCTCACCGCCGGCCTCAAACCCGCGCTCGGCACTCGGCACGATCATGGCGCTTTCACTCATCAGCGAATCAGCCCCGCCCAATTGGCCTGAAAATTGCATGGAATTTCATCGAAAGTTTCATGGACGGCTTGCTAGCCGCAAAAACCGGCTGCGCCAAGGCTCTGGCGCGTCAAAAATCAAGGTGAAAGCAGCGTGTACGCGGCAGCTTGCCATGGCGCTGCAACCGCGCGATGGAGCCGGCATGCTTGAGACCTTGGCTCCATCGGCAGCGCTGCCGGCGCTCGATCTGACCATGATCGGCCTGTTGACGCTGGCTGGCGTGTGGGCCGGCGGGCAAAATGCGCTGGCTGGCGGCGGCAGCTTCATCACACTGCCCGCGCTGATTGCCGCTGGGCTCGATCCCAAATTGGCTAATATCACCTCCACGATGGCGCTGTTTCCCGGGCAGATCACCACCGGGCTGGCCGGCCGCCAGATGGTCGCCGGCGCCGGGCAATTGTCGTTCCGCAGCTTGGCGATCATCGCGTTGGCCGGCGGTGTGGCCGGTGCCATGCTGCTCAACGCGACGCCGGTGCGGGTGTTTTCGGCGCTGGTGCCGTGGCTGGTGCTGGCCGCCACCTTGCTGTTCGCTTGGGGCACGTTTGGTCCAAAGCCGGCGGCTGACAAACCGCCGCCGCCCGCTTGGTTGACCACGATCGCCCAGTCAGCGATTGCGCTTTATGCCGGGTTTTTTGGCGGCGGTGCCGGCATATTGACACTGGCCAGCCTGACGCTGGCGCGGGTGCCGGTGCGCCATGCCGCCGCAACCAAGAATGTGCTGCTCGCACTGGCCAACACCACGGCGGCCGCGCTGTTTGCCTTCACCGGCAATGTCGCGTGGGCACATGCACTGGTGGTTGGCGTGGGTGCCATGGCCGGCGGCTATGCTGGCGCGCGGCTGTTGGCGGTGGTGCCGGAAAAAACCCTGAAAGTGTCGGTGATCGTGATCGGCGCGGCGCTGACGGTGGGGCTGTTCGCGCGCGGATAGAGCGCCCAGCCGGCCTTACAGACACCCTTCGACATAGAGCAGCGCCGGATAAAGCCCGGTGCGCATGGCAGCGACCCGGCCCTTGTGGGTTTCAAACAGGATGCCGCGCCGGCCGGTGACGTTGATCTCCACATAATGGCCATCCTCGTCATATTTGTGCGGCTCGACCTTTGCGGATGGAAAGCGTTTCAGCGCCGCCGCTTCGGATGCGCCGATGCCGATGCCCTTCACGCTGATCAATGGCCGCTGCTTGCGGGCCAGCGAAGCGCCCACTTCGATACGTGCCAACCGGCCCTGTTCGAACAGGTAGTGGATGGTGGGATTGTGCGGCCGTTTCAGTGCGCCGACGCCGCAGCTTTTGTCTTGCGGGTAGTTGACCGAAAGGCGCTGGCCCAGCGCCGCCTCCACTTGGCCAACCGCCATGCCATAGCGCACGCGGCCCAATCCGTTGGTGGTGAGCTGCATATCGGTGGGGGCCGCGCCGGACAGGAAACCTGCAACGGCCATGATCACAGCCGCCCTGACCAAACGGCTGGCGTGCGCCCTGCCGCCGCGATTATCGTCTTTGCCCATATTCATCGATCAGCACCTCCCGCCGGCCGACATGGTCTGGCCGGCTGACAAAGCCGTCCTGTTCCATGCGCTCGATCAGGCGGGCGGCGTTGTTGTAGCCGATGCGCAGGTGGCGTTGCACGAAGCTGGTGCTGGCCTTCTGCGCCTTGGCGATCACGTCGACAGCCTTGGCATAGACATCGGCTTCGTCATCACTGCGTCCGCCGCCGCCGGTCAGGCCAGCCCCGGACAGATCGAGCTGGCCGTTCATGTCGGCAGGCTCTTCGGTGACCGATTCGACATAGTCCGGCTCACCTTGCGCGCGCCAGAAATCGGCAACCGCTTCGACCTCTTCGTCCGACACGAACGGCCCGTGCACGCGTACCAGCCGGCCGCCCTGCATCCACAGCATATCGCCCTTGCCCAACAGTTGCTCGGCGCCGGCTTCGCCGAGGATGGTGCGCGAATCGATCTTGCTGGTCACCTGGAAACTGATGCGCGTGGGCAGATTGGCCTTGATGACCCCGGTGATCACATCCACCGATGGCCGCTGCGTGGCCACGATCAGATGGATGCCGGCAGCGCGCGCCTTCTGCGCCAGCCGCTGGATCAGGATTTCCACCTCCTTGCCCGCCGTGATCATCAGATCGGCCAGCTCGTCCACCACCACCACCACCAGCGGCATGGTTTCAAATTCCAGCACTTCTTCCTCGATGATCGGCAATTCGGTTTCCGGATCCCAGCCGGTTTGCACGCGGCGGATGAACGGCTTGCCGGCAGCCCGCGCCTCTTTCACTTTCTGGTTGAAGCTGGCGAGGCTGCGCACATTGAGCTCGCTCATCTTGCGGTAGCGATCTTCCATCTGCTCGACAGCCCATTTCAGCGCGCGCACCGCCTTGCCCGGTTCGGTCACCACCGGCGCCAGCAGATGCGGGATGCCGTCATACATCTTCAATTCCAGCATCTTGGGATCGATCATGATCAATCGGCACTGCGCCGGGGTCATGCGGAACAGCAGCGATAGGATCATGGCATTCAAGCCCACGGATTTGCCCGAACCGGTGGTGCCGGCAATCAGCAGATGCGGCATCGGCGACAGATCGGCGACCACCGGATCGCCAGCGATATCCTTGCCGAGCACCAGCGGCAGGCCCATGCCGCGCCCATCAAAGGCCGCGCTGCCCAGCAATTCCGAAAGCGACACGATCTCCCGTGTCTGGTTCGGCAATTCGATGCCGATGACATTGCGGCCCGGCACCACCGCCACCCGCGCCGACAGCGCGGACATTGACCGGGCGATATCGTCGGCCAGCCCGACCACGCGGCTGGCCTTGATGCCCGGAGCCGGTTCCAGTTCGTACATGGTCACCACCGGGCCGGGGCGCACTTCGCCGATGCGGCCGCGCACGCCGAAATCCTCCAGCACGCCTTCCAGCAGCCGGGCATTTTGTTCGAGCGCGGCGGCATCGATGCGCGCGCGCGGCGCTGTGGGCGGCGGGCTGAGCAGATCAAGGCCGGGCAGCACGGCGGCATCGCCCAGATCGAGCGATTGCTGCGTGTCGCGGCGCACGCGGCGACCGGGCGCAGGCGCTGCAGCGCGGTCCATCACCACCGGGCCAGCGACCGCAGGTTCGTGCAGGACAGGCGCAGTTGCGGCGGGCCGGGGGCGGCGCGGCACGGCCAATTCGGCAAGGCTCTGCGGCTCGGGCTGCGCCTGTGGCCACAGGCCGCGCAAGGCCGCGAGGCTGCCGGTGATGTCACCCGGCTTGATGGCCGTGCCGATGGCCAGCAGCACCAGGCCGGCCGGAGCCAGCAAAATGGCCAGCACCGTTCCGGCCGGCACATCGTTCAGTTCTGGGATAGCCTCCAGCATGCCGGCAACGCCGGCCAGCGCCAGCCCGATCAGGCCGCCTGCGCCTGCAGGCGCGCCCACATCAGGCAAGCCAAAACCGCCGGCTGCTGCTGCCAGCACGGCCACACCGGCCAGCGTGGCGCCGGACATGCGCAGCGCCGGTTGCGCATGGCCCAGCACGGTGCGCCAGCCCGCCAGCAGCAGCGCCGGCACCAGCAGCAACACCGGCCAGCCGGCCAGGTGCAGCAGCAGGTCGGCAGCATGCGCGCCAAATGATCCCAGCGCATTGCCCGCCAGCCGCGCCGTGGCGGTGTTGAACGACGGATCGCGCGGTGAATAGGTGATCAGCACGGCAGCCAGCGCGGCGCCGCTGCCGGCCAGTGCCGCGCCAGCCAGAACGCGGCCGAGCACGAGGGCGATCTGAACCGAGCCCGCCTGCAACCGCAGCGCCCAGCCGGAAACGCCGCCCACAGGACGCCCGGCAGCGAGACGATTTGCCCGAGTGGCCATTGCAGATCAGCCTTTGATTGTCGGTGCCCGATCGGTAGCCGTTCACCCTTTGGACACTATCCAGCATGAATCAAGCGGCCCGGCTGGTCAAGCCGGTTGGCAGCGGCGGGTGGGGGCTGCTTACGACATCATGTCCCGCTTGGGGAAATCATCGGAATCGTTTAACCACGGGCCTATGCAGACTTTGAATGCCGACGTCATCATCATCGGTGGAGGCCTTGTCGGCTCCACGCTGGCGCTGGCGCTGGCCAAGCACGACGTGTCCAGCATCGTGGTGGACAGCCAGGATCTGGACGCGACCGCCACCGCCGCCTTTGATGGCCGGGCCAGCGCCATCGCCAGCGCCTCTGGCCGCATGCTGCGCGCACTGGGGCTGGGCGATCTGATCGATACTTATGGCTGCCCGATTCGCGCCATTCGCGTTACCGATGCGGCCCACCCGCAATTTCTGCATTTCGATGCTGGCGAGGGCAATGATCCCCTCGGCACCATGGTCGAAAATCGCCATTTGCGCAGCGGATTGCTGCAGGCGGTGCGCGGTTGCCCGCAGGTTACGCTGCTGGCGCCGGTCACGGTGGCCGGGCTGGAGCGCGATGATCATGCCGCCACGCTCACGCTGGCGGATGGGCGCGTATATCGTGCGCCTTTGGCGGTGGCCTGTGATGGCCGGCCATCGCCCACCCGCACGGCTGCCGGCATTCCGATGGCGCAGTGGCAATATCCTCACGCCGCGCTGATCACCATGGTTACCCACAGCGTGCCGCACGGCAATGTCGCCTGTGAGCTGTTTTATCCGGCTGGCCCACTGGCGTTGCTGCCGATGATCGATTCCGATGATGGCCGCCCGCGCACCGCCATCGTGTGGACGGTGGACCGGGAGCATATGGCCGCCGCGAAAAAGATGGGGCCAAAACAGCTTGCGGCCGAAATCGCAGCGCGCTGCGATGGCACACTTGGCGATATCGAGGTGATCGCGCCGCAAACCGTGTGGCCGCTCGGCTATCATCACGCCGCGCGCTACACCGACAATCGCCTGTTGCTGCTCGGCGATTCGGCGCACGGCATTCATCCCATCGCGGGCCAGGGCCTCAACATGGGCTTTCGGGATGTGGCGGCCGCTGCCGAAGTGCTTACCAATGCCGCCCGCAGCGGCCTCGATCTGGGCAGCCCGGACGTTCTGGCGCAGATTTCGGCGTGGCGGCGGTTTGACAACAGCCTGGTGTGCGCGGTGACCGATGGCCTCAACCGCTTGTTTGCCGTGCCGGGCCGCTTGCCCAGCCGGGTGCGCCGCATCGGCCTGTCGGCCGTTGAACGCCTGCCGCCGCTCAAGCGGTTTTTCATGAACCAGGCGCGCGGCGAAACCGGCAAGCTGCCGGCGCTGCTCAAGGGCGAACTCGTCTAGCGTTTTGCAGCGTTGTTTGCCGGGCTGGCCTGCGCCAGTGTCGGCCGATGATCGATCGTGACGCACTCCTCGAAAAATACCGCGCCGAACGGGACAAGCGCCTGCGCCCCGAAGGCAACGAACAATATGTGCGGCTGGCGGCGCATTTCCCGCAAATGCTGGAGGATCCGCACACCGTGCGGGTGGAGCGCCCGCCAGTTACGGATCATGTGCGCTTTGCGATGGTTGGCGGCGGCTTTGCCGGGCTGTGCACCGGGGCACGGCTGGCGCAGGCCGGCATTCATGATGTGCGCATCGTTGAGGCGGGCGGCGATGTCGGCGGCACCTGGTATTGGAATCGCTACCCCGGCGCGCAGTGCGACACCGCATCCATCGTCTATATGCCGCTGCTGGAGGAAACCGGGCATATTCCCACCGAGAAATACGCCCATGCCCCGGAGATACTGGGCCAGGCGCAGAAAATCGCGCGCACGTTCGGCCTGTATGACAAGGCACTGTTTCACACCCAGGTTTCCAGCTGCACCTGGGATGAAGACCGGCTGGTCTGGGTGATCGAAACCGATCGCGGCGATTGTTTCACCGCGGATTTTGTCGGCATTGGCACCGGGCCATTGAATGTGCCGAAATTGCCGGGCATCGCCGGCATCGAAACCTTTGCCGGCCACCAGTTCCACACCAGCCGCTGGGATTATGGCTATACCGGCGGAACAACTGAGGGCGCGCCGATGGCCAATCTGGCCGACAAGCGCGTGGCCATCATCGGCACCGGCGCCACCGCCGTGCAATGCGTGCCGCATCTGGCCCGCGATGCGCAGGCGCTGTTCGTGGTGCAGCGCACGCCGTCATCGGTGGATGTGCGCGCCAACGGGCCAACGGATCCTGACTGGTTCCGCTCCATCGCCACACCGGGCTGGCAGACGCGCTGGCTGGAAAATTTTGCCGGCAATGTCGGTATGGGCGGTGCATCCGAAGATTGGGTGCAAGACGGCTGGACCGATCTGTCGCGCCGCATTCGTTCGCGCATCATGGCGTTGCCGCCCGGCGAATGGACCCCGCAAAACATGGCCGCAGCCTGGGAAATGGCCGATCACGAGAAAATGACCGAGATCCGTGACCGGGCCGCCAGCGTGGTGTCAGATGGCGCCACGGCTGAAAAATTGCAGGCCTGGTATCGCCAATTGTGCAAGCGCCCGTGTTTCCACGATGCCTATCTGCAAGCCTATAATCGGCCGGGCGTCACCTTGGTCGATACCGACGGCCAGGGTGTGGAGCGAATCGACGAAACCGGCCTGTGGGTGAACGGCCAGCATTATGCGGTTGATTGCATCATCCATTCCACCGGATTTGAAGTGGGCACCCCCACCGAACAGCGCGCCGGCTTTGATCCGGTCGGGCGCGGCGGGCAGAAATTGTCAGCGGCGTGGGCGGATGGCATGCGCACCCTGCACGGGCTGAACACGGCGGGTTTCCCCAATCTGTTTCTGGTGCAATTCGCCCAGGCCGCCAATTTCGTGGTCAATGTGCCGCACAACTGGATGGAAACCGGCACCACAGTCGCCAGCATCGTGCGCCACATGACCGACGCCGGCGTGGCCACCACCGAACCCGATGCCAAGGCACAGGAAGATTGGGTGAACCTGCTGCTCAGTGGCCCCGGCATGATGATCAACAATCCCGATTGCACCCCGGGCTATTACAACAACGAGGGCCGCCCTATGGATGACCGCGCCAAATATGCCGTGGGCTATCCCGCCGGGCCAAATGCGTTCTTCGCTTATATGAATGGCTGGCGCAGCAATGGCGAGTTCAAAGGGCTGCGGTTTGGCTAGGCGCTCGCCAGCCTGACGCCCCACCGCCGACAGGGAGCCAATGCATGACCGATCTGCTGCCTGCGCCCGGCCTTGACGCCGCTGCCATTGCCGCCCGCATCGATGCGGTGCTGGCGCAGGCCACGCTGGCTGAAAAAATCGGCATGATGTCTGGCCGCGGTTTTTTTGCCGCCATAAAGGCCGATGGCGGTGTGTGGGGCGCACGGCCCTATCGTGCCGGCGGCGGTATCGAGCGCCTGAATGTGCCGGCGCTGTGGTTTACCGATGGCCCGCGCGGCGTGGCACGCGGCCAATCCACGTGCTTTCCGTGCACCATGGCGCGCGGTGCCAGCTTTGATGCCGATCTTGAAGGCCGCATCGGCCAGGCCATGGCCATCGAAGTGCGCGCGCAGGGCTGCAATCTTTCGGGCGCCGTGTGCATCAATTTGCTGCGCCACCCGGCCTGGGGCCGCGCCCAGGAAACCTATGGCGAAGATCCGGTGCATCTGGGCGTGATGGGCGCTGCGCTCGGCCAAGGGCTGCAGGCCCATAATGTCATCGCCACCGTCAAGCATTTTGCACTGAATTCGGTGGAAAACACCCGCTTCAAGATTGATGTGGAGATCGATGATCGTGCTCTGCACGAAGTGTATCTGCCGCATTTCAAAGCAGTGATCGATGCCGGCATCATGAGCGTGATGAGCGCCTACAACAAGGTGAACGGCGAATATTGCGGCCAGAATGGCCATTTGCTCACCAACGTCTTGCGCCATGAGTGGGGCTTTTCGGGCTTTGTGCACTCCGATTGGATCATGGGGGTGTACCAGCCTTATGGTGCCAGCGCCGGTCTTGATGTCGAAAATCCGGAAGCCGTGGTGTTCGGGCCGCGCCTGCTGGCCGCCGTCGAATCCGGCAGCGTCGCGCCTGCCACCATCGATACCGCTTGCCGCCGCATCCTCACCGCGCTGTACACCGTCATGTCCGCGCCCGATCCGTTGCCCGAATATGCGGAATCGATGGTGGCATCGCCGGCACATGATGCGTTGGCGTTGGAGGCTGCTGAAAAAGCTGCCGTGCTGCTGGCCAATGATGGCATCCTGCCGCTCGATCCGGCCCGTCTGGGCCGGCTTGCCGTGCTCGGGCGTTTGGCTGCTATTGCCAACACTGGCGACAACGGCTCCTCCCGGGTGCGGGCTCGCCATATTGTCACCCCGCTCGAAGGGCTGATTGCCGCGTTGGGCGCTGATCGGATCAGCACCGGCGATGAGGCCGATCTGAGCGCAGCGGCCGCTGCCTGCGCCGGCGCTGATGCCGTGCTGGTGGTGGCCGGCCTGACCGCCGAAGAAGAAGGCGAGTTCATACCCGGCGGCCTTGTGCTCGGCCAGGAAGCGCCGCCCGATCTGCCACCCGAAATTGCCGAGGCCATGGCCGAAAGCCGCAAGCGGCGCCCGCGATCCATCGGCGGCGACCGCAGCGATCTGGCGCTGCCAGCCGATCAACAGGCACTGATCGAAACCGCCATTGCGAGCGGCCGGCCGGTCATCGTGTGGATTGTTGCCGGATCGGCCGTGATGGTGGAAAGCTGGCACAGCCGCGTGAGCGCCATCGTGCAAGGCTTTTATGCCGGCCAGCAGGGCGGCACCGCTTTGACCCGCGTGCTGACCGGTCAGGTGTCACCCTCTGGCCGGCTGCCGTTCACTGTGGCCAGCGATCCAGCGCATTATCCGTATTTTGACCGTGATGCGCTGCGCATCCGCTACGATCATTGGCACGGCTATGCTCTGTTGGCGCGGCAGGGAACTCCGGCTCGCTACGCCTTTGGCCACGGTCTCAGCTACACCCGCTTTGAACAGCGCGCGATCAGCGTCCGCCGGGCTGGGGACAGATTGCAGGCGCGCGTCGCGGTTACCAATCAAGGCGGCATGACTGGTGATCATGTCGTGATGGTGTGGGCGCAGGCTCCCGGCAATGTGCAGCCCTGTTGGCCGCGCAAGCTGGCCGGCTTTGTGCGCTGCAATGCCATCATGCCCGGCGAAACCCGAATCGCCGAAATCGAAGTGCCGCTGGAACGGCTGCGCTGGCGCGACCCCGCCACGCGGCAATGGCATCTGGAGCCCGGCAGCTGGCGCCTTGTCGCTGCGCACACTGCGCAGAGCGATGGCCCGGCCATGAACCTGGATTTGTAACGACCCTCTTGCCGCCGGCTTATCCGGTTGGCGGCAGAAATTCGCGGGCTTCGTCGATCAGCAGGATCGGCACGCCGTCACGGATCGGATAGGCCAGCCCGGCACTGTCGTTGACCAGTTCCTGCGCTTCGCGGTCGTAACGCAGCGGCTGGCGGGTGAGCGGGCAGACCAATATACCCAGCAACCGCGGATCAAGGGCTGAACCAGTCATCGGCCGCGATTACTGCATGCTGCCAGAACCGGGCGTGAAGCCCGGGCCGGGGCCGCTGGAAAAGCTGAGCAAGGCCGCCAGCGTCTGCGCGCGGTCAGTCAGGGTCACGGTTTCCAGCAGCGCCTGTTTTTCCGCTGGCTCCAGTGGCAACACGCTGGCGAGGGTGGTGATCAGGCCATCATCATCCGCCGATTGCACGGCTTCCCAATCCGCCGCGAGGCCGCGCGCATCCAGATAAGGCCGCAGCGCATCTTCGACAGCGGTGCGGGTGGCAGCGTCCAGCGCGTCCGGTTCATCGCGATCGTCGGCAAAGATGTGATAATCGGCCATGACCTGGCGGTAGAGCGTGTCGCGGTCAAGCTCAGCCCCGATTCGAAACCGGCTGGTACCCACCAGCGCAATCAGGATGCGGCCATCATCGGTTTCGCGAAAATCGCTGATCCGGCCGAGGCAGCCAACCTGATAGAGCGGCGGCGGGCCATCATCATTGCCGCCGGCGCGCGGCTGGATAATGCCGATCACCCGGTTGGCAGCGCCGGTGGCAGCCATGGCATCGCGCACCATCGCCAGATAGCGCGGTTCGAAGATGTTGAGCGGCATCACCCCGCGCGGGAACAGCACGGCACCGTTCAGCGGGAACACCGGCACGGCGGCCGGCAGCGGCTCCTGGGCGTCGTCGCTGCTCATGAAAACCAGATGGCGCGCAGGGCGGCGCGCGTCTTGACGCTCCACGGATCGGCAAGCCCGGCAGCTTCGAACATGGTGAGCAGTTTTTCGCGGGCAGCGCCCTCGTTCCAGGTGCGATCGGCCTTGATGATGGCCAGCAAATGCGCGGCGGCCGCATCACGGTCACCGCGCGCCGCCAGTGCACCGGCAAGATCGAAGCGTGCGGCGTGATCATCCGGCGCGCCGTCAACAGCGGCGACCAGTTCGGCGAGTTCGTCAGGTGCAGGCGCGCTGGCTGCCAGCGCCAGTGCGGCGCGGGCGCGCGCCACGCTTTCGTCCTTGGCGTCGGCTGGCACCACGGCCAGGGCGCTTTGTGCCGCGTCCAGCTTGCCGCCTGCCACCAGCATCAACGCATAGTGGCCGATCAGATCGCTTCGTTCGGGCAATTCCTGCACCAGTGCGGCCAGCATCGCGGCGGCATCATCATGTTCACCGGCAGCAGACGCCGCCTGCGCCGCAGCCAGCAATTGGGCAATCTGTTCTTCCAGCGCCGCTTCGTCGGCATTGGCGGGCACGCCGGCCAGCAAACGATCAATGAACTGCGCCAGCTCCCGCTCAGCCAGGGCGCCCTGGAAGCCATCGACCGGCCGGCCATCCAGAAAGGCATAAACCGTCGGGATGGATTGAATGCGAAACTGCGCGGCCAGCGCCTGGTTTTTGTCAACGTCGATCTTGACCAGAGCGACCTTGGGCGCGCGCGCCGCGACCAGCTTTTCGAGCATGGGCCCCAGCGTCTTGCACGGGCCGCACCATTCCGCCCAGAAGTCCACCAGCACCAGCATGGACCTGGACGCATCGATGACATCGCGGCGGAACGCCTCGAGATTGGCCTTCTCAGCGGCCGGATTGGGAATGCTGGCCAAGTGGCATGCTCCGTATATGCAGTCTGCGCATGCCTATGGAGCGCAGACAGGGGGTTTGCCAAGACGGCGGTTTCGCACAGTGCATAGAAATCGGACGAAACAAAAAGGGACTTGCACCCCCGTGCCGCTCGCGCTAGACGCCGCCCTCTCATCGCGGGATGAGCGGGCGTAGCTCAGGGGTAGAGCGCAACCTTGCCAAGGTTGAAGTCGAGGGTTCGAATCCCTTCGCCCGCTCCAGTCCAGATGCGGTGATGGCGCCAAGCGGTAAACGTTGCATGTTGTGTGCTCTGGACGCTTACCGCCTCTGACTTGTGCAGTGTTCGCCTGCAAAGAGAAAGCTGCTTGACACCGCCCCGGGCTGACATGGCGCGCCTAGATCAGGCTGATGACCAAGCCATAAATGCTGCTGGCGGTGATCAGCAGGCCCACCAGCAGCAACAGCAGCCGGGCCGGCACGCGGCTGACCACGCGGGCACCCAGCGGCGCTGCCAGCAGCCCGCCGATGATCAGGCCGATGGCGGCGCTGGAAAACGCGACCAGCCCCAGCTGCCACAAAAAGGTGAGCGATACCGATATCGTCACCAGAAACTCGGCGGTGTTTACCGTGCCGATGGTGGTGCGCGGCTGCGTTCCTTGCATCAACAGGTTGGATGTCACGATCGGGCCCCAGCCGCCGCCGCCGGCTGCATCCAGAAAGCCGCCAACCAGCCCCAACGGTGCCACCAGCCGCGCCGGGCGGCGGGCCGGGCCATGGTTCATCCGCCACGCCCGCCACAGCAAATAAAGCCCGATGCCGGCCAGATAGGCCATCACCCACGGCCGCGCGACATTGCCATCAATGCCCGTCAGCACATAGGCACCCAGCACGCCGCCGATCATGCCGGGAATGGCGATGCGCGCCAGCAGGTTCCAATCGACATTGCCGTGCACGATATGGCTGATCGCCGAAGCCGCCGTGGTGAAACATTCGACGATGTGGACCGTGGCCGAAGACCGCGCCGGCGACAGGCCGACCACGGATACCAGCATGACATTGGTGATCAGCCCGAAGGCCATGCCCAACGCGCCATCGACCAATTGCGCCAGAAAGCCGACCGCGATGAACGGCAGCATCGCCTGCATCTGATCCAACGATGGCAGAAAATCGCCCATGATCGCTGCTTGGACGGCTGCGCCGCCTTCAACAAGACACATTTTCTACGCAGCAACGCTGTTCAGCGGCTGGGCGCATGCCCGGTTTGGGCTGGCATGATGGCGCGGCCCCCTCGACAGCGGCTGCTGCCCGGCCGTAAAACGCCGATGTGTCCAGTCATTCCCATAGCCATGCGCACAGCCACCCGATTGGTGGCCGCGATCATCACGGCCACGGCCATACCCACGCGCCGGCCGATTTCGGCGCGGCCTTTGCCACCGGGATCGCGCTTAATCTCAGCTATGTCGGCATCGAGGTGGCAGCCGGGCTCTGGTACGGGTCACTGGCGCTGCTGGCCGATGCTGGCCACAATCTTTCGGATGTGGCGGGGCTGCTGATTGCCTGGGGCGGTATCACGCTGGCCCGGCGCGCACCCACACCGCGCTTCACATGGGGCCTGCAGCGCTCGCCGATTCTTGCGGCGCTGGCCAATGCCTTGATTCTGGTGGCGGCGTGCGGCGGCATCATGCTGGAATCGGTGCAGCGGCTGAGCAATCCGCTGCCGGTGTCGGGCTCGGTGGTCATGCTGGTGGCGGCGGTGGGCGTGGTTATCAACACGGCCACGGCGCTGCTGTTCATGCGCGGCCGCAAGGATGATGTGAACGTGCGCGGCGCTTATTTGCACATGCTGGCCGATGCCGGCGTGTCGGCGGCGGTGGTGCTGGGCGGGCTGATCATGGCGCAAACCGGCTGGGCCATTGTCGATCCGCTGCTCGGCCTGGCGGTGGCGGCCTTGATTCTGCGCGGCACCTGGGGGCTGCTGCGGGAATCGCTCGCGCTGGCCATGGACGCGGTGCCGCCCGGCATCGATCCCGCCGCCGTGCAAGACTGGCTGGACGGGCTGGACGGTGTGGCGGCTGTGCATGATCTGCATATCTGGCCGCACGGCACCACCGATGCCGTGCTCACGGCGCATCTGGTGATGCCGGCGGGCCACCCCGGTGACGAGATTCTGGCCAATATCGCCCATGCGCTGCACCACCGTTTTGGCATTGGCCATGCCACCTTGCAGATCGAAGCCGCAGCTGATCATTGCCGGCAGGCCGTGCCCCATGGCGAAGCAATCACCGCCCGCAAAGGCTGATGCAACTGTGGGTGGCGGCGGCGCGGCCGGCGCGCTACGAACCTGCCATGCGCATCATCGATCACGTCATCGCCGGCCAGACAGTCAGCCACGGCAGCCGCAGCAGCCCGGTGTATGATCCCAACACCGGCGCGGTGCAGGCGCAGGTGCGGCTGGCCGGGGCGGATCTGCTCGAACAAGCGGTGGCCGCCGCCCGCAAAGCGCAGCCCGCGTGGGCCGCCACCAATCCGCAGCGCCGCGCCCGCGTGATGTTCAAGTTCAAGGAGCTCGTCGAGGCGCAAATCGACGATCTGGCCCGCGTGCTGTCATCCGAACATGGCAAGGTGCTGGCCGATTCGAAGGGCGATATTCAGCGCGGGCTGGAAGTGATCGAATTTTGCTGCGGCATCCCGCACGTGATGAAGGGTGAATATAGCCACGGCGCTGGCCCCGGCATCGATATCTGGGCGTTTCGGCAGCCCATCGGCATTGGCGCCGGCATCACGCCGTTCAATTTCCCGGCGATGATCCCGCTGTGGATGGCCGGCGTTGCCATCGTCACCGGCAATGCCTTCATCCTCAAGCCTTCGGAACGCGATCCCACCCTGCCGCACATGCTGGGCGATCTGTTCCGCCGCGCCGGCCTGCCAGACGGGATTTTCAGCGTGGTGAACGGCGACAAGGAAATGGTGGACGCCATCATCGCCCATCCCGATATCGCCGCGATCAGCTTTGTCGGCTCATCGGATGTGGCGGAATATATCCACGCCCAGGGCTGCGCGCGCGGCAAGCGGGTACAGGCGATGGGCGGCGCGAAAAACCATGCCGTGGTGATGCCCGATGCCGATCTCGATGCCGTGGTGCGCGATCTGGCCGGCGCGGCCTTCGGCTCGGCGGGCGAACGCTGCATGGCGCTGCCAGTGGTGGTGCCGGTTGGGGATGCCACCGCCACCGCCCTGCGCGCCAAATTGCTGCCCGCCATCGCCAGGCTGCGCATCGGCATCAGCACCGATCCCGACGCGGATTATGGCCCGGTGGTAACGGCGGCGCACAAGGCGCGCATCGAAAATTACATCCAGATGGGCATCGATGAAGGCGCCGAGCTGGTCGTCGATGGCCGCGGCTTCACCCTGCAAGGCAATGAAGGCGGCTTTTTCGTCGGGCCCACGCTGTTCGATCATGTCACCCCGGCGATGCAAAGCTACCGCGAGGAAATCTTCGGCCCCGTGCTGCAAATCGTGCGCGCCGCCGATTTCGAAGCGGCGCTGCAACTGGCGTCCGAACATCAATATGGCAACGGCGTCGCCATCTTCACCCGCAACGGCCACGCCGCCCGCGAGTTCGCGGCGCGGGTGAATGTCGGCATGGTCGGCGTCAACGTGCCGATCCCGGTGCCGGTCGCCTATCACAGCTTCGGCGGCTGGAAGCGCAGCGCCTTTGGCGATATCGGCCAGCACGGCATGGAAGGCGTGCAATTCTGGACCAAGCGCAAGACCGTCACTGGTCGCTGGCCAGATGGCGGTGTTGGTGACGCCGGCAGCGCCTTCGTCATTCCGACAATGGGGTGAATTGGGCGCTAACAAACTCCCTCCCCCTTGCGGGGAGGGCGAGAGACGCCGAAGGCGGCCCGGGGTGGGGGTTCCCCGTGTGGCCATGTGGAAGAACCCCCACCCCGCTCGGCTGGCGCCGAGTCGCCCTCCCCGCAAGGGGGAGGGAGTTGGAGTGAGATATGACCTACGAAACCATCCTCATCGAAACCCACGGCGCCGTCACCCTCGTCCGCCTCAACCGCCCGCAGGCGCTGAACGCGCTCAACAGCCAGGTGCTCGCCGATCTGATCGCCGCCACCGCCGCCTATGATGCCGATGCCTCGCAACGCTGCCTGGTCATCACCGGCAGCGAAAAGGCCTTCGCCGCCGGCGCCGACATCAAGGAAATGTGCGCCCAAAGCTTCGCGCAAATGTACGGCGGCAACTTCTTTGCCGGCTATGATCATGTCACCGCCACCCGCAAGCCGTGGATCGCCGCCGTCAGCGGCTTTGCGCTGGGCGGCGGCTGCGAGTTGGCGATGATGGCCGATATCATCATCGCGGCCGAAAACGCCAAGTTCGGCCAGCCCGAAATCAAGCTGGGCGTCACCCCCGGCATGGGCGGATCGCAGCGGCTGGTGCGCGCCATCGGCAAGGCCAAGGCCATGGAAATGTGCCTGACCGGCCGCATGATGGACGCGGCCGAAGCCGAACGGTCCGGCCTGGTCGCGCGCGTCGTGCCCACCGAAAGCCTGCTCGATGAAGCCATGAAGCTGGCGCACACCATCGCCAGCATGGCCCCGCTGGCCAGCATCGCCGTGAAGGAAGAAATCGACGCCGCGTTCGAGATGAGCCTGAAAGACGGCGTGCGCTTTGAACGCCGGCTGTTCCACGGCCTGTTCGGCAGTGCCGATCAAAAGGAAGGCATGGCGGCCTTTGTCGAAAAGCGGCCGGGCAATTTCACCGGCACCTGACACACCGTCGCCCCGGACTTGATCCGGGGCCCCGCTTGTTATCACACGGTGCCGATAAAGCGGGACCCCGGGTCAAGCCCGGGGCGACGCAGACAAGGAAGATATAATGCAAATCGCATTCATCGGCGTCGGCAACATGGGCGGCGGCATGGCAATCAACTTGGCAAAAGCCGGCCATGATGTGCGCGCTTTCGATCTGTCCGCCGATGCGCTGGCCCGCGTGACGGCAGGCGGTGCCACCGCCGCCGCCAGCGCCGCCGAGGCCGCTGCCAGCGCCGACGCCATCATCACCATGCTGCCCGCCGGCAGCCACGTCCGCGCCGCCTATGAAACCACCCTGTTCGCTGCCGCCCGAGGTGATGCCATCCTGATCGATTGTTCCACCATCGATGTCGAAACCGCGCGGCAATTGGGCGAAGCCGCGGCGTCGCGCGCGCGCGCCATGGTCGATGCCCCGGTATCAGGCGGCACCGCGGCCGCCGATGCCGGCACGCTCACCTTCATGGTCGGCGGGCCAGCCGCAGCGTTTGCAGCGGCGCAGCCGATCCTGGCGCAAATGGGCAAGGCCGTGATCCACGCCGGCGCCGCCGGGATGGGCCAGGCGGCAAAAATCTGCAACAACATGATCCTGGGCGCCACCATGATCGCCACCGCCGAAGCCTTCGTGCTGGCCGAAAAACTCGGGCTGGATGCACAAACCTTCTTCGACATCAGCAGCAAGGCCAGCGGGCAA
>NZ_JBBATR010000005.1:0-1468 GCF_040398645.1 Sandarakinorhabdus sp.
CGACCATTCCTCTCGGGCGGCGATTGCTCGCCGCCTCCAGCAACCAACCCGGATGACTGGGCCGGTTCCTGCCCTGCGCACCGAAGTGCGCGCGCCATCCCTATTCGGTCTTGCTCCCGGTGGGGTTTGCCGTGCCGCTTTGGTTGCCCATCGCGCGGTGCGCTCTTGCCGCACCGTTTCACCCTTGCCTGTCCTGTTGTTGCCAACAGCCATCGGCGGTCTCTTCTCTGTGGCACTGTCCCTGATCCGAGTTGCCCCGAACCGCCGGGCGTTACCCGGCACCGCGTTCCGTGGAGCCCGGACTTTCCTCGGCAGGATATCCTGACGCGGCCGCCCAGCGACGTGATCGCAATATCCCCATGGCATTGCCTGGCGATTCGCGCCACAGGGCGGCGATGATCGAGATCGACGCCGATGGCAGCAGCTTCACCGTGCCCGCCGAACTGATTGCGCAGGGCCTGAAACTAACCCCCGAAGCCGTGCAACCGATGCTGGCCGGCCGGCTGATCTCCACGTGGGTAGAGGCCGGGGTGGACGCGGATCTTGGCACCTTCCGCCTGACCTTCGCCACCGACAAGCGCCGGCTGCGCGTCATCGTCGATGCGCTGGGCAGCGTCGTGTCGCACAGCACGCTGGATTTCGGCGGCCACGATATCCCGCTGGGCGCCCGCCGGCCCGGCGCAGTCTGAGCTCGGCCAGCCCTTCCCCCGAAGGGCTGGCTGTTTTCACAGCCCCTCCGCCAGCAGCAGCCCGCGCAAGATCGTGCGGCACTGCGCATCGATCACCCCGTCCAGCACGGCCGGGCGGTGGCGGCGCTGAAAGGCGATCACCGCATCACCGGGCGCGGTGATATCATAGCCATAGCGGCCCAGCGCCGCCAGAAAGCCGGGATCGCTCCAACCCGGATCACTGCACGCCAACGGCTTGGCAACCAGATCAAGCGCCGCCAGCCGCGGCCAATCGAACAATTCGCCGGGGTCCTGCTTGCGCGCCGGGGCAATATCGCTGTGGCCAACCACATTGGCCGCCGCAATGCCGTGGCGCAGCTTGATGCTGGCCACCAGCGCCGCCACCGCGTCCATCTGAGGCGAAGGAAACGGCACATAGCCAAATTCATGGCCCGGATTGACGATTTCGATGCCGATGCTGGCGCTGTTCACATCGGTGATGCCGCGCCACCAGCTGCGCCCGGCGTGCCAGGCGCGAGCCTCCTCCGCCACCATCTGCAGCACCGTGCCGTCTTCGGCCACGACATAATGCGCCGATACTTTCGATGCCGGATCGGCCAGCCAGTCAATCGCCGCCGCCCCGCTTGGCATGCCGGTATAATGCAGCACCAGCATGGCAATCGGCAGGCTGCGCGTGTCGAAATTCGGGCTGGGGCGCCCGATTATGCTGGGGATCATGAAGGCTCCACCGGGGCATCGACATCGCGGCGCTGCGCCGTGCGCAAGGTGATGATCGCCAC
>NZ_JBBATR010000005.1:1568-2974 GCF_040398645.1 Sandarakinorhabdus sp.
CCGTGGATAACCAGCACCGGCACCCCGGCCAGCTGGCGAAACAGCAGATTGCCCACCGCCCAGCACATGGTGGCGCCCAGCGTGAGCAATATCGCCACGCGCTCATCGGCAATGGCCGGATCAAAGCTCATCACCACCGCGCCCAGAAAACAGATCGCAATCGCCGTGATGCGCGGCCAGCGGATTTTCTCCTTCATGAAGATCACCGCCAAAATCAGGCTGAACGGCACCCCCATCTGCCCGACGATCGACAGCGCCGACAGATTGTTCGCCAGCGCAAACGACAGCGCGCCCAGCGACATGAACAGCGCGCCGGCAATGAACCCGGTCAGCAGGATCAGCCGCATCCGCCCCGGCAGCCAGCGGATGAACGGCAGGCACACCATGGTGGCCACCACATAACGCAGCAGCACGGCGGTCATCGGCCCGGCGCCCATCACGCCTTCCTTCACGGCGACCACATTGAAACCCCACACCACATCAATGGCCAGGATCATCGCCAGATGCAGCGGCTTCATCGCCGCCGGCCCGTCAGCTGGTCATAAGCGGCATTGATGGCGGCCATGCGCAATTCCGATATGCGGATGAATTCGGCCGGCACCCCTTCGGCCAGGGCGCGATCGGGGTGATAGCGTTTCACCAGCGCATGATAGACGGCCTTGATCTCGGCTGGTGCCGCGCCCGGCTCAATGCCCAATACCGCCCAATGATCATCCGCGCCGGTGGACAAATGGCGGCGGCGAATGCGGGCAGCCGCAGCATCATCAAAGCCGAGCAGCGCCGCCACCTGTTCCAGATAGGCCAGTTCCAGATCGTCAAACCCATCCACCGCCGCAATGGTCCACAGCGCATCGAGCAGATCTTCCAGCGTCGGCGATCCCGGCCCGAGCAGATCGGCCGCCTGCTTTGCATAGGCTTCGAAACCAGCGGTGGACGCCGCCGCCAGATCGTAAAAGCGCTGGGCATTGTTCGCCTCAGCCGGATCAACGCGAAACAGCCGCTTGAAGGTGGCAAACTCCGCCGTGGAGGCATGGCCATCGGCAATCGCCATCTTGGCGGACAGCGCGATGGCCGCAATCGTGAAGGCCACCTGGCGCTGCCGCGATGTTTGCGGCCGCGTCAGCGTGCGCGCGGCATCCACCGCGCCGCCCGCCGCGGCGCCAGCCAGCGCACCGAGCGGCCCACCAAGGATCATCCCGATGGCGGTGCCAGCCAGGGTTGCCCAGATGCTCATGGCAGGATCACTGGCCCATACTCATGTGCCTGCATCTAGGCGAATATGTCCGAGCGCGAAAGGCGGCACCGAACCCAGGACGAATTGAAAAAGCCTCCGGCGGGCAGGGGTGACCCCTGCACCCATTTGTTTGATGGGAGCCCAATTTTGAAAGCCGGGAACAAATCAAAAC
>NZ_JBBATR010000005.1:3074-35731 GCF_040398645.1 Sandarakinorhabdus sp.
GCCTTCAGCCGTGCCAGCACTTCGGCAACCACTTGAAACTTGCGCTCTTCGCTGGATTGAAAGCGCAATTCCGGCGTGTTGATCAGCGCCGGCATCGCCGATTTCAGCGCGGTCAGCGATCCGCCCAGCGCGCTGACGGCTTCGATCAGGCGCACCGCCGCCAAAATGCCATCGTCCACGCCGTACCAGCGATGCTTGAAGAAGATATGGCCGCTCATTTCGCCGGCCAGCGGGCAATCAACCTCTTTCATCTTGGCCTTGATCAGGCTGTGGCCGGTTTTCCACATCAGCGGCGTGCCGCCCAATTGGCTGATGCGATCAAACAGCGCCTGGCTGGCCTTCACATCGGCAATGATCGTCGCGCCGGGCAAGGCGGCCAGCACCGGCTCCGCCAATATGGACACCAGCTGATCGCCCCACACCACGCGGCCCAGCCCATCGACAGCGCCGATCCGGTCCGCATCGCCATCAAAGGCCACGCCAAAATCACAGCCCTGCTCGGCCACCACGCGCTTCAGATCGGCCAGATTGGCCTCAACCGTGGGATCGGGGTGATGATTGGGGAAATTGCCGTCCACATCCGTGAACAACAAATGATGGGTGCCGGGCAGGATGCGTGTCAGCTTTTCCACCACCGGCCCGGCAACGCCATTGCCGCAATCCCAGGCAATGTTGAACGCCTGCCCGCTAAAATCGCGGGCCAGCGCCGCGACATAGCGGTCCATGATGTCCAGCGTGCTGCTACTGCCGTCTCCGGTTTCCCAATCACCGGCCGCTGCCATTTCGCCCATGCCGCGAATATCGGCGCCGTAAAAGGGCCGATCCTTCAGCATCATCTTGCAGCCGTTCCAGTCGGGCGGATTGTGGCTGCCGGTCACCATCAGGCCGGCATCGGCATTCAGTTCAAACACGCTGAAATACAGCATCGGCGTGGGGCCCAGGCCGATTTCGATCACATCGCAGCCCGCCGCCATCAGGCCGCGCGCCACCGCCGCCGCCAGCAGCGGCGAAGACACGCGGCCATCGCGGCCCAGCGTGACCACACGCCCACCGCCGCGCCGCACCGCCGTGCCAAAGCTGCGGCCAATGGCCTGCGCATCCGCTTCGGTCAGGCTGTCGCCCACGATGCCGCGAATGTCATATTCGCGCAGAGCGGTCGGATGAAATTTGTGGGCCATGATGATCCTCGGTAAAAACAGGGATGTGCCGGCCTGATGCCCGGCCAAAAGGCGCTTGGCAATTGTTGCTGTTGGCGCCGCTACCGGCCAGTTTCGCGGCGTTTTTCGGCAGCAGCCACCAGCAGGTCACGCGCATCGGTGAGGGCCTGGGCCTGGGCATCGCTACCGCCGGCATCGGGATGGGCAGTGGCCATTGCGCGCCGCCAGGCCTGCCAGATCACATCGGAACCTGCATCAGCCGGCACACCCAGCAGTTTGGCAGCGCTGGCCAATTGCCGGGTCTGGCCGATGTCGCGGCTGGCGGGCAGGATCTTGGCTTTGCCGGACCATGCCCACCACGCAAAGCCCGCCGCCGCCGCCGCCAGCGCCAGCACGATCCGCCCGCTGGTGAGCAGCCGAAACGCCAGCAGGCCCGCCGCCGCCGCGCCGCCCAGCCGCAGCAGATTGGGCAGCAGCACGCCTTCGCGGTGCAGCCACCATGCCAGCGCCGCCACCGCCAGAACCGCAAGGAGCATCAGGCCGTTTTCATGAGGCTGGCAATTCCGCAAAACCGGGAAGGTTCAGCCCGGCGATCAAGGCCCGCAATTCGGCGCGCGCCGCGACATGCGACAGCGAAAACTCCGCGATCGCCGCCCGATCGAGCAAGGTGAGGCCGCGCGGGAAAAATTCGCGGAAAATCACGCGTTCCGACAGGCCGGGCATCACCCGAAAGCCCACGCGGCGTGACAAGGCCTCCAGCGCGGCGCCCACGCGCTGCTTGTTGCGGGCATCCAGCGCGGACAAGCGATTGCGCAGCACCACCCAGTCCATCGGCCGGCCTTCGCTGCGGGCGCGGCGGGTACGGGCCTCCCACACCAGTTCGGCATAGAAACTCGGCTTGGTGACGGTGTAATTTTCGCCTTCGACTTCGCCGATCAGATCGAAATCCACAAAGCTGTCGTTGATCGGCGTCACCAGCGTGTCGGCGCGGGCCATGGCGGCGCGGGCCAGATCCGAATCGCGGCCCGGCGAATCGATCACGATGAAATCCAGCCCACTGGCCTGCTCCAGCCGCAGCGCCAGTTCGGCCACGGCGTTTTCCCCATCGGCAACCACCGCCACATCCGGCGCCGGCAGCGTCAGGCCATGGCGCTGGGCATGCAGCCAGCGATTTTCCAGATAGCGGGTGGATGTGCGCTGCCGGCTGTCCAGATCGATCAGGGCCGTAGCCCGACCGGCCAGCGCCAGCGCAACGCCGATATGCACCGCAGTGGTGGATTTGCCAGTGCCGCCCTTTTCATTGGCCAGCACGATCAGATGTGCGCTCACGTCAACTCCGGAAGCCTGTTTGCGGTGCAGCTTGCACTTGCCGGCCGTATCGCCCACAGCGCGCTCCACCTGTCAACGCCAATGGCCCAGCCCTGTGACGCAACGATGACCGCCAGCCAAGATTGTCCGCTTGATATTGTGCGCTCCCCCGCCGAATTGCGCGGCCGTGTCCGGGCGTGGCAGGCCGCTGGCCAGCGGGTGGCGCTGGTGCCCACCATGGGCGCGCTGCATGCCGGGCATCTCGCGCTGGTGACCAAGGGGCTTGACCAGGCCGATGTCGCCGTGGCGTCGATTTTCGTCAATCCCAAGCAATTTGGCCCCGGCGAAGATCTGGAACGCTACCCCCGCGACGAAGCCGGCGATGCCGCCAAGCTGGCCGGGGCCGGGTGCAGCCTGCTCTATGCCCCCGATGTCGCCACCATGTATCCGCCGGGCTTTGCCAGTTTCGTGCGGGTGGCGGGCCTGCCCGATCTGCTGTGCGGCCGGGTGCGCCCCGGCCATTTCGATGGCGTGGCAACCGTGGTGGCCAAGCTGCTGAGCGCGGCCCAGGCCGATGTTGCGGTGTTTGGCGAAAAGGATTGGCAGCAACTGGCGATCATCCGGCGGATGGCGGCCGATCTGGATATCGGCACCCAGATCACCGGCTGCGGGATCGTGCGCGACACCGATGGCCTGGCGCTGTCCAGCCGCAATGCCTATCTGTCCGCCGATGAACGCGCCGCGGCGCTGGCATTGCCGCAGGCACTAATCGCGGCGCGGGGGGCCATCCTGTCGGGCCTGCCGGTGGCGGCAGCACTGGCAGCGGGCAGCCGCCGCCTGAAAGGGGCTGGTTTTGGCAGCATCGATTATTTTGAGCTGGCCGACGGCGAAACCCTGCACAGCCTGGGGACGCCGGCAACGGGCGCGCGGCTGCTGGCGGCCGCAGTGATCGGCAAGACCCGGCTGATCGACAATATCGCGCTTTAGCGGCGTTTCAGCGGCGGCGCGGCGGCCCGATCCTGCGGCCGATCCTGCCTGCGCCATAAGGGCCATTCCAGCTGTCACCAAAGCCCAGCGCGCCGTCACCAAAGCCCAGCGGGCTGGCACCAAAGCCCAGCGGACTGCCACCAAGGCCCACAAAACTGCCACCAGCTGACACGTTATTTCGTGCATTGCCAGAGGCATAGCCAAAGTTCAACCCTTGCACACCGCCCCAGCGGCTGCTGCCCTGCAGCACGGAAATCGCCGCCGTGCCGCTGTCGCCAATTGGCACAACGGCTGTCCCGGACATGCCGAACAGGCCGCCCGTGCCGGCAAATACCGACACCTCGCCGTGCACCTTGCGGCCGGGCGCGGCGGCGCGGCCAAGCGCTTCCGGATACAACGACCGATCGATCAAGGAGGGGCGCACGAAGCGTTCAGGGGTCAACACCGCGGCCCGCTCCGGCCCACGGGCAGCTGCGCTCAAGACGGCATCACGTTCAGCCGGGCTGAGACGCACCACTTCGGTGGTGGCGGCAGGAACAGCAACAAGTGCCGCCAAGACAAACGCGATTCGCATGGCGGTATATTACCACAATTCAACCTTGCGCGCGCCTGAATGGCGCATGGCTATCCAGATATTCTATTTCGTCGATGACAGCGCGGGTTTCACGCGCCAGATAATCGGCAATCGCGCGGTTGAAATTGGGATCGGGAATGAAATGCGCTGAAATCACTGGAGTCGGCCGATAGCCGCGCGCCAATTTGTGCGCGCCTTGTGCGCCGGCCTCAACGCGGGATCGGCCGTTCAGGATCGCCCATTCGATGGCCTGATAATAGCAAAGCTCAAAATGCAGGCACGGCACATCTTCGGTGGCGCCCCAATAGCGGCCATACAGGCATTCATCGCCAATGAAATTGAGCGCGCCGGCAATCGGCTGACCGCCGCGCAGCGCCAGCATCAGCAGCACCCGGTCCCCCATCGCCGCGCTGATAAGGCTGAAAAATGAACGGGTTAGATAGGGCCGGCCATATTTGCGGGCGCCGGTATCCTGATAGAAGGTCCAGAACGCATCCCAGTGGCTTTCCGTAATCGCAGCGCCGGTCAGATGGACGATCTCCAGGCCAGCCAGCGCCTTTTCGCGTTCCTTGCGGATCTGCTTGCGCTTGGCGGACGACAGCGCGCCGAGAAAATCGGCAAATTCGCCGTAGCCATTGTTTTGCCAATGAAATTGCTCGCCCGTGCGCATCAGCCAGCCGGCATCCTGAAACAACGCCTGCTGCTCCGGGGTGATGAACGTGGCGTGGGCACTGGAAAAGCCGTTGCTGGCGGTGATCTGCTGAACGGCCGCAATCAGCGCCGGGCCAGAAGCTGGATCACGCAGCAGCAGGCGCGGGCCCGTCGCCGGCGTGAACGGAAACGCCGCCTGCAACTTGGGGTAATAGCGCCCGCCGGCGCGCTCAAAGGCATCCGACCAGCCATGATCGAACACATATTCGCCCTGGCTGTGGGTCTTGAGATACAGCGGCATGATGCCGGCCGGGGTGCCATCATCCCCATCGGCCACCAGATGCACCGGCTGCCATCCAGTGCGCACGCTGGCGCTGCCCGATTGCTCCAGCGCGCGGAAAAATTCAGCCTGTGCGAAGGGGTTAGCTGGACCGGCGCAGGCGTTCCAATCGGCCAACGCAATTTCGCTGGCCGCGCCGGCAACGCGCACTTGCCATGCATCAGCCATCAGGCGATCTCGACAACCGCGTCCACTTCCACGGCCACGCCGCGCGGCAGCACGGCCACGCCCACCGCGGCGCGGGCATGGCGGCCGGCATCGCCAAACACCGCGACCATGAGATCGGATGCGCCGTTGCCCACTTCGGGCTGATCGGTAAAATCGGGGTGCGACGCGACAAACACGCCCAGTTTCACCACGCGCGTCACCCGGCCCAGATCACCCAGCGCCAGCTTCATCTGCGCAATCAGGCCGACGGCGCAGCGCGCCGCTGCGGCTTGCCCGAACGCCACATCCACCGTGTCACCCAGCCGGCCCTTCATCAGGCTGCCATCGGCCGCAAACGGGATCTGGCCGCTGATGTGCAGCAGCTTGCCGCTGATCACGGTGGGCACATAATTGGCTGCCGGCGGCGCCGCGGAGGGCAGGGTGATGCCGAGATCAACCAGTTTTTGCTCGGGAGTCATGGGCTTAGCCTTTCAGGATGGTTTCGATATGCGCCAGCATCGCCGGCCAATCGTCGTGGCGGGCATGGGCATCGGGTGATTGCGGGATCAGATGGCGCACCTCGATCTCGGCAACCATGTGCAGGCGGTGCACGTGCGGCGCATGCGCCATCACCGATGTGTGATTGGGCGGCAGATCATCGATAAAGATGGCTTCTGAGGGCTGGAATTCATCGAGCAGTTTCTTAAGCGGCTCACCCTTGCCGCCTTTGTTGCCGATCACGCGATAGGGCATGCCCAGCCGCGCCAGTTCATGCGTGCGGCGCTGCGCATGATGATCGGCGATGTTGGTCAGCACGACGATATCGCAATCCTTGGCGAGGTGCTCCAGCGCGCTGGCCGCGCCCGCGATCGGATGCTGATTGTGCATCCAATCGGCGAAAAAGCCATCGAGAAGCGGTGGGAAATCTCCCGCCGGCATGGTGCTGCCATCGGCAAGCTTGATATTGCCGGTGAGCATCGGCGTGACGAGCGACAAGGTCAGATCGTGCACCTCGCGTAGATAATCGATGAATGGCGCGATGAAGTGCAGCAGCACACCATCACAATCTGAAACAATGAGCGGACGCGCCTTCACCAGTCACTCCCCAGTTTGCGAGCCGCAAGTGCCAACGCCTCGGGCTTTACGCCGATGGCGTCGGCGGTGGCGACGAGATCATGTTCGTTTGCCATCAGATATCCCAGCACCGCCGCCAGTGTTTCGGGCTGATCGGCCTGTGCGCGCAGCGAGGCGCTGTCCATGCCGGTCAAATCCAGGAAGCGCGGCCCCATCACATCATCGCCAGCCACGTGCGCGAGCACCATCAGCGCCAGCACCGCCGGTTCGGCAGGAGGAGGGGAGTCGCGCAGGGCCACAGCAAACACCTTTCGCGTCCCTGCCTACCGGCTGTGGCCTGGGCTGCCAAGCGGTGTTGCCGGACCGAGGTGTCGCGGGTAGGGGGCCAAGGCGCTGGCAAACGAAAAGGGCCGGCGTTGCCGCCAGCCCCTTCATGTCATCAAGCAGGCGCGAACGCGCTTACTTGATCTTGGCTTCCTTGAAATCCACATGCTTGCGGACGACCGGATCATACTTGCGGAACAAAAGCTTTTCGGTCTTGGTGCGCGGGTTTTTCTTGGTGACATAATAATAGCCAGTGTCGGCAGTGGACACGAGCTTGATCTTGATGGTGGTCGGCTTGGCCATGATTCCAGTTTCCGCAATATTGATATGCCATGCATCGGCCAAGGCCGGCGCGGCGAAGGACAGCCCAATGCGCAAATGCCTGCCCAAAGTCAAGCGCTGAGCAGGGATATGCAGCCGGCCATCGCATGCAGCGCCATTGGCAGGCAGCGCGGCGCAGCCTATCTGGAAGGGATGACCATGGTTTCTCTTGATGATCGCACTGTTCTGGCTGTGGCGGGAGCCGATGCCCTTGCGTTCTTGCAGGGGCTGATCACCCATGACGCGGCGTTGCTGGCGCCGGGTAGGTCGCTGTTTGCAGGGCTATTGTCACCGCAGGGCAAGGCCTTGTTCGATTTTCACCTGCACGCTGGCGATGACGATATGATGTTCATCGATGTGGCCGCGGCCAAGGCCGATGCGCTGCTCAAACGCCTGAGCATGTACAAGCTGCGCAAGGCAGTCACGCTGGCGCGCCGCGATGATCTGGCCGTGCTGGCTGGCTGGGATGACAGCGCCATTGCCGAAAAAACCCCCGATGCGCGTGACCCGGCGCTGGGCGCGCGCTGGATCGGCGCTGCCAGCAGAATTGATGCCGATTCTGCTGGCTATGATGTGCACCGCCACGCCGTGGGTGTGCCCGACAGCGCCGATATTGGCAGCGATGAATTGCTGTGGCTGGAAACCGGCGCCGATCTGCTGAACGGGGTCAGCTTTACCAAGGGCTGTTATGTTGGCCAGGAAAACACCGCCCGCATGCACCACCGTGACAAGGTGCGCAGGCGGCTGGTGCCGATCACCATCGCTGGCGATCCCGGCGACGCCGTGGAGGTGAACGATGGTGATGGCCGCGCGGCGGGCAAGCTGCGCAGCCGCAATGGCGATCACGCCATTGCGCATTTGCGGCTGGAGGCTGCGGCCGGCCCGCTGTTTCTGGGCGCTGCGCCGGTGACCATGCGCCGCCCGGCCTGGCTGGCGCCGGCTCTTGCGGAGCCTGCGGCCTGATGCTGGACCCGATCGGCAGCGCCGGCGCCAAACTGAACGGCGTGGTCGATGAAACCATACGCTGGATTGCCCAGGACAGCGCCGATGCGCTGCTGGGGGCCGGCGTTGGGGTGGCGGTGATTGCCGGCCTGCAATTGCTGCTGCTTGCGGTGCGCCGCCTGTGTCCGGCGGATGGCGCCGGCTGGCGCGGGGTGGTGCGCGGCATTGCCGATCGCACCTTGCTGCTGTTTGTGGTGGCCGCCGGGCTGGATGCCGCCACCCATGTGGCGCTGATGCCGGGGCCGCTGCTGCGCCTGGTGGAGAATATCTTCACCATTGCACTGGCGGTGCAGGGCGCGCTGTGGCTGCGGGCGCTGGTGCTGTTTGCGGTGCAGCGCCGCATCGTTGCCGACAATCAGGACAGCGCCGCACTGGGCAGCGCGGTGGGCGTGATCACCGTGCTGGTCAATGTGGTCGTATGGCTGTTGGCCGGCATTCTGATCCTCGACAATCTGGGCGTGAATGTCACCGCGCTGGTTGCCGGGCTGGGCGTGGGCGGCATTGCTATCGGCCTGGCGGCGCAGGGCATTTTTTCCGATCTGTTTGCGGCGCTGGCGATATTGTTCGATCGGCCGTTTCGGGTGGGCGACACCATCAGCTATGGCAATTCAGTGGGCACCGTGGAGCATATCGGCCTGAAAACCACGCGCATCCGGGCAATTTCCGGTGAACAACTGGTGATGGCCAACACCAAGCTGCTGGAGCAGCAAGTCGCCAATCTGCGCCGGATCGAGGAACGGCGCGTGCTGTTCAATCTGCGTTTTGTCTATCAACTGCACCCTGATGTGCTGGCGGCGCTGCCGCGCGAATTGGAAGCGATTGTGGCAGCGCAGCCCGATTGCCGGTTTGATCGCGCCGTGTTCACCGGCTTTGGCGCGTTCAGTCTGGATTTCGAACTGGTGTTTTTCGTGACCGTGCCGGATCTGGCGGCGATGCTGGCGGCGCGGCAGGCCGTGGGCTTTGGTGTCATTCGCCGCATGCGCGAAATGGGCGTCGATTTTGCCTATCCCTCAACCACCAATTTTACCGCTGCACCTGACGGACGCTTGATCGATCCCAGCGCGAATTGAGGCTGGCGTCAGGCGTTGGCCGATTTGGGGATGGCCCCCAGCCGCGCGTGCATCGGAATGCTGTCGTAAATCCGCGGCGGTGTCAGGCCAAGGCTGGCGCGCACGGCATCCAAGGGCTGCGGCAGCAACGCGGCATAGTCCAATTGGCCGAGCCAGGCGCTGCGGCGGCCGCGCTGCCAGCCTTCGAAAATCGCGCGGGCATAGGGCTGACGCTCCGGCGCTGAACGGCTTTTGAGCGCGGCGCCGGCAGCGATGAAGCCCCAGCCGAGCGCGCCGGTCTGCTTGAAAGAAAATGCCACCAAGCACGCTTCACCAAGCGCATCGGTGCCATAGCCGGCCAGCACGTGCCACAAATCGTGCACATCGCGGATGCGCCGGCCAAACCACGCCACCGGATGATCCCCACCGCGCATCACATGCGATGAAACCGCGATCAGGCCTTCGGCGGAAATATTGCTGCCTTCGACATGGTTCAGATAGGCCCGGCCCAGGCTGTCAGCCGGCAGCGTCGCCAGCCATGCCCGATCTGACAGCAGCACCGCGATTTCCTCGCGCCTGTAGGCCAGTTGCCCGCCTTCGACTGTGGTGAGCAGGCGGTAATAGGCGGCCCAGCTGGCGTTGCCGTTCAGGGCGGCCATAATGTTGAACACCTCGCCGGTGCTGTCCTTGTCGGCCAGCAGGCGGCGCAGGGCAGCAAAGGCAGCGGGCCAATTGCGGCGGGGCCGCGGTATCGGCTGCGGCAGAACGGCAGTGATCGGCTGGATGATGCTCATTTTGCGCGCGTACGCACAATATCGCCTGCCGGCAATGCCGGTTCAGCCGATATCCTCGATGCTGAGCAGTGACGCATTGCCGCCGGCGCTGGTGGTGTCGGTGGAAATCGTGCGTTCGGTGAGGAAGCGATAGAGATAATGCGGCCCGCCGGCCTTGAAGCCAGTGCCGGACAGGCCTTCGCCGCCAAATGGCTGGCTGCCCACCACCGCGCCGATCATCGAGCGATTGACATAAAGATTGCCAACCTCGGCCAGCGCCGCAACCTCGGCTGCCGCGCTGGCGATGCGGCTGTGCAGGCCCATGGTCAGGCCATAGCCCAGCGCGTTCACAGCTGCGACGGTTTCGGCGAGCTTGCCGGCTTGCCACGTTGCGACATGCAGGATCGGCCCGAACCATTCGCTGTGCAGATCGGCTGGCCGGTCGATCCTGATGATGGTGGGCGGCACGATGCCGGCCTGCGCGGCGGGCAGGGCATGTACCCAGCGCGCGCGCTGAGATTGGCGGTAGGTTTCCAGGCGTTCGTAGGCGGCGGCATCGATCACCGGGCCAACATCGGTGGCGGGATCGCCCGGCGGCCCCATTACCAGGCAATCCATCGCGCCTTTCAGCATGGCCAGCGTGGAATCGGCCACGTCTTCTTGCACCAGCAGCAGCCGCAACGCCGAACAACGCTGCCCGGCTGACCGAAATGCCGATGTGACCACATCGGCAACCACCTGCTCGGTCAGCGCGGTGGAATCGACGATCATGGCATTAATGCCGCCGGTTTCGGCGATCAGCGGCACCAGCGGCCGGCGATCGTCATCCAGCAACGCGCGGGCGATGCGGCGCGCAGTGGCGGTTGATCCGGTGAACACCACGCCCATGATGCGCACATCACGCACCAGTGCATCGCCGACATCGCCGCCGCCGATGACCAGCCCGAACACGCCGGCCGGCATTCCGGCTTCCAGCGCCCGCGCACGCGCCATGGCGGCGATCACCGGCGTTTGCGGCGCTGGCTTGGCGACCACGCTGTTGCCGGCCACCACGGCAGCGGCCACTTGGCCCAGAAAAATCGCCAAAGGGAAATTCCACGGCGCGATGGCGGCAAACACGCCGCGCGGGGCCAGACGCAGTTCATTGCGTTCGCCGGTGGGGCCGGGCAGCAGGGTGGGCACTATGATGGCCTGCGCCTGCACCGCATAATAGCGGCAGAAATCCACGGCCTCGCGCACTTCGGCCTGAGCATCGGGGATGGTCTTGCCGGCCTCGATGACCAGCGCCGCGATCAGATCGGCGCGGTCGCGCTCCAGCAGATCGGCCAGCCGGTCCAGCACGGCGGCGCGCGCGGCCACATCGGTGCGCGCCCAGCCGGCAAAGGCGGCGTGTGCGGCCGCTAACACGGCGGCCACATCGCCGGTTGGCGTGGGTGCGACCGGCAGCACATAACCGGCCACATGCGCAGCGATTGCGGCCAATGTTTGCGCATCGCCCAGATCAATCCCGGTGCTGTTGATACGCTCGTTGCCATACAAGGCCGCAGGCAGCGGGATCGATGGATGTGGCGCGCCTGCCACTGCTGCGATTCGAAGCGCTGGATCGGCCAACAAGCTCGCATCGGACACATTTTCATCGGCCAACTGGTGCACAAAGCTGCTGTTGGCGCCGTTCTCCAGCAGGCGGCGCACCAGATAGGCCAGCAGATCGCGGTGCCCGCCCACCGGGGCATAGGTGCGGCAGCGCAAGCCTTCGTCCTGCACCATGCGCTCGAACAGGCCTTCGCCCATTCCGTGCAGGCGCTGAAATTCAAAATCGCTGCGGTCAGCGGCCTTCGCCCATTCCAGGATGGTGGCGACGGTCAGGGCATTGTGGGTAGCAAAGGCCGGATACAGCCGCGGATCTGCCAGCATGTCGCGCGCGCAGGCCATATAGGACACATCGGTGGCGGCCTTGCGGGTGAACAGCGGATAATCGCTCAGGCCCTGTTCCTGCGCGCGCTTGATCTCGCTGTCCCAATAGGCGCCCTTTACCAGCCGCACGGCCAATTGTGTGCCGGTTGTCCCGGCCAGATCTCCGGCCCAGGTAATCACGCTGCGCGCGCGTTTGCCATAGGCTTGCACCGCCATGCCCAGCCCGTTCCATACGCCATCGCCGCTGTTGTTGGCGCGCGGCCGGCTCGCAACGGCGGCAATGATCTCGAGGCTCATGTCCAGCCGGTCTTGTTCTTCGGCGTCCACGGTCAGGCCGATGCCGGACTGTGCGGCGATATCCGCCAATTGGTGCAGCATTTCAGTCAGTTCGGGCACACAGATGGCAGCGTGTGCCGTTTCATAACGCGGGTGCAGCGCCGACAATTTCACTGAAATCGAATGGCGGCCAAACATGTCGGCGTTGCTGCGCGCCGCATCTTTGCCCACGGCGCGAATTGCAGCACTGTAGCTTGCAAAATAGCGTTGGCCGTCATCGGCGGTGCGTGCGGCCTCCCCCAGCATATCAAAGCTCGCGGTAAAGCCGCGATTGTCCTTGTCACCGGCGCGGGCCAGGGCTTCTTCGATGGTGCGGCCCATAACGAACACCTGGCCCATCAGCCGCATAGCCGCGCCCACGCCTTGGCGCACGAACGGCTCCCCGGCGCGGGCAATCAGCCGGCGCAGCACGCTGGCGCGGCCTTCTTCGCCCACCACGGCGCGGGTGATCACCAGGCCCCAGGTTGCGCTGTTGACCAGCGCGGAATCCGAGTCCCCAAGATGGCCGGACCAGTCGGGCGCGCCCAATTTGTCGCGAATCAGCAAATCGGCAGTCGTGGCATCCGGCACCCGCAAAAACGCTTCGGCCAGACTGAGCAGTGCCACGCCCTCGGCGGTGTTCAGGCGATATTGCTGCAAGAAGCGATTGACCCAGCCGGACCCTTGTGCCGCGCGCAGATCGGCCAGCAGGCCAAGCGCCCGGTTTTCCACCGCAGCACGGGTAGCGGGATCAAGTGTGGCCGCCGGCAGTAGGCTGGCCAGCACGGCTGGTTCAGGGGCGCGGTGCAAATCGCGCATCGCGGTTCGGGCAGGGTCATGAAGTGCGTTCATAGCCGCTGTTTACCGCGCCCCTGTCAAGGCGTCACCTCAAGTTATGCAGCAAGCGCCGCACATGCGTTCAGGCAGCAACCGCAGCCGCAAGGCCGGTGGCCCGTTGCTCGCGGCGGCGTGCAACCGCGCCGACCATGCCAAAGCCGGCGATGAGCATCAGCCAGCTGGCCGGTTCCGGGACCGCATTGGCGGCAATCGTGTCGAATTCGAACGCCACACCGGTCGAACGGAATTCCACCGCGTGAATGAAGGCGTTTGGCGCCGCAACAAAGCCAACCCGGCGGTTGGTGCGCGCCAACAGCTGATCGCCATTGGAAAACGGCAATTGGCTGCCGCTGAAGCTGGCAAGAAGATTGCCGCTTTGACCAAACAGGCGGACGCTGTTGTAGGCATCCACGGAACCCCAATACAGGCTGAGCGAGCGCAATGCCCGTGTGTTAAGCCGGGCAACGCCGGGACGGTTGTTGGAGCCCGACACAAAGCCGAACATGTTTGCCACGCCTGCAGGCGCAGCAGCGGTGCCCTGACGGGTTCCCGTGCGAACGGCCGGCATGCTGGCCCAAGTGAAGCCGGCTGCATTGGGCGCATCAAATGTCACCACGGCCCTTTGACCGGAAAACGGGCCGGGATCGGGCGCACCGGGCGTGCTGATCAAGGTGGCGGCGCAAACCGGCGCAGCGGCAAAAACGGCAGCAAGTGCAATTGCGGAAAGGGGGAAGCGCATCATCTATCCTTCTTAAGGTGATCCGGGGGGGGGCACCGGGCTGAGGACTTCCCTTTAAGTAATCGTTAAATTTCAGTAAATCTCAATAAAAGGTTAACGACATCGCGTTCACCATCATTCTGGTGGCTTGACGTGTTTGTCAGCCGGGGCCTAAGTTGCGATTAAATATGGGTGGGGAGTGACAATCATGGCCGCAAAAAGCCTGACGCTTGACGAATTTCGCGCGCTGGCCGGCACCGAAGTGGGCGTGTCGGACTGGATCGAAGTGCCGCAGGACAAGATCGATGCTTTTGCCGCTGTGACCGGCGATCACCAGTTCATCCACGTAAACCCCGAGCTCGCGGCGCAAACACCGTTTGGCACCACCATTGCCCACGGTTATCTCACGCTCAGCCTGCTCAGCGTTATGGCCTATCAGGCGATGCCGGGCATCAAGGGCACGCGCATGGGTGTGAACTATGGGCTCAACAAGGTGCGGTTCATGGCGCCGGTGAAATCGGGCAGCAAGATCCGCGGCCGCTTTACCATCGCCGACGTCTCGCAGCGCCAGGATGGCGCGTGGCAGACCACCACCAATGTGGCCGTTGAAATTGAAGGCGAAGCCAAGCCTGCACTCGCTGCGGAATGGCTGACTTTGCAGTACGTCGGTTAATACCCACCCTAACCCTCCCACGCTCTGCGAGCGCGGGTCCCTCCCTCTCCCCGGACGGGAGAGGGGACAGCCAGAAGGATAGTCCCATGCGTGAAGCTGTTATTGTTTCCACTGCCCGCACCCCGATTGGCCGCGCCTATCGCGGTGCTTTCAATGCCACGCCGTCGCCAACCTTGGCCGGTCATGCCATCGCCCACGCCGTCAAGCGCGCTGGCATCGATGGCGGCGAAGTTGATGATGTCGTGATGGGCTGCGCGCTGCAGCAGGGCGTGCAGGGCGGCAATATTGCCCGCACCGCGCTGCTGCGTGCTGGCCTTCCGGTCACTGTGTCGGGCCAATCGATTGACCGGCAATGCTCGTCGGGCGTGATGTCGATCGCCACTGCGGCCAAGCAGATCATCGTTGATGGCATGACCATTGCCATCGGTGCCGGCGTCGATTCGATTTCGATGGTTCAGAACGACAAGATGCGCGTGGGGGGCGATCCCAGCCTGGTAGCGATGCATCCGGCCGTCTATATGCCGATGCTCCAAACCGCTGAAATCGTGGCCAAACGCTATAATGTCAGCCGGGATCGCCAGGATGAATATGGCTTCCAAAGTCAGATGCGCACCGCCGCTGCGCAGGCCGCCGGCAAGTTCGATGCCGAGATCGTGCCAATGACCGCCACCATGGCGATGGTCAACAAGGAGACCAAGGAGGTCACCCACCACGAAATCACCCTGAGCAAGGACGAAGGCAACCGCCCGGAAACCACGCTGGATGGCCTGAAGGGCCTGAAGCCGGTAATCGAAGGCGGCGTGATCACCGCCGGCAATGCCAGCCAATTGTCGGACGGCGCATCGGCCAGCGTGTTGATGGAAGCCGGCGAAGCCGTGCGCCGCGGCCTCACCCCGCTGGGCGCCTATCGCGGCATGGCCGTGGCCGGCCTGGAGCCTGATGAAATGGGCATCGGCCCGATCTATGCCATCCCCAAGCTGCTGAAAGCCAACGGCTTGACCATGAACGATATCGGCCTGTGGGAACTCAACGAAGCCTTTGCCGTGCAGGTGCTGCACTGCGCCGATGTGCTGGGCATTGATCCCGAAATCCTCAACGTCAACGGCGGTTCGATCTCCGTTGGCCACCCTTATGGCATGACCGGCGCTCGGTGCACCGGCCACGCCTTGATCGAAGGCAAGCGCCGCGGCGTGAAATATGTCGTGGTCACCATGTGCGTCGGCGGCGGCATGGGCGCTGCCGGCCTGTTCGAAGTTTATTGAAGCAGCCTCAATCCGGTGGGCAGCAGCGCTGTCCACCGGAATGCCGGTCGGGCATCCGTCTTATGGCAATATTTCACGACTGATTCGCCTTTCGCCGCATTTTGGGCCATAGGCCCGCGATGATGATTGAAAATTTGCCGGCGCCGCTGGCCCAAGCCATCGCTGCCCGCGGCTACGAAGAACTCACCCCTGTCCAGACTGCCGTGATCGCCGACGAAGCGAACGGACGTGATTTGCTGGTTTCGGCGCAAACAGGCTCCGGTAAGACGGTGGCGTTTGGGCTGGCCATGGCCGCCGATCTGCTGGGCGATGCGCCGGTGCTGGCCCCGCCCGGCCGGCCACAGGCATTGGTGATCGCGCCAACCCGGGAACTGGCGTTGCAAGTGGCCAGCGAGCTGGCTTGGCTGTATCAGCCGGCGCGCGGCCGCATCGCCACCTGCGTAGGCGGCATGAACCAAAGCGTGGAACGGCGCACCCTTTCAGCCGGCGCGCACATCGTGGTCGGAACACCTGGCCGCCTGCGCGATCACCTTGAACGCGGCGCGCTGCTGCTCGATCAATGCAAGGTCATCGTGCTCGATGAAGCCGATGAAATGCTCGATATGGGCTTTCGCGAGGATCTTGAGGAAATACTGGATGCTGCGCCGCCGGCGCGCCGCACCCTGATGTTTTCGGCAACCATGCCCAAGGGCATCGCCGAACTGGCCCGTGATTATCAGAAAAATGCCCTGCGCCTTGCCACAGCCGGCCGCAGCAGCGCCCATGCCGATATTGCCTATCAATGTGTTGCGGTCAGCCCGGCTGATATCGAATCGGCGGTCGTGAACCTGTTGCGCTTCCACGAACCGCCCACCGCATTGCTGTTTTGCGCCACCCGGGACAATGTGCGCCGCTTGCACGCCAGCCTGACCGAACGCGGTTTTGCCGCCGTGGCGCTGTCGGGCGAACACAGCCAATCCGAACGCAACCAAGCCCTGCAAGCGCTGCGTGATCGCCGCGCCCGCCTGTGCGTCGCCACCGATGTGGCCGCGCGCGGCATCGATCTGCCCGGCTTGTCGCTGGTCATCCATGTTGAAGTGCCGCGCGATGCCGAAACCTTGCAGCACCGTTCCGGCCGCACCGGCCGCGCCGGGGCCAAGGGCACCGCTGTAGTGGTCGTGCCCTATCCAGCCCGCCGCCGCGTGGAACGCATGCTCACCGGCGCCGGCATCAAAGCCGAATGGGTGAAAGTGCCCACCGCCGAAAGCATCAATGCGCAAGACCGGGACCGGCTGCTGATCAGCATCGGCGAAGGCATCGGCGCGCTGGATGACGATGACAAGCGGCTGGGCGAGGAATTGCTGACGCGGCACGGCGTTGACGAAATCGCATCGGCGTTGGTGCGCATGCACCGCGCCAGGCTGCCGCAAGTGGAAGAACTGGTGGATGCCGGCGCGCCAATGGCCCGCGAACGTGCCCAGCCCGGTGCGGGCCGGCGCGGCAATGATGAAGGCCTCGGCGATGACATGCCCGGCATGCGCCACGGTGGCGCGTCTGTAGAGGGCGGGGGCGTGTGGTTCCGGCTGGATGTCGGCCGCCGCCAGAATGCCGATCCGCGCTGGATCATCCCGCTGCTGTGCCGGCGCGGCGGCGTGACCAAGCCCGATATTGGCGCGATCCGCATCCTGCCATCCGAAACACTGGTGGAAATCGCGCCGGAAATGGCCGAACGCTTCGTGGTCGCCTTAAAACGCCACGCCACCCGCCAAGGCCGCAGCGCCGAAGATCAGATCGAGATCATCCCGGCCAATGGCCCACCCCAGGAACGCCCTTCGCCGCAGCGCCTGTCAGCGCCGCGCCCATCACCTCAGCGCCCGCACACGGCCCGCCGGCCGCCCAATCGCAGCAACGGCTGACGGATCTGCACTGCGCGCCGGCTATGCCAGCAGCGCCAGCAGTGCAAAACTGGCCAACCAATGCTCACCGGCATAATCGCCGGCAATGTGCGGCATTGCGGCGGCAAGATGCGCATCGGCGGCAGCGGCAAGCGCCGGCACAGCCGCACTGCGCGGGTTGAGTGCGGCGGCAAGCCGGCGAAATGCCCAGGCCCGCGACAGATTCAGGCCGTCAAGATGCGCAATCTTGCCGTCGCTGCGATCCGATACGCTGGCCGGGGTGAACAGGCTGGCCGGTGCCTGCCGGGCAAGATCAGGCAGATAGGCCCGAAACCAGCGCCGAAATTCCGGCGCCGGCAGCAGCGCCGCCATCGCCAGCGCGGCCATCAACGTGGGTGACAAAAACGCATCGCCGTCCGGCTCCCACGCCTGTGCTCGGCGATCATCGCCATACCAGCGCCGCGCCGTGGCAGCCATCAGCGCCAGCAGCGCCGGATCATGATCGGCCGCCCAGCGCGCACCGAGCACGAGCGCAAAGCCGGTGTTGCCATGAGCGCCGGTGCGGATCGGATAGGTGAACTGGCCCAGCATGTGCCGGAAATTCTGGCTGATATCCTGCGCCAACGGTTCAAGTATCGGCGCCAGCACATTGTTTGCACTGGCCATTTGTGCATGAAGATACAAAAGCCACGCCCAGCCATAGGGCCGTTCGAAGCCGCGCGATTCCGGGCGAGCGAGATAGGCACGCTCGGCCGCGACATTGGCCGGTGTGAACAGGCTGGCCGCCAACGCGCGGGTTTCGTCGGCGCGCGCATGATCCGGAAAGAGGTGAAGCAGGCGCATGAGCAGCCACCAACCGTGCACACAGCTATGCCAATCAAAGCTGCCAAAGAAGATCGGATGCAGATCGCGCGGGCTGCGCACGTCGGCCGCGTTTGCCATCACGTGATCGAGCTTGTGCGGATATTCCCGGCCCACATGTCCCAGCGCGATGCCAGCCATGCGGCCCGCCAAATCATTGTCCAGCATCATGAAAATGCAAATCCCCATATCATCGCGGTGTTGAACAGCCACAAGATCACCGCCGTTGGCCACTGCGCGCGGATCACGGCATAGCGATCAGGCAAGCTCAGCAGCGCCGCCGGCACGATATTGAAATTGGCAGCCATCGGGCTGAGCAAAGTGCCGCAAAAGCCCGCCAGCATGCCCACCGCGCCCACCACCACCGGATCGCCGCCCAGGCCCAGCACCAGCACGGGCAGGCCGATGCCGCCCATCATCACCGGAAACGCCGCAAAGGCATTGCCCATCATGACCGTAAAGATCGCCATACCGCCCGTAAATGCGAGCACGGCAGCGATGCGGCTGCCCTCCGGGATGGCCAGTGGTGCTAGCGCGCCAACAATCTCACCCACGCCGGCGACGGCAAACAGCGCGCCCAGGCTGGCCAGCAATTGCGGCAGGATCATCGCCCAACCAACCCCTTCGGCCAGGCGGCGGCCTTCCTGCACGGGCGCGGCGAGCGGCGGGCGCAGCCAGATCATCAATGTGGCCGCAGCAATCATCGCGCCAAGCCCAAGGCTGACCAGTGTAACCTGTTTGGGATCAACGATTTGGCCAAGATGCGGAAACAGGAACGTGCCGGCGAGCGCGACGCCGGGCATGATCAACGCCGGCAGGAACAGCCGGTTGCCGTGCCGGGCCGCGCTGGCACTGCGCTGCGCGGCGGTGCTGGTGGCAGGCTGGCCCTTACCGGGCGCGCCAAGCAGCGCCAGCGCCACCAACGCCAGCAGCAGCACGCCGTTGCCAGTATCGCTCAGCGCATCGCCGATCAGAAATTCCGTAGCGATCAACGCCCAGAATGCCGCCGCGCGCAGGCGCCGTGGGTGCTGGCCATCCAGCAGCGCCGCTAGCGCGATGCCGCCGAACACCACTCCGGCGAGCGCATATAGGTGCGTCAGCCCGATCAATTTTTGCGCCCCATCCGCAGCAGCCGGCCGCCGTGCACAGCAAAGGCCGCGATGGCGGTGGGGATTGCCCACACCGACAATTGCAGCGGCTGCACGATGATGCCGGCACTTTCCAGAAAGCCCTTGATCAGCAAGATCGATGCGATCGCCAGGAAGATATCCTCCCCAAAGAAAATGCCGACATTGTCGGTGGCGGCGGCCATTGCCTTGACTGTGTTGCGTTCATCGGCGCTGATTGCCGGATTGTCGCGCGCCGCGGCGGCTTCGGCCATTGGCGCCAACAGGGGCCGGACCGTTTGGGCATGGCCGGCAATTTGGGTGAGGCCAAGCGCCGATGTGAGCTGCCGGAAACCCAGATAGATCAGCAGGATACGCGAGGTTGTTGCGGCCTTGCTGCGGGAAATCAGGGCGGCAGCCTGTTCCTGCAAGCCAGCCCGTTCCATCAGGCCGATCACCGGCAACGCCAGCCACGGCACCGACACATAGCGATTTTGGTGAAACGCCTTGCCCAGTGCGGCCACCACCTCGGGCACCGACAGTCCAGCGCCCAGGCCGGACCCAAAGGCCGCCGCCACCACCACCGCCAACGGGTTGGCGCGCATGGCAAAACCGATCACCACCACGGCAATGCCGATCAGCGGCCACAGACTGGGCAAGCCTGTCACGCGCCAAAGCCGCCGCCGCCTGGTGTTTCGATGGTGATTGAGTCGCCCGCCGCAAGCTCGGCGCGGTCGCAGGCGGCGAGATGTTCGACGCTGCCATTGGTGCGTTCGACGCGGGCGCTGCCGGGCAGGGCGTCGCCGCCGCCGTGCAGACCAAAGGGCCGGGTGCGGCGGCGGCCGGAGAGCAGGGAGGCGGTCATGGCTTCGCGAAAGACGATGCGGCGGATGACACCGTCACCGCCGGGCCACTGGCCTTTGCCGCCAGAACAAGCCCTTGTGCTGAACTCTTCAACCAATACCGGAAAGCGGGATTCGAGAATTTCGGGATCGGTCAGGCGGCTGTTGGTCATGTGCGTCTGCACGGCGCTGGCACCGGCGAAGCTGTTCCCGGCGCCGGCGCCGCCGCAGATGGTTTCGTAATATTGGTAGTCCTTGTTTCCAAACGTGAAATTGTTCATCGTGCCTTCCGATGCTGCCAGCACGCCGAGCGCGCCGAACAGGGCATCGGTGATGATCTGGCTGGTTTCGACATTTCCCGCCACAACTGCGGCCGGCGCCTGCGGACGCAGCATCGAGCCGTCCGGCACGATCAGGCGCAGCGGGCGCATGCAGCCATCGTTCATCGGCAGGTCATTGCCGGCCAAGCATCTGAAAACATAGAGGACAGCAGCCTGCGCCACCGAGAACGGCGCGTTGAAATTGTCGGCCAGTTGCGGCGATGTGCCGGTGAAATCGATGCTGGCGCTGCGGCTGGCGGCATCGATGCGGACAGCGACACAAATGCGGGCGCTATTGTCCATTTCAGCGATCATCTCGCCATCGCTGAGATGGGAAATCGCAGCACGCACAGCCGCTTCGGCATTGTCCTGCACATGACACATGAAGGCGGCCACGACGGGTTCACCCTCCGCCCGGCACAGTTGGACCAGCGCCTGGGCGCCGCGGGCGCAGGCGGCGGCCTGCGCCTTGAGATCGCCGATGCAGCGGGCTGGATCGCGCGCCGGCCACGGGCCGGAACCGAGCAGGGCGAGCATGTCGGCTTCGAGGAAAATTCCTTTGTCAATCAACAGGATATTGTCAATCAACACGCCCTCTTCAGCGATTGTCCGGCTGCTGGGCGGCATCGAGCCGGGGGTGATGCCGCCGATATCGGCCTGGTGGCCGCGGGCTGCCACCCAGAAGGATGGGGCGGCGCCGCCAGTAAAAACCGGTGTAACAACAGTGACATCGGGGAGGTGGGTGCCGCCGGCGAAGGGGTTGTTCAGCACGTAACTGTCACCGGCGTGGATGCCGCATGCTGATCCTGCCCATTTGCCCATAACGGTGCGCACGCTGTCGCCCATTGATCCCAGATGCACCGGCATGTGCGGCGCGTTGGCGATCAGATGGCCGTCCGCGTCGAACAGGGCGCAGGAAAAATCGAGCCTTTCCTTGATGTTGACTGACCAGGCGGTGGTCTTGAGCGCTTCGCCCATGTCTTCCGCGATGGCCATGAAGCGGTTGGCGAACAGCTCGAGGCGGACGGGGTCAGCGGCTGCCAGCAAGGGCAACCTGGCGGCTGTGGCCGGCGGCGCAAGCCGGGTCAGGATCAGATTGGCCTGAGCGTCCACTTCGGCCTGCCAGCCGGGTTCGACCAAGGTGGTGCCGGCGCTGTCGATGATCACGGCCGGGCCGGCGCTGCGCCAGCCGATCGGCAGGCCGGCACGCGAAAAGAAGCTGCAGGGCTGCCATTTGTGTCCCAAAAACACGTCATGGTGGGCCACGAGTGATGAACCGTGGGGTTTGGCTGGCAAACTGTTGCCGCCGGCTGGGCCACCATATTCTGGCACGCCGGGCGCGGTGCCAACCGCTTCGGCGATCAGCGCATCCACCACCAGATGGGCATCGGCAATCGCAAAGCCGAAGCGCTGTTCCTGCTCGGCCACAAAGGCGCGGGCCATGGCGGCCGGCGCGGCCAGCGGCAGGTCCACGCCGCTGTCTGACCCGGCGTAGCGGATGCGGGCCAGCACTTTCACGCTGGCCACCGCCTCGCCCTGCGCCAGCAATGCAGCGCGGGCCTGGTCGGCCAATTCGGCCGCCGGGCCGGCGAGATCGGTTGCTGGCGAGAGCGGCCAGTTCAGCGTGCGCTGCCGAACCGCCCGCACTTCAGCGAGGCCGATGCCGAACGCGGACAGCAGGCCGGCCAGCGGGTGGATCAGCACCCGGGTCATGCCCAGTTGATCGGCGATGGCGCAGCAATGTTGCCCGCCGGCGCCGCCAAAGCTGGTGAGCGTGTAGGCCGCGGCGTCGTGGCCGCGTGCGATCGAGATCCGGCGGATGGCCTGGGCCATGGTTTCCACCGCGATGGCCCGCGCGCCGGCGGCGATGTGTTCGGGCGGTTGGCCAATTGCGGCGCCCAGATCGGCAAAGCCGGCGCGCACCGCATCGCCGTCCAGCGGTTCATCGCCGGCGGGGCCGAACAGCGCCGGGAAATGCGCGGGCTGCACGATGCCCAGCATGACATTGGCATCGGTGATGGTGAGCGGCCCGCCGCGGCGATAGGCGGCCGGGCCGGGCACCGCGCCGGCGCTTTCCGGGCCGACCTTGAGCCTGCCGCCGGCATGGCTGATGATCGAGCCGCCGCCGGCCGCCACCGTATCGATTTTCAGCATCGACACGCGCATCGGCACGCCGGCGATCACGACTTCGTCGGCGCGTTCATACTGGCCGTCAAACAGCGACACGTCGGTGGAGGTGCCGCCCATGTCAAAGCCGATCAGCCGCGTGTCGCCAGCGCTGCGCCCGGCCGCGGCCATGCCGACGATGCCGCCCGCCGGGCCGGACAAGATGGCATCGCGGCCGTGAAAATGCCCGGCGCGGGCGAGGCCGCCGTTTGACTGCATGAAGGCCAGGTTCACCCCCGGCAGGCCGGCGGCGATCTTGCTGACATAATCGCGCAGCGGCGGCGACAGATAGGCATCGACCACGGCAGTGTTGGCGCGCGGCACCAGCCGGATCACGGCGCCGACGTCATGGCTGCACGTGACCTGTGTGAAACCGATGGCGCGGGCAATCGCGGCGACGCGCAGCTCGTGCGCCGGGTGGGCGTGGCCGTGCAGGCAGGCGACGGCCAGGCTGCGATAACCGGCGTCAAACGCATCCTGCAAGGCCGCGTGCGCCGCCGCTTCATCAAGGGCGCGCAGCACTTCGCCTTGCGCCGTCACCCGCTCGTCGATTTCCACCACCATTTCATACAGCGGCGCAGGCTTTTTGATTTCCAGCGCGAAAATGTCGGGCCGGGCCTGATGGCCGATCAACAGCGCATCGCGGTGGCCGCGCGTGATGGCCAGCACCGTCGGCGCGCCCTTGCGTTCCAGCAGGGCATTGGTGGCCACGGTGGTGCCCATGCGCACGGCGTGGATCGGCGCAGGATCGTTCCCGTGCAGCCGGGCGATGCCGGCCAGCGCCGCATCGTCATAAAGCTCGGGCGCATGGCTGAGCAGCTTGGCCGTCACCAGCTGCCCATCGGGCCGCAGCGCCACGATATCGGTGAACGTGCCGCCGCGATCGATCCAATATTGCCATCCCGCCATCCCCCATGTGGTGGCGCTGCCAGCGGGGCGGGTCAAGGGCTGGCAAGCAGCCGGATCTAGCTGCTTGCCGGCCCAGCCAGCGCCTTCAACTCCGCAAGCAGATCGAGGGCTTCGCGCGGGGTGATGTTGTCCGGGTCGATCTGGCCGAGTTTTTCGCGCAGATCGTCGCCGGCGGGGGCAGTGGGGGCGGCAAAGAGCGGGAGGCTGTCCATGCCTGCTGCGATGCCGCCGGTCTGGTCGCGGCGGGTTTCGAGCCGTGTGAGCACGGCGCGGGCGCGGGCGAGCACCGGCGCCGGCACGCCGGCGAGGCGGGCCACCGAGAGGCCGTAGCTTTTGTCAGCGCTGCCGGGCACGACCTGGTGCAGGAACACCAGATCGCCCTTCCACTCGCGCACTTTGACGGTGACGCTGGCGAGGCCGGACAGCTTGGCGGTGAGCGGCACCAGCTCGTGATAATGGGTGGCAAACAGGCAGCGGCAACCCAGATCATCGTGCACCGATTCCAGCACGGCCCAGGCGATGGCAAGGCCGTCGTAGGTGCTGGTGCCGCGGCCGACTTCGTCGAGGATGACGAGGCTGCGGTTGGTGGCGCCGGTGAGGATGGCAGCGGTTTCGACCATTTCGACCATGAAGGTGCTGCGGCCCTCCGCCAGATCATCCGCCGCGCCGACGCGGCTGTAGAGGCGGTCGATCACGCCGATATGGGCGCTGGCGGCGGGCACGTGGCTGCCGGCCTGGGCCAGCACGGCGATCAGCGCGTTTTGGCGCAGGAAGGTGGATTTGCCGGCCATGTTCGGCCCCGTCACCAGCCAGACGCGGCGATCGGTGGACAGATCGCAATCATTGGGCGTGAAGCGGGCGTGGGATTTGCGCACCGCCAGTTCAACGACGGGGTGGCGGCCGGCGGTGATGGCAAAGGCGGCGCTGTGGTCCACGGTGGGCCGGCACCAGTTTTCCGATGCCGCCAGTTCGGCCCAGGCCGCGCCGACATCGATACGGGCCAGCGCCGCCGCGCCGGCCAAGATGGCGGCCTGGCAGGCGAGCACGGCGCTGCGCACTTCTTCCAGATGCGCGGCTTCGGCGGCCAGCGCGTGATCGGCGGCGCTGGCGATGCGGCTGGCGAGGCTGGCAAGCTCCACGCTGGAAAAGCGCACCGCGCCGCCGGCGCCGGCGCTGCCCATGGTCTGGCGGTGGATGAAGCCTGAATCGGCGGCGAGCAGCGGATCGGCGCGGGCGGCGGGCACTTCGATATGATAGCCCAGCACATTGTTGTGGCGGATTTTGAGGGCGGTGATGCCGGTTTCGGCCTTGAGGCGGGTTTCCAGCGCCGCCACCGCGCTGCGGCCGTCCCGCGCCGTATCGCGCAGCGCATCGAGGGCGGCATCGAAGCCGGGGCGGATCGCGCCGGGCAATTCGATGGGCGGCTCGTCGGCCAGGGTGCGGGCCAATTGCTCGACCAGCGCGCCGATGCCGCTGCCGGATGGGCCGATCTCGGCCAGCGTCTCGGCCAGCAGCGCAGGCAGGCCGGGGCGGGCGGACAATTCGGCCTTGAGGGCAAGTGCGCCGGCCAGCCCGCGCCCCAATTGGCCAAGATCGCGCGGGGACCAGCGGCCGATGGCGATGCGGGCCAGCGCCCGGGCGATATCGGGCAGCGCCGCCAGCGTGGTGCGCGCTGATGCGCGGGCCAGCGGATCGGCGATGAACCAGCCGAGCAGATCGTGGCGGGCGGCAATGGCAGCCGCATCGGTGAGCGGCGCGGACAGATCGGCGCCCAATTGCCGGGCACCGGCGGCGGTGACGGTGCGATCAACGGCGCTTTCGAGGCTGTGGCGCGCCGACCCGCGCGCCAGATCGAGGCTGGCGCGGGTGGCGGCATCGATGGCCATGCTGCTGCCCGGCAGTTCGCGGCGCGGCGGCAGGATCAACGGTGCAGAATCGCGGGCGGTTTCGCTGACATAGGCCAGCAGCGCGCCGGCGGCGGCCAGTTCGGCCGGGGTGAACTGGCCCCAGCCGGCCAGCGTGGCGACGCCAAAGCGGGATTTCAGGGCCGTTTCGGCGCGGGCCGGGCTGAAATCGGCAGCGGGGCGGGAGATGCCGATGTGGGCACTGCCTTCGGGCACCAGGGTTTCGGCCGGGTTCAGCCGGGCCAGTTCGGCGCGCATATCGGCCATGGTGCCGGCGCTGGTGTGGAAGGCCCCGGTGCTGAGATCGAGCCAGGCGAGGCCGCAGTTGGCCCCGTCATTGGCATCTGGCGCCAGCGCGGCCAGCCAATTGGCGCGGCGTGGTTCCAGCAGGCCAGGCTCGGTGACGGTGCCGGGCGTGACGATGCGCACGACGGCGCGGGCCACCACCGATTTGCTGCCGCGTTTGCGGGCTTCGGCCGGGTCTTCGATCTGTTCGGCAATGGCGACGCGGTGGCCGGCGCGGATCAGGCGCGCCAGATAGGATTCGTGGGAGTGCACCGGCACGCCGCACATCGGGATCGGCTGGCCGGCATATTCGCCGCGCTTGGTCAGCGCGATGTCAAGTGTGGCGGCGGCGGCTGCGGCGTCATCGAAGAAAAGCTCGTAGAAATCCCCCATGCGAAACATCAGCAGCGCATCGCCGGCCTGGGCTTTCAGGCCCAGATATTGCGCGATCATGGGGGAGGCGGCGGTCATTGCTGCTGCTTGTAGCGGCGCTGGCGCGGCACTCAAGCGCGGATGAAATGAACCGGCTGGGCATGTGTAGCCACTTGCCCCTTTGCCGCCGCAATCCTATCCCGGTTGCGAGCAAGATGATTTTCAGGATCAGGCAATGAGCAACGATGACAGCACGCCCGGCATTGATCCGGATTTCGGTGACCGCGAGGCGCTGAATTACCACCGCGGCGGCAAGGCCGGCAAGATCGAGATCGTCGCCTGCAAGCCGATGGCGACGCAGCGCGATCTGAGCCTTGCCTATTCGCCGGGTGTGGCGGCGCCGGTGCGCGCCATCGCGGCTGATCCCGATGCCGCCTATGATTACACCATCAAGGGCAATCTGGTGGCGGTGATTTCCAACGGCACCGCCATTTTGGGGCTGGGCAATCTCGGCGCGCTGGCCTCCAAGCCGGTGATGGAAGGCAAGGCCGTGCTGTTCAAGCGCTTTGCCGATATCGACAGCATCGATCTGGAAGTGGCGACCGAGGATGTCGACAAGTTCATCGCCTGCGTCGAGCTGCTGGAGCCGAGCTTTGGCGGCATCAACCTGGAGGATATCAAGGCACCGGAGTGTTTCATCATCGAAACCACGCTGAAGGAACGGATGAACATTCCGGTCTTTCACGATGACCAGCACGGCACCGCCATTGTCGCCGCCGCCGGTCTGATCAACGCGCTGCACCTGACCGGGCGCCGGCCCGAAGACGTCAAGATGGTGGTCAATGGTGCCGGCGCTGCGGCCATTGCCTGCACCGAACTCATCAAGCTGTACGGCGTGAAGAATGTGGTGATGTGCGACACCAGCGGCGTGATTTACGTGGGCCGCCAGAAGGGCATGAACCAGTGGAAATCGGCGCATGCCGCCGTCACGGACTCGCGCACCCTCGAAGAAGCGATGGTGGGCGCGGACGTGTTCATGGGCCTGTCGCAAAAGGGCGCAGTGACCGAAGCGATGGTGGCGAGCATGGCGGCCAGGCCGATCATTTTCGCGATGGCCAATCCCGATCCGGAAATCACGCCGGAAGAAGTGGCCAATGTGCGCAGCGATGCCATCGTGGCCACCGGGCGCAGCGATTATCCCAATCAGGCCAACAATGTATTGTGCTTTCCCTATCTGTTTCGCGGCGCATTGGATGTGCGCGCCACGGCCATCAACGAGGAAATGAAGCTGGCAGCGGCCAATGCCATCGCCAGCCTGGCGCGCATGCCGGTGCCCGATGAAGTGGCGGCGGCCTATGGCGGCAAGGCGCGGGTGTTTGGCCCGGAATATATCATCCCGGCGCCGTTTGATCCGCGCCTGATCGAGCATATCCCGCTGGCGGTGGCCAAGGCGGCGATGGCGTCGGGCGCGGCGCGCAAGCCGTTTTTTGATGAAGAAGCTTACCGGCAGGAGCTGCGCGGCCGGCTCAATCCCACAACGTCGATCTTGCAGGGCGCCATCGAAAGCGCCCAGAGCCGCCCGCGCCGCGCCGTGTTTGCCGAAGCCGAACAAGAGGTTGTGCTGCGCGCGGCGGTGAACTGGCGCAACAGCGGCTATGGCACGCCGGTGCTGGTCGGCCGGGAGCTGCCCGTGCGCGAAGGTCTGGCGCGGCTGGGCGTGGACGATCCCGAAAGCTTTGAAATCCACAACAGCGCGGTGTCCCCGCTGGTGCCGGCGATGGTGGATTTCCTGTATGAGCGGGTGCAGCGCCGCGGCATGCTGCACCGCGATGTGCAGCGCATGGTCAATCATGAGCGCAACGTGTTTGGGGCGCTGCTGGTGGCGATGGGCGAAGCCGATCTGATGCTGACGGGCGTGACCCGCAATTTTGCCACCAGCTATCGGCAGGTGCGCCAGGTGATCGATCCGGTGCCGGGCCAGCGCCCGTTCGGCATCCACATGCTGGTGGGCAAGCAGCAGACCATCTTTGTGGCCGATACCACGGTAACGGAACGGCCAACGGCGGAAGCCCTGGCCAATATCGCCATCGAAACCGCTGCGGTGGCGCGCCGGTTGGGCCAGGAGCCGCGCGTGGCCTTCCTGAGCTACAGCAATTTCGGCAATCCGCACGGCGAATTTGTCGACAATCTGCGCGGCGCGGTGGAATTGCTCGATCAGCGGCAGGTCGGCTTTGAATATGAAGGCGAAATGTCGGCTGATGTCGCGCTCAATCCGGCGATGCGGGCGCAATATCCGTTCAATCGCTTGTCTGGCCCGGCCAATGTGCTGATCATGCCCGGCCTGCACAGCGCCAATATCGCCGCCAAGCTGATCAAGGAAGTGGCCAGCCTGCGCGTTGTGGGCCCGATGCTGGTCAACATGTCCAAACCGGTGCAGATCGTGCCGATGAACAGCAGCGCCAATGACATCGTCACGCTGGGCGTGCTGGCGTCAACCGGCGTGGTGTGTTGAAGCCGCCGATCCTGCTGATCCACGGCATGTGGTCCACGCCGGCCACATTTGATCGGCTGCGCGCAGTGCTGGAGGCGGCAGGCCATGCCACCTTTGCCCCGGTGCTGCCGTGGCACAACCGGCCCGCCAGCCTGCCGCCGCCGCCCGACCTGGGGGAGGTGTCGATCACATCCTATGTCGATTATCTGGTCACTGAAGCCGCGGCGTGCAGCCGGCCGCCGGTGATTTTGGGCCATTCGATGGGCAGTTTGCTGGCGCAGATGCTGGCGGAGCGGGTGCCGCATGCCGGGCTGGTGCTGCTGTCACCGGCGGGGGCGGCCAACAGCCAGGCGCTCAGCCTTGATCCGTTCAAGACGATGAAGAATGTCGTGCTGAAATGGGGCTGGTGGGACAGCCCGACCCTGTGTGACGATGCCGGCGCGCGCTGGGGCATTTTCAACGGCGTGCCCGAGGAGGTGACCGCCAGGGAAATCGCTGCGCTGGTGTGGGATTCGGGCCGCGTGCTGGCGCAAATGGCGCTGCCGCCCTTGTTCGGCAATGTGACACGGGTGGATTATGCCCGGCTGAACCAGCCGGCGCTGGTGGTGGTGGGCCTGAATGATCGCATCACGCCGCCGGGCATTGCGCGGGCGACGGCTCGCAATCTGACCGGCCCGGTCGATTATCACGAAGTGCCCGGCGCGCCGCACTGGCTGTTCTGGGGCGATCTGGAACAGCAGATCGGGGCAATGGTGACGGAGTGGCTGAACACGCTGACCTGATGGCGGCGCTGCGGGCGCAGGCCGACGGGCTGGGCTTTGCGGCGCTGGGCGTGTGCAGCGCGGATGCCGTGCCGCAGGCCGGGGCGCGGCTGCGGGCGTGGCTGGCAGATCGTTGCCATGGCGAGATGATCTGGATGGAAAGCCGCGCCGATGAACGCGCGTCGCCGATGGGCCTGTGGCCGGATGTGCGCAGCGTCATCATGCTCGGCACCAATTATGCGCCGCCGCTGGATCCGCTGCGGCTGGCCGGGCAGGGCGATACCGGCGTGATTTCGGTTTATGCCTGGAACCGGGATTATCATGATCTGATCAAGAAACGCCTGAAGGCGCTGGCGCGCTGGCTGGTGGCGGCGGCTGGCGGAGACGTGAAGGTGTTCGTGGATACCGCGCCGGTGATGGAAAAGCCGCTGGCCGCCGCCGCCGGGCTGGGCTGGCAGGGCAAGCACACGAATCTGGTTTCGCGCAGCCATGGCTCTTGGCTGTTTCTGGGCGCAATCTATACCACGCTGGAACTGCCGGTGGATGCGCCGCATGGTGATCGTTGCGGCAGTTGCACCCGCTGCCAGACGGCGTGCCCGACCGATGCGTTTCCGGCACCCTATAGATTGGATGCGCGGCGCTGCCTGGCCTATCTGACCATCGAGCATAAAGGCCCGATCCCGGAGGAATTTCGCAAACCCATGGCCAACCGCATCTATGGCTGCGACGATTGCCTGTCCGTCTGCCCATGGAATCGTTTTGCCAAGGCCACGGAAGAACCGGCCTTCCTGCCGCGCGCCGAACTGACCGCGCCGAAACTGGCGGACTTGCTGGCGCTCGACGATGCTGCCTTCCGCGCGCTGTTTTCGGGCAGCGCCATCAAGCGCATCGGGGTGGCGCGCTTCATCCGCAACTGCCTTTATGCGGCGGGCAACAGCGGGGAGGGCGGGTTGATCCCGGCGGTGGCGGCGCATCTGGGCAGCGATGATCCGGTGGTGGCTGATGCGGCAAGCTGGGCAATGCAGCAATTGGAGAGACAGGCATGACCATGATCACAGGCAAAGCACGGCTGGCCGCGCTGCAAATCGGCAGCCGGGCGACTACGGGCGAAACGCTTGATGCGCTGATGGCATGGCGCGGCGAGCTGCAAGCGGCGCGGCCCGATCTGCTGGTGCTGCCCGAAGCGCTGCTCGGCGGCTATCCCAAGGGCGCGGATTTCGGCGTGCGGCTGGGCTATCGCACGCCGGCCGGGCGCGATGCGTTCCGGCGCTATTGGGGGCAGGCGGTGGAGCTTGATGGGCCGGAGGTGGCGGCGCTGGGCGAACTGGCGGCCAGCATCGGCTGCACGATTATCGCTGGCGCGATCATCCGGGCCGGCACCACCCTGCACTGCGCGGCGCTGCATTTTGCGCCCGATGGCAGGCTGGCCGGGCATCGCGGCAAGCTGATGCCTACGGCGGCCGAACGGCTGATCTGGGGGCAGGGCACGGCGCGCGATGTGGTGAGCTTTGCCAGCCCGATCGGGCGGATCGGCGCGCCGATCTGCTGGGAGAATTTCATGCCGCTGCTGCGCACCGCGCTCTATGCGCAAGGCGTGACGATCTGGGCGGCCCCCACCGTGGATGATCGGCCGCAATGGGAGGTGGCGATGCGCCATATCGCCCATGAAGGCCGCTGTTTCCTGGTGTCGGCCTGCCAATGGCTGCCGCCGTCGCAAATGGCGCTGGGGGAACCGATCACCTTGATCGACCGCGCCGCCGATGTGCCGCTGATCGGCGGCGGCAGCATGATTGTATCGCCGATGGGCGAGGTGCTGGCCGGGCCACTGCGCGGGCAGGAGGGTTTGCTGGTGGCCGAGGTTGATCTGGCTGACGTGGTCCGCGCGCGCTTTGATTTCGATGCCACCGGCCATTATGCCCGGCCGGATATCTTCCGGCTGGACGTGGCAGGCGAGCCGGGCTGAAACTGCGCTGCATGGGGAGAGACGCGTGACGGATAATTTGTTCATCGGCCTGTCCGATCAGGATGCGCCGCAATCGCTGGTGCTGAAACGCGCCAATCGCCATGGGCTGATTGCGGGTGCCACCGGCACTGGCAAGACGGTGACGCTGCAAGGCATTGCCGAGGGGTTTTCGCGCGCCGGGGTGCCGGTGTTCCTGGCCGATGTGAAGGGCGACATCGCCGGCATGGCCAAGCCGGGCAGCGAAGCCGCTGGCTGGACGGCCAAGCGCGCCATGGAGATGAAGATCGAGGATTATGACTGGGAATCGATGCCGGTCGTCTTCTGGGATTTGTTCGGCGAACAGGGCCATCCCATCCGCACCACCATTTCCGAAATGGGGCCGCTGCTGCTGGCGCGGCTGATGGGCCTGAATGATACGCAGGAAGGCGTGCTGGCGATTGCGTTTCGTTATGCCGATGATCACGACATGCTGCTGCTCGATCTGGAAGATTTGCAGGCGATGCTGGCGTGGTGCGCCGACAATGCGGCCGAGCTGTCCAGCAAATATGGCAATGTCACCAAGGCCAGCGTTGGCTCCATCCAGCGCCAGTTGCTCACCCTCGAAAGCCAGGGCGGCGCGGCGTTTTTTGGTGAACCGGCGTTTGATATTACGGACTTTATCGCGCTGGACGGCAAGGGCAGGGGCCGGGTGAACATATTGGCGGCCGACAAATTGATGAACAGCCCGCGCCTGTATGCGACCTTCCTGCTGTGGCTGCTGGCCGAACTGTTCGAAACGCTGCCCGAAGTGGGCGATCCCGACAAACCCAAGCTGGTGTTCTTCTTTGACGAAGCGCATCTGCTGTTCGACGAGGCGCCCGATGCCTTGATGGACAAGGTGGAGCAGGTGGTGCGCCTGATCCGGTCCAAGGGCGTGGGCGTGTATTTCGTCACGCAAAATCCGGTGGATATCCCCGAAAAAGTCGCGGGGCAATTGGGCAACCGGGTGCAGCACGCGCTGCGGGCGTTCACGCCGCGCGATGCCCGCGCCATCAAAAGCGCCGCCGAAACGTTCCGGCCCAATCCCCGGCTGGATGTGGCGGCGGTGATCACCGAAATGAAGGTGGGGGAGGCGCTGGTTTCGACGCTCATGCCCGATGGCGCGCCGTCACCTGTGGAGCGCACGCGCATCGCGCCGCCGCGCAGCCGGGTTGGGCCGCTGACGGCTGGCGAGCGGGCCGACGTGATCAACGCATCGCCGTTTGCCGGCAAATATGAAGAGCGGATCGACCGCGAATCCGCTGCCGAACTGCTGCTGATGAAGCGCGAGGACCAGGCCGGACAAGCCGAAGCCGACAAGCAGGCCGCGCTGCAAGCCAAGCTGGACGCGCAGGCCGC
>NZ_JBBATR010000005.1:35831-78911 GCF_040398645.1 Sandarakinorhabdus sp.
TGGGCAGCCTGTTCAAGTGAGGGGCTGCCCCGGCCGCAGCAAGCCTGCCATATTTTTGATCCCGTGTTTTGAGGACTGCGCGTCATGACCACCACCCGCAAATGGCTGCTGAAATCCCGCCCGTCCGGCGCGCTGCAGGACAGTGATTTCGATCTGGTGACCCTTCCCATTCCGATTGTGGGCGATGGCCAGTTTCTGGTGCGGATGACGCATTTCTCCTTTGATCCCACGCAGCGCGGCTGGCTGGGCGGCGATACCTATCTGCCCGCCGTGCCGATCGGCGGCGTGGTGCGTGCTGGCGGCATTGGCGAAGTCATCGCCAGCCACCATCCCGGTTTTGCCGCCGGCGATATGGTGCAGGGCACGTTCGGCTGGCAGGAACATGCGCTGAGTGATGGCACCACCGAAACCGGCCCGGTCACCAAGCTGCGCGCCGGCGTCACGCCCGAGCAAGCGCTGGGCGTGTTCGGCGTCACCGGCCTGACCGCCTGGTTTGGCCTGACCGAAATCGGCAAGCCAAACGCCGGTGACACGGTGCTGGTGTCCGGCGCTGCGGGCGCCACTGGCAGCGTGGTGGTGCAGATTGCCAAGGCGCTGGGCTGCAAAGTGATCGGCATTGCCGGCGGGCCAGAAAAATGCCGCTGGGTGATGGAACAGGCCGGCGCCGATGCCTGCATCGATTACCGCGCCGGCAATGTCGCGCGCCAGATCCGCGAACATGCCCGCAAGGGCGTGCAGGTGGTGTTTGAAAATGTCGGCGGCGAGATCCTGGACGCGGCGCTGGCCAATCTGGCGCTGGGCGCGCGCGTCGTGCTGTGCGGCGGCATTTCCAGCTATAATGATACCGCCGAAGATCGCTCACCGGGCCTGCGCAATTATATGAACCTCACCGTCATGCGCGGGCACATGCAAGGCTTCATCGTGCTCGATTTCGCCAAGCGCTACGGCGAAGGCGTCGCGGCCCTGTCCAAGCTGATGGCGCAAGGCAAGCTGAACACCGCCGAGGATATCCAGCACGGTTTCGAAAACTGCCCGGCCACGCTGCGGCGATTGTTTGAAGGCAAGAATTTCGGCAAGCAGTTGCTGGTGGTTTGATTTCAGGTCTGGCTTATCAAGATTTCACAAGGATAAATGAGCCTCCGGCGGGCAGGGCTGAGCCCTGCACCACTCTCGTTTTTGTTCGGTCCAAAGCTTTGAAACATGGCGGTGAACCAACAATTTGGTGGAGGGGGCACCCCCGTCCGATGCAGGCTGTAACGTCAGGCTGCGTGGACACATTCAAACGTCGAAATCGGTGGCGGCTTCGCGATATCTTTTGCCGAACGCCGCCTTTCCCTGGCGAACAATAGGAGCCCTTGGATGCGTCCCCTGATAGTCCCTTTCGTCTCCATCTGGCTGCTTGCAAGCGCCGCTCTCGCCGCTCAGCCTGCGCGGGACGCCGCAGCGGAGATCGCGCAAATCGTTGAGGCGCGGTACTTCGATCAGGCACGCGGCCGCGTCATTGCTGATAGCCTGCGGGCTTCCGCGTCGCGAGGCGACTTTGACCGGTACGTCCCTCCCAATGAACTCGCGGCAGCCATCACCCGCGTCCTCGAGCCTTTCGACCGTCACTTCCGCGTCAGCTATGCGCCCATACAGCCCGTCGCGGCGGGTGCCGCGCCCGCGCTGTCGCATGACGACGAACAAGCCTTGCTCGACCGTCGCGCCAACTATGGTTTCCGCCACGCCGAAATTCTGCCGGGTAACATCGGCTACCTCGACATGCGCCATTTCGCCCATATCGATTTCGCCGACGAAAACTCTCCCGCCAAGCGCGCCGCCGATGCCGCCTTGCAGATGCTCGCCGGCACCGATGCACTGATCGTTGATCTGCGCAGAAATGGCGGGGGCTCGCCAGCGATGGTCGGATACTTCGCGAGCGCCTTCACCCCGCCCGGGGCCGATATTTACAATGTCTTCCGCTCTCGCGGCGGTACGCAGAGCGAACGACCAGGCCGGCCGCATCCTGCGCCGCGCATCGACTTGCCACTTTACATCCTGGTCAGCGGCCGCACCGCGTCGGCAGCCGAAGCGCTCGCTTACACGCTGCAAGCCGCAAAGCGGGCGACGATCGTCGGCGAAGCCAGCTACGGCGGCGCCAACCCCGGCGGCGAGGAGCAGACGCCGAGCGGCTGGCTGGTGTTCGTGTCGACCGGCTCGCCAATCAACCCGATTACCAAGCAAAACTGGGAAGGGACCGGCGTGCGGCCGGACGCACCCGTCGCGGCAGCCGGGGCGCTTGGGCATGCCCGCCGGCTGGCGCTGGAAAGGCTCGTCGCTGCTCAGCCGTCGGGCATTGCGGCGCTCGACACGCGCTGGGCGTTGGAAAGCCTTATGGCCCCAGTTCAGCGCATCGACGTAACAGCCTATCTCGGGAGCTACAGTGGTGCCGCAGTTGGGGTTGCCGCTGACGGCACGCTCGAATGGCGTCGCGGCCGCCGCCCTGCTCTTGCGCTTCAGGCGCTCGGCGCGGACATCTTCGCTATCCGCGACGATCCCGCGATGCGAGTGACGTTCGAGCGCAACGCCAAGGGGCAGATCGTCACCGCCGAACTCAGCGCTTCCGACGGTTATGTGTCGTCTTGGCGCAAAGAGTAGCGGCGGCTGTATGTGCGGTAAAAGAGTGTCACATCCGAAAGGACTTGAGACATGCCACAAAACAGCTTCCCGTCTTTCTCGTCGAATACCTGCCCGTCCGCTTCCCACCCAATTCCAGTCATTCAGCTTGTTTTGTAAGTCAGCCGATTGCCGACTGTTCCGTAGTTTTTGAATTTGTCTACGCCGCCTGGCTTGCGAACAAAACAGGCCCATCAAAACTTTCGCGTTAAAACAAGCCGGGCATGTCGCGCTGGGCGGCGCTGGGGGTGCTGGCCAGCAGCGGCAGGCGGCCCAGGGATTGTTCGCGGGCATCGGCGCCGGCGCTGGCGATGGCCGAGCAGGCGCCGCCGGTCATGGCGCTGATGGCTGTGCTGATCGAGGTTTCGGTGCGGCCAAAGGGCTGGCTGAATTGATCTGCCGCCGCGCAGGTGCGGCCGCCGCGGCCCGGGAACAGCGGGGCCAGGCCGTTGAAATAATCGCCCTGCCGATTGGCGTTTTCCAGCGCGAAGGCGACAACGCGCAGCCGATCATCGCAGGCTGCCCGGTCAATGCCGATCTGCCCCACCGGCTTGCCGGCGGTGTTGCCGCCGACCAGCAGCGTGTTTTCGCGCAGGTAGGGCAGCATCGAATTGGGCACGGATTCGCTGGCCGACGCCGAGCTTTCGGTGGTGATGAAGGCGATTTTTGTCGGCGAGACGCTTTCGGGCGCGCTGCGGAACAGGCGGGTGGTATTGCTGGCGGATTTTGATGGGCGGAAGGTGGTGAAGCTGTAGACGTCGCTGGCTAGCCGGTTGCCGCCGAGCAGATCGCCCATCAATTCCGATGTGCGCACCAGGCCGCCGCTGTTGTAGCGCACATCGATGATGACCTGGCTGATGCCTTCGGCGCGGAAGCGGGCAAACGCCTCGCGCAGCGGCGCATCTGCACTGCTGATGAAGCTGCGCAGGTTGATATAGCCAAATTTGCCATTGGCACCTTCATCGAACACCAGGCTGCCAAAGCGCGGCGACAGGGCTGGAATGTTGAACTCGGCGCGGGTGATGGTGACGGTGCGCACGTCGCCGGTTCCCCGATTGCGCAATTCCAGGGTGCGGGTGACGCCGGCCGTGGTTGGCCCCAGCGCATCGGAAACGGCAGCGCTGCCGCCCCCTGAAAAAAGCGTTGTCACCGGCACCAGATTGGTGGGCGTGGTGCCGATGGCGAGGATTTCATCGCCGCGATCGATGCCGGCGGCAAAGGCTGGGCCGGTTTCAAAGGCATCGATGATGAAGGTGCGCCGGGCCGCGCTGTCATATTGCAGGCGGATGCCGAAGGCGGCGGTTTGGCCAGACGAGAAGAAGGCATTTTCTTCGGCGATGGACGTGATGTAGGTGAAGCCCTTGTCGCGACTTTTGGCCCGTGCCGTCGCGGTGAGGGCATCGATATAGGCCTGCACCGTGCTGAACGGCGCTGGATCCAGGCTGGCCGGCAAATCCTCGGGAAACAGGTAGTTCTCGCGGATTTGGGCTTCGGCCCACAATTGCCGTTCGCGCAGGCTGCATTGGTTGCTGGCAGTGGGTGTAGGGCTTGGGGTTGGCCCGCCGGCAGTTGGCGTGCTGCCGCCGCCGCCGCCGCAGGCGACAAGCGACAGGCAGAGGGCGCAAATCAGGGCGCGGGACGAAAGATCGGAACACAATTTCATGACGGGAGGGTCGCAGAAAAAGCCACTGCCTGTCCAGCGACGCTTTGCTGCAGGATCAGGCGCGGCGGCTGGGCGCAACGCAAAAAATATGCGGGCGGCTCGCCTTGACGATCCGGACCTGCCGACCCATATGCAGCATCGCTGGTGGCACTCGCGAAGGGTGAGTGCCAGCAGATCATATTCGTTCCAATTTCAAAGCAAAGAGGTAGAGCAATGGCATTTCGTCCGCTGCATGACCGCGTTCTCGTTCGCCGTATCGAGGCAGAAGCAAAGACCGCTGGTGGAATCATCATCCCCGACAGCGCCAAGGAAAAGCCACAGGAAGGCGAAGTCGTCTCTGTGGGCACTGGCACCCGCGCCGATGACGGCACCGTGACCGCCCTGGAAGTGAAGGCCGGCGACAAGATCCTGTTCGGCAAGTGGTCGGGCACCGAGGTCAAGCTGAACGGCGAAGACCTGCTGATCATGAAGGAAAGCGATATCCTGGGGATCATGGGCTAACAGCCTGAAATCCAGTGAATATCGTTTGTTCGGAACATTTTTTGAGGAGTTAGCCACATGGCTGCCAAAGACGTAAAATTCGGCCGCGATGCCCGTGAGCGCATCATCCGCGGCGTGGACATTCTTGCTGACGCCGTGAAGGTGACGCTGGGTCCCAAGGGCCGCAACGTGGTCATCGAAAAGAGCTTCGGCGCACCGCGCATCACCAAGGACGGCGTGACCGTTGCCAAGGAAATCGAACTGAAGGATCGGTTTGAAAACCTCGGCGCCCAGATGGTTCGCGAAGTTGCCAGCAAGACCAACGACGCTGCCGGTGACGGCACCACCACCGCCACCGTGCTGGCCCAGGCCATCGTGCGCGAAGGCATGAAGTCGGTTGCGGCCGGCATGAACCCGATGGACCTGAAGCGCGGCATCGATCTGGCTGTCACCAAGGTTGTTGCTGATCTCAAGGCGCGTTCGAAGCCGGTTGCCGGCTCGTCGGAAATCGCTCAGGTTGGCACCATCTCGGCCAACGGCGAAACCGAAATTGGCGACATGATCGCCAAGGCGATGGAAAAGGTCGGCAAGGAAGGCGTGATTACCGTCGAAGAAGCCAAGGGCATGGACAGCGAGCTGGACGTGGTTGAAGGCATGCAGTTCGACCGTGGCTATCTGAGTCCGTATTTCATCACCAACGCCGAAAAGATGCAGGTGGAACTCGAAAGCCCCTACATCCTGATCCACGAAAAGAAGCTGTCGAGCCTGCAGGCGATGTTGCCGGTGCTCGAAGCCGTGGTGCAGTCGGGCCGTCCGCTGCTGATCATTGCCGAAGACATCGAAGGCGAGGCCTTGGCCACCCTCGTGGTCAACAAGCTGCGCGGCGGCCTGAAGGTTGCTGCTGTCAAGGCCCCGGGCTTTGGCGATCGCCGCAAGGCCATGCTGGAAGATATCGCCACGCTGACCGCGGGTGAGATGATCAGCGAAGACCTGGGCATCAAGCTGGAAAATGTCACGCTGGCGATGCTGGGCCAGGCCAAGCGCGTCACCATCGACAAGGACAACACGATCATCGTTGATGGCGAAGGCTCGGCCGAATCCATCAAGGCGCGTGTGGACCAGATCCGTGCGCAGATCGAAGTGACCACCAGCGATTATGACCGGGAAAAGCTGCAAGAGCGTCTGGCCAAGCTGGCCGGCGGTGTTGCCGTGATCAAGGTTGGTGGCAGCACCGAAGTGGAAGTCAAGGAGCGCAAGGACCGTGTGGACGATGCGCTGCACGCCACCCGCGCTGCTGTCGAAGAAGGCATTGTGCCCGGCGGCGGCACGGCTCTGCTGTATGCCACCAAGGCGCTTGATGGCCTGAAGGGCTATAACGACGACCAGACCCGCGGCATCGACATCGTTCGCCGCGCGTTGCAGGCCCCGCTGCGCCAGATTGCCATCAACGCCGGTTTCGATGGCGGTGTGGTTGCTGGCAAGCTGCTGGAAGGTGAAGACCAGACCATCGGCTTCAATGCCCAGACCGAAGTCTATGAAAATCTCGTCGTGTCCGGCGTGATCGATCCGACCAAGGTTGTGCGCACGGCGCTGCAGGATGCGGCATCGGTGGCATCGCTGCTTATCACCACCGAAGCGGCTGTGACCGACCTGCCGAGCGACGACAAGGGTTCGCCCGGCGGCGGCATGGGCGGCATGGGCGGCATGGGCGGCATGGATTATTGAGATTGAGGCGGCCGCCGGCAGCAACCGCTGCCGGCGGACTCGCCGAAATCCGGCCGACATGAAAAAAGGGCGGGGAGCAATCCCCGCCCTTTTTTGCATGATCGACGACGCGGCTCCGCCGCGCACTTACTTCCTTACCTTCTTGAACACCCCAGCGGACTCGGCGGCTCCGCCGCCGGCCGCGCCCTTAACACCCGCTCACACCCCCCGAGGCCGCGCCGTCCAAACCGCCAGCATATTCACCAGCCCATAAGCCACCGTCCCCGCCGCCGCCGCTGCAAACACGCTGCCCATCGGCGCCGCATGGGCGGCCAGCCACGTCGCCCCGCCAGCCGTGATCGCAAGGCGGATGACCCCTGCCATCAGCGGCCCGCGCATCTGGCCCAGGCCCTGCGCAGCAAAATACAGCATCAGGCCCAGCCCGAAGAAACAGTAGAACGGGCTGGCGATCCGGAACCACAGATTGCCGGCGGCAAACACCTGGGGATCGCTGGTGAAGCGGTCCATCCACAGTTCCGGCACGATCAGCAGGAATGCACTGATCAACGCCGCGCCCAGAAAGCCGAGCAGCCCGGCCAGTTTGGTGACAGCCCAGGCGCGGTGATGCAGGCCGGCGCCGCTGGCCGCGCTGACCATCGTCAACACCCCGGTGCCAACCGCAAACAGCAGCGGGATCATCAGATTGTCGACGCGCGAGGCGATGCCATAGCCGGCCACCGCCTCCACGCCATATTGGCCGACCGATCCGGTGAGGGCGATCAGAGTCAGGCTGGACAGCACGGCGCCAAAGGCGGAAATCAGCCCGACACCCATGATGGCACGCACCGGCGCCGCGCGGGCCGGATGCCAGTGCAGGTGCAGGGGGCCGTCCCCGCGCCGCAGCCAGCGCACATAGATGATCAGCGAGCCGACATAATAAAGCAGCGTCGCAATGCCGGCGCCGGCAATGCCCAGTGCCGGCACCGGGCCCCAACCCAGGATCAGCACCGGTGACAGCGGTATCAGCAAGACAGCGCCGCCAATCGACACCATCGCTGGCAGTTTGACTTCGCCCGACGCGCGCAAGGCCGATCCGATCAGATTGACCATCCAGAAGATCACCGAGCCGCCGAACATCCAGCCTGAAAACGCCAATGCCTGAGACAGCGTGCCGCCGCGCGCGCCCAACGCGGCATAAAATAGCGGCCCACCCAGCAGGGCAGCGGCGGTGAATATGATGCCAAAGCCGACCGCGAGCAGCATGGCATGCCAGAGCAGTTCGTTGGCGAGCGCCTGGTTGCCGGCCCCCTTGGCGCGGGCGATCGACGCTGCCACGCCGCCGCCGATGCCGCCGCCGCTCATGGCGCCCATCAGCAGCACCATCGGCAGCACGAGCGCGACGGCCGCAATCGCTTCAGTGCCAAGCTGGCTGACCCAATAGGCCTCCAGCACCGCGACGAAATTTTGGGCAAGGATCACCACGATCACCGGCAGCGTCAGCCGCGCAAGCGTTGGCAGGATCGGCCCCGACAAGATCGCTGCAAAGCGGGGGTCGACGGCATTGCTGTTCATTATTGGTGCCTTGTGTTCGCGATGTGCACCATGCGGCGGCGCGGCTACTGTGGCAACCAAGTGCAATTGCCAGCCCGGTTCAGGGTTGCAGCCGCCAGTGTCTGGCGGCGTTCAGCGGGCTGGCTGCGGCTGCACTGCGGCTTTCGCTTGAGCTTGCGCTTGCGCCGCCGCGACATCGGCATTCGCCTTGTCGATCACGGTTTGCTCGTTGCCCGCCGGCGCAGCACTCTGTTTTGAGCAGGCTGCCAGCAGCAGGATGAAGAGGGCAGCAGTAGCGCGCATGCGCGTACCATAGCTCAGGTCGGCCGCGCCCGCCACACCGCTGCCATGTTGATCAACCCGAACATCACGCTGCCGGCGGCGGCTGCCAGATAGAGTTGATCGAGCGCTGCCGCCTGGCTAGCGAGCCATGCCGCGCCGCCAGCGGTAACCGCCAGCCGCACGATGCCGGCCAGCAGCGGCCCGCGCATGCGGCCAAAGCCCTGCGAGGCAAAATAGAGCATCAGGCCCAGCCCGAAAAAGCCGTAGCTGGGGCCGACTCGATGGAACCACAGGCTGCCCGCGGCATGCACGGCGGGATCGGCAGTGAACCAATCCATCCACAGGCCGGGCGCCGCCATCAGCACAAGGCCGATCACCATGCTGCCCGCAAAGGCCAGGCCCGCAGCCAGCCACGCCGTGCGCCAGGCGCGTGCATGCTGGCCGGCGCCCGATGCGGCGCCCACCATGGTGACAACACCGGTGCCCAGCCCGAACAGCAACGGCACCAACAGGCTGTCGACGCGCGAAGCCAGGCCATAGCCGGCCAGCGGTGCCGTGCCATACTGGCCGACCGACCCGGTGATGGCCACGATGGTCAGGCTGGCCAGCAAGGTGCCGACCGCCGAAACCAGCCCGACCCGCATGATGGCAGCGAACAAGGCGGGATCCAACGGATGCCGGGCCAGTTTGAGCGGCCCCCGATGGGAATGGGTTCCGGGCCGCAGCCACAGCAGGAAGGCGACCAGCGCGCCGGCATAGAAGATCAAGGTGGCCAGGCCTGCACCGGCCACGCCCATCGCCGGCAGCGGGCCAAAGCCAAAGATCAGCAGCGGCGACAGCGGCACCAGGACCGCCGCGCCAGCCAGGTTGATCTTGGCGGGAAGCTTGACTTCACCAGCCCCGCGCAAGGCCGCGCCGATCAGATTGACCAGCCAGACGATGGTGGCGCCGCCAAACACCCAGGCCGAAAAATCCAGTGCCGCTTGCAGTGTCTCGCCGCGCCCACCGAGAGCGGCATAGAGCATCGGGCCGGCAAGCTCGGCTGCGATGGTGAACAGCAGGCCAAAGCCGATGGCGATGACAATGGCGTGCCACAGCAGCGCATCGGCCCGGGCGTGATCGCCGGCCCCCTTGGCGCGCGCCACCGCCGCTGCCACGCCGCCGCCGATCCCGCCGTTGCTCATGGTGCCCATCAGCACGAACAGCGGCAGCACCAGTGCAACACCGGCCACGGCCTGGGTACCGAGCCGACTGACCCAATAGGCTTCGAGGATGGACACGAACAATTGCGCGGTAATCACCAGCAGCACCGGCGCTGTGAGCTTGGCCAGCGTTGGCAGGATCGGGCCGGACAGGATGGCGGCAAAGCGCGCATCGGGCGTGGGTTTGGCAGAAGCGTTCATTTCGTCATTCCTGCCATTACCTGTTGCATCATGCGCGTGCGCCAGACCCGCGGCAGCAGCAGCAGCGCCGCCTCCAGCCCCTTTGACAGCCAGCCGGGGCGGACGGTGCCGATGCGGCCCAACGCTGCCAATGCGCCGCGTGCCACCACATCGGGCGTTTGTGCCAGCCCCATCGTCATGCCGGCGCGTGCGGCAAAACCGCTGGTGATCGGGCCGGGGGCCACGGCCAGCACATCGATGCCGTGCGGCGCCAGTTCCAGCCGCAGCCCTTCGGCCAGCACCTGCACAAAGCCCTTGGTGGCGGCGTAGGCGGCGGCGCGCGGCACACCCTGAAAGCCGACGAGTGAGCTGAGCAGTATCAGGCCCGAGCGGCGGTTGGCCCGCCGCGCGCGCATCTGCCGGGCCAGCGCATGGGTGATGGCCACCACCGCCCGGCAATTGACATCGATCATCGCGAGTTCGGCCGCGACATCGCCATCGATGAAATTGCCTGATGTGCCAAAGCCCGCCGCCAGCACCGCCAGCCCGACATCATGTGCTGCCGCAATGGCCAGCACAGCCGCAACGCCATCGGGCTGGGCCAGATCGGCGGCGACGACCGCGCACTTGATGGCGTGGCGGTTGGCAAGATCGTCGGCGAGTTCGTTCAGCAGGGCAGCACGGCGGGCGACGAGAATGAGGTTGACGCCGGCTGCCGCCAATTCGACCGCGCAGGCCCGGCCGATGCCATCGGATGCACCGGTGACGAGCGCCCATGGCCCGTAATCACGGGCGACACGGGTGGTGAGACGCGGGGTGAGACGCGGGGTGAGACGCGGGGTAGGGAGCGGGCGGGTCATCATATACCTATCAATGATAGCCTATCGTTGATAGGTTGACAGCAACTGTCAATAGCGATTTTGGCAAGGCCCGTGACCGAAACTATTGTCCAACCCGCCGAACAACTCGCCCAAGAACCCGGGCAGACCCGCCGCGACCAGATTCTGGCGGTGGCCGGCGATCTGTTTTTGCGCCACGGCATCACGCACGTGACGACGCGCCAGATCGCGCAAGCGGTTGGGATCAGCCAGCCATCGCTTTATGCGCATTTCCGCACCCGCGAGAGCATTGCGGTGGAATTTTGCCAGCGGGTGTTCGTGGCGCTGGGCGAACGGCTGGCGGCGGCGGGAGCGGCAGACGGTGATCCACCGGCACGGTTCCGGCGCATGGGGCATGTCTATATCGAGTTCGGCTTGAACCAGGAGGCGGCGTACCGCGTTGCGTTCCTGATGGACATGCCCGAGCATAGTGCGGCCGATCGCGAGGCGGTGGTGGTGGCCGGCGTGGGGGCGTTTGCCGTGCTGCGCGCGTTGATTGCCGAAACGCACCCCGATCCCGACATGGTGGCACAATCTGCGTGGGCGGGGCTGCACGGGCTGGTGGCGCTGCTGCTGGCCCGGCGCGAATTTCCGTGGGCGGCGCGCGCGCAGCTGATTTCCCATCATGTTGAAGGCCAATGCGCTGCCGTTTATGGCCTGCCCGGGCGATAGTCGGGCTTGGCGGCGCGGTGGCGGCGTGCAACGATATTGCCATGGGCCTGTATTCCGAAACCATCTTTCCCTGGCTGCTCGACAAGGCGCTTGGGCATCCGAACATCATGGCGCGGCGCCGTGCACTGGTGAGCGGCGCAGTGGGGGAGGTGCTGGAAATCGGCTTTGGTTCCGGGGCTACCCTGCCGTTTTATGACCGCGCCAAGGTGTCCAGCCTGACCGTGGTGGAGCCATCGCAAGGCATGAATCGGCGCGCAGCGGCAGGGCTGGCGCAGTCGCCGGTGCCGATCAGATCCGTGCCGTGCGCCGGTGAGCAATTGCCGTTTGAAGGCGGCGTGTTTGATACGGTGGTCTGCTGCCTGACCCTGTGTTCGGTGCGCGATGTTGGCCAGGTGCTCGCCGAGGTGCGCCGTGTGCTGAAGGCTGGCGGGAAATTCCTGTTTCTGGAACATGTGCTCTCGGACGATCCGGACCGGCAGCGCTGGCAGCACCGGCTCAATCCGATTCAGAAAATTGTGGGCGTTGGCTGCAATCTGAACCGGCCATCGGCACATCTGGTGCAGGCGGCCGGATTTCAGCTGGAACCGCTGCCGGCGCAGGAGGTGGAATATGCCTTTGGCGCGCTCAAGACGCTGACGCCGCTGGTGATGGGCGCGGCGATCAGAGTTTAGGCGGGGTTGGTTCGGGCGCTGGTTCCGGGGCTGGTTCAGGCTCAGGCTCAGGCTCAGGCTCCCCGAACGGGTCTTCCTCGGCGAGCAATTTGCCATCGAGCAGTTGCAGCCGGCGGCGTTGCAGAAAGGCGGAGCGGGCAAGCGCGTAATCATCAAGGCTGTCAGCCAACAATTTGTCGGCGCCGGCATCGGTCAGGCTGTTGCGGAACGTGACGGTGCGGCCGGCGATCATGGCGATGCGAATGTCCCAACCCGGGCTGAGCCAAGCGTTGCGGGTGATATCAGCGGGATCAACAAAAAAATCCACCGATGTGGCCAGGCCATCGCGCAGGGTGGACGGGCCGAACAGCGGCAGCACCAGATACGGCCCGGATTTCACCCCCCAGCGTGCCAGCGTCTGCCCGAAATCTTCGGTTTCGCGCGGCCGGCCCAGATCCGTGGCGACATCCAATATGCCACCTGCACCCAATGTGGTGTTGAGGAGGAAACGGTCCAGGGTGCGAAAGGCCTGGTCCAGCTTGCCTTGCAGCACGGCATTGGCAAAATTGGCCGGCTCCGCATAATTGCCATAGGCGTTGGTGACGGCGCTGCGCACCGGCGGCGGCACGGCGGCGCGGTAGACATTGGTGGCCGGGCGCAGCGCAAACCGATCAAGGCCATTGTTGAAGCGGTGGATGCGGCGATTGTTACGCTCCCAGGGATCAGCCTGCGCCTGTGCCAGATCGGTGTTGCCGGTGCTGGCGCACCCTGCCAAAAGCAAGGCCATCGAAACAAGAGCAGCGCCGCGAGCCATCGAGCGCAATGTCGCACGGCGCGCCCGCCGCAGCAATCCGCTTGACTGACATAAAGAATTCTTTATGTGATTTTCAAGTGGACGATTTGCTGAACATTTTCCGGGCGCTGGGTGATCCCAGCCGGCTGCGCATCCTGCTGCTGGTGCGCGGCATGGAGCTGGCGGTTGGCGAAATCGCGCTGATTTTGCAGCAGAGCCAGCCGCGTGTCTCGCGCCATCTGCGCATTTTGGCGGAAGCCCGCCTGACCGACCGTGTTCGCGAAGGCGCATGGGTGTTCGTGCGGCTGGGGCCGGCGGCGATCAGTGCGCCGGTGCTGGCCTTGATCGACACGCTGGCAGTTGCGGACGATTTGGGCGCTTCTGATCGAGTGCGCCTGGTTGCGGTGCGCGCCGATCGGGCTGCGTCTGTCGATGCCTGGTTTGCGGCGCATGCCGGCGAATGGGAACAGGAACGATCGCTGCACATCCACGAAGCCGGGGTGGAGCAGGCGATCTTGGCGGCTCTGGATGGCCCGCTGGGTGATCTGGTCGATATTGGCACCGGCACTGGCCGCATGATTGAATTGCTGGGGCCGCGCGCCAGCACCGCGCTGGGGCTGGACCGCAGCCCCGAAATGCTGCGGCTGGCGCGCAATCGCCTTGATGCAGCTGGGCAGGCAAGCGTGCGCATGCAGGAGGGTGACATGTATGATCTGCCGTTGGCGGCGGCGGCCTGTGACACGGTGATGCTGCACCAGGTACTGCATTTTGCCGATGATCCCGCCGCCGTGATTGCCGAGGCTGCCCGCGTGCTGCGGCCCGGCGGCCGGCTGGCGGTGATTGATCTGATGCCGCACGGGCGCGAGGATTTGCGCGTCGAACGCCGGCACCTGCGCCTGGGCTTTGGCAACGACAATGTGCTCGGCTGGATGGCCGATGCCGGCCTGCACGGCGAGGTGGCGGCGCAATTGCACCCGCAGCGCTCCGATGAGCTGGGCGTGGCGCTGTGGCTGGGCCGCAAAGGCTCCGCCCTGCAGGATCAACCGCCGCCCCCGCGGGATCAACTGAAAGTGACGTCATGGCCCTGACCCCCAACCATCTGACGCTGGGCCAGATGGCCGAAGCCGCCCGCGCGCTTAATGGCCCGCTTTATGCGGATTTGCCCGGCGATCTGGCGGTGTCGTTTGAGTTTTTTCCGCCCAAGACCCCTGCCATGCAGGACAGTTTGTGGCAGGCAGTGGAAACGCTGGTGCCGCTGGGCCCGCGTTTCTTTTCGGTTACCTACGGCGCCGGCGGCTCCACCCGGGAGCGCACCCATGCCACCGTGGCGCGCATCGCCAGCCAGACGCCGGTTGCAGCCGCGGCCCATCTGACGTGCGTGAACGCCACCGCCGAAGAGCTTGATGATATTGCCGATGATTATTGGGCGGCCGGGGTGCGCCATATCGTGGCCTTGCGCGGTGATCCGCCCAGTGGGCCTTTGGGAGGCGGTGAGGCGGTTTTCACGCCCGTGGCGGGCGGCCATGCCAGCGCTGCCGCGCTGGTTGCGGCCCTGAAACGCCGCCATGATTTTGAAATCTCGGTCAGCTGCTACCCCGAAGTCCATCCCGAAGCGGCCAGCCCGGCCGCTGATCTTGCGGCGCTGAAGGCCAAATGTGATGCCGGCGCCACCCGCGCCATCAGCCAGTTCTTCTTTGAGCCGGACAGTTTTTTCCGGTTTCGCGACAAGGTGGCAGCGGCGGGCATCGATGTCGAACTGGTGCCCGGCATCTTGCCGGTGACCAATTTTGCCAATTTGAAGCGCATGGCAGCCGGTTGCAACACCAATGTGCCGGTGTGGATGGCGCATCTGTTTGAAGCATTGGATGACAAGCCTGCGGCCCGGCAATTGGTGGCTGCAACGGTGGCGGCCGAGCTGTCGCGGCGGCTTTATGCCGGCGGCGTGCGCCATTTTCACTTTTACACGCTCAACCGGGCTGAGCTGTCCTACGCCATCTGTCACATGCTGGGCAAACGCCCGGTTCAGGAGCTTGCGGCATGACCGACGCTGCCAAATCACTGCGGGAAGCTGCCGCCAGCCGCATCCTGATCAAGGACGGTCCCTATGGCACGGCCATCCAGGGCCTGGGGCTGAGCGCGGCGGATTATGCCGGCGATATCGCCAACAATCATGATCAGAAGGGCAATAATGATCTGCTCAATCTGACGCGTCCCGCTGACATTGCCGGCGTGTGCAACCAATATATTGCCGCCGGCGCCGATCTGCTGGCCACCAACACATTCAACGCCAACCGCATCAGCCAAGCGGATTACGGCATGGAAAGCCGGGTGCGCGAGATCAATCTGGCCGCTGCCAAGGTTATTCGGGATTGCGTGGATGCTGCCACGGCCGCCGACGGCAAGCTGCGCTGGGTGGCTGGCAGCCTGGGGCCGACCAACAAGACGCTGTCGCTGTCGCCGCGCGTGTCCGACCCAGGCTACCGTGAAGTCAATTTTGACGAGGTGAAAGACGTGTACCGCGAGCAGATCGACGCGTTGCTGGATGGCGGCGTCGATTTCATCCTGATCGAAACCGTGTTCGACACGCTGAATGCCAAGGCAGCGGCGTTTGCGGCTGCCGAAGCCGGCGATGCGCGCGGCCATGATGTGCCGGTGATGCTGTCAATGACGCTCACCGATCTGTCGGGCCGCAACCTTTCGGGCCAGACGGTCGAGGCGTTCTGGCATTCGATCCGCCATGTGAAGCCGGTGGCGGTGGGCCTGAATTGTTCGTTTGGCGCCACCGAACTGCGCCCGCATGTGCAGGCGCTGGCCAAGGTGGCCGACACGCTGATCATGACCTATCCCAACGCCGGCCTTCCCAATGATCTGGGCGCTTATGACGAGCAGCCGGAAACCACGGCGGGCCATATTCGCGGCTGGGCCGATGAGGGGCTGGTCAATATTGTGGGCGGCTGCTGCGGCAACACGCCTGCGCATATCGCGGCGATGGCGCGGCGCGTGGCGGGCCTGCCGGCGCGCATGGTGCCAACCGAAGTTCCGGAATTGCGCCTGTCCGGCCTTGAAGCGCACCGGTTTGCGGCATGAGACCGGTTTCCTTCATCAATATCGGCGAACGCACCAACATCACCGGTTCGGCTGCGTTCAAGAAGTTGATTTTGAACGGCGATTACGCCGCCGCCGTCGAAGTTGCGCGCCAGCAGGTCGATAATGGCGCGCAAATCCTTGATGTGAACATGGACGAAGGCCTGCTCGACAGCCAGGTTGCGATGGTCACGTTCCTGAATCTGATCGCGGCCGAGCCCGATATTGCCCGCGTGCCGGTGATGGTGGATTCATCGAAATGGACCGTGATCGAAGCCGGCCTGAAGTGCCTGGCCGGCAAGGGCATCGTCAATTCGATCAGCATGAAGGAAGGCGAAGCGCAATTCCTTGAGCAGGCCAGGAAATGCCTGCGCTACGGCGCTGCTGTGGTGGTGATGGCCTTTGATGAAAAGGGCCAGGCCGACACCGCGCAGCGCAAGATCGAGATTTGCGAGCGCGCCTACAAATTGCTGATCGGCATCGGCTTTCCGCCCGAAGACATCATCTTCGATCCCAATGTCTTTGCCGTAGCCACGGGCATCGAGGAACATGACAATTACGGCGTCGATTTCATCACCGCCTGCGCCGAAATCCGCCGCCGCTGCCCGCACGCCCATATTTCGGGCGGCGTCTCCAATCTGTCCTTCAGCTTTCGCGGCAACGAACCGGTGCGCCGGGCGATGCACAGCGTGTTCCTTTATCATGCCATCCAGGCCGGCATGGACATGGGCATCGTCAACGCCGGCCAGTTGGATGTGTATGACGCCATCGATCCGGAATTGCGCGAACTGGCCGAGGATGTGGTGCTCAACCGCCGCGCTGATTCAACCGATCGGATGCTGGCCGCTGCGGACCGGTTCAAGGGCGGCCTGATCAAGACCGCCGATCCGGCTGCCGAGCTGTGGCGCACTTGGCCGGTGGAGAAACGGCTGGAACATGCGCTGGTCAAGGGCATGGACGCCTTTGTCGAAGCGGACGCCGAAGAGGCAAGGCTGCAGATGGCGCGGCCGATCGAAGTCATTGAAGGCCCGTTGATGGCCGGCATGAACGTCGTTGGCGATCTGTTCGGCACCGGCAAGATGTTTCTGCCGCAGGTGGTGAAATCCGCCCGTGTGATGAAAAAGGCAGTGGCGCATCTGCTGCCCTATATCGAAGCGGAAAAGCAGGCCGGTTCATCGTCCAAGGGCCGCATCATCATGGCGACAGTGAAGGGCGACGTGCACGATATCGGCAAGAATATCGTTGGCGTCGTGCTGCAATGCAACAATTTTGAAGTCGTCGATCTGGGCGTGATGGTGCAGGCGCAGACCATCCTGGACGCGGCGGTGGCCAATGATGCCGACATGATCGGGCTTTCGGGCCTGATCACGCCCAGCCTCGATGAAATGGTGCATGTCGCCGCCGAAATGCAGCGCGCCGGCATGACCATGCCGCTGCTGATCGGCGGCGCCACCACCAGCCGCGTGCACACCGCGCTGCGCATCGCGCCGGCCTATACCGGCCCGGTGGTGCATGTGCTCGATGCCAGCCGCGCCGTCGGTGTGGCCGGCACATTGGTATCAGATACGCTGAAGGACGATTTTGTTACGGCTACGGCAGCGGAGTATGAAAAAATCCGCGTGCAGCGCGCCGGCAACGCGCAATCCGTGCTGGTGCCGATTGAAAAGGCCCGCGAAAACCAGTTTCCCACCGATTTTGCCGCCTTTCCGCCCGTGCAGCCCAGATTCACTGGCGTGCAAACCATAGACGATGTGACGGTGGACATGCTGGTGCCTTACATCGACTGGACGCCGTTTTTCCGCGCCTGGGAACTGCACGGCAATTATCCGGCGATCCTGACCGACGAGGTTGTCGGCGCCAGCGCGACCGGCCTGTTTGCCGATGCGCAGGCCATGCTGAAGCAGATTGCCGATGAGAAGTGGCTCAGCCCCAAGGGCGTGGTGGCGATCTGGCCGGTGCGGCGGGACGGCGACGATGTGCTGCTCTATGCCGATGAGCGGCGCGGTGAGGTGTTGGCGCGGATGCCGTTTCTGCGCCAGCAAGTTGCCAAGCGGGAGGGCCGCGCCAACATGTGCCTGGCGGATTTCATCCACCCTGAGGCCGATTGGCTCGGCTGTTTTGCCGTGCAGGCCGGGCAGGGGATTGATGTGCAACTGGCGCGCTTCAAGGCCGGCCATGATGATTACAACGATATCCTGCTGAAGGCGCTGGCGGATCGGCTGGCCGAAGCCTTTGCCGAATATCTGCATGAGCGCGTGCGCCGCGAGATCTGGGGGCATGAACTTGGCAACCGGATGAGCAATGAGGATCTGATCCGCGAGCGTTATACCGGCATCCGCCCGGCGCCCGGCTATCCGGCCTGCCCTGAACATAGTTTGAAACGCGGCATTTTCGATCTTTGCCAAGTTGAAGACCGCGCCGGCATCACGCTGACCGACAGTTTTGCGATGCTGCCCACCGCGGCGGTATCCGGCTTTTACTTTGCCCACCCGCAAACTGCCTATTTCGGCGTGGCGCGCATCGGGCCGGACCAATTGGCGGATTATGCCGAGCGGCTGGGTGTCAGCCTTGAGCGCGCCGAGCAGTTGCTGCGGCCAAATCTGGACTAGCCGGCAGGGGTTGGCGCAGCCTATTGAGGCGCGTTCCCTTATAGTCTGCTGCTGCATTGACCGCACCCACCGCCTCCTTCCTGACGTCTGGCACTGGCCTCTTGCCGGAGCGCCGGCGTGTGCCCGTGCTTGCCATCGTGCTGGGCCTGCACGTGCTGCTCATCTTGCTGCTGATGCTGCTGGCGCCGCCGGAGCCCAAGGGCAAGCGCGGTGCATCGTCGATGGTGGCGGTGAACATCGCCGCACCCACCCCTGAGCGCGCACAGCCCACGCCGCAAAAGCAGCAGCAGCGCCCGCCATCACCGCGCGCCGCGCCGCAACCCGAAGCCATCGTTACCGTGCCCGATGCGCCGCCGGCCAAATGGAGCTTCGGCGATCCGGCCCTGCGCGGCTTTGATCTGTCAAAGGTGCCGCCGGCGCAAAGCCCGCCCGCGCAAATGGCTGCGGGCGGCCCGCCCGACACGGCGGTGGTGGGGACCGCGCCGGATGGCAGCAAGCTTTATGCCGCCGAATGGCAGCGTGAGCCGACCGATACCGAACTGGCATTCTACATCCGCGGCAAGGGCCGCCCCGGCGCGTGGGGCCTGATCGCCTGCCGCACCGCGCCGCGCTTCCGGGTTGAAGATTGCAAGGCGGTCGGGGAATCGCCCGGTTCCGGCCTGGGTTATGCCGTTCAGGAAGCCGCCTGGCAGTTCCGCGTGAAGCCGCCGCGCATCGACGGCCAATTTCAGGTGGGGACGTGGGTGAGCATCCGGATCGATATTCGGCAGGGGGAATAAAGGCTTACACCATCTTCGCCGCCACCTTGGCCGCATCGATCAGGCTGATCGTGCTCGATGCCTTGGCCAGCACCTTGCCGTCCAGCGTGGTCAGCTTGCCTTCGGCAAACACGGTGCGGCCGCCGGCCTTTTCGATCCAGGCTTCGGCCAGCACGCGCCCCGGATTGGCGGGGGCGAAGTAGCTGACCTTCAGTTCCAGGCTGATCGGCACGCGTTCAAAACCATATTTGGCCATCACGGCATGGGCCATGGCAGCATCGATCCAGCCGGCGACAAAACCGCCCTGGGCAACGCCGCCGGAATGGCAGATGGCGGGCAACACTTCATATTCGATTACCGCATGGCCGGGATCGAAGCGCACGATGCGGCGCTGGGCCAGGCTGTGGCCCAGCGTGCCTTCGGGATGGGTATCGGGCGGTTGGCGAAAAACCGGCTCGCTCATGCCGGCTTGCCGATCTTGTCTTGCGTGCGCGTGTCGAAATCCGATGCGTCGTGGCGTTCGAGCAACTGGCTCGATGGCTCGCCATAGGGGCGGTTGACCATGCGGCCGCGCTTCACCGCCGGGCGCTCGCCGATCTGTTTCGTCCAGCGGATGACGTTGGTGTAGCTGGAAACCTCGAGGAATTCGCCGGCCTCATAGAGCAGGCCCAGGCTCATTGCGCCATACCACGGCCAGATCGCCATATCGGCAATGCTGTATTCGCTGCCGGCCATGTATTCGTTTTGCGCCAGATGCCTATCGAGAACGTCCATCTGCCGCTTCACCTCCATGGCGAAGCGGTTGATCGGATATTCCTGCTTGGTGGGGGCATAGGCATAAAAATGCCCGAAGCCGCCACCCAGCATGGGGGCCGAACCCATTTGCCAGAACAGCCAGCACAGCGCCTGCGTGCGGGCATGATGATCCGCCGGTAGAAACGCGCCGAATTTTTCCGCCAGATACAGCAGCATCGCGCCGCTTTCGAACAGATGTGTGGGCGGCGACGTGCTGTGATCCACCAGCGCTGGTATCTTGCTGTTGGGGTTCACCCCCACAAATCCGCTGCCGAACTGATCGCCGCTGCCGATGTTGATCAGCCAGGCATCATATTCGGCGCCCGCATGGCCGGCAGCGAGCAGCTCTTCGAGCAGCACCGTCACCTTGACGCCATTGGGCGTGCCCAGGCTGTAAAGCTGGATCGGGTGCTTGCCGACCGGCAGCGCCTTGTCCTGCGTGGGGCCGGCGATGGGGCGGTTGATGTTGGCGAAGCGCCCGCCAAACTCCTTGTCCCAGGTCCAGACTTTGGGCGGCACATAATCGGTCATGGTGGCTCTCCTGATCGGCTGATCACTCATGTGGCGCATCGAGGCGGCGTTTGCCAAGCTGTCAGACCGGTGAGAAATCATTGGCCACCGGCAAGGCGAGCACCGTCACCAGTTTTGACACATTTGACGAATCGGGCGGCATACAGCGTTGTTCTTGTGGGGATATTATATTTTTCTGGTTTTTTCCTTCACGGTGCCGCTACACCCCAGCCATCACCAGCCACAATGACAGGCTTTGGCCATGTAGGACAGGGCAGGGCCTCCGGCAGGCAGGGACTCGTCTGTGCACCCAGTTGTCTGGCGCGGCGTTCAACCTCGAATGGTAACTCCGCGTTTGATATGAGGTTTGGCTTCGTTGCGCTGACCGTATCCACACTATTTCGTCGTGCGTCCCGGAATTGTCCGCATGTGATGGATTTGGTTTGCTCAGCCATTCGCTCGCAATAGCTGGCAGCTGCGGCGGGAACACTCGAATTGGTTGCCGCCAGCAGCCCGGCAAAAAAACAGCGAAGCCCGAAACCTCATCGCCTGCTCTCCAACGCTCAAGTGAACTGCTCAATCATCCAGCGCGGCATAGACCATGGTGCGCATCTGTTTGCGCACTGGCCAGGTGGAGGACGGGATCAATTGCGTCATGAAGATGCCGATCAATTCTTCTTCCGGATCCACCCAGAAGAAGGTGCTGGCGGCGCCGCCCCAGAAATAATCGCCGTCGCTGCCGGGCATGAGAGTCTGGCTGGCGCTCATGGTGGTGGCAAAGCCGAGGCCGAAGCCGACGCCGTCATAGGCTGCCTCGCTGAACAGCGATTTCGACATCGATGCGATGCTGCCGCCGCCGGGCAGGTGGTTGGCAGTCATCAGATCGAGTGTCTTGCGGCTGATCAGGCGGTGGCCGTTCAGCGTGCCGCCGTTCAGCAGCATGCGGGCAAATTGCAGATAATCCTGCGCCGTGGACACCAGCCCGCCGCCGCCGGAAATGAAGCTGGGCGGGGTCAGGAAGCTGGAGGTGGTGGCATCATCCTGCAGCTCGATGGTGCCATCACGCTTTGGCTGGTAGCAGCCGGCAAAGCGGTGGGCCTGGCCTTCGCGGACGTGAAAGCCGGTGTCGATCATGCCGAGTGGCTGGAAGATTTCCTCGGCCAGGAACTGTTCGAACGGCTTGCCCGACACGACCTGCACCAGCCAGCCGAGCACATCGGTGGCCACGGAGTAATTCCATGCCTCCCCGGGCGAAAACTCCAGCGGCAGCTTGGCCAGCGTCTTGATCATGTCCTCCAGCGATCCGGCCTTCTCGATCTCCCCGATCTTTTCGGCGCGGTAGGCGGCATCGACATTGGTGCGCAGCTGAAAGCCATAGGTGAGGCCGGCGGTGTGGCGAAACAGATCGACCACCTGCATCGGGCGCGCCGGCGGCCTGGTCTGAAAACCGGTCTTGTGGGTGCCGGCGACGAACACGCCCAAGTTTTTCCACTCAGGGATATATTTGTGCACCGGATCATCCAGCGCAATCAGCCCGCGTTCGACCAGCATCATCAGCGCCACTGATGTGATCGGCTTGGTCATCGAATAGATGCGAAAAATCGTGTCTTCGCGCGCCGGAATGCCGCGTTCGACATCGGCGAGCCCTTGCACGCTCAGATGCGCGATTTCACCGTGCCGGGCGACCAGCGCCAGCGCACAAGGCAGGCGGCGCGTAGCGATATAGTGATCGGCCAGCAGCGCATCCAGCCGCTCCAGCCGGGCTGACGACAGGCCAAGATCAGCTGCCGGATCGGGCACGGGTGCGGTCATGGTCTAGTTCCCCAAATAGTCGTCAAAGCGTCGGCTGATCGAACTTGCGCGGCGCGACGTCCTTGTAGAGCGCAATGATCGCATCCGATCCTGCCGTCTTGTAGAGGCCGGGCACCAGGCCGTGCACAAAGCATTTGAAGCTGGCGGCCAGCAGCCGCCCGCCAACGCCGAACGCCGCGCCCAGATGCTCGGTATAGGTTTCGTTCACGCAGCGGGGGTGATCGAGAAACAGCCGGGCAAACATTGCAGGCACCTCATGAAGGGGGGCAAGGGGATTGTGCGCACATTGGCAGCGGCCGGGCCGGGGTGCAACCTTGCATCCAGGCGGCCGCGCAGCTAGTCGGCAGCGCGTGGGCGGTTAGCTCAGCGGTAGAGCGTCTCCTTTACACGGAGAGGGCCGGGGGTTCGAAACCCTCACCGCCCACCAGCATTGTTGGCCATGCTACGACACAGCCTCGGTGTTGCTGCACCGCAACAGTCAGCCAACAACTTGGCGATGTGTGCGGCGAACTGCAAAAGGGTCATGAACAAGCCATGAGCCTGTAACATAAATGTCATGATTACGCGGCTAGAGGATGCTGATTGCGCGGAATTGCGTCCGGCAACGAATTTCACCGCCACCAGCCCCAGGGGTATTGTCATGCGTCATCTTCGTCTTGGTGTTGCGCTCGCCGCGCTCGCCGTCCCGGCTTTTGTCATCCCGGCTGCGGTGCAGGCCCAGGAAACCACAGCTGCCATTCGCGGCTCCATCGTTGACGAGAAAGGCGCGGCGATTGCCGGTGCCGCCATCACCGTCATCCACACGCCGTCGGGCACGCGCGTTTCGCAAACATCGGGCGGCGGCGGTGAGTTCAATGCCACTGGCCTGCGCCTTGGTGGCCCCTACAGCATCACCGTCGCGGCACCCGGCTTTGACGCTGTCACCGAAACGCTGGACGGCTTGACCGCCGGCACGCCGCAGCGTGTTGAGGTCATGCTGGCCGCCGCTGGCAGGGCCATCACCGTGACCGCCGCACGCACCCGCAGCGCCATCAGCATCGGTACTGGCGCTGCCACCGTGCTGACCGCGCGGGACATTGCCGGCGTGGCCAACGTCAATCGCGATATCCGCAACCTCGCTGCACGCGATCCGATGGTTAACATCGATCCTACCAACGGCGGTGCCATCTCGATTGCCGGCCAGAACAACCGCTTCAACCGCTTCACCGTCGACGGCGTGGCCTTCGGCGACCCGTTCGGCCTGGAAGCCGGCGGCCTGGTGTCGACGCGCGGCCCGGTGCCATTGGATGCCATCGGCGAATTTTCGGTCGAAGTCGCGCCGGTGGACATTCGCCAGGGCTTTTTCCAGGGCGGCGCCATCAACACCCAGCTGAAGTCTGGCAGCAACCGCTTTACGGCGCTGGCTGGTGCATTTTACAACAGCGACAAGCTGCGCGGCGACAATGCCCGCGGCGTGCTGCGCACCGGCGCGTTTGAATCGCAGATCTACACCGCGCAGCTGACTGGCCCGATCATCAAGGATCGCCTGTTCTTTGCCGTCACCTACGAGCGCACGCGTGACGTTGTGCCGGCTGCCATCAGCCCCGGCTCGCTTGGCATCACCGATGCGCAAATCTCGCAGATCAGCCAGATTGCCCAAAGTGCCTACGCGTTCGACACCGGCGGTGTTGCCAGCGACATCCTTGAGAAGGATGACAAGGTCGTCGCGAAGTTCGATTTGAACATCGCTGATGGCCACCGCGCTGCGTTCACCTACATGTACAACGAAGGTTCGGTGCTGGCCGGCCAGACCGGCGTTGGCGAATTGAACGCCACCAACCCGACCTTCGCGTTGCTGTCCAACAACTACAACCAGGGCGCGGTCAACCACTTCGGCATCTTCGAAGTGAACGATCAGTGGAGCGACAATTTCTCGACGCAGGCGCGTGTCTCCTACGCCGATTATGTGCGTTTGCAGGTGCCGTTCAGCGATCGCAACTTCGGTCAGTTCCAGGCCTGCCTGGATGCGGTCAACCCGGCGCCGCCCGCTGTCACCGTGCCGCCACAGCCGGCCAACGGTTCGGCACCATTGACCTGCGCACCCGGCACGCGCCGCCTGCAATTTGGCCCGGATATCAGCCGTCAGGCCAACGAACTCAGCTCGCAGTCGCTGAACTTCGAATTCCAGGCAACACTGAAGATGAACAATCACAGTGTGAAGGCGATTGTTGAGCGCCGCACGCAAGCGGTGAACAATCTGTTTGCCCAGCGCGTGAGCGGTGGTTGGTATTTCGATTCGGTCGCCGATCTGACAGCGCGCCGCGCCAACGAAGTCGATTATGCCGTGCCACTGCGCGGCGGTATCGATACGGTGCGGGCCGAATTTGAAAACAACAGCTGGTCGTTTGGCATTCAGGACACGATCGATCTTGGCAATCTGACGCTGGTTGCCGGCATGCGCTACGATCTGTTCGACACGCCTGACGAGCCGTTTTTCAATGATGCGTTCACGGGCCGTTACGGATTTCGCAACAACAGCACGCTCAACGGTCGCGGCTTGTTCCAGCCTCGGCTTGGCCTGAACTGGCAGCTTAGCGATCGCCTCCAGTTGCGGGGGTCGGCTGGTATCTTCGGCGGCGGCAACCCGAACGTCTGGATTTCGAACAATTATTCCAACCCCGGCCCGACGCTGGGCCGCGTGCAGGTGCGCCGCAACACGGATGGCACCTTCACCATTGCCGGCATCACCGGCTTGACAGCCGACCAGCAGAACACCATTGGCGCGGCGACGTTGAATAACGTCACGGGCGGTACTGGCATTCCGCAGTCGTTGGTTGATGCCATCCGCACCACCGGCACGGCGACGTCGCCGACCAACTCGCTGGATCCGGGCTATCGCATCCCATCGACATGGCGCGTTTCCGGCACGCTGGAATATCTGGCCAACCTCGGCTTCCTTGGTGACGAGTGGAAGCTGGGCCTCGATGTGGTCTGGAGCCGTTCCAACAATCAGGCGACCTGGACCGATCTGCGTTCGGTGCCAAACGGCACGTTGCCAGATGGCCGTCTGCGCTATCAGCAATTCCCCGGTCTGGGTCCGAACGCCACCACACAGGATGTGTTCCTGACCAATGTCGATCAAGGCTACAGCTGGAACATCGTCACCCGCTTTGACAAGCGTTGGTCCAATGGGTTCCGCCTTGGCGGTGCTTACACGTTCCAGCGCGCACGGGACGTGAACAACGGCACGTCGTCGGTGGCGGCATCAAACTACAACAACGCCGCAGCTGGCATCGATCCGAACAATGCCGCCTATGGCATTTCCAGCTATCAGCGTGACGATGCCTTCCGCCTGACCGCCAGCTATGATTTCAATCTGTTTGGTGACAACACGACCCGCGTCGAATTGTTTGCCAACAGCCAGTCCGGCCAGCGTTTCAGCTATACGTTTGCTGATCAGGCATCTGGAAATAACCGTTCGGCGGTGTTCGGCGTGCCCGGCACCAACAACCGGTATTTGCTTTATGTTCCTAACGTAAGCTCGATCACTGCCGACACCCGGGTCGTCTATGCCCCAGGGTTCGATTTTGCCGGCTTCCAGAATTTCGTGCAGAATTCGGAACTTAATCGCTTCCAGGGCGGTATCGCGCCCAAGAACATCGGCAAGACGCCGCGGTACAACCGCATCGATCTGGCGCTGCGCCAGGAAGTGCCGTTTGTGTTTGGCGGCAAGATCGAATTGAGCGCCGACATCGAAAACTTCCTGAACCTCGTCAACAAGGATTGGGGCGTCATCCGCCAAGTCGCGTTCCCGGGCTATGGGACAGTGGCCAACGTGACCTGCGCCACTGTAGCCTGCACCCAGTACCAGTTTGCCAACCGGTCAAACACCGGGGTCTTCCTGCCGCCGACCGAGGGCGTCAATCTGAACGGATCATTGTGGGCCATCCGCTTTGGTGCTCGCGTCAAGTTTTGATCCACACTGCAACTGCAACGAAAGGGGTGGCCGCGAGGCCGCCCTTTTTTGTTGGTGCGTTGCCGTTGCCAGTGGGCTGTGAATATCCCTGTGGATAACAGCCTGCCGTCAAGCAAACGTCACGGCATTGTCATCTGCATCCACTATGGCGTCAGGGCATAGCAAGGCGCGAATTGAGCCCGGGGTACGCTTGGGCTGCAGACTTTGGCGCACTTACAGGGGGCTTTGCATGGCTTCGCTGCCGTTTGATGTTGCCGATGCCGTGCAGTGGCGAGAACAGGTCGGTCGCCCGGTTGCGATCGGTGACCAAGTGCCGCCCGTGCCTCCGGCATGGCTGCTGGACGAAGATGAACGCACGCCATCCGGCAAGCTGCGCCTGCGCACAGTGTGGATTTCCGATATTCATCTGGGCACCCAGGGCTGTAACGCCGATCTTCTGCTGGATTTCCTGAAATCGATCCAACCCGAAACCCTCTATCTCGTCGGCGATATCATCGATGGCTGGAAACTCAAGCGTGGCTGGTATTGGCCGCCGCGCCACAATGACGTCGTGCGCCGGGTGCTCAAGATGGCGGCCAAGGGCTGCCGCGTCGTTTATATTCCCGGCAATCATGATGAAATGTTGCGGCCCTATGCCGGTCTGGGCTTTGGCGGCGTGGAAATCGCACTGGAGGCGATTCACACCACCGCCGATGGCCGGCGCTTCTTGGTCTGCCACGGCGATGAATTCGATGGCATCGTGCTCTATCATCGCTGGTTGGCGTGGGCGGGCGATATTGGCTATGGGCTGCTGCTGCGGCTGAATGTGTATTACAACCGGGCGCGCCGCCAGCTCGGCCTACCTTATTGGTCGATTTCCGCGCACATCAAGAAGAAAGTCAAGAACGCGGTGGCGTTCATCAGCCGCTTTGAAGAAGCAGTGGCTGAAGCGGCACGGCTGCGCGGTGTGGATGGCGTGGTGTGCGGCCATATTCATTCAGCCGAAATCCGTGATTTTGGCGGCGTGGTGTATATGAACGATGGCGATTGGGTCGAAAGCTGCACGGCGCTGGTTGAGCATGGCGATGGCCGCATCGAAATCCTCGATTGGGCCGAAATCACCCGCAGTTCTGCAAATCATTCGGTTTCCGTTCAGGACGCGCCGACCAATGCTTTCGCCTGACAGTGCAGAACAGCAAGAAAGCGCCGCCATGTTCCGTCTCACGCTGGTAACCGACGCCTGGGAACCGCAGGTCAACGGCGTGGTGCGCACGCTGGCCACCACGGTGCGCTTGCTGGCAGAGCGCGGGGTGCGGGTGCAGGTGATTTCGCCCGATCAATTCTGGTCGGTGCCGATGCCGTCTTACCCGGAAATCCGGCTGGCGATGACGTCGCGGCGGCGTGTGTCGCGCATGATTCGCGATTTTGCACCAGACGCCCTGCACATCGCCACCGAAGGCCCGCTGGGTTGGCTGGCGCGCGGCTGGGCGATCGCCAACGACATGAAATTCACCACCAGTTTCCACACCCGCTTTCCGGACTATGTGGCAGCACGCATCGGCAGAGGTTCTGAATCGCTTTGGCCGGAACGCGTGTGGCGCGTGCTGCGCCGCTTTCATGGTGCGGCCAGTGCCATCATGGTAGCGACGCCGCGGTTGGCGGCGGAATTGGCCAGCCACGGCCTGCCAGACACGCGGCCATGGTCGCGCGGAGTGGATACCGCATTGTTTCGTCCCGATCTGGCGCCGCATCCGGTTGCGGCCGGGCTGAAACGCCCGCTGGCGCTGCATGTCGGCCGGGTGGCAATCGAAAAGAACATCGAAGCGTTTCTGACAGCGTCGTGGGCTGGTGACAAATTGGTGGTTGGCGATGGCCCGGCACTGGACAGTTTGCAGAAACGTTTTCCAAATGCGCATTTTCTGGGGTCGCTGCATGGACCGGCGTTGGCCAGCGCCTATGCAGCCGCCGATGTGATGGCGTTTCCCAGCCGCACCGATACATTCGGCCTGGTGATGATTGAGGCGCTGGCCTGCGGGACGCCGGTGGCCGGCTATCCGGTGCCAGGCCCGCTTGATATCATTGGCCAGGATGGGTTTGGCAGCGATGGCCGCGCGCCAGGGCGTATCGGCGCGGTTTCGCATGATCTGTCTGCTGCGATGCACCTGGCATTGAGGGCGCGCCGCGCCGATTGCGTGGCAGCCGGGCGGCGCTTTGGCTGGGATGCCTGTGTCGATCAGTTTTTGGCGGCGCTGGTGATGGGCGATGGCGCACCAGTGCCAATGGTGTCAGCCATGCGCGCGCCGTTGGTAGCCTGACAAACCTGCCTGAACGCGTTGCTTGCGGCATGCGCGGTACAGCCCTATGCCGTGGCGTTGCAGGGGAGAGCAGGTACATGCGGGCACGATTGATGACGGCGGCGCTGTTGATGAGCTCGGTACCGGCAGCGGCAGAAACGGTGGCCATCAGTGCCGCACGCATGTTCGATGTGGCCAGCGGCAAGACGACAGATCGCCCGCTGGTGATAGCTGTCGATGGCCGCATCACTGCAGTGGGCCGCCAGGGTGAGCTTTCGATACCGGCCGATGCGCGCCTGATCGACCTGGGCAATCACACCATCCTGCCCGGCCTGATCGACATGCATGTGCACCTGACCAGCGATCCCACGCTTTCGGGGTTGCAGCGCCTGCGCTATCCCGGCAGCTTCTGGACGGCAATTGGCACTGCGATGGCGAAAAAGACGGTTGATGCCGGCTTTACAACCGTGCGCAATGTGGGATCGGGGGATTATGGCGATATCGGACTGAAAAAGGCGATCGAACGCGGTTCTATTCCGGGGCCGCGCATCGTGCCGGCAACCTATGCCATCGGCGCTACCGGCGGCCACTGCGATTCCAATGCGCTGCCCGCCGAATATACGCGGGACCGCCCCGGCATCGCCGACGGGCCAGATGCCATTCGCCAGAAGGTGCGCGAACTGCACAAATATGGCGCCGAAGTGATCAAGTTTTGCGCCACTGGCGGCGTGCTCAGCTTGGGCACCAGCATCGGTGCGCAGCAATTTTCCCAGGCCGAGATGAACGTGCTGGTGGAAGAAGCCCATATGCTGGGCATGAAAGTTGCCGCCCACGCGCACGGCAACGACGGCATAAAGGCGGCAATCCGCGCCGGAGTGGATACGGTGGAGCATGCCAGCCTCGCCGATGCCGAAACCATCGAAATGGCCCGGAAGGCCGGCACCTGGTTCTCGATGGACATCTACAATGATGATTACATCCTAGCCGAAGGCGAGAAGAATGGCCTTGCGCCGGAAAACCTAGCCAAGGAAAAGGAAGTCGGCCTGAAACAGCGCCAGACCTTCCAGGCCGCGTGGAAAGCTGGGGTGAAGATGGTGTTTGGCACTGATGCTGGCGTCTATCCCCACGGTGACAACGCCCGGCAGTTCGCCAAGATGGTCGAATGGGGAATGACCCCGGCCGACGCGATCCGCGCGGCCACCACCAAGGCTGCCGAAGCATTGGGCCGCGAAGCCGATGTGGGCCAGATCGCCGTTGGTCGTTACGCCGATATCATCGCAGTTGCCGGTGATCCCACGCAGGATGTGAACCTGCTGCGTGATATCAAGGCGGTGGTGAAGGGCGGCATGATCGTGAAGGACACTCGCTGACATGCCGCGCTGGTTTACCGCCTTGTTCTGGACCAGCATTGCCGTGGCGGCGGTGGTAGTCGGCCTTGCGAGCTGGGATGCAATTCTCAGCTCCCCGCCAGCAGCCGATCCCGTGCGCCCGCGCGCCGTGAAGATCACGCGGGATGAATGGGGTGTGCCGCACATCAATGGCAAAACCGATGCCGATGTTGCCTATGGCATTGCCATGGCCCAAGCGCAGGATGATTTCCGAAATCTGGAGGAAACGCTTGCGGCGGTGCGTGGCCGTGCCGGGGCGATATTGGGCGAAGGCGGCGCCAAGCTGGATTTCGCCGGCCATCTGCTGGATGCCACTGAAGTCGGTGAAAAGGGCTATGCCACCCTGTCGCCCGCCACGCGCGCGCTGGTCGAGGCCTATGCGCAGGGGCTGAACGATTATGCCCGACAGAATAGCCAGGAAGTTCGGCTGCAAGGCCTGTTCCCGGTCAACGGCCGCGATATCGTGGTGGGCTTTGCCTTGCGCTCACCGTTCTTCTTTGGGCTGGATCGCCCGTTGTCGGCGCTGATCGATGGCAAATTGCCGCCGCGCGATGCCGGGCCGGCCGATGAGCGCGGCAGCAATGCCTTTGCCGTGGCTGGCCAGCGCAGCGCCGATGGCGTCACCAGGCTGATCGTCAACAGCCACCAGCCCTGGGAGGGCCCGGTGACATGGTGGGAATTGGTGGTGCATTCGGATGAAGGCTGGGATTTCGCCGGCGCCAACTTCCCCGGCGCGCCCTATCCGCTGCTGGGTCACAACAAGCATCTGGGCTGGGCCAACACCGTTAACCGCCCCGATCTGATTGATGTGTATAAACTGGTGCTCGATGAAAGCGGCGATCGTTATCGCTATGACGGGCAGTGGCGCGATCTGGAATCGCGCCGCGTGTGGCTGCGGGTGAAGTTCGGCCCGCTGGTGCTGCCAATCCCGCGCACCATCTATCGCAGTGTGCATGGCCCGGTGATCAAGAATGATTTGGGCGCCTTTGCCATCCGCTATGCCGGCATTGGCGATGTCCGGCAGGTGGAGCAATATTACCGGCTGAACAAGGCGCGGGATTTTGCTGAATGGCAGGCGATCATGGCGATGCAGGCCATCCCCGGCACCAATTTCGTCTATGCCGATGCCAAGGGCCATATCGGCATGTTCTACAACGCGCTCTTTCCGGCGCGGGCGGCAGGCTTTGATTGGAAGGGCGTGCTGCCAGGCGATACGTCGAAGCTCGTGTGGCAAAGCTATTTGCCCTTTGCCGGCAATCCGCATGTGATTGATCCGCCGGCCGGCTGGGTAGCCAACAGCAACAACACGCCATTCCTATCAACCGCGCCCGCCAATCAATTGAAGCGCAGCGATTTCCCAGTGGAAATGGGCATAGAAACCTATGTCACCAACCGGGCGCAGCGCTACCAGGCGCGCTTTGCCGGGCTCGGCAATCAGCAGATCAGCCGCGATCAACTGCTCAGCATCAAGTTCGACAAGGGCTATGATCGCACGGGCTGGGCTGGCCGCTGGTGGACCGAAGTGCTGGCGCTGGACACCAAGGGCCGGCCCGATCTCGGCCAAGCGCAGGATCTGATCCGGCGCTGGGATTTCACGCTGGATTGCAACGGACCGGCCGATGGCCTGGTGGCGCTGGCCTTTGCCCAGCACGCGCGCTTTGCCTATCTTCAAAAGCCCGTGCCCAACGCCCGCGCCGGCCTGGAAGAGGCTGTGGCCTTGTTCAAGACGCACTTTGGCCGGCTGGATGTGCCTTTGGGTGATTTTCAGCGCCTGCGCCGCGGCAAGGTCGATCTGCCGATGTGCGGCGGCCCCGATGCGCTGCGCGCGGTGATTGGTACGCCGGCCGATGATGGCAGGCGGGTGGGCAACAATGGCGATGGCTATATGATGCTGATTGAATGGGCGGCCGATGGCACAGTGCGCACCAATAGCGTGCACCATTTCGGTGCTGCCGCCAGCCGGCCACAATCGCCGCACTATGCCGATCAGGCGCCGCTTTTCGCGCGCGAGGCATGGAAAGAGGTGAAGTTCTGAACGGCTTCGCCCGGCGACCGATCGGCATCTACGCAATGTGACCGATTGCACACGGCAGCTGCCGTGGTATCAATCGCACATGACATCGCGTGTGGGCCAGCGGCTTTCCGACAATTACGACCAGCTCACTGTTTCGGAACGGATGATTGCCGGCTGGCTTAGCGACAATCTCGATCAACTCCCCTTCGAAACCGCCGCGTCGATCGGCAGCCGGGTTGGCGTGTCGGCGATGACCGTGGCGCGGCTGATCAAGCAATTGGGCTATGCCAATCTGGCGGCTCTGAAGGCCGATCTGCGCGGCGATGCCCGCGATGCGCCGTGGCTGCTCACGCGCCCGGCGCCATCGGCCGATGCAAGGCTGCAAGCCGAACTGGCCGCGATCACCGGTGTTTATGCGCTGGCCGAAACCCCGGTGTGGGCCAATATCGTTGCGCTGCTGGTGGCGGCGCCGCGCGTGCACGTCGCCGGTTTCCAGACCGAAGCCGGGCTGGCGGCTGGGTTTGCCCGGCATCTGTCTTATGTGCGCAGCCATGTTGGCACCATCGACGGGGCGGCGGGCATACACGATATCTTGATTGATGCCGGGCCGGCTGATGTGTTCGTGGTCATCGATGTACGGCGCTATTCCCGGCAGTTTCGCGTGTTGGCAGACAAGGTGGCGGCGTCGGGTCGGCCACTGGTGCTGATCACCGATCCCTATTGCCCATGGGCGCGCGATCTCACCCCGCATTTGCTCACCGCCGAAGTCGCGCTGGGTCATTTTTGGGACATGAACACCGCGCTGGCCTCGCTGCTCAATCTGCTGGTGGACGGTGTGGTGCAGCGCATCGGGCCGCAGATTGTTCACGAACGTCTGGCGCTATTGGCGGAAAACTACAGTGATTTCATTGGGTTCCAGGGGCGCGTGCTGGCACGAAACCTGCCGGTCAGGGCTCCGCCGGCTGGGGCAGGGGCGGCCAGTTCGGCGGCATCGGCGCCTGCGCCCGAATAATCCGGCCATCGGGCAAGGCGATTGCCAGCGCGCGGGCGTGCAAACGCATCGGGCCGATACTGTCTCCATAAACCGGATCCCCGGCAATCGGGCAGCCGATGTGGGCGGCATGCACGCGGATCTGATGGGTGCGCCCGGTTTCCGGCCGAAACGCCACCAAGCGGCTGGCCTTGTCGATCACCTGCCAGTGCGTGCGCGCTGGCTTGCCGCCGGCAGCAACCACCATGCGCCAGCCAGCCTCCGCACTTGAAATCTTGGCCAGCGGCGCATCGATCAGCCCCGCTGCCGGCGCTGGCAGCGCCGCAAGCACTGCCAGATAGTGTTTTTCGGCGCCTCCGCCGGCAAATGCCGCCGCCAGCAGCTTCACGCCGCGCCGCGACAGGCCCACCGCCAGACAGCCGGATGTGTCGCGGTCGAGGCGGTGGGCGGCCACCGGGCGAAAGCCGGTCAAGGCCAGGCCGGGCAGGTAATCTTCGAGGCTGCGCGGCGTGCGCGGTCCAGGATGCACGGCCAGCCCGGCCGGTTTTGCGATCACGGCCACATCATTATCCCGGTGCAGGATGGGGAAAGGAAATGCCAAGTGGTTCACAATATTGCCTTTTGTAATCGTGTTTAAGCAATGTTCATTGCGTGCCGTATCAATGGCAGCGCCCCGCAACAGTGCGGCGGCGGGAAGCGGGAGTTACCAGGATGACCGTGATTAACACCAACATCAACGCGCTGACCGCCCAGAATGCGCAGCGTACTGCCAACACTGCCATGGGCACCGCCATGCAGCGTCTGTCCACCGGTATGCGCATCAACAGCGCCAAGGACGACGCCGCCGGCCTCGCCATCAGCCAGAAAATGACGGCCGATGTCCGCGGGCTTGCAGTTGCGATGCGCAATGCCAACGATGGCATCAGCATGGCGCAAACCGCTGAAAGCGCGATGGGCGAAGTCACCAACATGTTGCAGCGTATGCGCGAACTGTCTGTCCAGTCTGCCAACGGCACCTTGACCGGCACCGATCGCACCGCCCTGCAGGCCGAAGTCAAGCAGCTCACCGGTGAAATCGACAACATTGGGGTGCGCACCAACTTCAACGGCCAGAAGTTGCTTGACGGCTCGGCACGCAGCGTCAAGCTGCAAACCGGCAGCCGCGCGGGTGAAACCGTGGCACTCAGCCTCAGCTCGACCCGGGCGCGTGATCTTGGCCTCGGCTCCAGCCCGGCCTTGACCGCCACTGGCGCCTTTGAAGCCACGGCCGCCAACCTGACCACCAACCAGGCCCTGCAAGGCGGTGATCTGATCATCAACGGCGTGCAGATTGGTTCGTCCGCGGCTGATTCAGACAATGTATCGTCGGGCAACAAGGCTGCATCGGCGTTGGCCAAGGCCGCCGCCATCAATGCCGCCACGGCCCAAAGCGGCGTGCGCGCCGTCGTTGGCCAGACGGTGATGACCGGCTCGGCCATGACTGCCAATGCCAACACCGGCTCGGTGTCGATCAACGGTATTACCACGGCGTCGATCACGACCACTGCAAACGCCTCCGACAGCCGCCGCATCGTTCGTGATGCAATCAACGCCATCGCTGGGCAAACCGGCGTTCGCGCCGTCGATACCGGTGACAACAATGCCGGCTTGCGCCTCGAAGCCGATGATGGCCGCAACATTGAAGTTGCGCTCACCACGCTTACAGCAGCAGAAAGCGGCCTGAAGGTTGGCGCGCAATCGGGTTCGTTCAGCCTGGAAAGCCTGAATGGCCAGGCCATCGAAATCGGCAGCAACAACAGCACGACTGCCCGCATCACGCGGTCTGGTCTCGCCGCCGGCAGCTTTGATCGCGGTGTTTCCACCGTGTCATCCGATGCCCGCGCTGTCGCTACCAGTGCCGCCACAGCGCGTACACTGAACAGTGGTGATCTGTCGATCAACGGCGTTGCCATCCGCGCTGCCAACGGAAGTGATGATACCTTCAGCTCCACTGCGGTGGCGTCGTCGGCCAAGGCCGGCAGCGCGATCGCCATTGCCAATGCCATCAACGCGTCCAGCGAACAGACGGGCGTGATTGCCAAGGCCAACAGCCAGACGATCCAATCAACCACGACCACGGTGATCGGAACCACGGCCACGGCAACGCTGGGCATCAACGGCACCTTGTTCGACATCACGCTTGATCAAAACCACACGGCCCAGCAAACCCGTGACAATGTCGCCAAGGAAATCAACAAATACAGCGGCCTGACGGGCGTTGTCGCCAAGGACAACGGCCTTGGTGGTCTTGATCTGACAGCTGAAGACGGCCGCAACGTCTCGGTGTACTTTGACTCCGACGAAGGCGCCGCAGCCAACTTCGGTTTGGCGGGTGCGACGATCAAGGGCACCGGAAGTGCTTACACTGTTGTCGGCGACACTGATCCGACCGCGCCAACGGCCGCCATCCAAACGGCCTACAGCACGGTGCGGCTGGAATCGGCCAAGACCATCGATGTCCGCGCCGGCAGCCTCGCCTTTGGCAGCACGTCCAACTTTGGCAACCTGGGCTTTGAAGAAAACGCCTATGGCACCAACAAGGGCGGCCTGCGCATCTCCGAAGTCGATGTGTCGACTGTCGAAGGGGCCACCGCAGCGCTTGACGCGATCGATGAGGCGCTTACCAGCGTCAACCTCGACCGGGCCAACATCGGTGCCGTGCAGAACCGCCTCGAAGCAGCGGTGAACAACCTGTCGTCGAACAGCACCAACCTGCAGGCATCACGCAGCCGCATCCAGGATACTGATTTTGCCCAGGAATCAACCATGCTGGCCAAAAATCAGGTGCTTGGTCAGGCCGCGCAGGCGATGCTGGCACGGGCCAACCAGTCGGCCAGCCAGGTTACCCAGCTGCTGCAGTAAGCCAAGGCAAGGGAGGGCCAACCCCCGCGCCATCATCTGGCACGGGACATTCGCAGCAGGGGCGGCGCCGCAAGGTGCCGCCCCTTTTTCTTGGCCGCTGCCGATGCAAGGCAGTTTACGCCCCGGCCCGCAGTTGCTATCGGCCACACTTCCACGCTGCGGAGCGGTGGCCGAGTGGTCGAAGGCGCACGCCTGGAAAGTGTGTATGGGTCAAAAGCTCATCGAGGGTTCGAATCCCTCCCGCTCCGCCAATGATTTCAATGACTTAGGCAATTTTCGGAGCCTTACAAATTCCTCCGGCATTTGCGGGGGTTTGCGGCGCGGTTCTGACCAGAGAATCCCCTAAGTCGTCCGTGGAGCCGCCCAAACGGCAGAGAATCTCTGCCGCCTGATTGGCCGGTGGGGATTCTAGCCACGGCAGCGTGTGCATCGGCTGCTCGATGCGGCTCAGGCGGTGCCCAGGAGGCGATGCTGTTCGGCCCAATCGAGGTCGATGAGCTTTACGTCTTTCAGCCGTTCGAGCGTGAGGTTGGCTGGCGCGGTGCCGCTGATGATGGCCTCGATGATCTTGGGCGACAGGAAGGCGAGGCGCAGGATGCGGTCGACATAGGTGGGGCCGACCTTTTCGGCGCGGGCGAGCGCGGCAACGGTCATGTCCGGGTTGGCTTGCAGCTGGCGCCACCAGGCGCGGCCCTTGCTGATGGCAGCCAGAAGTTGGGCATCGGGTGACCTGGGTATAGCTGACCCGCCAGCTTCCAGCACCAGACGCATGGCCATGCCGCTGCGCTTGAGGCGGACCGGAAGGGTGATGCCGATGTCAGTCGCTGGCGTGCTGGCAGGATCAACGGCCGGAACGTCGGAGAGCTTGAGGGCCGCCCGCAGCGCATCGGTAGCGACGGTCAGTTGCACAGCCTCAGGGTGGACGTCGATCCTGCGGACGATTGTCGAGAGCAGCGATTGCTGTGCCGCAGGGCGACTGGTGGCCAAGATGTTGGCAAGCTGCTCTGCGCGCTGCGTAAGCTGCCAGGCGGCATCGGGTCCGCCGAGATCGTAACCCAGTGCCGTCGCCAACCCAATCATGTCGCCGAGTTGCTTGGTGATGGCGGCAATGATCAGCGGCTCGATCTCGAGCGCCGGGATCCGAACACCGTTGGCGCCATCATTCTTCGCACGATCAGTGCCCGTGCAACCATGTTGCAGATGCCGACTGACATAGTAGCGGTAGCGGACTTTGCCCTTGGCACTGTGGTTCGACACTAGCGGGGTCTCATCGGCATCGAACAGCTTGCCTACGAGCAGACCCGGATCGCAGACCGTCGGCGCCTGCTGCTTGCCCTGGGTGTTGCCTGACAACTGTGCCTGTACATTCTCCCACAACGCCATGTCGATGATGGGTGGATGGTTGCCCGGATAGCGCTGCGCGCCGTGGCAGATCAGCCCGATGTAGAGCGGGTTGTTGAGCATCCGATAGAGCTGCGCTCGGTTGAACGGTCCGCCGCCATAGGTTCGGCCGGTCAGGCTAATCCGAACTGGCTGTTCGATCCGCTCGCGCAGCAGATGCGCTTGAAGGTCGCTGACAATGCCCAGTTCCAGATAGAGCGCATACACCCGCCGCACGAGGGCGGCCTCGTCTTCAACAATCGCTAAGCTACGTCCGTCGGGTCGATAGCCGATCGGAGGGGTGCCACCCATCCACATGCCGCGCTGCTTGGAGGCAGCGATCTTGTCCCGGATACGCTCAGCGGTGACCTCTCGCTCGAACTGGGCGAACGACAGCAGCATGTTGAGGGTGAGCCGGCCCATGCTATTGGTGGTGTTGAACGACTGGGTCACCGACACGAAGCTGACCCCAGCCTGGTCGAAGGTCTCGACCAGCTTTGAGAAGTCAAGCAGGCTGCGGGTCAGACGGTCGACCTTGTAGACGACCACAATGTCGATCAGCCCCGATCGGATGTCGTCCAGCAGCCGCATGAGCCCCGGCCGCTGCAGGGTGCCGCCCGAGATGCCGCCATCCTCGTAACGGCTGCCCACGCGCGACCAGCCCTCGCTGGCCTGGCTGGTGATATAGGCCGCACAGGCAGCATGCTGGGCATCCAGGCTGTTGAAGTCTTGTTCCAGCCCCTCTTCGGAGGACTTGCGGGTATAGATGGCGCAGCGGATGGTCTTCATGCCGCGTCTGCCTTGTCGCGCAGCCCGAAGAACCGTGGCCCTGACCAACGGGTCCCGGTGATGGCGCGGGCGACCTCGCTGAGGCTGCGCCAGGTCTTGCCCCGCCACTCGATGTTGCCGGCTTCCGAGACCGTGACGACATGCGCCACCCCGTTCCACACGCGGACCAACCGCATGCCAGGTCGAGGTGCACGCAGGGGCGTGACTCTGTCTCCCGTACGGCCTGCCGCGCCGTGCAGGTTCAGTTGCTTCTCAGCGGCCTTTGAGAGGCCGCCAAGCGCCTTCTCCTGCATGGCATGCGCCAGTCCCAGGCGCAGCAGGCCCGCACTGACCTTGGGCGGTTGGGACCGCATCCGCGTGCACCAGACATGGCGCAGGGCATCGAGGTTCATCGCGGCCAGGGCGGCGATATCCTCAGCAAGGCTCAACCCAGCCATCAGCCGATCACCTCAGGAACAACGATGGCGAAGCGCGTGACACCATCGACCAGCGTCTTCTCAATGGTCAGGCCCTGCTTTCGCAGGCCAGTCATGGCAGCCCGGATACTATGTGGCTGCCAGCCGGTGGCCTCGACGAGCTCAGCAAGGCTGGCACCGCCATTTGCCTCCAGCCGCGCGCGGATCAGGCTTGGCTTGCTCACACGGGGCAACGGGTCGGGTGCGACTGGTGTAACTGGCGTAACCAGGGCGGCCGGGGTCTTTGGTGCATCGCGTTCCGCCACGGACTTGCGGATGGTCAAGACCCGGCGTGTGGTCTTTTGCGTTGTGGTCATTGCTGGCTCCTCGTGCGGAGTAGCGGTATGCTGCTCCCACTGGCCAAAGCCCCGAGGGTGGTGATGCTCAGGGCTAGCGCTTCTGCCGATTGCAGCCTGCCGACACAGCAATGCTTCGTTGTCGGCACATGTCGAGCGGAATGTCGGGTTTTGGGCCGTAAGCGCGCTTGCAGTTTTCGGGCGTGCAGGTACCGAAAGCAGACATCCAAGTATCTAATCTTCACAGGCGTACATCCGCCGCCGAACTGTCGAACATGTCTTCGGCACGCTCAAATCATGGATGGGCAGTACGCACTTCCTCACCAGAACACTGAAAAACGTGAGAACCGAGATGAGCCTCAGCGTTCTCGCCTACAACATGAAGCGGATGATCCAAATGATGGGCCTCCCGGCGCTGCTTGTGGCGATCCGGACCTGACAATCACATCATTACCAGCTCTTCCGTCACTGCCGAGAACTGGCTGCCCCAATCCATCCGGGCGTTTTTACACAGCCTCGACCCAACTGTCGCCGTTCGTTATCGGCTGCATCAGCGTCTGCTTTTGACAGGACCGGTCGTTGAAGTTCGGACAGCGACCCGGTCAGCTGCGCTGCCACCAGAACCCACACTACGTCCCGAGCCATCGAGCTGGGCGATGCTGATGGCCGGCTTTGGCGGTATCGGTGCCATGCTGCGCCGGCGCAATTGCGCACCGCCTGGCCGTATGACACGGCCGGCGGCGTCTTGGGCAGGAGCCGCCGGTTTTGCATTTCCGGGCCGCCACGGACGCGCCCACAGTCGGGTTACATGCTCAAAATGGACATCTTTGGCCCCTGCAAGGCGGCCAGGGCCATGGATCAAGCCAGAACAACATGACACTCGTATGATCTCCGGTAGGGTGAACCGTCCTGCGCTCAAGAGGTCGATTTTGTGGCAAATGATCCTGCTGACAGGCGCATCTGCGGCTCTGGCAAGCACGTCCGGTGATGCGACTAGCCTTGGCTGGCCCGGTCGTGCCCGCGCCTGATCCGGGGCCGCCGCTGCGCAGCATCGGCCGCACTATAGATGCCTGGTTGCTCGATATCGTCAGCGGCTGGTTCCGCTTTTTCGGCGGCGATACGCTCATGGTTGAAATCTACCATTGCGCCATGGTGGCGAACACCCAGCATTTGCTGGGTGATGCAATGCTCGCTGTGCGTTTCAACACCGCCCCTGTGACACCGGTTGATTGCCGCCCGGTGTCGGTCGCCGCGATCGCCGTTCGGCTTGGCATCGATTACACAACAGTACGCCGGAATGTCACGGCGATGCGCGAGGCCGGTCAATGCTTCGGCGATCGTCACGGCGTCATCGTGGATCTGGCCGGCGCTCCAGCCTTCATCGCGACGCCGGGCGGCGTGCCGGCGCAGCTGGCGCTGCTTGCCACCCAGTTGCAAGAGCGCGTTATCGACAATGGCTATGACGTCGCCGCCGTTGCTGAGCTGCGCAACGCCCTCGATCTCGATTTCACCCGGCTTGCCGCGGCCGATACGCTGGTCACCCTGCTTGTCGCCAACTATATTGCGCGCGTGATGCTGCCCAGCACCAGCCTGTTCGGGGCAGACCGCGACAGCGCCGCCATCTTTCTGACCATCTATGTCGAAAACAGCCGCTCGGTGGCGGCCGATCCCGGGCTGTCACACGCCGATGGCTGGATCGATCGCGAATTGCTGGCCGTAGCGCTGCGCCCGATATCCGTGACGGAAATTGCCATCCGGCTGGGCATGAACAACGAAACCGTCCGGCGCAAGACCAACCGGCTGATCGATAAAGGGATGGTCCAACGGGTGGTTGGCGGGGTGGTTGTGATCCGCACCCTCACCCTCGCCCCGGTCCATGCGCCGCTGCTCTATCAGGAACTGCTCACCATGCTGGCGCAGGTCAAGCCGGTCGTTGCTGTCGGCTGACACCAGCCGGCCGCCGCGTGCTGGTTGCGGACCTATCCAGCGTACTTGCTTGGCAATCCAATAACATGCAAATCATGGAGCACAGTCATTTCCACATAATGATCATTGTCCGGCCGAAGCATAGCCGGCACGCAAGGCCGCGCCGCGCTCACAGGGGCTGCGGGCCATTTGGAGACTATGTCTATGTGGAAAATGATCCTGCTGGCGGGCGCTTCGGTGGCGGCGCTGGCGTCCTGCCGCCAAAACCCGCTGCAAAGGTCGCGCAGATGAGCAGCAGCACGCAGGCGGCTCCCGCCCACTGATTTTCCGGCGCGCAACCGACAGGTTTGCGCACACTCGATAGCGTGGACCCACAGTTCCGTACACAAGCCGGGGGCATGAGCAATTACAAATTCATCGCTTCGTCTGCCGCAGCAGTCCTGGCCCGCGCTCCCGCGGTAGCCGACCGCTTTGCGGGAGTTCTGCCGCTCTCTCTCGAAGCCCGGCTCGGCGCGCAACTGTGCCCGCGCCCGGTGCCGCCCGGCGCAATCATCACCCTGGCTGGCGACCAATCGCCGCCTCTGATCGCGCTCCTTGCCGGGTCTGTCAGCTTGACGAGCGGTGCCGGGGCCGCGGATTGCGGTCCCATAGTCATCATTGCCGGGCCAGCCTGGGTTGCCACCGCAAATATTCCCACATTGCTTCCGACCAGCGAAGGATTGATGCCGCTCGCGTCTGGCGTGAACAGTGCCTTAGCAACCGTCACGGCCCGAAAGTCGGTGATCGTGGCAACCATTGGTCCTGCGCAACTCGACCGGCTGCGCGGCAGTGATCCCGAACTGCACATGGTTCTCGTTCATTCGGCACGCGCATTGCTTGCCCGGCTGATGTTGGCGCTTTTCGACAGTCTGTTGCCAAGCGCGGAGCGGCGCTGCGCAGCCGCGCTCCTCCGCCTTGCGGCGGGCCGCACGCACATCCCAGTCACCCAAGCCGAACTTGCCTTTCTCGCCGGCGTGTCGCGCCACACTGTCAGCCGCGCCATGCGGGACTTCGAAGACAAAGGAATCCTCAGCCTGGGCTATGGCAGCATAGAACTTCTCGACAGGGATCGCCTGATGCGTCTGCGAGCGGCTGAAGACCGCAAAGGATGAGTGCCGCCGGCATGGCGCCGGAGGTGCAAAGATGCATTGCCAAGATCCAAACTTGACTTGGCTCGCCTACACAAAGTACCTCACGGTATAGTTAGGTGGAGCATGCAATGCATCTGAATCGCCAGCGGGCCCCTCTTGCGCTGCGCACGAGCAGCACGAACGATCCTGATCAAGCGGTCGCGTTGATCCGGCGCATGCACCCGTCTTGCGAATGGATCCAGCCGAAGGGCCGCGCCGACTTCTGCTATCGTTCAACTACCGTGATGCTGGGCGGCGTCGTTATCAGTCGGCAGGCGACCACGGCCTTTGAATCCAACCTCAACCGGGTTGACACGGCCATTCGCGCAGTCGTCGTCGTCAAAGGAGAGGCGACGGCGGCCTGCGGCGAGCGCCAGTCGCAGATCAATAAGCAGTCTGGGCTCAGCTTCCTGCCTCCCGAGGCGAGCGGCAGCTTCAGCGACGGCTATGCCGGCATGTCACTTGCGGTGCCAGTCGACAGGATGACCAGCCTGCTCCGATCAATGCATTGCTATGACGCCCCGCTGGATTTTGCCAGCCGCCACTGGCAATCGACAGGTTTCTCCGCGCTATAGGCGACACGTGCACTTCGCCAGGCTTTCGCCGAACTCGAGCAGGACGGAGACGCACTGCTCGCGGTGCCGGCCGCTGCCGCCGCCCTCGGCGATCTGCTCGGCTACCATCTCGCGCGGGTCATCGCCTGCAACGTGAGGCCGGACGCGGAGCGCGCGCCTTCGGCCGCTCTGCGCCGCTGCCTGGATTTTCTGGAAGGCCACAGCCGCGGCAGGATCGACCTTGTCGATGTGGCGCACCATGCGAATATCAGCCTGCGCTCGGCACAGGCGCTGTTCGCCCGAGAACTCGGAACCTCGATCACCGCCCATTTGCGCCATATCCGCCTGGAGCGTGTTCGCCGACGTATCGAAGCCGGCACCTGCGTCACCATTGCGGCCACCGCGCTTGAAGAAGGCTTCACCCACCTCGGCGAGGTTGGACAAAGCTACCTCACGCGATTTGGCGAGCGCCCTTTCCGACACACTGCGGCGCAATCGCCACCGCTGATCTTGGACGATGCCAGAGTCGGCTGCGACAGGCTGACGACTGCGCCGGCAAGATTGGTCCGGAAAAATCCGAAGGCGGCGCGCGGCTCAAGTCTGCGGGCCGGGCGCGACTGCGGTCTGCGCGTGCGGTGCGGCATAACGATCGGCTCAAACATCGACATTTCAGGACGGACCCCCCAGCATCCGCGCCAACGTCGGCTCCTG
>NZ_JBBATR010000006.1:0-10379 GCF_040398645.1 Sandarakinorhabdus sp.
TTCAGGCCCGCACTGCCCCGTCTGCCGCTACATTGTTGTGACGCAGCGCCTCCAGCACCGTTTTGACAATGGCGGCGGCATCCAGCCCGGCATCGGCATATTGCTTGGCGGGATTGTCGTGATCCTGAAACAGATCCGGCAGACGCAGCGTGCGCACTTTCAGGCCGGCATCGATAAGGCCTTCGTCGCTGGCGAGCGTGAGGACATGGCTGCCAAAGCCGCCGATGGCGCCTTCTTCGATGGTGATCAGCACATCATGGGTTGCGGCCAGCTTGCGGATCAGCGCCATGTCCAGCGGCTTGGCAAAGCGCATGTCGGCCACGGTGGCCGGCAGCCCGCGCGCATCCAGATCGTCGGCAGCCTTTAATGCCTCCGCAAGCCGGGTGCCCAGCGACAGAATGGCAATCTTGTGGCCGGTGCGCACGATGCGGCCCTTGCCGATCTCCAGCCGGGTGCGCGTTTCGGGAATGGCGACGCCAGTGCCTTCGCCGCGCGGATAGCGCAGCGCGATGGGGCCATCGTCATGCAGAGCCGCCGTATGGACCATATCGGCCAGTTCGGCTTCATCGCTGGCCGCCATCACCACCATGTTGGGCAGAGTGGTCAGATAGGCGATGTCGAACGAACCAGCATGGGTGGCCCCATCGGCGCCGACCAGCCCGGCCCGATCGATCGCAAAGCGCACGGGAAGATTTTGCAACGCCACATCATGCACCACCTGATCATAGGCGCGCTGCAGGAAGGTGGAATAAATCGCGCAGAACGGCCGCATGCCCTGCGCGGCCAGCCCAGCCGCAAACGTGACCGCATGTTGTTCGGCGATGCCAACATCAAAGGTGCGGGCCGGAAATGCCTTGTTGAACCGGTCAACGCCGGTGCCAGACGGCATGGCAGCGGTGATGGCCACGATGGTGGGATCGCGCTGCGCCTCGGCGATCAGCATGTCGCCAAACACATTCTGATAGGCCGGCGCCTTGGGCGCTGCCTTGTGCTGGGTGCCGGACACGACATCGAATTTCACAACGCCATGATATTTGTCAGCCGACGCTTCGGCGGGGGCATAGCCCTTGCCCTTTTGCGTGACGACATGGATCAGCATCGGGCCTTCGCCGGCATCACGGACATTTTCGAGCACCGGCAGCAGATGATCGAGATTGTGGCCGTCGATCGGGCCGACATAATAAAAGCCCAGTTCTTCGAACAGGGTGCCGCCGCCCTGGGCAAAGCCGCGCGCATATTCATCAACGCGCGCCGCAGCCTTCTGCAATGGCGGCGGCAGCACACGGCCGGAAATTTGCTTAAGATATTCGCGCAATTCCAGAAACTTGCGGCTGGAAAGCAGCCGCGACAGATAAGACGACAGCGCGCCGACCGGCGGCGCGATCGACATGTCGTTGTCGTTGAGGATGACCACGAGCCGGTTGCCCGCCTGGCGGGCATTGTTCATGGCTTCATAGGCCATCCCGGCCGACATCGAACCGTCGCCGATCACCGCAATGCCCTTGCCGGGCTTGTCCTGCAGCTTGTTGGCAATTGCAAATCCCAGCGCCGCCGAGATCGACGTGCTGCTGTGCGCCGCGCCGAACGGATCATATTCGCTTTCGGTGCGCTTGGTGAAACCGGACAACCCGCCAGGCTGGCGCAGTGTGCGAATACGGTCCCGCCGGCCGGTGAGAATCTTGTGCGGATAGGCCTGGTGGCCGACATCCCACACCAATTTGTCCTGCGGCGTATTAAACACATAATGCAGCGCCACGGTCAGCTCGACCACACCCAGCCCGGCGCCGAGATGGCCGCCGGTGACAGACACGGCGTGAATCATCTCCTGGCGAAGTTCATCGGCCAGCTGCCGCAATTGGCCCGTTTCCAGCCGGCGCAAATCAGCCGGCAGATTGACCGTATCGAGCAACGGGGTTTCAAGCATCATGGTTACGGCTCGCCTGACAAGAAATTAATCACCAGACGTTAGCGGCTTGCTGTTCGCCTGTCACGGGTGGAGTGTAACTGCGCTGTCATGATGCCAATCAGGCGCAGGCAGCACAAACGCCGCGCACTTCGATCACCGGCCGCACAGCGCGAAACCCCGCCGCAGAGGCAGCGCCGCGCACATCGGCGGCGATACGATCATCATCAATATGGGTGGCGCGGCCGCAATCGTCACACACCAGAAAAATACAGTCGTGCGGACAATCGGGGTGCACATTGGCGATGAACGCATTGGCACTTTCAATGCGGGCGGCAACATTGTTGGCCACAAACAGATCGAGGATGCGGTAAACACTGTTGGCGGCAATGCGGCGGCCAGCCGCCACCGAAACCGCATCAGTCACATCATAAGCCGACACCGGACGATCAAAACCGGCCAGCGCCCGAAACACGGTGGCGCGCAGCGCCGTCCAGCGTTCACCCGCTTGCACCAGCCGCGATTGTGCCGCCGCGGCCAGATCGGCGCGGGAATCATGCTGACCATGAGTGTGTGCCGCAGACATTCCTGCAATATCGGCAGTCAACATCGCAAACGCAAGCACAGTGATGCCGCGCTGCGGCCTCCGGCGATCAACTGCCGCGCAGTGCCTGCAAATTGCGCCAGTGCGCCCACGCCAACAAGCCGACACCGGCCATCGACACCAGCATTTCAGCAGCATGGCCATGTTCAACTGCCAGCGAAACCGTCATGACGATCAAGCCGCACAGGCCGATCAGCCCGATTTCGCTGCGGCCATGCTGGCGCCAGCCACGCCACAAGGCCACCGCTGCCAGCGGCATCGCCAGCGCCAGCCCGATCATGTGCACGCGGTGGTCAAGCCAATCGCCAGTCATGGCAAACACCGCGAGCAGCACAAAACCCGCCATGCAATGCAGCAGGCACAGGCCAGACAGGCCAATGGCAAGACGATCAAGCAGGCTGGTGGCTGGTCGAGGCATTGGAACGTGTTACAATGTTACATTGGCATAGGCAAGCATCGTTTCGGGCAGTCGCGCCAGATCCGACATGCGGCTGACGCACCGTCGCACTGGCTTTCGCGGCCGGCGCTTTGGGTTTAGGGCCTCGTTCATGGCTTCTATTGCACCTGCATTTTCATCCTCCCGCGCTGATGCACGGCCGCGCGCCGTTGCTGGCTGGTTGTTTGGTGTGGCGGCGTTGGTGTTTGCGATGGTCGTGGTGGGCGGCATCACCCGGCTGACCGAATCCGGCCTGTCGATCACCCGCTGGGATGTGGTGTCAGGCACGCTCCCGCCGCTGTCGGAGGCGGAATGGCTCGCCCAATTTGCCCTCTATCAGCAGTCCAGCCAATATCAATTGATGAACCAGGGCATGAGTCTGGCGGCGTTCAAGGGCATATTTTTCTGGGAATATGTGCACCGCCTGCTCGGCCGGGTGATCGGCCTGGCCTTTGCGCTGCCGTTGGTGTGGTTCTGGATTCGGCGTGAGATTCCAGCCGGTTACAGGCCCCGCCTGTTGACATTGTTTGCGCTTGGCGGCCTGCAGGGCGCCATTGGCTGGTGGATGGTGGCATCCGGGCTGGTTGACCGTACCGAGGTCGCTCCCGAACGTCTGGCCGTGCATTTGTCCAATGCCTTCATCATCATGGCTGGCTGTATCTGGACCGCGCTTGACCTGATCGACGGCGATGTGCCCCGCCATGATCGCCCGCGTGCTTGGGTGCTGCCGCTCACCGCTTTGCTCAGCCTTCAGATCGTCTGGGGCGCGTTCACTGCCGGTTTGCGGGCCGGCCATGCCAGTGACACCTGGCCGCTGATGTTTGGCGCGATCGTGCCCCCCGGCATCCTGACCAGTGCCATCGACATGGTCACTGATCCGGTGAGCGTGCAGTTTATTCACCGCAGTATGGCCTGGGTTGCTGCCGTTGGTGTCGTACTGGTGTCCGGTATGTTGTGGCGGGCTGGCGCCGGTGTCCGCGCGTTGAGTTTGGCTGGCGTTGTGGTGGCCCAGTTTGCTTTGGGCGTTGCCGTGATCCTCAACCACGTGCCAGTCTGGCTTGGCGTGTCCCATCAGGCCGGTGCGGCGCTGCTGGTGGCCGCGACAGTGTGGGCGGCGCACTGGTCAACCCGGGGCCGGATTGGGGAGCGGGCATAATGGCAAGGAACGTGATGGGCGGCCCGCTGGCGCAATGCTCGGCCCAACCGATGACCGGCTGGCAGCGCGATGGCTGCTGCAACACCGATGCGCAGGATCGCGGCATGCACACGGTGTGCGCCATAGTGACCGAGGAATTTCTGGCCTTCAGCCAGCAGGCCGGCAATGATCTGTCCACGCCGCGGCCTGAATATGGCTTTCCCGGCCTGGTGCCCGGCAATCGCTGGTGCCTGTGCGCCGGCCGCTGGGAAGAGGCGCGGGTGGCGGGCTTTGCACCCGAGGTGGTGCTGGATGCCTGCCACGAGCGCACCCTCGAGGTGACATTGCTCGGCCATCTGCAGGCCCATGCGGTGCAGCCCTGATCACAGCTTGGGACGGCGCGGATTTTGCCGGTGCCAAGCTGGCCGCACTGATCGATGGCCAGATCCTTGTGTATCGCCGTGACGACAAGCCGGGCATCCCGTGGCCCGGCTTGGTCGATCTGCCCGGCGGCGGCCGTGAAGGCAGCGAAAGTCCGGTACAGTGCGCGCTGCGCGAGCTGCATGAAGAATTTGGCCTGAACATCCCGGAGCAGCGAATCGTCTGGGCGCGGCCGTTTCCATCTTTGCATCCACCCGGGCGCATCGGCTGGATGCTGGCATTGCCGTTGACCGCAGCCGAGGTGGCGGCAATCGTGTTTGGCGACGAAGGGCGCGACCCGCAGTTGCTTGAAATCGGTGCCTTTCTTGCCGCGCCCGACGGGGTTGCGCCGCTTCAGGACCGGGTCAGACAGCTGATGGAGTCAGCCCATTTGCATGCGGTATTAAAATACCACACCGGAAAAACGTCGCTTTTTCCTTGATCTGCACCGATTGTTGCACAATAGCCGCATCCAGCGCCGGGGCTTTGCCGCCCTGGCCGTTTCGCATTTGCAACATTGGAATATCTGCCATGCTCACCCGGACCACGAACTCGGCCAAGCCTGCCGAAGTCGAAAAAAAATGGCTGCTGATTGATGCCGAAGGCCTCGTCGTCGGCCGCCTTGCCTCGATCATCGCCAATCGCCTGCGCGGCAAGCACAAGACCAATTACACGCCGCATGTCGATTGCGGGGACAATGTCATCGTGATCAACGCCGAAAAGGTGCGCTTCACGGGCAACAAGACCACCGACAAGATTTATTATCGCCACACCGGCCACCCCGGCGGCATCAAGGAAACCACCCCCGCAAAGGTGCTGGAGGGCCGTTTCCCTGAGCGTGTGCTGATCAAGGCCGTGGAACGCATGGTTCCGCGTGGTCCGCTTGGCCGCCAGCAGATGCACAATCTGCGCGTCTTTGCCGGCACCGAACACCCGCATGTGGCACAGCAGCCCGAAGTGCTGGATGTCAAAGCCATGAACCGCAAAAACAGCACGATCGCAGGCTGAGGAATATCACATGAACGACAATCGCCAGTCTTTTGCCGATCTCGGCGGCCTTGACGCCGACGCACCGGTCAACACCGCCCACACTGGCGGCGGCGGCCCGCCGGCCCCGCTGCGTGAGCAGGAAATCGATGCCTATGGCCGGGCCTATGCCACCGGCAAGCGCAAGAACGCCATCGCCCGCGTGTGGCTCAAGCCGGGTTCCGGCAAGATCATCATCAACGGCCGCGACCAGACCGTGTATTTCGCACGTCCGTCGCTGCGCCTGGTCATCAACCAGCCGTTCGATGTCGCTGAGCGCCGCGACCAATATGATGTGATTGCCACCGTCGTTGGTGGCGGCCTGTCCGGCCAGGCCGGCGCCGTCAAGCACGGCATCGCGCAAGCACTCACCAAATATGAGCCGATTCTGCGCACGCCGGTGAAGCAGGCCGGGTTCCTGACCCGCGATCCGCGCGTCGTCGAGCGCAAGAAATACGGCCGCGCCAAGGCCCGCCGCAGCTTCCAGTTCAGCAAGCGCTGATTCGCGCCGCGCGGCACCGGGCGTCGCAACAACGGACCTCAAAACGCCGGGTGGCATTGCCGCCCGGCGTTTTTTTGCGTTGTCTGCAAAAAAAATTGTTCAACGGAAACTGCGTCAGTGTTGCTGACCAAAGTAAAAATTCCATAATCATCGTTAATTAATAACGTTTCCTTAAGCTTATGGAAAGTCAGCAGGTTGACCTCCATATTGGACATATAGTAAAGAAATCTCAACCAAATTTCACCCATTGGTTGGGGGTACACAATCATGATCAAGAAGATGTTTTGGGCAGCCGCGCTCCTATCTGCAAATGTCGCCGGTGCCGTCACTCAGCCATCGGCCCTGCGCAACGACACGCCTGGCACGGGCAATTTTGCCAGTTTCACGTCCGACAATCTGTTTGGAAATTTCGACACCGATCCGATGGCAGCTGGCAACCAAGCCGGCTTTGTCGCCAACAGATATAATCTGGAACCATCAGGCGCATCGAACAACGCCGTGACGCCGTTGGAACGCGCGGTCGTGGAATTCCGCAGCGGCGGTGCCGTTCAGGGGTCCAGCAACCGCACCTATGGTTTTCATGTGCCCACCGAAGCGTCCGGCCTGCCGATCAGTGCGGGCGGCAGCGGCGTGGCCAGTTCCCTGACCAATTTTGCATCCGTGAATGCCAACACCAGCACGGTCAGCACCACCGACCAGATCAACGTGCCCTGGACAAATTTCATGCAGAGCAATGGTCTCGATGTTGTGAACGCGCCGCCGCCGCCAGTGATGTTCTCGATCACCCGCAGCAACAACATAATGACGTTGCGCATCGGCGATGGCAGCAGCACGGCGCAGTGGGATCATAGCTGGTCAACCAGCAGCAGCGGCTTTGCCGATGTCAACGCCTTCCAGCTGCGCATGGCATCGGGCGGCAGCAGCGCGTGGCGGCTGACGGAATTGCGCTTCAACGGCAGCCTGCTGAACTCGACCATCAACAGCAGCCCAACCAGCCTCTATCAGTCGGACAATATCACCGGGAACCCCTTCACCAATCGTGAGATTTTCCTGTGGGACAATGTCTCGGGCAACTTCTCGTTGACGGGCCGTCTGTTGCTTGGCTGGACCAACACAGCGCCGGTGAACTCGACGGCCAATCTTCAGATCAAGTTTCTCAGCATTCCGGGCGGCGGCGACCCGATCCCGGAACCGGCAAGCTGGGCCATGTTGATCGCCGGGTTCGGCCTGGTAGGTTCCAGTCTTCGCCTGCGCCGGCAAGGGATCGCCTGATCATCGGATGGAAAGGCCAGCGCCTGCGGCGGCGCTGGCCTTTCCATTGCACCACCGGGCTGGCATGAGCCAGTCATGATTCGCATCCTCACGCTGTTGTTTGCCGCCATCCTGGCGATGCCCGCCCAGGCGCAATCGGTCAGTGACCAGCCGCACACCAAGGTGGAATTGATCGCCGCCAGCGCAGCGCCGGCGCCGGGCAAGCCGCTCACCATCGGCATCGCACTCAGCCCAAGGGCCGGCTGGCACACCTATTGGCTCAACCCTGGCGACGCCGGCGCGCCCACCCGCGCCGCGTGGACCTTGCCCGCCGGCACCGCCGCCCCTGCCGATCTGCAATATCCGGTGCCCGGCACGCTGGTGGTGTCCGGCCTGATGAACCATGTTTATGAAACCACCAATGTGCTGGTCACCTCGGTCACGCCGCCGGCCGGGCTGGCACCGGGCAGTGCGTTTCCTGTGTCGGTGCAGGTGGATTGGCTGGTGTGCAGCAACGAACAATGCGTGCCCGAAGCCGCGACACTCACGCTGCCGCTGGTCATCGGCAATGGCGCTGCCGATGCGGTAATGGGCCCGCGCATCAGCGCCGCCCGCGAAGCACTGCCCAAACCGCTGGCAGCAACCGCAAGCTGGGCGCAGCAGGGCAAGCGGCTGGTCTTTTCGGTGCCGATGGCCGGGCTCGACAAGGTTCGGCGCGCCTGGTTTTTTCCGGCTGGCGATCTGGTGATCAACCATGTCACCCCGCAAGCCATCACCGTCGCTGGCGACGCCCTGCGCATCGAAACCGATGCCGCCGATCCCGGCCCCAGCGGCGAGATTGCCGGCGTGCTGCGGGTGGAAATGGCCGGCCAGCCGGCCATGGGTTTTGCCATTTCGGCCAAGCCCGGCGCTGTGCCCGGCCCCGGCGCAGCACTCGCCATTGGTGGCGGCACGGATGCCGGCGGCGGCGGCGAACCCGGCCTTGCGCTGGTGCTGCTCGGTGCTGTGCTTGGCGGCCTCATCCTCAACATCATGCCCTGTGTGTTTCCGATCCTGTCACTCAAGGCGCTGGCGCTGGCCAAGGGCAACGTCGATGCTGGCAAGGCGCGTGCCGAAGCGCTGGCCTATACGGCTGGCGTGGTGATTGTGGTCACGGCGCTGGGCGGCATGGTGCTGGCCCTGCGCGCCGCCGGATCGCAGGTCGGCTGGGCATTCCAGTTGCAGGACCCGCGGGTGATCAGCTTCCTGCTGCTGCTGGTCACCGCCATCGCGCTCAACCTGGCTGGCCTGTTCGAAGTGACGCTGACCACCGGCAATCTTGGCCAGGATCAGGCGCGATCGGGCGGCGTGCGCGGCAGTTTCTTTACCGGCGCGCTGGCGGCCTTCGTCGCGACGCCGTGCACCGGGCCGTTCATGGCCGGCGCGCTGGGCGCGGCGCTGGTGCTGCCGACCGTGCAGGCGCTCAGCATCTTTGCCGGGCTCGGCTTTGGGCTGGCGCTGCCCTTCCTGCTGATCGGCTTCGTGCCGGCGCTGCGCCGCCGCCTGCCCAAGCCGGGGGCGTGGATGGTGCGGCTGCGCGCGATCCTGTCCGTGCCGATGTTCCTTACGGCACTGGCGCTGGCGTGGGTGCTGGGCCAGCAGTCCGGCGTCAATGGCATGGCGATGGGCCTTGCCGGCGCGCTGCTGCTCGGGCTGTTCCTGTGGTGGCTGGGCGCGCAGCAGCACGGCGGCAAATCGTTGCTGCTGCCATCCGCGCTAAGCCTGGCCACGGTGGTTGCCGCCACATTGCTGGTGGACACAGGCACCCCGCCGGCCAGCGCAGCGGGCGCTGCTGTTGCCGCCAGCGAACTGGGTGCGGTGAAATACACGCCGGCCGCGCTGGCCGATCTGCGCAGCGCCGGCAAGCCGGTGTTCCTGTACATGACCGCCGATTGGTGCCTGACCTGCAAGGTCAACGAAAAGGGCGCCATGGCGTCCAGCGATGTTGCTGCCAGCTTCAAGACCAAAGGCATCACCGTCATGGAAGGCGATTGGACACGCAGCGACCCGGCGATTTCGCAGTGGCTGGCCGAGCACAAGCGCGCCGGCGTGCCGGTCTATGTGTTTTATGATGCCAAGGGCGGCGAACGCGAATTGCCGCAAATTCTGACCGTTGATGAACTGACCAGCCTGGCCGGCTGAACGGGGGCCTGCACCATGATCAAAGCCGTGACTGCTGCCCTGCTGATGGCCCCATTTATGTCTGCTTCAGCGCTGGCCGCCCCGATCAACGGCATTGCCGCGCCGGATTTTGCAGCCCGCGCCGCCGATGGCACGCTCGTGCGACTGTCTGATTTGCGCGGCAAGACCGTGGTGCTGGAATGGACCAACAGCGGCTGCCCGTTCGTGCGCGCCCATTATGACAGTGGCACCATGCAGCAGCGCCAGCGCGAAGCTGCGCGGCTCGGCGTCGTCTGGCTGTCGATCAACAGCGGCGCACCCGGCAAGCAAGGCCATGTCGATGGCCCCGGCGCACAGGCGGAAATCGCCAGCGGCAAGGCAGCGCCGGCGCATTACCTGCTTGATGCCGTTGGCACGGTCGGCAGGCTATACGACGCCAAGACGACGCCGCATATGTTCGTCATCCGCCCAGACGGGGTGCTGGCCTATCAGGGTGCGATCGACGACAAGCCAACTGCCATCGAAGCCGATGCCAAGACGGCCACGCCCTGGGCGAAGAATGCGATCACCGCCGTGCTGGCCGGCAAAGCGCCATCCCCGGCGATCACCCGGCCCTATGGCTGCTCGGTGAAATACGCCGGGTAAGGCATCGTGGCGGACGGCATAACGTGCACTGTCACCGTAATCTATTGGATCTCGCGCACAAGCGTGACCCCAGTTGCCCGCCACCCGATCGCAAACCCCGCCCTGGCGTTGACCGCGCAAGGCACCGCGCTGCACCTCGTGGACAATCTCTGGCCGCTCATCGACGCTGTGGTCGCGTCAAGCCTGCGCTTTTCGATTATCCGCAAACGCAATGCGCAGCCGCGGTAGGCAGGCCCGCCATTCACGGCGCCTGGCCGCAGGCACCGCTGTCCTACATCGCCAAAGCCTGTCATCGTG
>NZ_JBBATR010000006.1:10479-16639 GCF_040398645.1 Sandarakinorhabdus sp.
TCGCCTTCGGCCTTTTTGCGCACCCCGGTCCACCTGGTGGTGAGGCCGGCGAAGCAGGCCAGCGGGTCTTCGGCGGCAAGCGCGAACCACATCGGCGCAAAGCCGGCATCGCCCTTCACATGCTCGGCAAAGGCGGTGAACGGCACCAGGCAGCGGTGCGCCGGTGACAGCCAGCGGCGCCAGTGGGGGGAGGCGGTGTTGCGGATGTTGGTGATGCCCCTATCCAGCTTCTTGACTCCGACCGTCTTGCCCACCAGCGCGAAGGCCGGGCTGGGCATGCCCCAGCGGGCGTATTGCAGCACAGGGGCCGTGACTCTTCCCCCGGTGTCCGCATCAGTTTTGCCCATGCGGACGATCGGGGCTTCGCCGTCGGGGTAGATGCCGGGCAGCGCCGGCAGATTGCCGAGCCGGTCGCTTTCGGGGCCCAGTTCCAGCGCCCGCGCCAGATCGCGCAGCGCCTGCTGGCCTTTGGTGAGGGCGTAAAGATTGCACACGCGCTAACGGGTTACAGCGGTGGGGGGGCAAGGCTCCACAGCCAGACGATGTTGCCCAGCGTGCCGAACACGCCGAGCAGGAGCCGTGACGGCAAACGGAAATACCCATGCATCATCCCGGTAACGTCTAAACATGGCCGGGGTTGCAGGTGCGCGGGCGGCGTGGTCCATCATGGCATCAGCTGCGGCGGTTTCCGAACCAGATTGGTGGCAGGCGCTGTGCCCAGGGGGCGGCTGCCTCCAATTGGAAGGCCAGATCGAGCAGGCGGGCATCGTCGCCGCGCCGCCCGGCAAAATGCATACCCAGCGGCAGCCCGTTGGTGGCCTGCATGATCGGCACGCTCATTGCGGCGGCACCGGCGAGATTTTGCACCGGCGTGTAGGCCACCAGTTGCATCATGTCGGCCATCAGCGCGGCCGGCGGGCGCGTGGGCGACAAAAAGCCGATCGGCACCGCATGGCGGCTCAGCACCGGCGTGAGCAGCAGATCATGATCCCGGAAGCTGGCGTTGTAGGCATCGCGATAGGCGGCCAGCCGCCCCATCAACGCCTGCACATCGGCCTGGGCCAGCGCGGCGCCGTTGCCGGCGAGGTGGCGGGTGAGCGGTTCGAGTTTGGCAACGCCGTCAGCGCCGAAGGCCTTTTGCACGGCGGCCGCTGCGCTGGCAGCACCCAGCGACCACAGCGCCACGAAATCGCGCGAAAAATCGATTGGCGCGAACGGCCACGGCGCATCCACCACCGTGTGCCCTATCGATTCCAGAAGGCGGCGGGTGCGGGTGATACCGGCCAGTACTTCGGCATCGGGCTGGGCATTTTCCGGGCCGGCGGTGATCACAGCGATGCGCAGGCGCGCGCCGGCCGGGCCGCTCAGCCTTGGCACCGGCGCGCCCAAGCCGTCGGCGCCCTGGATTTGCAGCGCTGCCATGCTGAGCGCGGCATCGCGCACACTGCGGGTGAGCACATGATCGACTGCGATTTCGGCGGGATCATCGGCGTTTTTCTGGCCGGCCAGCCGCCCGCGGCTGGGCTTGAAGCCGAACAGGCCGCACAGCGCGGCGGGAATGCGAATCGATCCGCCGCCATCATTGGCATGGGCAATCGCCACCACACCGGCTGCCACCGCCGCTGCGCTGCCGCCCGACGACCCACCGGGCGAAAATGCCGGATTCCACGGGTTGCGCGTCGGGCCGTGCGACAGCGGCTCTGTCACGCACATCAGGCCGAATTCCGGTGTTGCGGTCTTGCCAATCGGCAGCGTGTTCATCTGGGCAAAGGCATCGACAAAGGCTTCGTTGGTCGTGGCCGGCGGCGCATCGGCAAAGGCGCGGCTGCCGTTCTTTGTGGGCCAGCCCTTGTAATCGTTCAGATCCTTGATGAACGTCGGAATGGCCGGGGTGCGATCCTCCTTGGGCAGGCTGGCCAGGCTGCGCGGCCGATCGATCAACACCGCAAAATTCAGCTGGGCTTGCGCCGCGTCGGCCCGATCGAGCGCGGCCAGCACCTCATCGCGGGCGCTGGCCGCGCCGCTGCGGATGCGCTGCGCCAGGCCGATGGCATCATCGGGGCTGGCGGCTTGCTGGGCACTTGCTGGAACTGCCATCAGCGCCGCCGCGCCTGCCGCGCCGGCCACCAGCGCGCGGCGGGAAATGTCTTGATCAGTCATGGTGCGTGCCCTCCCCAAATGTAATTTCGAGGGTGGCATGGCGGGGGCCGGCGGGCAAGCGGGGGGCTGGCCTCAGCGCTTGAACACTTGTTTGCCCGCCAGCCAGGTCGCCGTCACCTTGATCTTCCACAAATCGCCTTCGGGCGCGGTGAACGGATCGCGTTCCAGCGTGATGAAATCGGCCCATTTGCCCGGTTCCAGCGTGCCCACCTTGGCCTCGGCATGGCCGGCGCGGGCCGCCCATAGGGTGAAGCCGGCAAAGGCATCTTCACGGCTCAATTTTTCCCAAGGCCGCCAGCCACCGGTCGGCAGGCCATCGCGCGATTGCCGCGTCACGGCGGCATGGATGCCGAACATCGGATCGGGCGGCTCGACCGGGAAATCGCTGCCCAGTGCCAGCTGCGCGCCGCTCTGCTTGATCTGTGCCCAGGCATAGGCACCGCCCAGCCGGGCTTCGCCCAGCCGCGCTTCGGCCATGCCCTTGTCGGATGTGGCATGCGTTGGCTGCATGGAGGCGATGATCTGCAAGCTGGCAAAGCGGCCAAGATCGGCCATGTCGACAATCTGGGCATGTTCGTTGCGGTGGCGCAATTTGCTGCGCTCGGCTGCGGGCACGGCAGCAAAACCGTCCATTGTCGAGCGATTGGCAGCATCACCAATGGCATGGACATTCACCTGAAAGCCATCGCGCGAGGCATCGGTGATATAGGTTTTCAGGCGGTCAGCCGGCGTGATGTCCAGCCCGCGCGTGCCGGGCATGTCGCTGTAAGGCGCGATCAGATAGGCGCCGCGGCTGCCGAGCGCGCCATCGGACACCAGCTTCATCGATTGCATCGCCAGACGATCATCAAAGCTCCACGGAATCGGGCCGCTGGGCGCAATCGCCTTGCGGTTGTCCGGCCCGGCGGCCATCGCATAGATGCGGGCCGTCATCTTGCCGGCCTTGGCAAAGCGGACATAACGGTCCCACGTGCGCTTATCCATGCCGGCATCGTGGGCGCCGGTCATGCCGATTTCAGCCATGGTTTCCAGCGACTTTTCAAGCACGAGATCCAGGCGCTTCTCGTCGTCGCGGGGGATGACACCGGTGATCAGCGCCATCGCCTTGTCCACGAACACGCCGGTGGGATTGCCGTCGGCGTCGCGGATGATCTCACCGCCAGCAGGGGCCTGCGTGGCCCTGGTGATGCCCGCCGCCTTCAGCGCAGCGCTGTTGGCCCAGCCGGCATGGCCATCGACCCGCGAGAAAAACGCCGGTCGCTCACCGGTGACGCTGTCAAGCTCGGCAGCGGTGGGGAAGCGCCCGATCAACTTGCCGCCGTCAAACCAGCGTTCCTGGTTCCAGCCGAGGCCAAGGACCCAGCCAGTTGCAGGAAGGCCAGCCTTGATGCGGCCCAACGCTTCGGGAATGGAGGCGCTGTCGCGCAGATCGACCAGCAATTTCAGCTCACCAAGGCGCATGACATGGCCGTGGGCATCGATCAGGCCCGGCCAAAGCGTCGCGCCGTTCATATCCACCGTCGCGCCGGCAGGCAGTGTTGCACCGGCTTTGAGAGTGGATTTCACCTTGCCATCATCGCCCACCACCAACGCCGCAAAACGCTGCAATTCGCCTTTGCTGCCCAGCGTATAGCCGTTGGCGTTGGTATAGACCGTGTCGGCAAACGCCGGCGCCGTAGCGGGCAGCAAGGCGGCAAGCAAGGCGGCAAGCAACATCTTCTTCATTGTCAACATCCTCACAAATCAAATCTCTTTGGCCATGAACACCCAATGTGGATGCATGATGGCTGGCACTTCCACTTCAGGATAGGCCGGGATCGCCGCAAAACCCAAGCGCCGATACAGGCCAATCGCCGTTTCCAGGGTAGGCGCTGTGTCCAGCAGCATGGTGTGATAGCCAAAGGCCCGCGCATCGGCCAGCAGCCGCTCGGTCAGGGCGCGGCCCAGCCCCTGCCCCTTGGCGGCGTCGCGGATGTACACACGCTTCAGCTCGCACACACCGCTGCGCAGCCGCCGGATGCCGCCCATGCCGATCGGCTGACCGTGGTGTTCAATGATGTAAAACTGGCTTTCGGGCGGGCCAGGGCCAAGTATCTTGGGCAAAACGCCGGGCAGATAGGCACGAATGTCCCCGCCTGGAAAAATATCCGCCAGCGTGACTGCAAAGCGTGCCGCGACGCCGGAAAACACGAAATCCAGATACTCGGCATTCAGATCGATCAGCAGCGCTGCATCATCGGGCAGGCTCGCAAGGCGGAAGCGGACGTCCATTGCCGGCATTTTAGCAAGCATGGTGTTGCCGACAAGTGCAGGCTGCACCATGCCCGATCGGGCCGCGACGAACCGTCGCCGGCTGCATGCAGCTCCGCCAAGCATTGCCGCGCTGCCCTGATTCGGTTAGCGCCGGTCGATGTCGTTGAAAGGGCTGGAATGATTGCGCTGCGCCCGGCCGTGACAGCTTTGTTGCTGGCTCCCTTGCTCGCCGCTGCAGCAGGGGCCGCGGTCGTAACCAATCCTGTGCCGGCGCCGATCGCGCCCGGCATCACGCTGCGCCTCACCCCATTCGGCCAGTCCCTGCCCGCCCCCGGCACGCAGTTCGATGGCTTCCGCACCCACATCCATGCCCTGAAACCGGTGCCCGATGCCTCCGGCCGCCTGTTCATCGTCGATACGCGCGGCACGATCAGCGTTGCCAGCACCGCCGGCGGCACACCGCGGCTGTGGTTCGATATCCGCATCGCCGTGCCCAGCTTTCGCGCATGGGCCACCAACGGCCAGGCCGGCCTGATGAGCTTTGCCTTCCACCCCAATTTCGCCGGCAACCCCGGAACGCCGGGCTATGGCATCTTCTACACCATCGATACCAGCGCGGACACCGCCGGCACCGCCACGCTGGCCGGCAAGGGGCCGGGTATCAACCACCACAATGTCATTCACGAATTCCGCGTGGTCGATCCCGCCGCCGCCACCGCCAGCCTGACGGCGCAGCGTGAAGTGCTGCGCATTGCCCAGCCGCGCGGCGATCATGGCGCCGGCAACATTGCGTTCAATCCCACCGCTGCGCCCGGCAGCGCCGATTATGGCAAGCTCTACATATCCTTGGGAGATGGCGGCGGCGGCGGCGATCCGTCCGGCAATGCCCAGGATTTCACCAGCCCGTTCGGCAAGATCCTGCGCATCGATCCCACGCCGGGCGCGGGCGGCGCCGCCTACACGATCCCGGCCGACAATGGCTTCGCCGGTGACCCTGCCAAGCTCGGCGAAATCTGGGCAGCGGGCCTGCGCAATCCTCAGCATTTCAGCTGGGACGCCGCCACCGGCCAAATGCTGATCGCCGATATGGGCCAATCCCAACTTGAAGAGGTCAATATCGGCGTCGCCGGCAGCAATTATGGCTGGCCGCTGCGCGAAGGCAGCTTCGCCCGCGGCACCAGTGCCGATCCCGATGTGTATGATACGCCCGCCAAGCCAGGCGGCTTCCTGGACCCGGTCGCCCAGTTCGATCACGAGGAACTGCTGCGCAGCGGCGAATACACGTTGGGCGGCATCAGCAGCGTCTTTGCCTACACCGGCACTGCCATCCCCGAACTCGTTGGCAAGGTCGTCGTGTCCGAACTCGTCTCGGGCCGGCTGCTCTACTACGACAAGCGCGCCGCGCTGCTCAACCAGCCGGCGCCCTTTCTCGAAATCCACATCAGCAAAGACGGTCGCGATACCAACCTGCGCAGCCTCGACGGCAATCCCCTGCGCCGCCAGCGCGTCGATCTGCGGCTGGGAACCGACAATGCTGGCGAACTTTATCTGTTCAGCAAGACCTACGGCAACATCTACAAGCTCGGTGCGCTGTCGGCTCTGCCAAAACCGGCACCTGGCTCACCTTGCCTGTCGACCTCAGCCTCGCCGGCATCGCCCTGCGCCGCACCGCCCACGCGGCCGCCTGCTCACGCGCGCCAATAGCCTGCCACGCCTTGCTGGCACTCCCGCCGCAGGCGCAGCCAAC
>NZ_JBBATR010000006.1:16739-26004 GCF_040398645.1 Sandarakinorhabdus sp.
GCGCGCCAATAGCCTGCCACGCCTTGCTGGCACTCCCGCCGCAGGCGCAGCCAACCAATAGGGCGGGTGACGGGGCCAGTGACGGGGCCGCCGCGATGGCCTTACCGAATCAACCGCCGGATCAAACTCGACGTGTCCTGCCGCGCGCCGCCCATGGCTTGCACATCGGCGTAAAATTGATCGACCAGCGCCGCCATCGGCAGCGGCACCCCCAACCGGCGGGCTTCATCGAGCGCCAGCCCCAGATCCTTGCGCATCCAGTCCACGGCAAAGCCGAAATCAAACTCGCCGCGGATCATCGTGCGGGCGCGATTGTCCATCTGCCAGCTGTGGGCAGCGCCTTTGGAGATCACATCCACCACCGCGTCCATGTCCAGCCCAGCCTTCAGGCCCAGCGCGACCCCTTCGGACAGGCCCTGCAAGATGCCGGCGATGCACAGCTGGTTGACCATCTTGGTAAGCTGGCCGCTGCCCGCCGGGCCCATATGGCCGATGCGCAGGGCATAGGCGGTCATCACCGGCTCCGCCGCTGCAAAGGCCGCGTCGCTGCCGCCGACCATGATGGTCAATTTGCCATTTTCGGCCCCGGCCTGCCCGCCTGACACCGGCGCATCGGCCACAGCCAAGCCGCGCGCATCGCCTTCGGCCGCCAGCCGGCGCGCGATCGCGGCCGAAACCGTGGTGTGATCGATGAACAGCGCGCCGGGGCGCATCGCGGCAAACGCGCCATCCGGCCCGAGCGTGACCGCTTCCAGATCGGCATCGGCGCCAACACAGGCGATTACCACATCCGCGCCGTGCGCCGCTGCTGCGGGCGTTGCTGCCGCCTCGCCGCCGTACGCCGCCACCCAGGCCTCAGATTTTGCTGCCGTGCGATTGTAAACCGTGAGGCCGTGACCGGCGGCGGCGAGGTGCCGCGCCATCGGCGCGCCCATCACGCCGAGGCCCAGGAATGCGATGTTCATGCTCATGTGCCGGCTGTAACGCCCAGCCGCTGGCTGTGCAATCAGCCGGCGATCTGGGGGGCCGGCACAAACAGCGAGACGACATCGCGGGCCAGCCGCGCTGGGCGGCGGGTGGCGACATCGATGCAGCACCAGGTGCTTTTCACTTCGGCAATTACCTGCTCGCCGCGTTTGAACATGGTGGTGAAAAATGCGCGCGCGCCTTGCACGCTTTCGGCGACGACACTGGCCACCACATCATCATTCAAAAATGCCGGCGCGCGGTAGCTGATGTTGTGATTGAGCGCGACCCACAGATGCGCCGCCACCGCTTCGGCCGGCGCAGTATTTTGCCAGTAAGCGACTACCGCATCCTGCACCCAGCGCAGATACACGGCATTGTTAACATGGCCCATGTGATCGATGTCCGCCGGCTCAACGGCCACACCATGGCTGTACATGCAAAATCACTCCGCTACGCAATCTGGGATCGTGCTCATGCCCGGCGCTGCTGGTCAAGCGGTTGCAGTGCCACCTGTGGCTGGCGCAGCGATGGCTGCGGCGCTATGCACCGGTGATGACCGCTTTTGCCGCCGCCCCCTCCCTCACTGCGCAGCAAGGCCTGCCGATCAGCATCGATGATGTGAAGGCCGCTGCGGCTGCCATCGCCGGATCGGTGATTCGCACGCCGTTCCTCAAATCCGAAACGCTGGGCCAATTGACCGGCGCCGAAGTCTGGCTGAAATTTGAAAATCTGCAATTTACTGCGGCCTACAAGGAACGCGGCGCGCTCAATCGGCTGCTGTCGCTCACTGCCGAAGAACGGCAGCGCGGTGTGATTGCTGCATCGGCTGGCAATCATGCGCAGGGCCTGGCCTATCACGCCCGCCGGCTTGGCATACCGGCTACCATCGTGATGCCGCAGTTCACACCGATCGTAAAGGTGCAGCAAACCGAAAGCCACGCCGCCAATGTCGTGCTGTTTGGCGAAAAATTCGAAGATGCCAGCGCCCACGCGCTTGATATGGCTGCCAAACGCGGGCTGGTGTATGTGCATCCGTTCGATGATGCCAAGGTGATGGCCGGCCAGGGCACGGTCGGCCTTGAAATGCTGGAAGACGTGCCGCAGCTTGATACGATCGTGGTGCCGATCGGCGGCGGCGGGCTGATTTCCGGCGTTGCCACCGCTGCCAAGGCGCACAACCAGAATATCAGCGTGATCGGCGTGCAGGCGGAGCTGTATCCGTCGATGTATGCCGCGATGAAGGGCGAAACCGCCACCTGTGATGGTGACACGCTGGCCGAGGGCATTGCCGTGAAATCGCCCGGCAAATTGACCCAGCAAGTGGTGCGCGCGCTGGTGGACGATATCGTGCTGGTGGGTGAACGCGATCTGGAACGCGCGGTGTCGCTGCTGCTGGGCATTGAAAAAACCGTCGTCGAAGGCGCTGGCGCTGCTGGGCTGGCCGCGTTGTTGGCGCATCCGCGCCGGTTCCGCGGTGCCAAGGTGGGCCTGGTGCTGTGCGGCGGCAATATCGATACGCGGCTGCTCGCCAATGTGCTGCTGCGTGATCTGGCACGGTCGGGCCGGTTGGCGCGGCTGCGTATCCGCCTGAAAGACCGGCCGGGGCAATTGTTTGAAGTGGCGCGCATTTTCGATCAGCAGCAGGTCAATATCCTCGAAGTCTATCACCAGCGCGTGTTCACCAATCTGCCGGCCAAGGGCCTGATCACCGATATCGAGTGTGAAACCCGCGACCGCGAGCATCTTGATCGGCTGATGGAGGCGCTGCGCGCCGCCAGCTACGACGTGCGGATGATCGAAGCGGACTGAAAAGCAGACTGATTGCCGGCGCGCGCGCTGGCCAAGCATTCAACTGCACGCTAGCATATCCGTTAAGGACAGTGGGGCGCTGGCACACACGGCCGGCGCCAATCCACGGGCCGCATTCGCCAACCGCAGCCAGCAGCGCAACCAGGGCAAAGGCAGGGACTCGTGACGGACCAGAGTTATCGCTTTCCCCGGTTCTTTGTGACGGCACCCTCGCCGTGCCCCTATTTGCCCGGGCGCACGGAGCGCAAGGTGTTTGCCGAACTGAAGGGCGATGATGCCCAGGCCATGTCCGAAGCGTTGGGTCGCATCGGCTTTCGGCGCAGCCAGAATGTTGTGTACCGGCCCAGTTGCGACAATTGCCAGGCCTGTATTTCGGTGCGGGTGCCCACCGCGCGGTTTGCGGCGGGCCGCAGCCAGCGCCGGCTGCTGACGCGCCACGCCGATCTGGACGTGCACGCCTGCGAGCCTTGGGCCACCGACGAACAATGGCAATTGCTGCGCCGCTATCTGGCTGTGCGCCACCCTGGCGGCGGCATGGCGGCCATGGATTCGCATGATTTTGGTGACATGGTCGAACAATCGCCTGTCGATACCGTGATCGTGGAGTATCGGGAGCCCGGCGCCGATGGCAAGCTGGGCAAGCTGGTGGGCTGCTGCCTAACCGACAAGCAGGCCGATGGCCTGTCGATGATCTACAGTTTTTATGATCCCGAATGCGCGGAGCGGCCGGGTATGGGCAATTTCATCATCCTCGATCACGTGTCGCGCGCCGCCCGGGCCGGCATGCCGCATGTCTATCTCGGCTATTGGATCGAAGCCTGTGAGCGCATGGCCTACAAGGCCAAGTTTCGCCCGCTTGAAGCGCTGATCGGCGGCATCTGGCAGGAATTGCCGCAAGACCAGGACTGACCGATCAAAGCCCGGCGCGCGTTAGCAAATCGGCTGTGGACGGATCAAAGCCAAGATCGTCCCCGGCCAGCATGGCGTTGGCCATTTCCTTGCCCAGTTCCACGCCCCACTGATCAAATGGATTGATGCCCAGCAGCACGGCAGCGGTGAACACGCGCTGCTCATAAAAGGCAATCAGCGCGCCCAGCGTGCGCGCATCCAGATGGTCAAGCAGAAGCGTGGACGATGGGCGATTGCCGCTGAAAGTCTTGGCCGCGGCCAGCGCCGGATCATTGCCGGACACAGCCAGTGCGGCATCAAAGCTGCGGCCCTTGAGCAAGGCGGCGCCTTGCGCAAAGCAATTGGCCAGCAATTGGCGGTGGTGCGTCGCCGGCAGCGCATGGCCCGGTGTGCGCACCGCCACAAATTCAATCGGGCCAATCACCGTGCCCTGATGGAGCAGCTGAAACACCGCATGCTGGGCATCGGTGCCAAGGCCGCCCCAGGTGATCGGCGCGGTTGGGCCAGCCACCGCAGTGCCGCCGCGCGTGACCGATTTGCCGTTCGATTCCATTTCCAGCTGCTGCAGATAGCTGGGCAGCAGCCGCAGCCGTTCATCGTAGCAAAACACGCCGCGCGTCTGCTGGCCCTGGCCGTGCGCAGCCCAGATATCGGCAAGCGCCGCCAACACCGGCAGATTACGCGCAAACGGTGCCTCAAGGAAATGCGCGTCCATGGCTGCCGCGCCGGCGCGCAGGTCTGCCAATGCCTCAGGCCCGCACCGCACCGCCAATGGCAGCCCCACTGCCGACCACAGCGAGTAACGACCGCCCACGCTTTCGGCAAATGGCAGCACGGTGCCGGCGCCCCATGCCGCCGCCCGGTCAGGCCGTGCGGTGATGGCGATGGTTTGCGCGCGGGCATCGGCCACACCGGCAGCCGCCCACCATTCCAGTGCCGACGCCGCATTGGTCATGGTTTCGGCGGTGGTGAAGGTTTTTGAAACCACGACCAGCCGCGTGCGGGCCGGATCGCACACCGCCAATGTGCGCGCCAGCGCCTCTCCGTCGATATTGCTGACAACGTGCACGCGCGGTGCCCCAGAGGCTTTGGTGCCATCGCGGCCAAGTGCATCAACCAGCAGGGCCGGCCCCAGCGATGAACCGCCAATGCCGATATGAATGACATCGGCCACGTCGCTGGCCCGAATCGCTGTTGCCAATGCCGCAACCTCATCGGCGGCCACACCGGCAGCGGCAACATCTTCGGCCCGGCCACTGCCGCGTTCGGCCATATGGGTGGCGGGCCGGCCTTCGGACGGATTGACGATCTCGCCGGTCAGCAGCCGCGCCTGCCAGCCGGCCAGATCAGCCGCCGTGGCCGCCGCCAGGAGCAGATCGAGCGCCGGCAGCGGCAGCGCCAGCCGGGACAGATCGGCATGGATGCCTGCAAAAGTGACACTCAACCGCGCCAGGCGATCCGGTTCGGCAGCGAACAGACTGCGGATATCCACCGGCAAAGCGGCGGCGGCGCGAACGGCGGCGAGATGGTCCATGCGTCTGTGTTCCTTGGGCAGGCGGTGATGTCCAGTGCAAAAGCCGATTTTCATTGCACGGTGATGAATGGCCAAGCCCGCTCCCGGGGTTGACCAGATGGCGGCATGCCGTCACCACCACCTGCATATGGCGCGAAAAACAATCTATGGCATTGATGTGGCAGCGGCGCAGGCAGATCGCCGGGCGCGGCTGGCGGCTTGGGCTCGCGATATATTGGGGCATGATTTTGCCGATCTGGCGCTGCTGGATCGCGCGTTGACGCACGGCAGCGCCAGCCGGCAGGCCGGCAGCAGCTATCAGCGGCTGGAATTTCTGGGCGACCGTGTGCTCGGCTGTGTGGTGGCCAGCTTGCTCTATGGCCGTCACGACGAAGCCGAAGGCCGCCTGACCGCGCGGCTGCACGCCATGGTGGAGGGGCCGGCCAACGCGCGGGTGGCGCGCGGCTGGGATGCCGGCGCCCTGATCGCCATGGAGCCGGTAAGCCGCGGCAAGGGCCTGGCCGATAGTGACAATGTGCTGGGCGACGTGGCCGAAGCCATTGTGGCGGCGGTGTTCATCGATGCCGGCTGGCCGGCAGCCTACATGCTGGTGCAGCGCCATTGGGGGCCGTTGATGGCGGCCGAACAACCATTTTTGAACGATCCCAAAAGCAGCCTGCAGCAATTGGCGCTGAAACGCCGGCTGGGCATGCCCGAATATCTGGTGGTCGGCCGCGAAGGGCCAGATCACGCGCCGCAATTCACCGTGGAAGCCAGCGTGCGCGGTGCCGCGCCCGCCACCGGCAGCGGCCGTTCCCGCCAGGAGGCTGAAAAGGCCGCCGCCACCGCTCTGCTGACAAGGCTTGAACCATGACCCAAACAAAATGCGGCACCGTGGCAGTGGTGGGCGCGCCCAACGCTGGCAAATCCACGCTGGTGAATGCCATGGTTGGTCAGAAGGTGGCGATTGTATCGGCCAAGGTGCAAACCACGCGGCAGCGGCTGATGGGCATTGCCATCGATGGCCCGGCGCAATTGCTGCTGATTGATACACCCGGCATTTTCCAGCCGCGCCGCCGGCTGGACCGGGCGATGGTGAAGGCCGCGTGGGACGGCGCGGCGGACGGCGATGTCGTGGCGCTGGTGGTGGATGCCAAAACCGGCCTGCGCGGCGAAGTGCCCGATATCATCGCAGCACTGGCCAAGCGGCCGGAGCCGAAATTTCTGGTGCTCAACAAAGTGGATATCTGCGTGAAAGAACGCCTGCTGGTGCTGGCGCAGGCCGCCAACGCACTGCTGGCCTTCGACGAGATTTTCTTTGTGTCCGCCAGCACCGGCGACTGTGTGGACAGGCTGAAAACCGCGCTGGCCGATCGCCTGCCGCCCGGCCCGTGGCATTACCCGGAAGACCAGTTGAGCGACGCCACCAGCCGCCTGATGGCCAGTGAATTGACGCGCGAGCAACTATACCAGCAATTGCACGCCGAACTGCCCTACGCCGCCACCATCGAAACCGAAAAATGGGAAGAACGCCGCGACGGCAGCATTGTGATCCACCAGCAGATCGTGGTGGAACGCGACAGCCAGAAAGCCATCGTGTTGGGCAAGGGCGGCAGCCGCATCAAGGACATCGGCGCCACATCCCGCGCCGCCATCGCCGAACTGACCGGCAAGAAGATCCACCTGTTCCTGCACGTCAAGGTGCGGCCGGATTGGGGCGATGATCGCAGCCTGTACAGCTCGGTCGGGCTGGATTTCGTCGATTAGGCCGCAACCGTCATCCGGCGGCGGCGCAGTGTTGCGCCAACCAAGCCAAAACCGGCGATCAGCATTGCCCAGCTGGATGGTTCGGGAACCGGATCAACCAGCTTCGTAACAATCCCCACACCCGAAGCGCCACTAAACGTGTCGGTGCCGCTGCCGATGCCAATGCGTTGCGCCGTGCCGGACAAGGCCTGAAAGCGCACGGCAAAATTGTGCAGTGTCAGCGCAGTCAGGTTGGATGGCCCTTTGAACGCCAGGCTGAATGCGGTCGAGGTTGCCGGGTCGCCAAGATTGAGGCCGCCGCCACCGCCGCCCGTGCAGCAATTGTTGGTGCCATCGGTGAAACCCACCTGGACGCTATTTACCGCTGAGGTGCCTGCTGCGGTCACGTTGGGAAAATTCGAACCGCCGCTGTTGTTGATGAACATCTTGTTGAAAACAGGCCCCGCAGTTGGCGTGAGCGTTGTTTCCGCTGCGGGGCTCGAAATATTCAAAAACGCCGGGTTGTTGCCAGACGCAAGCGCTGCTGCAGTCGAGAAGCCGAATGTGCTGAGCCGCACGCTGGTCATCGGGCTCTTCGACGTGTTGGCGACCGTGGCCGTAAAATTCCAGGTGGAGATGACGTCGGTTCCGGAGTTCACATAACCAACCGAATTCAGCTGGAGGTTCAGTGTCCCGGAAATGTTTGAATATTGCCGGCCGGTGGTACCGCTGCCAGACGACACGCCCTGAAATTCGACCTTCACCAGCGAAAGCGCCGTGCCTGCGTTGCTTGCAAACAATCCGACCTTGGCGAACTGGCCGGTGAGAACCGCCGTTGCCTGAGCAGCCCCGGACCCGGAAACAGCGACCATTGCAATGGCAGCCAGGCGAACAAGATTGTTCATGTTTGTTACCCCACAATTAATACCCGGCCGCTATGCCGGTTTCGCCGTGCGCAGTCAATCTGAATAATAGGTGTTTATTCTATAAATATGTTGTTTGATCCCGAATGCGCTAAAGTGCCCATCATGCTCCGCATCGAACCCGCACTGGTGGTCGCTCTGACAGCGCATGGCGAACATGGCATCGTCGGACGGTTTCTGTCGGCTAATCAGGGGCTTATGGCTGGCTATGTCCACGGCGGGCGCGGCCGGCGGCTGCGCGGTGTGCTGGCACTTGGCAATCTTGTTGCCGTCGATCTCGCCGCACGGTCGCCGCAAGGCCTGGCCACGGCAACGGTGCACCCGCTGGCCAGCAATATGGCGCTGATGCACGGCGCCGCGGCGCTGGCGCTCGTCGATTATGTCACCAGCCTGGCCGCTGCGACCCTGCCCGAAGGCGAAGCGCAGCCCGGCCTGTATCCGCTGTTTGCTGCCCTGCTGGCAGCGGCCAGCGCCGGCGCCGATGCGCTGGCCAGCGGCGCCGCGCTGGTCAGGCTGGAACTGGCACTGTTGGCCGGGCTGGGGCTGGGGCTGGATTTGTCGTGCTGCGCCGCCACCGGCAGCCGCGACGATCTGGCCTTTGTATCGCCAAAATCTCGCCAGGCCGTCAGCCACGCGGCGGGCACGCCGTGGGCAGCGCGGCTGCTGCCACTGCCGGTATTTTTACGCGATGGCGGCGCGGCTGGGGCGGATCAATTGGCCCAAGGCCTGAGATTGTCCGGGCATTTTTTGTGGCGGGAATTGCTGGCCGGCAATCCGGCGCAGGCCCGCCTGCTGGCGGCGCGGCAGCGATTGGTCGCCCTGCTGCTGGCGTGATCGCTTGCGGAGCCGGCACGCTGCCGCTACCCAACCGCCATGGCCAGCCTGCCCCCCGTAACTGACGACGCCGAACCCGGCATTTTGAATGCGCCCTTCGATGTGGCGCTGGGCGACCGCTATCTGGTCTATGCGCTGTCCACGATCACGGCGCGGTCGCTGCCGGACCTGCGTGACGGACTGAAGCCGGTGCACCGCCGCCTGCTTTGGGCGATGCGGCTGCTGCGGCTGAACCCCGATCAGGGTTACAAGAAATGCGCCCGTGTGGTCGGCGATGTGATCGGCAAATACCACCCCCACGGCGATGCATCGGTGTATGATGCCATGGTGCGACTGGCGCAGGATTTTGCCCTGCGCGTGCCATTGGTGGATGGCCAAGGCAATTTCGGCAATATCGACGGCGATAATGCCGCCGCCATGCGCTACACCGAAGCTCGGCTGACTGACGCCGCCGTGCGGCTGATGGACGGGCTGGACGAAGAAGCCGTGCCGTTTCGCGCCACGTATAATGGCGAGGAAGAAGAGCCGGAATTGTTCCCCGGCCTGTTTCCCAATCTGCTGA
>NZ_JBBATR010000006.1:26104-35032 GCF_040398645.1 Sandarakinorhabdus sp.
AATGGCGAGGAAGAAGAGCCGGAATTGTTCCCCGGCCTGTTTCCCAATCTGCTGATCAACGGCGCCAGCGGCATCGCCGTGGGCATGGCCACCAGCATCCCGCCGCACAATCCGCCCGAAGTGATCGATGCGGCGCTGGCGCTGCTGCATCGGCCCGAAACCACAAATGATGAACTGATGGCGATCATCACCGGCCCGGATTTTCCCACCGGCGGCGTGCTGGTGGAGCCGCCGGCCAGCATTGCCGAATCCTATCGCACCGGGCGCGGCAGCTTTCGGTTGCGGGCGCGCTGGAGCATCGAGGACCTTGGCCGCGGCACCTGGACGATCATCATCAGCGAGATTCCCTATCAGGTGCTGAAGGGCAAACTCATCGAGCAACTGGCCGAGCTGATCACCGAGAAAAAACTGCCGATTTTGGCTGATGTGGCCGACGAAAGCGACGATCAGCTGCGCATCGTCATCACGCCGCGGTCGCGCAACGTCGATGCCGATGTGCTGATGGACAGTCTGTTCAAGCTGACCGATCTGGAAGTGCGCGTGCCGCTCAACATGAACGTGCTCGACGGCGGCAAACCAGGCGTGCTCGGCATCACGGCGGTGCTGAGCAAATGGCTGGTGCACCAGCGCGAGGTGCTGCTTGGCCGCGCCCGCTACCGGCTGGGCCGCATCGATGCGCGGCTGGAAGTGCTCGGCGGGCTGCTCAAGGCCTATCTCAATCTTGATGAGGTGATTCGCATCATCCGCGAGGCCGATGATGCCCGCGCCGAATTGATGGCTGCCTTCGATCTCAGCCATGTGCAGGCCGAAGCCATATTGAACATGCGGCTGCGTTCGCTGCGCCGGCTGGAAGAAATTGAAATTACCAAAGAAAATCTCGCGCTGACGGCCGAGGCCAAGGGCCTGCGCGCCCTGATCGACAGCCCGGCAGCACAAACCGCGCGGCTGGACGCCGATCTGCAAGCGCTGCGCATCGCTTATGGCCCGGCAACGCTGCTTGGTCGCCGCCGCACCAGCATCGCCGCTGCGCCGCAGGTCAGGCATGTGCCCATCGAAGCCATGATCGACCGGGAACCGCTGACGATCATCTGTTCGGCCATGGGCTGGCTGCGCACCCTGAAAGGCCATATCGATCTAGCCGCGACCGCTGCGACCGGGCCTGAGGCACTGAAATACAAGGAAGGAGACGGCCCGGCCTTCGCGTTTCATGCCTACACGACTGATCGGCTGATCCTGATTACCAACGATGGCCGGTTTTTCACGCTGGCGCCAGATCGCCTGCCGGGTGGGCGGGGCTTTGGTGAACCGGTGCGGTTGATGATCGATCTGGCCGAAGGCGCTGCGATATTGGCGATGTTTGCGCATGTCCCGGGCCGCCGCTTGCTGCTGGCGGCCAGCGACGGCCGCGGGTTCCAGATCGAAGCAAATGATGTGCTCGCCGAAACCCGCAAGGGCCGGCAAGTGATGTCCCCGCGCGCCAGCGCCGTGCTGCAACTGGTGCGCTGGATCGCGCCGCAGGACGATGCGATTGCCGTGATCGGTGACAATCGCAAGTTGCTGGTGTTTGGGCTGGAGGAATTGCCGCTGCTGCGCCAGGGCCAGGGTGTGGCGCTGCAGAAATACAAGGATGGCGGCATGGCCGATGCCCGCAGCTTCGTGATGGCGCAGGGCCTGAACTGGCCGATGGGCGGCGCATCGGGCCGCACCCGCACCGAAGCCGATCTGAGCTTCTGGAAGGGCGCGCGCGCCAGCGCTGGGCGCATGCCGCCCACCGGCTTCCCGCGCGACAACAAGTTCACCAGCTGAAGCCTCGCCAGCTGCCGCGAAGCAGGTTACATGCATGAAATGATTGGTATCATCCTCATCGGCGTCCTGAATATCGCCATGTTCTTCTGGTTCGGTTATCTGGTCAGCAAGGACCCGGCCAATATTTTCAAGAAGCGCCCGCCGCCAAACCCGCTACCAAATGAACAGCAGGGCGACAGCAAGCCGCCGCAGGAGTGAAGCCATGATCGTGATCGCTTTGGTGGTGCTGGCGCTGGTTGTGGCGGTGTTCATCATGCTGACCGACACGCGCAAGAACAACAATTTCGCCGCGCTGAGCAAAACCGACGTGCCGCCGGCCGACGACCCCAAGGGCTGAAGCCGCCTGCCTGGCCCTGTTGGCATGGGCACGAGCATCGTCTGATCAGACTTGCTCTCCTGTGAAAATTCGATATAAATATAATATCGTATTTTTAAGGAGAACAGGTGCCATGTCGTCCGAAGCGCTTCGCCGGCCCAGCAGCGAACGGGCCAATGCCGGCAGCAACGGCCTGTTGATGCTGGTGGTTGTCGTGCTGCTGCTGCTGGCCGCCGGCGGGGCCGTGATTGCCGGCCTGGCCAGCCGCTCGCCGGCCGTGCTGATCGCTGGCGGTGCGATTGCCATCGTAATGCTGTTTGTCATAGCAGGATTTTACATGTTGCAGCCCAACGAAGCGGCCGCGATCACCATGTTTGGCGCCTACAAGGGCAGCGACCGCACCAACGGCCTGCGCTGGACCTTGCCGTGGATGTCCAAGGCCAAAATCTCGCTGCGCGCCAACAACCTTATTTCGCAGCAGATCAAGGTGAATGATCTGCGCGGCAATCCCGTGGAAATCGCGGCGCAGCTGGTCTGGCGCGTTACCGATACGGCGCAGGCGCTGTTTGATGTCGATGATTATCGCCTGTTTGTGACCGCGCAGGTCGAAGTGGCGGTGCGCACCATCGGCGCGCGCTACCCCTATGATGATTTCGAGCACAAGGAAGTGACCTTGCGCGGCGATCATGAGCGAGTGTCGGGCGAATTGCGCGCCGAATTGATCAATCGCCTCGCCGTGGCCGGCATCACCGTCGATGAATGCGGCTTCACGCATCTGGCCTATGCGCCGGAAATTGCCGGCGCCATGCTGCGCCGCCAACAGGCCGCCGCCGTGGTGGCTGCCCGCGAGACGCTGGTGTCCGGCGCCGTCGGCATGGTCGAAATGGCGCTTGCCAAGCTCAGCGAGAAAAAAGTGGTGGAGCTGGATGAAGAGCGCAAAGCCGCCATGGTGTCCAACCTGCTGGTGGTGCTGTGCGGCGAACGCGACACCCAGCCGATCGTGAACGCCGGCAGCCTCTATTGATGGCCTGATGTCGGCAAAAAAAGCCTTCGCCCTGCGGCTCGATCCAGCGCTCCACGCAGCGCTGGAGCGGGCCGCTGCGGACGAGCTTCGCAGCCTGAATGCCGAGATTGAAGTGTTGCTGCGCGAAGCCCTGGCGCGGCGCGGCGTGAAAGTGACCATGACGCCAGCGCCGCGCCGCGGCCGCCCGCCCGGCGATCAGGACGCGCTGTAAATCGGACGCGAATCAGCCCTGCGCTGCGGCGTCAAGCATCGCTGCGATCACGCCCGTATCGCCGGGAAAACCGGCCGCCACCCAAGCGCGTTCAAACACGCCAAGCCGCGCCGCAACCTCTGGCCCCGGCGGCACCCCGCGCGCGATGATATCCTTGCCCGATGCCGGCAAGCGCGGCCGCTGCCAACCGATCAGGGGCCGGGCAGCGTCGGGATCGCCCGCAATCAGCAGCCGATCAATCACGGCTGCCGCGCTATCGCGCCAAGCAGCGGGATAATAGGGCGGCGCATCAGTCGGCTGCACGGCAGCGGCAATCCGCGCCCGCTCTGGATTGGAGAGTTTCAGCCGGGCCGTCACCTCCGCTGCGCGGGGATCGGCTGGCAGCAGCAGTGCCGCCAGCCGGCGTTCCCATGATTTCGGCAAGGCGGGGAGCGCCGCTTCGGCTGCGATCGTGCGCGCCAGCACCGACAGGCGGGCTGCATCCAGTTCGGGCAGCACTGGCCGGAAAATGCCGCTGTCCAGCATCACCGCCAGCATGGGCACTGGATTGGCCAGCCCAAGCAACAGTCGCAATTCCATGGCGATGCGCTCGCGGCTCAGCGCCATGAGATCATTGGCGCGCGCCGTGCAGGCGGCGAGCCCGTCGCCATCAATCTGCGCTGCAAACCGCGCCGAGAAGCGGAAAAACCGCAGGATGCGCAAATGATCTTCCGCGATCCGCTGCTGCGGATCACCGATGAACCGCACCCGCCGTGCAGCCAGATCGGCGATACCGCCCCAATAATCATGCACATCGCCGCCGGGCATATCGGCATAAAGCGCATTGATGGTGAAATCACGCCGCGCCGCATCCTCCCGCCAATCACCGGTGAACGCCACCTCGGCATGGCGGCCAAAGCTGTGCACATCGCGGCGCAAGGTGGTGATTTCGGCAACGAGCCCGGCCCCCACAGCCGTGATTGTGCCATGGGCAATGCCGGTGGGCACGGCTTTCAGGCCGGCACTGCGCAGACGCTGCATCACTTCATCCGGGGTCAGCCTTGTGGCCAGATCGATATCACTGCACACCAGCCCAAGCAGGCCATCGCGCACCGCGCCGCCGACCAGCCGGGTGGTGCCGGCCGCCGCATCAAGGGCTTCGAGCAGCGCTGCGCCGGCTGGCAGTGCCGTCCATGCTTGCGCCGGCAGCACTGTCGTCACTGCGCCGCCACGCGCCGGGCCAGCGCCACGATCATTCCGGCCGTTGCCCCCCAGATGACGTGGGAATCGTGCCTGATCGTCCAGAAATGCCGGGTTTCGCCCTGCCACTGCCCGCTTTGCCGCACGTGATTGCCGGGATCGAGGGCATGCGCCAGCGGCACATGAAACAGCGCGTCGACTTCGCCAGGGTCCGCCTGCAGGGCCAGACCGGGCGGTACCACTCCCACCACCGGCGTCACCAGAAAGCCGGTCCCAGTGCGATAGGGATCGAGCATCCCGAGGACCTCGACCTGATCGGGCGGCATCGCCACCTCTTCATGGGCTTCACGCAGCGCGGTAGCGATCAGGCTGGCGTCACCGGCATCAAGCCGCCCGCCCGGAAACGCTACCTGCCCGCCGTGACGACGCAGATGGGCGGTGCGCCGCGTCAACAGCAATTGCGGATCGGCTTCATCGGTGATCGCCATCAGCACGGCAGCCGCCATCAAGCCTTCGGCGGGCGGCGGCGGGCCTTGCATCAGATCCCAATCCCCGTGCGGCTGCGGCGTGAACGGCCGCGCCAGCAGGCTGCGCACCCGATCAAGCGGCATCAGCGCTGGACCGGCATGAACGGGAAAAACGCGCCATTGCTCCACAGGCCGGGTGGATCGCCGGCCTCGGCCAGCGCCAGATCAGCCAGCCGATAGAAAGTGGCACGGTTCACCAACGCCAGCAGGCCGCCGCGCACATGCAGATATGGCCGCGGCGTGTCGTCATCGTCCAGGCGCACATCCAGAGCGTGATCCGGCCCGGCAGCGACAATGTCGTCAGTGTTGAGCCGGAACAGCAATTGCCGTGCCCGCCCTTCACCCTGGCTGTCGGCATCGACCGCCGTGAACGGCGCATCATCGACATCAATGTCCAGCTTTTCACCGGGCGTGACCAGCACGTGGCTGCCATCGGCTTCGCGGCGCAGGATGGACGCAAACAGCTTGACCAGTTCCTTGCGGCCAATGGGCGATCCGGCATGAAACCAGGTGCCATCGGCGGCAATGCGCATGTCGCTATGGCCGCAATGCGCCGGGTGCCATTGTTCAACGGGGAGCCGTTTGCCGGTGCCGGCCAAGGCCAGCAGGGCCGCAAAACGATCAGCAGGCGATTGCGTGTTCACCAGCTCATCCATAGGCGCATGCTGGCGTCAGGCAACCTTGGCGGCACACTTGTCGGCTTCCAGCCAACCTAGCCGCGGCAAAGAAGCACAATCGCCGCGCGAGAGCAGCCGATCCCGGTTCACCGGCCCCGGAACTTGCCAATGGCGCGTGGCTGTCGATGCAAAACCGAAGCGGCCATAAAATGGCGAATCACCGATCAACAGCACGGGCGCCGCCGACGCCGCATCGCTAGCAGCCAGGCTGGCACGCATCAGCGCTGACGCAATGCCCTCACCTTCACGGCTGGCGAAAACCGCAACCGGGCCAAGCAGGATCAGCGGCCAGTGACTGCCGCTGATGCCGCGCAAACGGATGGGCCAGCATTGCAGGCTGCCAACCAAGCTTGCGCCATCTAACGCGACAAATGACAAGCCGGACACAAGCGGCATGCTGTCACGAAGGCGATAGGCGGTGCGGTTGCGGCGGGCCGGGCCAAAGCGCTGATCAAGCAGTGTTTCAACAGCAGAGCCGTGGGTGGCGGCAAACGGTACGATATCAATCACGGGAAAAGGCTTTCGGCAAACAGGACAACAACCGGCATTGCACCTAGGTGGCGCAGTGTCAGATTCGTCGGTCGTGTCGCAGAAACCGGCTCATTGCGCTGTCGTAGCAGCGGCAAAGAGAACAAACAACGGGCGTTGTTGGCTGCAAATGCTCAATGCAAACGGCGGTCGAGGCCGGCAATCGCCTCTTCGGTGAGCCGCGTCCTGAGATCCTGATCGCTGCGCGCGGCGATGATGGCGGCCGCAGCGCGGGTGACTTGCGCAGCAACTTCGGCCTTTAGCTCGGCGGCGGCGGCGCGCTCGGCCGCTGCGATCCGAGCTTCGGCTGCGGTCGAACGGCGGGCGATGGCTTCGCTGGCGGCAAGCTGGCTGGCCGCAACCAATTCGGCCGCTTCGGTTTCGGCGCGTGCGCGGATGGCAGCTGCATCAGCCGCGGCCGCAGCCTGGCGCGCCTTGGCATCTGCCAGCAACACTTCGGCTTCGGCCCGCAAGCCGGCGGCTTCATCCAACTGCTTTTTCACGCTAGCAATGCGCCCATCCAGCGCAGTAGCGATCAGCGTAGGAACCTTACCAACCACAACGGCCAACACGATGAAAATGGCGACGCCAACATAAACCCAGCCTTCGGCATCGAGGCCGAGCAACACCGGTTCAACGTGAGGTTCACCGCCATTTGCAGCCGTGTGGGCGCCGGATTTGGCGGTCTGGTTCGCGATTTCAACCATGGCTCTTCCTTGGCATCGGCCCGATTATGGCGGGGCCAGTAACGGCTACAGCGTCAACGCGGCGCAAGTGCCGCCAAAACGTCAACTGGTGTCACCACAAGGCCTGTCAAGCGGGTCACCGCATCGCTGGTCAGATCGGCAACCGTGGTTTCGAGGTTGGCCCGCGCCGTCGTGCGGGCGGCATCAAGCCTGACCGCCGCAGCATCGGCATCGCTGTCCAGCTGGGCAGTAAGCTGCTTCAGGCGGGCTTCGCTAGCCGCCGAAGCGGCATCACGCGCCGCGCCAACTGCAACCTGTGCACCCGACTGGGCCGCCTTGATGTCATCGTCGTAGGCGCTGCGAATCGTGTCTGCTTGGCCCTTGGCCGCCTCGGCACGATCTAGATCCTTGGCAACCTGGCTATCACGCGCATCGATTACCTTACCCAATTTGGGCAAGGTGGGCCGCACTGCTGCAAAATACAGCAGTGCAAACACCAGGCCGAACCAGAACAGCTGTGAAGCAAAACTGCTGGGATCAAATTGTGGCACGGATTTTCCCCAGGCTCTGACGCGTTGATACGGCTGGCAATACGGGGGCTGGCACAAGGCCGGTCCCCGCACCAAAAATCAGCCGAAGGCCAGCGCCAGCGCGACAACGGCGGCGATCAGGCCGAGCGCTTCGGTCACAGCGAAGCCGAAGATCAGGCGGGCGCCCAGCTTGTCAGCAGCAGCCGGATTGCGCAGGGCACCCTGCAGGAACATGCCAAAGATGAGGCCGACGCCGATAGCGGCAAAGCCTGCACCCATTGCCGCGAGGCCAGCACCGATCAGCTTGTAAGCAGCAACAGTTTCCATCGTTCGTCCTTTGTAAGTAGTAAATGGTTGGATTGATTAGTGAAGGTTGACGGCGTCGTTGAGGTAGATGCTGGCCAGAAGCGCAAACACATAGGCCTGTACAACCGCGATCAGCAGTTCCAGCGCAGTGAGCGCCACGTTGACGCCCAGCGGAATTATGCCCAGTCCGATATTGACCGCCCCAAGCGAAACCACAAAGCCGCCGAACACCTTCATCAACACGTGGCCTGCCGTCATGTTGGCAAACAAGCGGATAGCGAGCGTGAACGGGCGCGACAGGAACGAGAGAAATTCGATGGCTGCCACCAGCGGCGCAACGAACAACGGTGTGCCTTCGGGCAGGAACAGCGAGAAGAAATGCAGGCCATGGCGGGCAAAGCCAACGAACAACACCAGCACGAACACGATCATCGCCAGCGCGAAGGTGACAGCGATATGGCTGGTTGGCGTGAAGCTGTGCACGAACGGCACCATGCCTAGCAGATTGCAGACCAGGACGAACACGAACAGCGTGAAAATCAGCGGCGCGTAACGCAGGCCATCCTTGCCAACATTCTCGCGCAGCATGTCGCGAATGAAATCATACAGCAGTTCGACTGCGGCCTGCATGCGGTTAGGTATCAATTGCGGGCGCGCCGTGCCGACGAACAGGAACGCCGACACTACGATCAGCGTAATGAGCATCCACAGCGAGCTGTTGGTAAACGACAGATCAACACCGCCAACCGCAAGCGGCGCGATAGTTTCGATCTTGAATTGCTCCATCGGGTTGGCCACGGCCGTTCAATCCCCACCCAGCTCGCGCTGTTCCAGTTTCTTTTGCCGGCGCAGCGACTGGTACAAGCCAGTCGCAAACCCCAACAGCAACATCAGAATAAGACCCCAGGGACCGGTGCCAATCTGGCGGTCGATAAACCAGCCAATAAACCCACCCGCAAGCATGGCGCCGATAAATTCGGACGCAGCCTGAAAGCCGGAATTCTCGGCTGCCTTGGCACCATCCTTGCCGCCAGATTCTGCCGCCCGAGCCGCAGCAATGCGGCGCGCGAGGCTATCCTCGTCGGCTGGTTGGTCGGCCAAGGCGAAATCCCTGTCGTCAACACCCGTTTCACTCACC
>NZ_JBBATR010000006.1:35132-62196 GCF_040398645.1 Sandarakinorhabdus sp.
GCCGCCATCCGGTCAAGCAGATCGCAAAACCGCTCGACATTGGCATCATCCAGCGGTGCATCGACCTCATCGAGCACGCAGATCGGCGCGGGATTGGCGAGGAACAGCGCAAAGATCAGCGCCGCAGCAGTCAACGCCTGCTCGCCGCCTGACAGGAGGGTAAGCGATTGCAGTTTCTTGCCGGGCGGCTGCGCCATTATTTCCAGGCCAGCTTCGAGGGGATCGTCGGATTCGATGAGCGCCAGCCGCGCTTCGCCGCCAGCGAACAGATCGGCAAAAAGAGTGCGGAAATGCGCATCGACCGCATCGAATGCCGCTTGCAGGCGCTGACGGCCTTCGCGGTTCAGGCTGCCGATCGATCCGCGCAGCCGGGCAATCGCCGTATCAAGCTCGATCTTTTCGCTGGCGATCAGCGTGGACTGGTCTTCCAGTTGTTTCAGCTCGATATCCGCACGAAGATTGACCGGGCCAAGCTGTTCGCGGTTTGCCACCAGCGCGTCATAAGCCTGCGCCAGTGCCGCTGAGTCGCCCGGATCTAGCGCGAAGCCCTGGCGGCCGGGCAGCAGCGGCGGCGGGCATTGGAAGCGCTCGCCGCACAGGCGCTCGATCTCGCAGCGCGCCATATCCTGATGCTCGGCCTCGGCAGCAATGGTCGCACGCGTCTCGCGCGCTTCAGCCGCCTCTGCATCCGCAGCGCGCAGCTGCGCCGCAAGCACTGTCATGCCAGCATCGGCGCTGGCCAGCCGGTCAGCAGCGGCGCTGCGGGCTGCATCTGCGGCCAGCATGCGATCGGCCAGCCCGGCGATGTCGGCTGCGATGGCACGGCTGCGGGCTGCCAGCCCGGCCTGCTCATCCTGAGCGGCGGCGCGGCGGCGCCCCAGTTCTTCGCCCTGCCCGGCGCTAGCGGCCAGCCGGCGTTGCCATTCGCCTTGCTCATTGGCCAGTGCCTGGCGGCGCGCCGTGGCAGCCGTTGCATCGCGGGCGTTGCTGTCCAGCGCGGCTGAGGCGGCGGCAAGCGCGGCGCGGCTGCGATCATTGCTGCTGCGCGCTTCCGCCAAGGCGGCGGCGCTGGCGGCGGCACCATCGCCGCTTGGCACGGCTGCTTCGGCGGCGGCGGCTTCGGCTGCCAGACGCTCGGCGTCGGCTGCGGCGCGGGCCGCGGCGCTGTGCAGGGTGGCAGCTTCACCGGCGCTGCGGGCTGCGGCCGTTTCGGCCCGTGCCAGGCCGGCGCGGGCTTCGGCCTGGGTACGGGCGGCGGCGTCACGCGCCTGCCTGGACGCGCGCTCAGCGGCGGCGGCAGCGACTGCGGCAGTCTCGGCCTCGCGCTGGCTGGTCTGGGCCGCGGCCAGCGTGGCCACCATAGCGGCAATTTCAGCAGCGATTTCAGCGGCGCGGCGGCGGGCACGCAGGCGAGCCGCTGCCGCATCGGTGCGCCCGCCTGCCCCGCGGCCATCATCAATCAGCCCGTCCCAGCGCCACAACTGGCCGGCAGCGTTCACCAGCCGCTGGCCCGGGTGCAACGCCAGCAACTGCGCTGGCGACGGCGCAGCGGTGAGCGGACCGATCAGCACGCCAATTTGCGCCAGCCGGCGTGCCAGCTCGGGCGGGGCCTGTACATGATCAAGCAACGGCGTGCAGCCGTTCGGCAACGCTGGATCATCGCCGGAGATTTCACGCCCGGCCCAGCGGCGCGGCGCGGCCGAATCGGCTGGGCCAGCGTCCATATCCTCGCCCAGTGCCGCTGCCAGCGCCGATTCATGGCCCGGCGTGGGCATGAGCCGATCCGCGATGCGCGCGGCCTTGCCTTGATCGGCCGCCAGGCGCCGCGCCAGTGCGGCGCTTTCGGCTTCCAGGCTGGCCAGCGTTGCACGCGCGGCAGCCGCAGCGGCAGCGGCTTCGCTGCGCGCCGCTTCGGGCTCCGGGCGCGCCGCTTCGGCCTCGGCCACTGCAGTTTCGCAGGCAGCCACTGCGGCCGATGCTGCATTTACAGCCACTTGCAGTGGTTCCAGATCGGGGGCCGGCGCCAGCCTTGCCAAACGTTCGGCCAGTGCAGACGCTTCGTTGCGGGCGCGGGCGGCGCGTGCCGTGGATGCCGCTGCCGCTTCGGCCGCGATGCGCACGGCGGCGGCGGCGGCGGCATGGGCGGCCATGGCATCAACCAGCGCAGCATCATCGGTTTGGGCGGCGGCCTGCGCCGCCATTGTTGCCGCTTCGGCGGCAGGCCGGGCGGCGGCCAACGCCGCCCGCGCTGCACCCAGGGCGGCATCCTCGCTGGCCAGCCGGGCCTGGGCGCGGGCGGCATCATCGGCCAGCGCGGTTTCGCGGGCGGCGTCGCGTTCAAGGCTGGCCATCAGGCTGGTCAGCGCGGCCTGCCGCCGGGTGATTTCGTTGGCTTCGGCACTTAAAAGCGCGCGGCGTTGGCGCAGCGCCTGTGCCGCGGCGGCGGAATCGGCGTCCGCCTGGCGCAGCGCGGGCAGGCTGGCGTTGACCTCTGCTGTCGCGGCGGAGACCGCCGCTGCCATCCGTGTCCGTTCGCTGACCAACACCTGCACCGCCACTACGGCGGCCTGGGCGCGTTCGCTGGCGCGCACGGTTTCGTGCCAGCGGGCATGCACCAACGCCGCCTCCGCGCGGCGAATCCGGTCGGACAGGCTGCGATAACGCTCGGCCGCCTTGGCCTGCCGGCGCAGCGTCGCCGCCTGGGTTTCCAGGCTGCGGATCACATCGTCCAGCCGCAGCACATTGGCTTCGGCCGCGCGCAGCCGGATTTCCGCTTCTCGGCGGCGCACTGCCAGGCCGGCAATGCCGGCGGCTTCTTCCAGCAATTGCCGGCGTTCGGTGGGACGGGCGGCGATAATGGCGCTGATGCGGCCCTGGCCAACAATGGCCGGGCTGTGAGCGCCCGTGGCCGAATCGGCAAACAGCAGCCGCACATCCTGCGCGCGGGCATCGCGGCCATTCAGCCGATAGTCCGAACCGGCACCGCGATCGATGCGGCGCTGGACTTCCAGTTCCTCGCCGGCGCTGCCAGCCAATTGCAGGGTGACGCTGGCAAATTGGCGGGCTGGCCGCGCGGCGGTGCCTGCAAAAATCACATCGTCCATGCCGCCCGAACGCATCGATTTGGGGCTGGCTTCGCCCATCACCCAGCGCAGCGCCTCGAGGAGATTGGATTTGCCGCAACCATTGGGGCCAACCACACCGGTCAAGCCCGGCTCGATCAGCAGATCAGCTGGCTCGACAAACGACTTGAAGCCGGCAAGGCGAAGGCGGCGAAATTCCAACTGTGGGCCTTACCGCAGCGCTGTCTGCAATTTAACTTCCAGATCGCGCCATTCGAACACGCCCTCTTGAACCGTGCCGTTGATGATGAAGCTGGGTGTGCCGGTCAGCTTGTATTCGTTCACGGCCTGATTGCGCAGATCATTCACCGCCTTGGCTTGCGCGGGATCGCTTAGGCATTGATCGAATTTGGCGCGCGGGATGCCGCGCAATTTCACATAATCGGCCAGCCCGCCCAGTTCGGCCATGCGGCGCACCTGCTCGTCTTCGGGCAGCTTGCCGAGCGCTTCCTGATCGGTTTTGCTTAACTTGCCGAACGGCTCGATCCAGCCGGCTTGATCGGCATAAAATGCATCGAGCAAGCCAAAAAACGCCTCCGGCCCCTGGCAACGCGACAAGACCGTGGCAGCAAAATCCGGGCCATTCAGCACGAAATTACGATATTCGTAACTGACATTGCCGCTGGCAACATATTTGGATTTGATGGTCGCGGCGGCGGCTTCGTGGAAATCCTTGCAGTGCGGGCAGGTGAGCGAGGCAAATTCCAACAGCTTCACCTTGGCATTCGGATTGCCCATGCGAAAGCCGCCTTCGGGTGTGGCCGTGACGACTTCGGCCCAATTCTGGCCGGCTGGCGCTGCCACCGCAGCCGGGAGGGCGGCATCAGGAGCAGGGGCCGCCGTCTTGCTGTCGTTGCAGGCGGCAAGCGCGAGCGGGAGGGCGGCAATCAACATCATGTGGCGCATCATTTGGTCCTTATGGTGGGGGCTGCCTTGACGGCGGCGGCAAGCAGCGGCTCAAGTGCCGCCCAATCGAACACGTCGGTCTGCATCTGGCCGTTGATCAAAAAGCTGGGCGTGCCAGCCAGCTTGTGGGTTTGAACGGCATCGGCGCGGATCGCCAGCAGCTTGTCCATGCCCGGCTTGGCGGCCAGGCAGGCATCATAGCGGGCGCGCGGCACCCCGGCAGCAGCAGCAAACTCCGGCAATTTGCCCAGTTCGGCCATGCGTGGGCCCTGGGCACCCTGCGGCAGGCTGGTGATGCTGGCGCGGTCCGCCTCGCTGATGGCCTGAAATGGCAGCAGCAATTCATCCTGGCGGCTGTAGCTGCGATCGACAAAGGCCCAGGCCCCCGCCGCCGCCTGGCATTGCATGACCAGCCCGGCCATCAGATCGATGCCATTCAGCGTGAACGGGCGATATTCATAACTGACGCGGCCACTGGCCAGATACCGTGCCTTGATGGCCGGCAGGCCGGTTTCATGAAAACTGCGGCAATGCGGGCAGGTCAGCGAGCCAAATTCGACCAGCTTCACCGCCGCCGCCGGATTGCCGAGCAGCACGCCGCCTTGCGCGGTCATCGCGATGCGGTTCTCCCAGGCGAATGGCTTGACGACTGCCTTGGTGACAGCGGGCCTGGCGGCGGCAGGCTTGGGTTGCGCCAGAAGCGGGCTGCCCAGCAGGAGAGCGGCAAACAGGGAGAGAGTGCGCACGTGCATCTTCACTGTCTAGCGCGGCGGAGGGGGCAGCGCCAAGCCCCCACCGAAAGCGGCCGGGAGCCGCCTCACCTGATCTTGGGCGGGCCGTTTGAGCCGGCCAAGGCTTCGGCCAGCGATTGCAGCGCGGTGCGCAGTTCGGGATCGGCAATGTCGCGCAGGGTTGAGCGGGTGGCTTCGGCCAGCGGCGGCGGCGGGCCTGGTGGCGGCTCGGGCGGCGGCGCCATCACGCCGGCGGCCTGCTCCAGCGTGATGCGCGCCACAGCGCCGTAACCCAGGATGCGGTTAGCGCGTTCGATGATCTGCGGTTCGACATGGCGCAGCATCGGTGCCAGCGCGCCGGTGGCCGCAATAGCCAATGTGCCGCCGTCTTTTTTGCCCACGGCAAATTTCAGGCGCAGCGGCCGGCAATGGCGGGCATATTGTTGGCCGACGATTTCCGTCCAGCGGTCCAGCAGCGCCCTCTGGGTGAAGCCGAAGCGTTTGAAGGCCTGGCCGCCGACATTCCCCACCAAATCGGCAATGGCGCGCGGGCGATTGGTGCGCGCCGGCGGGGCGGCCGGCTGCGCCGCCGTGCGGGCACGCTTTGCAGGCGTTTTGGGGGGCGTTTGCGGCATCGTCTGGCCATGCCATAGACGAGGTGTGACCGATAGCTGGCCCGCCTTGCTGATCAACTGGTATCGCAGCCATGCCCGCGTGCTGCCTTGGCGCAATCCGCCTGGCGCAGTGCTGCCGGCCGACGATGATTGGCCCTACCGGGTCTGGCTGTCGGAGGTGATGTTGCAGCAAACCACTGTTGAAGCCGCCGCGCCGTATTTTCAGGCGTTCACCGCGCGCTGGCCCAGCGTGGCTGCGCTGGCGGCGGCCGATGATGCCGATGTGATGCAGGCCTGGGCCGGGCTGGGCTATTATGCCCGCGCCCGCAATCTTCTGGCTTGCGCGCGCGCCGTTACCAGTCAGCACGGCGGCGCGTTTCCGGGCGACGAAGCGGCACTGAGCGGCCTGCCGGGCATTGGCGACTATACGGCGGCGGCGGTGGCGGCGTTCGGCTTTGGCCGCGATGCCGTGGTGATTGACGGCAATATCGAACGGGTGACCACCCGCCTGCTCGGCATCAGCGCGCCGTTGCCGGCGGCGCGGACAGCGATTCGCAGTGGGCTGGCTGCGGTGCTGCCGGCGGGCCAATCGGCCGATTTTGCGCAGGCCATGATGGATCTGGCGCGGCGCGTGTGCACCCCGCGCCGCCCACACTGCCTGGTATGCCCGATTGCAACGATATGCACCGCCCGCAGCGCCGGCAATCCTGAGGATTACCCTGTCAAACCCGCGAAGCGCGCACGGCCGTTGCGCCATGGCACCGCCTGGTGGATCGCAGCGGGGGATCGCGATGGGCTGCATATCCTGACCGTGCAGCGGCCCGCGCGCGGCCTGCTGGGTGGGATGCGCGCGCTGCCTAGCTGTGATTGGCGCGGAAGCGATGCGCCGCCGCCGCTTGCTGGCGATTGGCAGCTGCTGGGCGCGGTGCGCCATGGTTTCACCCACTTTGAGCTGGAATTGCGCGTGCAAGCGCTGTGGCTGGATGAGCGGCCGGACCTCGATGGCGCGCTGTGGCTACCGGTGGCCGAGCTTGGTGGTGCCGGGCTGCCGACGCTGTTTGCCAAGGCCGCGGTGCTCGGGCAAAGCGCAACGTCGAGCGGGGGGAAATTGGCGGCATGACGATGTTCTTGGACGTGCCGGTAACCGGCTTTACCGGCAACAAGCTTGACCGCGCCGATGAATTGCGCCGCGATCCGGCTGCCATCATCGGCCTGCGCGGGCGGTCGGATGCGCGCTGGCTGGTGCTGGACAAATTGAACCCGGTGGTGCGCCCTGGTGGTGTGGGGGGCGAAACGCCAGCGATATTGTGGGCCTACCGATCCGATGTGCCGCACGATGCGCTGACGATCTTTCTGGGCATGGACGGCGATTCGCCGCGTTTCGCGGCGGCAGCGCCTGCTGATGAACTGGTGGCGGATTTCGGCGGCAAGGTTTTGGATGCCCGCGCCGCCGGCGCACTGCTGCCCGCCCACGAAGCGGCCATCGTGGCGCAGGCGCGCAGCATCATCGATTGGCACCAGCGCCACGGCTTTTGCGCGGTATGCGGCGGGCCAACCGTGCTCGCCAAGGCCGGCTATGCCCGGCAATGCACGGCTTGCAAGGCGGAGCATTTCCCGCGTGTCGATCCGGTGGTCATCATGCTGGCGGTGCGGCAGGATCATGCGCTGATCGGGCGCCAGCCGCGTTTTCCCAAGGGGTTTTTGTCGGCCCTCGCTGGCTTTGTTGAACCCGGCGAAAGCCTGGAAGAAGCCGTGCGCCGCGAATTGTGGGAAGAAGCCGGCATCACCTGCGGCCGCGTGCAGTATCTGGCCAGCCAGCCGTGGCCGTTTCCTTCCAGCCTGATGATCGCAGCCTTTGCCGAAAGCGAAACCTTTGAAGTGCGGCTGGATCAGGACGAACTGGAGGAGGTGCGCTGGGTGACCAAGGACGAAGTGCGCGCCGCCCTGGCCGGCAGCGGCGATTTTCTGGCGCCGCCGCCGATGGCGATCGCCCACACGCTGCTGAAGGCGTGGATAGAGAGCGGGGACTGATTCCAGCGGAGCCTTGCGCTTTGGGGCCTGAACCTGAGGCCTTGCGCCAGCAGCGGGCGTTCAGACCGCCTCTGATACCAGAATCAGCGCCGTGGCCTCTTCGGGCGGCATCGGTTTGCCGAACAAAAAGCCCTGAACCTGGGTGCAGCCCAGATCTCGGCACAATTCGAATGCCGCGCGGGTTTCGGTGCCTTCGGCGGTGGTTTGCATATCCAGGCTGGATGCCATGCGCACGATGGCCTGGATGATGGCGCTCGCTTCATCGCCCATGGCGGTGGCGCGGCGCACAAAGCTGCGATCGATCTTGATGCGGCTGAAACTGGCCTTTTGCAGCGTGCCTAGCGCCGAATAGCCGGTGCCGAAATCATCCAGCGCAAAATGGATGCCCAGCGCGGTCAGCCTGGCCAGCACATCGACCACCGCCGGCTTTTCCGCAAGAAAAAGGCTTTCGGTGATTTCCAGCTCGAGCCGATCCGCCGGCACGCCATGTTTGGCCAGCGCGCGCGCGACGCGGTCAGGCAAATCGACATCCTCCATCTGCCCCGCCGACAAATTGACGGCGATCCGGATATGGCTGGGCCAGCGCGCCGCCCACATCAACGCCTGTTCGATCACCCAGTGGCCGATCGGCACGATCAGCCCGGTTTCCTCGGCCAGCGGAATGAAGCGCAGCGGCGAGATCAGGCCCAGATCGGGGTGATTCCAGCGCAGCAGCGCTTCAAAGCCGGTGATGCGTTCATCCACGGCATCCACCACCGGCTGGAAGGCCAGCGCCAATTGGCCGCGCTCCACCGCCATGGCCAGATCAGCCTCAAGGCGGCGGCGTTCGGCAGCGGCTTCGGCCATTTCCGGGGCAAAGCGCAAGGCAGCCCCGCGGCCCTGTTCCTTGACTCGGTACAGCGCCAGATCGGCGGCCTTCAGCAAGGCTTCGGGCGTATCGCCATCGGCCGGCGCGAGTGCCCAGCCGATCGATGCGCCCACCATGGCCGCGCCGGCGTGGGTTTCGTCGCCGAGCGGAAACGGCCGCGCCAGATCCTTGACGATGCGCTGCGCCAGCCGGTCGGCGCGTTCGGCCGTGGCGCCCGGCAGCAACACGGCAAATTCATCGCCGCCCAGCCGGGCGACGGTGGCGCCGCCCTTGACCAAGGCCTGCAAGCGTTGCGCCACCTGGCGCAGCAGCAGATCGCCAGCGGCATGGCCAAAGCCGTCGTTCACCGCCTTGAAGCGATCGAGGTCGACAAACAGCAGCGCGGCAGGCTTGCCGGCATGTTCGGCCTGTTCGGCAACATCATCCAGCTGTTCGCGAAACAGGCTGCGATTGGCCAGCCCGGTCAGCGGATCGAAGCGGGCGAGCTGCGCAATGCGTTCCTGGCCGCGCCGGACATCGGTGACATCGCGGCCCACACCGCGAAAGCCGGTGAACTGGCCGGCCGCATCCTGCTTTGGCGTGCCCGACAAGGCCCACCAGCGCAAATCGCGCCCCAGCGGCACCGGCACCACAACATCGCGAAACGCCTCCCGCGCCTTGATGGCGTGCGCCAGTGACGCCACGCTGGCGCCGGCCTGCGTGGGATCGAGCAGCGCCAGCAGCGGCTGCCCCAGCAGATCACTGCGCCGCCGCCGCGCCACATCGGCAAACCGCGTCGTGACATGGGTGAGGCGGCCGCCGACATCCAGCTCCAGAAGCCAATCCGAACCGTTAGATTCATATTCATTGAGCAGCAGGCGCACCACCTCGCCCTGATCGGCCAATTCGGCCTCGCTCTGCAGCCGGGCCATGGCGTGATAGGTGGTAACCAGCGCCGCCCGCACTTTGACGCCAACGAAGCTGATCAATCCCAGCGCCATCAACGGCTGCTCCAGCGCCGCCGCCGCCGGCAATGACGCCCAGATGCCAGCACCGATGAAGGCGCACACCAATGCCACCGCAGCCGGAATGGTCGCGGCGCAATTGCTGACCGCGCCCATGAAGATGAATGAGAAGATGATCAGCATGGATTGGCCGTCGGTGGGCAGCATCGGCAACATCGCCGACACCATACCGGCCCAGAAAAACGCCAGCGCCGAAATTTCGGCCGTGACGCGCCACAACTCCACCTGGCCGGCCTTTTCGATTTTGCGGCGACGGCGGCGGATGGCGCGAACACTCCACAGCAGCGACATGCTGGCCATACCAGCCAACCACGGCGCCAACACCGAAAACGGCACGGCATCGGCGAAATTGGCAGTGACCAGCACAAGGTTCAGCGCCAGCACAGTCAAATTGAACGGCACATTGCCCCGCAGCTGGCTGAGCTGCTGGCCGCGCACGGTGGCCCAGAACGGTTCGTCCGGCTGGTTGAAACCCAGCACTTGCTGCCAGCCAACATTGCGAACCATGCGCATTGGCGGTTTCAGCATTGCACTCATGGCCGCGCCCTCATCTGGCCGGCAACGAAGTGCACCGGCTCACACACGAAAACGGCAAAGCCAGTGTCAGATTGAATCAACTGCCCCTGCCCTCTTGGCAGCGGCGCGTTTGTTCCATACTTGTTCGCTTATGCAGCCTGCACCGCCTTTTGACTCAGCGCCCGCCAGCCAGCCGCCATGGCTGGCCGGCCTGAACGCGCCGCAACGTGAAGCCGTCACCACCACCGAAGGCCCGCTGCTGATCCTCGCGGGCGCCGGCACCGGCAAGACCAAAGCACTGACGGCGCGGCTGGCGCATATCTTGTGGGGCCGGCTCGCCTTTCCCAGCCAGGTGCTGGCCGTGACCTTCACCAACAAGGCCGCGCGCGAAATGCGCCACCGCACCGAAATGCTGCTGGGGCCGATGGCCGAAGGCCTGCCGTGGCTGGGCACGTTTCACGCGCTGTCGGCCAAGATGTTGCGCCGGCAGGCGGCACTGGTGGGGCTGACGCCGGATTTCACCATCCTGGATACAGACGATCAACTGCGCCTGCTCAAGCAAGTGCTGGCCGAAGCCGACATCGATGACAAGCGCTGGCCGGCCAAGCAACTGGCCAGCTTGATTGATCGCTGGAAAAACAAGGGGTTCAGCCCTGATCTGGTGCCCGCTGGTGAGCGCCATGGCTTTGCCGACGGCAAGGCCCCGGCGCTGTATGCGCGCTACCAGCAGCGGCTGGCCGGCCTGAATGCCTGTGATTTCGGTGATCTGCTGCTGCACATGATCAGCATTTTTCGCAGCCATCCCGATGTGCTGGCCGATTGGCAGCGGCGCTTTCGCTATATCATGGTCGATGAATATCAGGACACCAACAGCGCGCAGCACCAGTGGCTCACCGCGCTGATTGGCCCGCATCGCAACATTGCTTGCGTGGGCGACGATGATCAATCGATCTACAGCTGGCGCGGCGCCGAAGTGTCGAACATCCTGCAATTCGAACGGGATTTCCCCGGCGCGCGCATGATCCGCCTGGAGGAGAACTACCGATCGACGCCGCATATCCTGGGCGCGGCCAATGCCCTGATCGCACACAACAGCGGCCGGCTGGGCAAGGCGCTGTTCACCGCCCACGCCGATGGCCACAAGGTGCAGGTGACCAGCGTGTGGGATGGGCCCGAAGAAGCCCGGCTGGTTGGCGACGAAGCCGAACGCTTGGCCCGGGGCGGTGCATCGCTGAACGAGGTGGCGATCCTGGTGCGCGCCCAGTTTCAAACCCGATTGTTCGAAGATCGCTTCATTGCCATCGGCATGCCCTATCGCATCGTCGGCGGTTTTCGATTCTATGAACGCGCGGAGGTGCGCGACGCGCTGGCGTATTTGCGGCTGGTGGCACAGCCCGATGATGCGCTGGCGTTCGAACGGATCATCAATGTGCCCAAGCGCGGCCTGGGCGACAAGGCGATGGCCACCATGCACGCCGCTGCCCGCCGCCTGGATGTGTCGCTGCCCCGCGCTGCCGCTGCGCTGGCCGAAGGCGACGGGCTCACCCCGGCAGCGCGGCGCACCGTGAAGGCGTTTCTGGCCAACATCAGCCGGTGGCGTGACCAGGCCGGCACTGTCGGTCATGCCGAATTGGCGGAAATCATACTGGAGGAATCCGGCTATGTCGGGATGTGGCAGGCCGAAAAATCCACCGATGCCGATGGCCGGATCGACAATCTGAAGGAACTGGTGCGCGCGATGGGCGATTATCCCACGCTGACAGCGTTCCTGGAACATGTCGCGCTGGTGATGGACAATGAAGCCGCGCCTGATGACGAAAAAATCACCATCATGACCTTGCATGCCGCCAAGGGCCTGGAATTTGATCAGGTGTTTCTGCCGGGTTGGGAAGAAGGCGTGTTCCCCAGCCAGCGCGCCATGGACGAAGGCGGCACCGCCGCGCTGGAAGAAGAACGGCGGCTGGCCTATGTCGGCATTACCCGCGCCCGCAAGGCCGCGCACATCATCAATGCCGCCAATCGGCAGGTTTACGGGCAATGGACGGCCGCCCTGCCCAGCCGCTTCATCGCCGAATTGCCTGACGCCCATGTCGAGGCGCGATCGACATTGTCGGGCGGGCCGAGCCTGTGGCGGGCAGCGCTGGCCGGCGGCGATCCATTTGCCGATGTGGAGCGCGGCACCGGGCGCGGGCCAGGCTGGACACGGGCAATCACGCAGCCGGGCCATGAGGCTGGCAATTGGGCCGGAGACCGGAATGGGGGCCGCGATTTCGGCCCACTTGGCAGCCAGCCGGCGCGCGAACAATCCTGGCGCGAAGCCCGGGTGAGTGCCGTGTCCCTGGCGGCTGCCCCCACCATCCGGCGCGGCGCCAAAGTGTTCCATGCCAAATTCGGCGAAGGCGTGGTGTTTCATGTCGATGGCAACAAGCTGGAAATCGATTTTCCGGCAGCGGGGCGCAAGCGGGTGCTGGACAGCTTTGTGACGCTGCGCGACTGACACGAAGTCCCAGTTTTCATGGGGATTTTAGAAGGAAATGCCTCCGGCGGGCAGGGGTGGCCCCTGCACCCACTTTATTCAAGCCTCTGCTTTTGTTGTATAAGTTCCGCATCAAACAAAAGCGGGTCCAGGGCCTCAGGCCCTGGCCGCCGGAGGCCTTTTTGCTTCCCATTTTTTTTCAATAGGGTTTGCTCTGAATTACGGGCGTTTTGGAGCGCGCGCAGTGACGAACTGGAACACGCCGCTCATGATGCCGCCGGTGGCATAGAGCATGCCCGTGGCCGACAGCGCGGCGCAGTGCAGCAAGGACCAACGCAGCGTGTCCCCGGCAAACAGGAATGCGCCAACCAGCACGAACACGTTGAAGCCGGCTACCCACGACAAGGCCAGCGCCAGTACGCCAATCTGCCAGCCAAAGCGATCGGTCCAGCCAAGCCACGCCGCCGCCATCAGTGCGATCCCGCAGCTGACCAGCAGCGCCGCCATGATCAGCCCGGGAAGCAAGCGAATGAAACCCATGGCTGCAAATATCATCGAACCGGCAGCCGGGCAATTCGGCGAGGCTGGCGCAAACCGGTCATTGCCAGTTTGACGTTGCCGTGTGCCGCCGGCCTACTTATGCGGTCCTATCGTGTTTACCCTGCCCGCACCTCTGCAAATTCGCGATTACCGCGCCTTCTGGCTGTCGCGCTTTTTTGCGACCGTTGCCGGGTTGATGCTGGTGATCGTGATCGGCTGGCAGGTGTATGATATCGCCCGCGCCAGCATGAGCCGTGATGATGCGGCGTTCTTGCTTGGCATGATCGGGCTGGCGCAGTTTTTACCGCTGTTTTGCCTGGCGCTGGTGGTGGGCGTGATCGCTGACCGGATGGACCGCCGCCATATTGCCCGCGCTGCCGTCGCGCTCGAAATCCTTTGCGCCGCCGTGATTGGCGGGCTGGCGTTGGCCGGTGAAGTGCCGATGACAGCGCTGTTTGTCGTGGCGGCGCTGCTCGGGGTGGCGCGGGCGTTTCAGGGGCCATCGATGGCAGCGCTGGCACCCAATCTGGTGCCGCGCGAACTGTTGCCGCAAGCCATCGCGCTGAACAGTATTTCCTGGCAGGCCGGCGCGGTGATCGGGCCGCCGCTCGGCGCGTTCCTCTATGCCGTGTCGCCGGCCACGCCCTATCTCGTGGCAGCCGTGCTGTTTATCCTGACGTTCATCTGCCTGATGATCATCCGGCCGGTGCCGCTGCCGCCGCCAGCCGTAGTAACGCCTTGGCGCAGCGTGATGGAGGGCATCAGCTTCGTGCGCCACAACCGCGTGGTGCTGGGTGCCATCAGCCTTGATCTGTTTGCCGTGCTGCTGGGCGGTGCCACCGCGATGCTGCCGGTGTATGCGCGCGATGTGCTGGATGTTGGTGTGGCCGGGCTGGGGCCGCTGCGGGCGGCGCCGTCGGTTGGCGCGGTGATTGTAGCCGTGCTGCTGGCCAATAGGCCGCTGCGCCGCCATGTCGGCCCGGTGATGTTTGCCAGCGTAGCAGTATTTGGGCTGGCGACGGTGGTGTTTGGCCTGTCCACCTCCTATCCGCTCAGCCTGGCGGCGCTGTTCGTGCTGGGCGCGGCCGACGCCATCAGCGTGTTCGTGCGCGGCACCTTGATCCAGCTGCACACGCCCGATGACATGCGCGGCCGGGTTTCCAGCGTGTCGGGCCTGTTCATTTCGGCGAGCAATGAACTTGGCGAGCTCGAATCCGGACTGGCCGCCCGCTATGTCGGAGCGGTGCCGGCGGTGGTGGCCGGCGGCATCGGCGCTGTGCTGGTGACATTGCTGTGGGCCTGGCGGTTTCCGCAATTGCGCACCGCCGATCGCTTTGCCGGGCCGACGCCAAAGCCGGGTTGATATCAAGGCTGACTGGTCGCAAAAATCGTGCAAGAGCCGCCGGTCGGGCAGGGGTGACCGCTGCACCCATCTGCTGGATCGCAGCGGTGTTTCAGAGGTTTGGACCATATCAAAATGAAAGTGGTGCAGGGCTCAGCCCTGCCCGCCGGAGGCGCTTTGCTTCTGATCTGTTTTGATCACCAAGCCCTAGCGTGAGTCGCTGCCAAGATTCTCCGGCATTGGCGCTTGCGTCGGCGCACCGTAGGATAGCCGGAGACCCAACCGGAAAAAGGCGCAGATGATGAAGGCCAATACCATTCTCGACACCATCGGCCGCACCCCGCACGTGCGCATGGGCAAATTGTTCCCACAGGCCGAGGTGTGGATCAAATCGGAACGCGGTAATCCCGGCGGATCGATCAAGGATCGGATCGCGCTGGCCATGATCGAAGCGGCCGAAGCCACTGGCATATTGCAGCCCGGCGGCACCATCGTGGAGCCGACCAGCGGCAACACCGGCATTGGCCTCGCCATGGTTGCGGCCGTGAAGGGCTACAAGCTGATCTTGGTCATGCCCGAATCCATGTCGATCGAGCGGCGGCGGCTGATGCTGGCCTACGGCGCCACCTTTGATCTGACGCCGCGCGAAAAGGGCATGAACGGCGCCATCGGCCGCGCCGCCGAAATCGTCGCCAGCACGCCCGGCGCGTGGATGCCGCAGCAATTTGAAAATCCGGCCAATATCGAAGTGCACGAACGAACCACCGCCGAGGAGATCTACGCCGATTTTGCCGACACGCCCATCGATGCCATCATCACCGGCGTGGGCACCGGCGGCCACATCACCGGCGCAGCGCGCGCGCTGAAACCGCGATGGCCGCACCTCAAGATATTCGGCGTCGAACCGGCAGCATCGCCGGTGATCAGCGGCGGCAGCCCGGCGCCGCACCCGATTCAGGGCATCGGTGCTGGCTTCATTCCCAAAAACCTGGATGTGGAGCTGCTCGATGGCGTCGTGCAAGTCGAAGCGGCCGATGCCAAGGCGTGGGCACTGCGCGCCGCCGCTGAAGAAGGCATGCTGGTGGGCATTTCGTCGGGCGCGACGCTGGCCGCCATTGCCATCAAACTGAAAGAACTGCCCGCCGGCAGCCGCGTGCTCGGCTTTAACTACGACACCGGTGAACGCTATTTGTCAGTCCCGGATTTCCTGCCCGGCGGTTGAACCCTCACCGCGCATCCGGCGGGCGATCCCTGTACCCGGTTGTTGGTTCGCAACGTGTTTCGAAGGTTGGGACCGAACCAAAAAGAGAGTGGTGCAGGGCTCAGCCCTGCCCGCCCGAGGCCGCTTGCTTCTATCTGAATCCTGACGGCCTTATATTCGCGCCTTGTTCTCGCGCTGCTCAGCCAGAAACGCCTGCCACGTGCCTTGCGCAGTGGCTGGGCCGCCAGCGGCCAGCCGGCGCAGTTGCTGGTAATACCAGGCTTGGGCGGCAAAGCCGTTCAGCGTGCGCAGCAATTTGATCGGCGACGCCGGGCCAAGCAACGGCCGTAGCCAGCCGGGGCCGATGGCCAGATTGGCTTCGAAGCGCGGCAATTCCTCCATCGCGCCGGCCAGCAGATCGGCGACGCAGGCCGGCTGTGCGCAAAGCGGCCGGCCGACGCCGATCAGGCTGATGCCATTGGCGATTGCATCGTCCATCGCCGCCAGGCTGCGAAAACCGCCCGTTACCATCAGCGGCGGTGTTTTGGCGACGAGCAGCGCAGTGGCCAGCTGCACGAAATAGGCTTCGCGCGCCCGGGTGGATTGCTGCTTGGGCTCTTCGCGCGGGGTAAGGCCGTCCATGTCCATCATCGCTGGCTGTTCATAGGTGCCGCCCGACAACTCCAGGCAATCAACGCCCAGATCGGTGAGCCATCCCGCGACGATCTGGCAATCCTCAAAATCAAAGCCGCCCTTCTGGAAATCGGCGCTGTTCAGCTTGACGGCCACGGTGAAGTCTTTGCCGACCGCGGCGCGCACCGCCGTGACGATTTCCGTCAGCAGGCGCGCCCGGTCTTCAAGGCGGCCACCCCAATCATCGTTGCGGCGGTTGGCGAGGGGGGAGAGAAACTGGCTGAGCAGATAGCCGTGGGCGGCATGGATTTGCACACCGGTAAAGCCGGCATCGCGCGCTACCACGGCGGCTTGGGCAAAGCCGGCGATGATATCGGCAATCTCGGCATCGGTGAGCGGATCGGGCATGCCGAACTGGCCGCCGGGCAGCGCCAACGCAACGGCGGATGGCGCTTTCGGGTGCGGGTTGACGTTTTTCTGGGTCTGGCGGCCGGCGTGGCTGATCTGCACCCAGGCCTGCGTGCCATTGGCGGTGCTGGCGGCGGCCCAGCGCGCCCAGGCGGCCTTTGCCTCGGCACTGAGCGGGCCATTTACGACAACATTGCCGGGCCGCTCGCGGTGCAGCCGATCAATCACCACATTGCCGGTAAGTAGCAGTCCGCAGCCGCCTTCCGCCCAGCGCCGATACAGGGTTTCATGCCCGGCATTAGGCAGGCCGTCGCTGCCAGCCAGGCCTTCTGTCATCGCGGCCTTGGCGATGCGGTTTTTCAGGCGCTGGCCGTTTGGCAGGCGATATTCAGTGGCAACAGACATGACAAACACCCCGATCAGCCGACAAAATGCCGCGATCGGGGTGTTGCCGCAAGCTCGCTGTTATGCGGCGCGCTTTGCCGCCCGGCCGTAGAAGCTGTCGCCAGCTGCTGCCATGTCCCGCAGAAATTGCGGCGGTGCAAAGCGCGGGCCATGTGCCTGCGCCAAGCGGTCCAGCGTGGCGACGACATTGGCGATGCCCACCGTGTCCATATGCGCAAACGGCCCGCCGCTGAACGGCGCAAAGCCCCAGCCGAAGATGGCGCCCAGATCGCCATCCTGCGGGGTTTCCAGCACGCCTTCGCCCATGCAACGCGCGCATTCGACCAGCTGGCGATAGAGCAGGCGCTCCTTCACCTCGGCCGGGGTTGGCTGCGCTTCGGCAAGCCCGCCAGCGACAATTGCCGACAATTCGGGCCACAGATATTTCTTGCCGGCTTCGGGATAGACATAAAAGCCCTTGGCGTTCTTGCGGCCCTGGCGGCCAAGCTCGTACATCTTGGTGATGACGCCATCGGCCGGGCCAGCGACATAGGCATCGCCCAGATCGGCGCGCGTTTGCTGGCCAACCTTGTAGCTGAGATCCAGGCCAACTTCGTCGTTCACTGCCAGCGGGCCGACCGGCATGCCCATCTGCTTGCCGATATTCTCGATCAGCGCCGGCACCGTGCCTTCGCCGAGCAGCGCCAGGCCTTCCTGCACATAGGTGCCAAAGCAGCGCGAGGTGTAGAAACCGCGGCTGTCGTTGACGACGATCGGCGTCTTGCGGATCGCGGCGACGTAATCCAGCGCCTTGGCGATGGCTTGCGGGCCGGTTTCCTTGCCGACGATGATTTCCACCAGCGGCATTTTTTCGACCGGGGAGAAGAAGTGGATGCCGATGAAATTTTCCGGCTTGCTCCACGCCTTGGCCAAGCCGGTGATCGGCAGGGTCGAGGTGTTGGAGCCGAAAATGACATCGGGGCCAACCACGGCTTCGGTGGCCTTGGTGACATCGGCCTTGATCTCGCGGGTTTCGAACACCGCTTCGATGATCAGGTCGCAGCCGGCCAGATCGGCATAATCCGATGTCGGATGGATGCGATCGAGGATGATCTGCGCCTTGGCCGGGTCCATGCGCTTCTTGGCGAGCCGATCAGCGGTATATTGCTTGCCCTTTTGCGCAGCGGCCAGATCACGGTCGAGCAGCACCACGTCGATGCCGGCCTGCGCCGTGACCATGGCGACGCCGGCACCCATCAGGCCGGCACCAAGCATGGCGATCTTCTTCGTCGGCATCGGCGCGATACCGGCCGGGCGGCGTGCGCCCTTTTCAGCGGCCTGCTTGGAGACAAACAGGCTGCGGATCATGTTGCCGGCCTGCGGATCGGCCACCACTTTGGCGAAGTATTTGGATTCGATGCGGATGGCCGTGTCCATCGGCACCTGGGTGCCTTCGTAAACGGCGCTCAGGATGGCGCGCGGCGCGTTCATGTTGTCGCCGGCGTTCACGTGCGTCATCGCGGTGCCGCCGACGAAGGCCTGCGCAAAGCCCGGGGCCATGGCCGATGCCGGCCCGCCGGGGAATCTGAAATTCTTGGTATCCCACGGTTGCACGCCGCCGGTTGGATTGGCCTTTACCCAGGCCTTGGCGGTTGCAATGATCTGATCGGCGGGTACCACAGCCTGCGCGACCCCAAAGCCCAGGGCCTCCTGCGGGCTCATGTTCTTGCCTTGCAGCAGATACATCAGCGCCGGCTGCACACCCATCAGGCGCGGCAAGCGCTGCGTACCGCCGGCACCGGGGAACAGGCCGACCATGATTTCCGGTAAGCCCAGCGTGATCTTGGGATTGTCGGCCACCACCCGGTAATGGCAAGCGAGGATGAATTCGAGCCCGCCGCCCAGCGCGAGGCCGTTCACTGCCGCCGCCACCGGCTTGCCGCAGGTTTCCAGATCGCGCAGCAGCCGGTTGAGGCCGAACACGCCATCGAACAGCGCGGCCATCTTGCTCTTGCCTTCAGGCAGCTTGGCGCCGCCGCCGAACATCGCGCCCATGCCCTTCAGATCAGCCCCGGCCATGAAGCCGCTGGCCTTACCGCTGGTCAGGACCGCGCCCTTTACGGCGTCGTCGGTTTTCAGGCGCACAATCGCAGCGGCCAGATCGGCCTGCACTTCGGGCGTGATGACGTTCATCGACTGGCCGGGCACGTCGATGGTGAGCAGCAAGATGCCATCGGCATCGAGTTCAGTGTGGATGGCAGTGGTCATTGTTGGTCCTCTTGCGGTGGCGCAGAAGAAAGCGGGACTCCGCATCAAGTGCGGGGTGACGAAGGAGGTTCAGAGGCGCTCGATGATGGTGCCCGTGCCCATGCCGGCACCAACGCACAAATTGATCAGCGCGGTGCCCTTGCCGGTGCGCTCCAGCTCATCCAGCACGGTGCCCAGGATCATCGCGCCGGTGGCGCCCAGCGGGTGGCCCATGGCAATCGCGCCGCCGTTGACGTTGATCTTGTCGTGCGAAATGTTCAGCGCCTGCATGTAGCGCAGCACCACGCTGGCAAAGGCCTCGTTGAGTTCGAACAGGTCGATATCGTCCTTGGTCATGCCGGCGCGCTGCAGCACCTTGGCGGCGACAAATTCCGGCCCGGTCAGCATGATCATCGGTTCCGAACCAACCGACGCCATGGCGCGGATACGGGCACGGGCCTTGAGGCCGTATTTTTCGCCCATTTCCTTGCTGCCGATCAGGATGGCGGCCGCACCATCCACGATGCCCGACGAATTGCCGCCGTGGTGGACATGGTCGATCTTCTCGATTTCCGGATAGCGCATCAGCGCGATGGCATCGAAGCCGGGCATTTGTTCGCCCATCGCCTGAAACGCCGGCGCCAGGCCGCCCAGCGACTGCATGTCGGTTTGCGGGCGCATATGCTCATCATGCGCCAGCACAATTTCGCCGATCACATCGCGCACCGGCACGATGCTGTGCTTGAAGCGGCCTTCCGCCCAGGCCTGTGCGGCGCGGCGCTGCGATTCCATCGCATAGGCATCAACATCAGCGCGGCTGAAGCCATATTTGGTGGCGATCAGATCGGCGCCGATGCCCTGCGGCGCAAAATAGGTCTTGTAGGCCACGGCGGGGTCCATGGCCCAGGCAGCGCCGTCGCTGCCCATCGGCACGCGCGACATCGATTCAACGCCGCCGCCGATGGCAAACATCGCTTCGCCGGTCATCACCTTGGCCGCCGCCATGTTGGCAGCTTCCAGGCCCGATGCGCAGAAACGGTTGATCTGCACGCCGGCAGTGGTTTCGGCATAATCGGCATTCAGCACGGCGATGCGGGCGATATCGCTGCCTTGCTCGCCCACCGGCGACACGCAGCCCAGCACGACATCATCCACGTCGGCCGTGTCGATGCCAGTGCGATCCCGCACGGCCTGCAGCACCTGCGTGGCCAGCTGAATCGGCGTGATCTCGTGGAGCTTGCCATCCTTGCGGCCCTTGCCGCGCGGGGTGCGGACGGCGTCGTAGATATAGGCTTCAGTCATTGCGTGTCTCCTGAGCAGGCCGCGCCATCACGATTTGGGTGCTGTCATCGTATGTTCAACAATGTCGCAAAATTGTTGCAGTTCGTGGATTGCCGCATCCAGATCGGCGCGCTGCTCTTCCAGCAAGGCAATGCGCGCCCGGCATTTTTCCAACGTGACGCGCTTCTGGGTCTGGCGCTGGTCGCCGACATCATAAAGATCGATCATCTCGCGGATTTCAGCGAGGGAAAAGCCGACATTCTTGGCGCGCAAAATCCACGCCAGCCGCGCCCGATCACGGCGGCTGTACACCCGGCTCTGGCCGTGACGTTCCGGCGTGATCAGGCCCTGGTCTTCGTAAAACCGAATGGCGCGCGGCGTGATGTTGAAGGCCAGCGCCAGTTCGGTAATCGAAAAACGGCTGGCGTCCGAGGCCGTCGGCGGCGCCGGCGCCGTGGCAAACGCCCGCAACAACGCTGCAGGCGACTCATCGGTGCGGGAAGTTTCGACCGAATTGCACATGGTAGCGGCGGTAGTTGACGCTTACGTCAAGGTCAAGCGGTGGTGCCAGCGGCAGGATCAGGCCTTGACCCACAATTCCTTCACACCGTTGAAAGCTGCCGAAATATTGCGTTCGATGGGCGCGCCGGTCAGCGCCAGACCCGGAAAGCGGGCAAACAGCTTGGTCAGCGCGATATCGGCTTCGGCGCGCGCGAGGGGCGCGCCGAGACAGAAATGCACGCCGCCGCCAAAGGCGAAATGCGTCTTGTCAGTGCGGTCAATATCGAAACGCAACGGATCGGCGTGCAGCGCCGGGTCCTGGCTGGCGGCCATCAGGAAGGTGGTGACGGCTTCCCCGGCGCGCACCGGGCAGCCGCCGATCTCGCGCGGGGCGAGCGGGATGCGCAGGCTTTGCATGACTGGCGGATCGAGGCGCAGCGTTTCTTCGATGGCGTCCATCATCCGCGCCGGATCGGCCTTGATGGCGGCCAGTTGCTCGGGATGGCCGAGCAACGCCAGCGTGCAATTGCCGATCAAGTCGGTGGTGGTGAGATTGCCGGCGAGCAGCAGCAGATTGCACATGGTGATGATTTCCATTGTGGACAGCGTGTCACCGCCCTCCTCCACTGCGATCATCGCGCTGATCAGGTCATCACGCGGATTGGCGCGTCGATCGGCGATGGCGGCCAGGAAATAGGCGCTGAGCGCATCGGCATTGGCTTTGAGGCCGGCCAGCAATTCCGGGGTGCGAATCGGCGAAAACACATTGGCCAGGCCCTTTGACCAGCGCCGGAAATCGGCGCGGTCCGCCGCGTCCACACCCAGCATGGCAGCGATAACGATGATCGGCAGCGGCGAGGCATAATCCTCGATCAGATCAAATTCGGCTGCACCTGCCACCGCATCGAGCAGTTCGTCAGCAACTTCGGCAACGCGCGGCTTCACCGTTTCGATGGCGCGCGCATTGAAGGCGTGCATGACCAGCCGGCGCAACCGGGCATGATCGGGATCATCGAGCATCAGCATCGAACGCGGCGCATCCTGATCGCGCAGGTCCCGCAGCTTCTGAACGATGGTATCGGGCGCGGCATTGTCGGCATCCACCGAAAAGCTGCGGTCCTTGAGGGTGGCGGCCACATCGGCAGCGCGGGTAAGCAGCACGCGGCCCAACACTGTATCGTGGTGCACCGGATCTGCAGCACGCAGCGCCGCAAACCGCTCCCCGGGGCGGTTGCGGAACACCTCGTCAAACACCGTCATCTGCAGGCCGGTGGGAACAGTCTGTGTCATGTGGCGGGTCCTTCGCTGATCAGCTCGAGGCCGTGGGTGCCCAAGCGGCGATAAAAGCAATTGGCGCGGCCGGTGTGGCACGCCGGGCCGGCGGGTTCCACTATCAACAACAGGCAATCCTGATCGCAATCGACGCGAATCTCGATAATGCGCTGGATGGCGCCGCTGGTGGCGCCCTTGTGCCACAATGTGCGGCGGCTGCGGCTCCAGTAATGCGCTTCGCCGGTGGCCAGCGTTGCGGCCAGCGCATCGGCGTTCATGTGGGCGACCATCAGCACCGCGCCCGATCCGGCGTCCACCGCCACGGCAGTGACCAAGCCGTCGCTGCCCCACTTCGGGGTGAACGCTGCTGTTTCCTCAATCGTTGCAATCATGTGACAGTTTTCCGTGCCATAGGGGCAGACAAAGCCAGCGCTGCACCCTATATGCCCGCCAACCGCTCGATAACAAAGGCCGTCACGCCATGGACGCCCAAAAGCCAAATTTGCTGACAACCGATCCGTGGGAGGATGATCATTTCCACGAAGAATGCGGCGTGATCGGCATTTATGGTGCCGAAGGCGCGGCGGCGATGACCGCGCTGGGCCTGCACGCCCTGCAACACCGCGGCCAGGAAGCCGCCGGCATCACCACATTTGATGGCAAGGATTTTCACACCCACCGCGCGATGGGGCATGTGGCCGGCAATTTCGACAATGATGCGGTGATCAACAAGCTGAAGGGCAATATCGCCATCGGCCACAATCGCTATGCCACATCGGGTGAAACGGCGCTGCGCAATGTGCAGCCGCTGTTTGCCGAGCTGGCCAGCGGCGGCTTTGCGGTGGCGCACAACGGCAATATTTCCAACGCCGCCACGCTGCGCCGCGAACTGGTGCGGCGCGGTTCGATCTTCCAATCGACCAGCGATACCGAGGTGATCATTCATCTGGTCGCCACATCATCGTATCGCACGCTGCTTGATCGCTTCATCGATGCCCTGAAACGCGTTGAGGGCGCCTACAGCCTGCTGTGCCTGACCAGCGAAGGCATGCTGGCCTGCCGTGATCCGCTCGGCATAAGGCCGCTTGTGCTGGGGCGGCTGGGCGAAACCTATGTGCTGGCATCGGAAACCGTTGCTCTGGATATCTTGGGTGCAACCTTTTTGCGCGCCGTGGAGCCGGGCGAGCTGATCATCATTTCAGGGCGCGGGCTGCGATCGATTCGGCCGTTTGCGCCGCAGCGGCCGCGGCCGTGCATTTTTGAACATGTCTATTTCAGCCGGCCGGATTCGATGGTGGATGGCAGCAGCGTCTATCAGGTGCGCAAGCGCATTGGCGCCGAACTGGCCCGCGAAAATCCGGTGGATGCCGATATCGTGGTGCCGGTGCCGGACAGCGGCACGCCATCGGCCATCGGCTATGCCCAGGAAAGCGGCATCCCGTTTGAATTGGGCATCATCCGCAGCCATTATATCGGCCGCACCTTCATCCAGCCCGGCGACCAGATCCGCAATCTTGGCGTGAAGCTCAAGCATAATGCCAATCGCGCCATGATCATCGGCAAGCGCGTGGTGCTGATCGACGACAGCATCGTGCGCGGCACCACCAGCGTGAAGATCGTGCAGATGCTGCGCGAAGCAGGGGCGCTGGAAGTGCATATGCGCATCGCCAGCCCGCCAACCCGGCACAGCTGCTTTTACGGTGTCGACACACCCGAACGATCAAAACTGCTGGCCGCACAGATGGATATCGAACAGATGCGGGAGCATATCCAGGTCGACAGCCTGTCGTTCTTGTCGATCGACGGCCTGTACCGCGCCGTGGGCAATGCCACCCGCGACGACGAAGGCCCGCAGCACTGCGATGCGTGTTTCACGGGTGATTACCCGACCCGGCTGACCGATCAGGAAGACGCCGAAGCGCCGGAGCAATTGAGTTTGCTGGCGGAACGGATGATCTGACAGCGCTGCACCTCACTTGCCGATCACGGCACCGGCCTCTAATCAACCTGCATGACCGATCCCACCGCCAAGAAACTCGCCCTGATCACCGGTGCCAGCCGCGGCATCGGCGCGGCGACAGCCGAACTGCTGGCCGCAGCCGGCTGGCACGTCATCCTGACGGCGCGCACCGAAACCGAGCTGGCGCAGGTGGATGACCGCATCCACGCCGCCGGCGGCACTGCCACGATTGCGCCGTTTGATCTGGCCGATGGTGATGCCATCGATCGGCTGGGCAGCGCCATCGGCGCGCGCTGGGGGCGGCTGGACGCGCTTATCCTCAACGCGGCGCTGCTCGGCACGCTGGCGCCGGTGCCGCATCTGAACCTGAAGGAATGGGACAAGCTGGTCGCCATCAACCTGACCGCCAATATGCGCCTGATCCGCGCTGCCGATCCGTGGCTGCGCCAGGCCCCGGCGGCCGCCGTAGTTGCTGTCACTTCATCGGTGGCAACCGTGCCGCGGGCCTATTGGGGCGGCTATGCCGCGACCAAGGCCGCATTGGAAAATCTGGTGCAAACCTATGGCGCCGAAGTGGGCAATATCAGCGCCATAAAAACCCATATCGTTGACCCCGGCGCCACCCGCACCAAGATGCGCGCCAGCGCCTATCCCGGCGAGGACCCGGCCCGGCTGAAGCCGCCGGAAGACGCCGCTAAGCTGATCGTGGCGGCGGTTACGGGCTGAGGCCGGCTCAGCCGGTTTTGCGCAGTTTTTCCAACTTCTTCAGCAGCATGCCGCGCTTGAGTCGGCTGAGGTGATCGATGAACAGCACACCATTGAGATGATCCATCTCGTGCTGCAGGCAAGTGGCGAGCAGGCCGTCAATTTCCGCCTCGTTGGATGCGCCCTGATCATCCAGCCACTGAACCCTGATTCGCGCCGGGCGGCTGACATCGGCGTACATTTCCGGGACTGACAGGCAGCCTTCCGAATAAACGGACAATTCGTCGGAGGCCCAGACAATCTCCGGATTGATGAACACGCGCGGCTGTTTGATGCGCACGATGTCCTCGGATGCGGCATCGTCTGGCGTATCATCGGCATCAGGCTGCAGATCGATCACCAATATGCGCTCGGCCACGCCCACCTGGATGGCAGCGAGGCCGATGCCCGGCGCGTCGTACATTGTCTCCAGCATGTCGGCGATCAGGGTGCGGTGCGCATCGGTGACTGTCGCCACGGGGGTGCTGATCTGCTTCAGCCGGGCGTCGGGTGTTTCGATGATTGAAAGTATGGCCATGTGCGCGGCCTATGGCGCAGCAGCGCTGGCGTCAAGCACAGCGGCGCAAGCGCCAGCGCGCCCAATAGTCTGAGCTTGCAGTGCCGCTCGCCGTCCGGCAGCGTGCACCCAACAAATTTTTGGGGAGAGACAGCAATGAATCGCATGGCAGGCAAAGTGGCATTGATCACCGGCGCAGCGCAGGGGCTGGGCGAAGCGATGGCGCGGCGCATGGCCGAAGAAGGCGCCAAGCTGATTCTGACCGATATCAACGAAGCCGGTGTGGCCGCGGTGGCCGCCAGCATCGGCGACGCTGCGGTGTCCTGCCACCACGATGTCACCAGCCCGGAGCAGTGGGAGGCTGCGGTTGCGTTTGCGACAGAAAAATGGGGCGGCTTCAACGTGCTGGTCAACAATGCCGGCATCGCGGCGGGATCAACGGTGGAAGCCACCGATTTCGACACCTGGAAGCGCGTGCACAGCATCGATCTGGACAGTGTGTTCCTGGGCTGCAAGCTGTCGCTGCCCACGATGGCGCGCAAGGTGCGCGAAACCAATGTGCGCGGCAGCATCATCAACATCAGCAGCATCGCCGGCGTGATCGCCGCGCACAACAGCGCCGCTTACAACAGCGCCAAGGCCGCGGTGCGCCACCTGACCAAGAGCGTGGCGCTGCACTGCGCCAAGCAGCAGTATCGCATCACCTGCAACAGCATCCACCCGGTGTTCATCGACACGCCGATCCTCGATGGTATCACCAGCCGCATGGGCCGCGAAGCGGGCCTTGAAAAACTGGGCCGGCAGATTCCGCTGGGCGCCGTTGGCGAACCCGACGATATCGCTTGGGCGGCGGTGTATCTGGCCAGTGACGAGGCCAAGATGGTGACGGGGCATGGCCTGTATGTGGATGGCGGCATATCGGCGATGTGAGGCGCAGCGCGGCCAGTGACCAGCGCGCGGCGCGGACTCGCGCCAGCCCGGCCGGGCTGGTTGACTGGCCTCAGCCAGGCAGAACAGCGCCGACGGCGCGGCGCTGCCGCGCTCTCAGTTAGCCTCGGGCCATTCTTGCGGCTCCAATTCCGGCAAAAATCAGCGTTACCGCTATCAGGCCAGTCCATGCCCAAAGCGCCCTACCGGAGCTTTTCGTGGTGAGGTAAACGATGCCGGCGATCATGCCGGTAGCCAAAAAAACTACGCCACCCATTCCCATAGCGCCACCTGCAGCTTCTTCAAATGATCGAGCCTGCCCAAAGAGTGCGGTAGACATCACGAACCCCCACAAGATGCAGCCTGCAGCTAAGCCTGTGATCCATAGAGATATTCTTACCATCTAGTTTCCACCTGCTTTCGAAAGGGCACACGGTTCGCGGGATTCTAATGACGATCTTCGGCGGCTTTGATTAATGGAGTACTGTTCGAATTTAATCTATTCTTGTCAATCAACTCGGACTCGCCGACTCCGGCGCAGGCCATAGCTCAAAACGCTTACCAACAGCCGGGAACGCGCCGTCACACCCCCTGCAACCACGTCCCCAGCAGCCGCCCAAACGGCAGCGTGAAAAACCCGGCCACCAGCAGGCTGCCGATCACCAGGCCCCTGATCGCGCTTTCGTGGCCAGCGCGGTTGTGCTGGCGCGCCCGAACCACGGCCGCCGGCACCATCACCGCCACAAAAACACTCAGCGCGTGAATCGGCGAGACATCGCCAACCAGCACGCCGCCCGGCGGCTGACCGGTACCGGCGTTGAAAAACAAGGTGCCGATGG
>NZ_JBBATR010000006.1:62296-74701 GCF_040398645.1 Sandarakinorhabdus sp.
TGTCCCGCGCCGATTTGCGCGCTGCGCTGGCCGATATCGGCATCCCGGCCAAACAGATCAACATGCGCGTCAGCCAGATCTGGCACTGGCTCTATCACCGCGGCGTCACCGAAGTGACCGCGATGGCCAACATCGCCAAGGATATGCGTGCCCTGCTTGATCAGCACTTCGTGGTGGGCCGCCCCGAAGTGGTGACGGCACAAGTGTCTAGCGACGGCACCCGCAAATGGCTGCTGCGCTTCGATGATGGCGAAGAAGCCGAATGCGTGTTCATCCCCGATGCGTGGCGCGGCACCCTGTGCGTGTCCAGCCAGGTGGGCTGCACATTGAATTGCCGGTTTTGCCACACCGGCACCATGAAACTGGTGCGCAATCTGACCGCGGCCGAAATCGTTGGCCAGGTGATGCTGGCGCGCGACGCGCTGGGCGAATGGCCCAACGGCACCGCCAACCTGCCGGCGCTGCCGGATACAGATGAAGACGATGAAGATCGACCGTATGTGCCCGGCGCGCACAATCCCGGCAACAACTACACCGCCGAAGGCCGCATGCTGACCAACATCGTGATGATGGGCATGGGGGAGCCGCTGTACAATTTCGACAATGTCCGCGATGCGCTGGCCATCGTGATGGACGGTGACGGCCTGGGCCTGTCCAAACGGCGCATCACCCTGTCCACCAGCGGCGTGGTGCCGATGATGGTGCGCGCCGGCCACGAGATCGGCGTCAATCTGGCGGTGTCGCTGCACGCCGTCACCAAGGAAATCCGCGACGAGATCGTGCCGATCAACAAGAAATATGGCATCGAGGAATTGTTGCAGGCCTGCGCCGATTATCCCGGCGCCAACAACGCCCGCCGCATCACCTTTGAATATGTCATGCTGAACGGCAAGAACGACAGCGACGACGATGCGCGTGAACTGGTGCGGCTTATCCGGCGCTATCGGCTGCCGGCCAAGGTCAATCTGATCCCGTTCAATCCGTGGCCGGGCAGCGCCTATGAATGTTCGCCGGGCAGCCGCATCGCCGCCTTTTCGGATATCATCTTCAAGGCCGGCATTTCAGCGCCGGTGCGCACCCCGCGCGGGCGCGATATCATGGCCGCCTGCGGCCAACTGAAATCTGCATCCGAAAAAATCAGCCGCGCCGAACTGGACCGGCGCGCGGCTGAAAAAGAAGTGGGCTGGGCACTGCCGGACGCGTGAAGGCCGGCCCCGACGCGCAGGGGTGACCCCTGCCCGCCAGCGGGGTGTGGTCAGAATCATGCGCTTGCTTGTCATGTCAGCAAGGTCTGCTTCCGACCCAGAATGCGACGTTCCCGCGATGATCGCGGAATGACCGCTCACGGCAGAAGCAGCCCCTCAACTGATAGAGATCTGCCGGTCAGCAAGGCGCGATTGTTCATGCTGTTCAGCGTTAGGTGTTCGACATTCGCGTTCCGGATAGAAAATCCGGCTCTTTATCGCGGCTTTCGCAGAATGGCAGCTGTTAACTCGGTCACGAACACCAAGCTCACTCACGTGTTTACCCGAACCAACCATGCGTTTATGTCCTGCGCCGAAGCGCACGCATCCACGCTTCTATCACAGGCAGGAACCAAATTCTCATGACAGTTCGTGCCTTGTCGCTCGTCTTGAGTTTAGCTTTGGCTGGAAGCTCGCTTTCCGTCGAAACGACGGCAGTGGCGGCGTCGACCGCAATGTCGCCTGCCGCGATCACAAGGGCCAACGATCAGACCAGAGCACTTCTGAAAGCAAGGATGGAGGAGAGCCACATCCCTGCGCTTCAGTTTGCGATTGTTGTCTATGGTCGTGTCGTCATGTCCGAGGCCTATGGCTTCGCCGATATCGAGCAGCAGATCGCTGCCAGTCGTCAAACGCTGTTCCCGATCAATTCGGCGACCAAGTCCTTTACGGGTGTTGCGATCATGCAACTTGCCGAAGCGGGGAGGGTCGATCTCGAGGCTCCGATCTCAAATTATCTCGACGGCTTGCCCGAAAAGTGGCGTGCGATTCGAATCCGCCAGCTTCTCGCCCACTCCTCCGGACTGCCCAACATCGTCGATGAAATGGGCCTGATCGGGGGAGGCTCGGACGCGGAAGCCTGGGCCAAGGTTCAGACGCTTCCGATGGAGGGGGAGACCGGCGCGGCGTTCGCCTATAATCAGACGAACTATGTCCTGCTCGGCCGACTGATCGAGAAACTGAGTGGGCGTCCATTCGAGAAGTTTTTGACCGAACGGCAGTTTACCCCCGCCTCGTTGCCCGCCGCGCGGTTCGGAGACGGGTACGACATCGTTCCCGGACGAGCCGACGTATATATTCGCCAGCATGCCGGACGTGGCGCCGGCCCAGCGGACAGAAGTACGCTTTATCACTGGATTGACGATATCCCGGTTTCGACGCGGGCTGGTGCCGGTCTTTATGCGACTGCCGACGATGTCGCTGATTGGATCATCGCATTGCAGAGGGGAAAACTGTTGGCGCCAGCAACCATTGCTCGGATGTGGCAACCCGACGTGCTGAACGATGGCAGCGCGAATATCTGGGCGATGGGCTGGCCGATACTTGCCGGAACGAAGCGCCGGGCGGTCGGCGGCATCGGCGGTGGCCGATCAACCTTCTTCATTTATCCCGACGACGGCGTAGCAGTGATTGTGATGACGAATCTCGTCGGCGCCAATCCACAGAATATGGTCGATACCATCGCTGGCTACTATATCGCGGCGGGGGCGGGATAGGCGTCAAGGTGTTTTGGACTCAATAGCCGAGAAATTGGCCCGAGCGTCCGCGACTGGTGCATTCAGCTTGAGAGATGCCCGACGTTGAACGGACCAACTCGCACCCTTTTGAAGACTTCGCTATCGCGAATCCGCTGAGGTCCGCTCTCGGAAGAAGCCGTCGTCTGGCGACTGCGGCCTGAATGGCGGACACGTCCCAATTTTGGTCTCTCGCTCATGCGACAAACCCGATTAACGGATGGTCTCGTTGCGGACCGCTGCGCGCCACTGACTGCTTCTTTGATTACTGGCTCTGGTTGGATGCATCCTCACTTTCCGACCGCGGTATCACCCGCGACCGGCGCTCCGCGTCCAGTGCCACGAAAATGAAACGCGCCTGGGTGACTCGTGACCGCTCATCGCCTGTGCGATCGCGGCGCCATGCCTCGACATCGATGGTCATGGACGTGCGGCCAGTTTGTACCAAGTCTGCATAGACTGACACCTCGTCGCCGACGCGCACCGGCTGGAGAAACTTCATGGCTTCCACAGCCACGGTGGCTGCCCGGCCTTTGCAGTGGCGAGCTGCGACAATACCTGCCGCCATGTCCATATGCGCCATCAGCCATCCGCCAAATATGTCTCCGGCCGGATTGGCATCAGCCGGCATTGCAGTGATCCTGATTGCAGGTTCCCGGAACGTGGAATGCGTCGCCATCTAAAGCCCCCAAATTGACACACCCGGCGGCTACGCCAACCCTTCGCCGCCACGAACAGCGGCGCGATTGTGCGCCACACCTATCGCAAGGGGTGTCCGCTTTTCAAAATAACGAATGTTCAGCGGCGCCGCCAGCAATGGCAACAATATCCCGAAATCTATCATTTGCAGCCCCATCAAGATGGGAACCAAGCGTCAGATTTGAGCCGCTGCAATAACCGCCGTTTCAATCCGGTGCGCGGGCGACGCTGACCATAGCCGGGCGCAGCAGGCGGTCGCGGATGGTCCAGCCGCTGGCCAGTTCGGCCACGATGCTGCCGGCGGGCAGATCGCTAGGCACTTCGATCATTGCCTGGTGCTGGTTGGGATCGAGGGCGGCGCCGGCTGTGATGCCCAGCTTGGCGACATGGTGGCGGCCAAAGATCGCCAGCAATTCGCGTTCGGTGGCTTCGATGCCGGCGCGCACACCGTCAAAGCCATCAGCGGGCAGTGCCGCCACAGCGCGGCGCAGGTTGTCGGCCACCGCCAGCATATCGCGGGCAAAGCCGGTCACGGCATAGGCTGTCGCTTCGATCTTGTCGCGATCGAGGCGGCGGCGCGTGTTTTCCACATCGGCCAGCGCGCGCAACACCCGGTCTTTCAGATCGGCGATTTCCTGATCCTTGGCCAGCAGGGCTTCAGCCAGATCGATATCCGGGCTGGTGTCCGCGATTTCGGCGGATTCGGGGGCCAGTTCCGGGCTTTCGGATGTGTCGGTTGTGTCGGTCATGATACCAATCTGCTCAAGGTTCGGGCGGTGTAATCCACCATGGGGATGACACGCGCATAGTTCAACCGCGTTGGCCCGATAACCCCCACAACGCCGATGACACGGCCATCGCTGCCGCGATACGGCGCTGCAATCACACTGGAACCCGAAAGCGAGAACAAACGAGATTCCGCGCCTATGAAAATCCGTGTGGCATCGGCGCCGCGCGCCATATCCAAAAGGCGGATCAATTCCGCCTTGTCCTCCAGATCATCGAGCAGCTGGCGGATTTTTTCGATGTCCATTTCGCCTTCGATCAATTGCGCCTGGCCGCGCACGATCAGCACTGGGCGCGCCGTGGCATCCGCCGACCATACCGCCAGCCCGGCCGCAACAGCGGCCTGGGTGATGCCGTCCAGCGCGGCCTGATCGCGGGCGATTTCCTGCTGCAATCGCACCATGGCCTCTGCCATGGTGAGCCCAGCCAGCCGCGTGCTGATATAATTGGCAGCGGCCTCCAGCGTGCCCGGCACCACGCCCGGCGGCAGATCAAGCAGGCGATTTTCCACACTGCCATCGGCGCCAACCAACACCACCAGCGCGCGCACTGGCGACAAGGGCACGAAATTGACCTGACGGATCACCATTTCGCGGCCCGGCACCAGCACCAGCCCGGCACAATGCGACAGGCCCGACAGCGCCGCCGTGGTGCGTGACAGTGCATCTTCCATGGCCACGCCCGGCATCAGCCCAGCTTCCAGCGCGGCGCGTTCGTCGTTTGACACTTCCGATGCCTGCATCATGCCGTCCACGAACATGCGCAGGCCCAGTTCGGTGGGCAGCCGGCCCGCCGATGTGTGCGGCGCCGCCAGCAAGCCAAGCTCCTCGAGATCCTGCATGACATTGCGGATCGAAGCGGGCGACAGGCCCAGCGCGCCGCCTTTTGACAAGGTGCGGCTGCCCACGGGCGTGCCCGAGATCAGGTAGGAATCGACAATCTGCCGGAAAATCTCGCGCGCCCGGTCATTAAGCTCGGCGAGCGGTGGGGTTTTTTGCATGCGCCATTTTATGGTGACCGCGGCAGCGGCGCAATGGGGTCACGCCTCTTCCCTTTCGTGCCGCCGCGCCATATGGCGTATACATCCTCCACCTTCGAAAGTATGTCCCCATGCGCCCATCCGGCCGCGCCCCCGATCAGATGCGGGCAATCGAGATGATCCCCGGCTTTTCCGCCCATGCCGAAGGATCGTGCCTGGTGAAATTCGGCAACACCCATGTGCTGGTTACCGCGAGCGTCGAAGATCGGGTGCCGCCTTGGCTGCGCGGCGGCGGCAAGGGCTGGGTGACGGCCGAATATGGCATGCTGCCCCGCGCCACCCACACCCGCGGCAACCGCGAAGCGGCCAAGGGCAAGCAATCGGGCCGCACCCAGGAAATTCAGCGCCTGATCGGGCGATCGTTGCGCGCGGTCACCGATATGGCCGCGCTGGGTGAACGCCAGATCACGCTGGATTGCGATGTCATACAGGCCGATGGCGGCACGCGCACCGCGGCGATTTCCGGCGCGTGGGTGGCGCTGCGGCTGGCGCTTGATCAAATCCACGCCAAGACGCCGTTTGCGGCCGATCCGCTGGCCACGCAGGTGGCAGCGATTTCCTGCGGCATCTACGAAGGCAATCCAGTGCTCGATCTCGATTATATCGAAGACAGCAATGCCGGCACCGACGCCAATTTCGTGCTGACCAACAAGGGCGGCATCGTTGAGGTGCAGGGCACGGCCGAGGGCGAGCCCTTTGACGAAGAAGCGCTGCTGCGCTTGCTGCGGCTTGCCCGCATCGGCTGCAATGAGGTGTTTGCGGCGCAATTGGCTGCGGTGGGCCGATGAGAGCGCTGGCGGCCGGCCGGCTCGTGCTGGCCACGCACAATCAAGGCAAGGTGGTGGAGCTTGCCGAGCTGCTTGGCCCGCATGGGCTGGATGTGGTGTCGGCTGGCAGTCTGGGCCTGCCGGAACCGGACGAGACTGAAGACAGCTTCATCGGCAATGCCCGGCTGAAGGCTTTGGCGGCTGCAACAGCCAGCGGATTGCCGGCGATTGCTGATGACAGCGGCCTGTGTGTGCACGCGCTGAACGGCGCGCCGGGCATTTATTCGGCGCGCTGGGCCGGCACGACAAAGGATTTTGCCTTCGCCATGGCGCGGGTGAACGACGAACTGGGTGGCAAGCCGCGCACCGCCCATTTCATCTGCGCGCTATGCGTGGCCTGGCCCGATGGCCATACCGAGGAGGTGGAAGGCCGGGTGGATGGCACACTGGTATGGCCGCCGCGTGGCGGCAACGGCTTTGGCTATGATCCGATGTTCCTGATGGACTGCGCATCGCAAACCTATGGCGAGATGGCGCGCGCCGACAAAGAAGCTGACAATCACCGGGCGCGGGCCTTTCGGATGCTTGCAGCGCTGCTGCCGCCCGCCGCATGAGTGACGCGCCCCCGGTTGCGCTTTACGTCCACTGGCCGTTTTGCGTCACCAAATGCCCCTATTGCGATTTCAACAGCCATGTTCGCGCGTCGGTCGATCAGGCGCAGTGGCAGGCGGCCCTGCTGGCGGATCTGGCCTTTGAAGCAGCGCGCCTTCCGGGTCGCCGGCTCGCCAGCATCTTCTTTGGCGGCGGCACGCCCAGCCTGATGCCGCCGGCAACCGTGGCAGCCATCATCGAGGCAGCCGTGCAGCACTGGACGCCGGAGCCCGATCTCGAAATCACGCTGGAAGCCAACCCATCCAGCGTGGAGGCCGCGCGCTTTGCCGGCTTTGCTGCCGCCGGAGTCAACCGGCTTTCATTGGGGGTGCAGGCACTGGATGATGCCGCCTTGAAATTGCTGGGCCGGCCGCACGATATGGCAGCGGCGCTGGCGGCGCTTGATGTGGCGCAGGCGACGTTTGGCCGAGTCAGCTTCGATCTCATCTGTGACCGGCCGGGCATGACCCGCGAAACCTGGCAGGCAGAACTGGCGCAGGCAATCGGCTTTGGCACCAGCCATTTGTCCCTTTATCAGCTCACCATCGAACCCGGCACGCGCTTTGCGGCGCTGCACGCCCGCGGCCAGTTGATCATGCCCGACGAAGACACCAGCGCCGATCTGTTTGCCATCACCCAAAGCCAGACGGCAGCGGCTGGCATCCCGGCGTATGAAATTTCCAATCACGCCCGGCCCGGCCAGGAAAGCCGCCACAATCTGGTCTATTGGCGCTACGGCGATTATGCCGGCATCGGCCCTGGTGCGCATGGTCGCCGCAATGGCGTGGCGACCTTGCGCCGCAAAAAGCCCGAGCAATGGCTGGCCGGCGTGGCCGCATCGGGCCACGGCATGGACAGCGAAACCGCACTCACCGTGCCGGAACGCACCACCGAAGCGCTGGTGATGGGGCTGCGGCTGGCCGAAGGGCTGGAGAGCGCCCGCTTTGCCATGCGCGCCGGGACGACGTTGGCCGATGCGCTAAACCCGGCGGCGGTGGCACGCCTGGCTGCCCAAGGCCTTATAGCCACTGATGCCAGCGGCGTGCGTCTCACGGCCGCTGGCTGGCCGCTGGCCAACGCCATATTGGCGGAGATTGCTGCCTAAAAGCTCGTTGGTGCCGGCGAGGCGACGCCGGTGCCGATCTGATCGACTTCCAGTGCGCGTTCGGCAACGCCAGCAGCTGTGAACCGAAAGGCGCCGTCGATGCCGGAAAAGCCATCGCGGGCCAGCAGCGCGCTGCGCGGAAATGCCTGACCCAGCGGCCAGCGCGCCGCCAGGCTGTTGGCCAGCAGAACGGCATCATAGCCCAGCGACGCCAGCCGTGACGGGTTGCCGCCATGTTTCTGCCGGTAGCGCACTGCCAGCTGATTGAAGCGGGCATCCGAAACCGTAGCATAAATCGCCCCCTTCAAGGCCGGGATGCGCGCCAGGCCGGGTTCGTTATTCCAAAGCTCGGTGCCCAGGATCACCATCTGCCCTGGCACGGCGCCAAAGCGTGCCAGCGGCGGGAGCAGGCGCACGGCGGCCGAACCCGAATCGGCGATCATCAGCGCCTGAAACGGCACTGGCGCCAAGGCCCCGGCCACGCGGGCCACGGTACCATCCGCCCGGATCACCGGCTTGCCGCTGGCCCGCAGCCGTGCATCGTGATTGGTCACCTGCCGGGCCGCAGCAACAAGCTTTTCGGGATCGCGGCCATAGCTGACTACCGCGGTTGATCGGCCGCCGGCATCGTTGACCGCCTTGACGAAGGCCAGTTGCGCCCGCTGGCCGTACGCCCCTTGCGGCACCAGCGCTGCAAAACGCTCAACACCGCGGCTGCGCGCGTAAGCGATCACGCGGCTGATGGCCTGGCCGGGTTGAAAGCCCATCACGAACACATCACCGCCAGCAACACCGGCATCATTGGAAAATGACAGGATCGGCACCGGCCGACCGGCCACCGCTGCCGACACCGCCGGCACGTCGCTGCCCAGCAGCGGCCCCAGAATCAGACCAGCGCCATCGGTAATCGCCTTGGCTGCAGCTTCGCCGGCGCCAACCGCGCTGTCGTAGGTTACCAGCTGCAATTGCGGCTTGCCCAGATCGGTCATCGCCAGGGCAGCGGCATTTGCAATCGTTTCGCCCAGTGCCGCATTGGCGCCTGACAAGGGCACCAGCAGCGCCACCTTGTTGAGCCGCGCCGCCGGCAACACCGCCGGGCGAGGCGCTTGGGTTACCACGGGCGGCGGCGGCGGCGGCAATACGGGCGGCGGCTTGCGCACTGGCGCACAGGCTGCGACCAGCAACCCAAATGTCAGCAAGACTGGCTGCAGCACTTGCCAGCCGGAGCCAAGACCGCTCTTGATGGCCATGTGATCGAGCATCCTTCTTCCCAACCGGCCGACGCCGAACAATTGCCGACAGCCGAACTCGCGCCCGGCCTATACATCGTAGCGACGCCAATCGGCAATCTGGGGGACATGACCGCCCGCGCCGTGCGGGTGCTGGGCAGCGCCAGCCTGATCGCCTGCGAGGATACGCGCGTCACCGGGCGATTGCTGCATCATTTCGGCATTTCCACGCGCATGCAGCCCTATCATGATCATAATGCTGCTGCCGTGCGCCCCGGTCTGATTGCCCGCGCCCTGATTGAGCCGGTGGCGCTGGTGTCGGATGCCGGCACGCCGCTGATTTCCGATCCGGGCTTCAAGCTGGTTGCCGATGCCCGCGACGCCGGGGTAACGGTGCTGGCTGTGCCGGGCGCCTGCGCTGCCATTGCCGCACTGTCCATCGCTGGTCTGCCCACCGATCGCTTTCTGTTTGCTGGCTTTTTACCTGCCAAGGACAAGGCCCGCCGTGATGCCATTGCGCAGCTGGCAGCGGTGCCGGCCACGCTGCTGTTTTACGAATCAGGCCCGCGGCTGGCGGCCACGCTGGCTGCGCTGCTGGCCGTGCTGGGCGATCGGCCGGCCGGCGTGGGCAGGGAATTGACCAAGCGATACGAGGAAATGGTGACCGGAACGCTGTCAGTGCTTGCCGAGCGTTGGGCCGAGGTGCCACCAAGAGGCGAAATCGTGGTGCTGGTTGGTCCGCCGCTGCCAGCCGCTGCCGCCACGCAAGACGATCTGGATGCCGCTTTGCAATCGGCCCTGGCCACCATGAAAGTGAAAGATGCTGCCCGCCACGTTGCCGATGCGCTGGGGCTGGCCAAATCCGAGGTGTACGCCCGGGCGCTGGTGATCAGGCAGGGCAGCGAATGAGCCGACAAAATAGTCGCCGCCGCAATGAACGCTGGGGGCGATGGGCCGAACGCATCGCGGCGATATGGCTGATCGCAAAGGGCTATCGCCTGATCGGCCAGCGCCTGAAAACGCCGGTAGGCGAGGTTGATCTGCTGATGCGCCGGGGCGACACACTAGTGTTCATCGAAGTGAAGGCACGCGCGGCTCTCGACTCCGGCTTCGCGGCGCTGCATCCTGCGGCAGCGCGGCGTTGCCAGGCAGCCGCCCGCTGGCTGGCTCCGCGCCATGGCTGGCCGGGCGCTGTGCTTCGGCACGATGCGGTGTTGATCAGGCCGTGGGCGCTGCCCGTGCATCTGGTGGCGATCTGGCGGGACGGATATTGATGGAATTGGCAGAAATCGGCTTGATGGATGACGGCGATATCGATCTGATCGAAGCCGGCATAGCGCTCAGCCTGGCGGATCGGCCGCGCGGCGATGCCATGCGCCTGCGCCGGCTGATGCAAGGCTGGGCGATCAATTTGCAGCAGGATAGCGCGCCGGCCACTGGCCGCGCCAAAGCGCTGCGACTGGCCGGGTTGATTGCCGGCGAAGGCGGTTTTTCCGGTGATACCCAAGATTATGACAATCCCTTGAATGCCGATCTGGTGGCGGTGGCGGCGCGCGGCTGCGGCCTGCCGATTGCACTGTCGATCCTGTATGTCGGGCTGGCGCGGCGGGTGGGCTGGCGCGCCGATATCCTGGCGCTGCCCGGCCATGTGCTGGTGGAAGTGCACGGCGGCGGCGATTCGGCGCTGATCGATCCGTTTGAGCATGGCACCACGGTCACGCCAGCGCGCGCTGCCGATATTGCCCGCCAGGGCGGCGGCCTTCCGATTGCGGGGCGCTTTCCGGTGATGGGCAACCGCGAGATGCTGGTGCGGCTGGTGTCCAATCAGGCCGGCCGGGCGCGGCTTTCTGGCGATACGCTGCGGGCGCTGGCCTTGTATGAACGGCTGACCACCGTGGCCCCGCGCATCAGCGCGCTGTGGTGGGAGCGATCACAGCTTGAACAGCGCATCGGCCGCTTGTCCGCAGCCCGCGGCAGCCTGACCGCGATGCTGGAAACGACGCACGATCCCGCATTGGGCCAGCGTATCCGCACCACGCTGGCCACGCTGGCACGGTCCGACAATTGATTCCACTGATTTTCAGGCAAGGCTTTACACCATGACAATGCGCGTCGCGGTCCAGATGGACCGGATCGAAACCATCAATGTTGCCGGCGATTCCAGCCTGGCGCTGATGCAGGAAGCGCAAGCACGCGGGGCCAGCCTGTTCCATTATCTGGCCGATGATCTTTCCGCCGAAAATGGCCGGGTGCGGGCACTGGCGCGGCCGCTGACCGTGGGCAGCCAGCCGGGCGCGCATTTTGAATGGCTTGGGCCGCCGCGCAGCATCGATCTGGCCGATGATGTCGATGTGGTGCTGATGCGGCAGGACCCGCCGTTCGACATGGGCTACATCACCGCCACCCACCTGCTCGAACAGGTGCAGCATGCCACGCTGGTGGTGAATGATCCCGCGCAGGTGCGCAACGCGCCCGAAAAATTGTTCGTGCTGCGCTTTCCGGATCTGATGCCGCCGACACTGGTGACCAAGAGCCTGGCCGAAGCCATGGATTTTCGCGCCCGCCATGGCGCTATTGTCGTCAAGCCATTGTATGGCAATGCCGGCACGGCGGTTTTCCTGATCGACAAGAACGATGGCAATCTGCCGGCGCTGGTGGAATTGTTCGGCAGCGTGTGGCGCGAACCGTTCATGGTGCAGGCGTTCCTGCCCGATGTGGCGCTGGGCGACAAGCGCATCGTGCTGGTCGATGGCCAGCCCGCCGGCGCCATCAACCGCTTGCCAAAGCAGGGGGAAATCCGTTCCAATCTCGCCGCTGGCGGCAGCGCCCAGCCCACCGGGCTGACACCGCGCGAACAGGAAATCTGCGCCCGCATTGGCCCGGAATTGAAACAACGCGGGCTGATTTTCGTGGGAATCGATGTGATCGCCGGCTGCCTGACCGAAATCAACGTCACGTCGCCCACCGGCCTGCGGGCCATTGATCGGTTCAATGGCACCAACACGCCGGCTGTTATCTGGGATGCCATCACTACGCGGCTTTCAGCGCGCGCATAACCGAGCGAAGTGTTGCGTTTACCTGGATGGTTTCTTGGGCGGTGGGCCGTCGACCTGCTCCCAGCTGCCCAGTCCGCAGCCGCCATAGTTCACACCGCCCAGCGTGAAATCAATGACTTGCACGATATCGCCGCGGCATTGGCTGCCGATCGGGCTGACGTGCACCAGCGCCCGGCGCGGTGCAAGGGTGGGGCACTCCATGTTGTTGCGGTACCATTTGCCGCCGTTGGTGCGGGCATACCAGTGCCCGTCACTGGCCGCCTCGGCCTGTCGGATGCTGCGCGTTTGCAGGCAGTCGAATGGCTTGGCGAATGG
>NZ_JBBATR010000007.1:0-1775 GCF_040398645.1 Sandarakinorhabdus sp.
TTCACGCCGAAGATTGGCTATCCCAGCAAGTGGAAGGATTATTCCGCGCTCACTGTTGTGCGCGGCGATCTGGGCGGCAACATGCGGCGGGTTGCTGAATTCCAGTTCAAGGATGCGGTGTCCAAGCTGAGCAAGCCGGTGGACCGCAGCGAGTGGTTCATGACGCCGATGACGGTGAACGCCTATGCCAACCCGACATGGAACGAAATCGTGTTCCCGGCAGCGATTTTGCAAGCGCCATTTTTCGATCCGCTGGCCGATGATGCCGTCAACTATGGCGCCATCGGCGGCGTCATTGGCCATGAAATTACCCATCATTTCGATGACCAGGGCCGCAAATACGACAAGACCGGCCGGCTGTCCGAATGGTGGACGCCGCAGGATGTCGTGCGCTTCAAGGTGGGAACCGACAAGGTGATTGCCCAGTACGCCGCCTACGAACCGCTGCCGGGCAAGACGATCAACGGCGAATTGACCTTGGGTGAAAACATGGCCGATCTGGCCGGTGTGACCATCGCCTATGACGCCTACAAGCGTAGCCTGAAGGGCAAGAAGGCCAAGGTGATCGGCGGCTTTACCGGCGATCAGCGCTTTTTCCTCGGGTTTGGCCAATCGTGGCGCACCAAATACCGCGATGCCACGTTGCAGCAGCAACTGGTGACCGATCCGCATTCACCCAGCCATTTCCGGCCCTATGTCGTGCGCAATCTCGATGCCTGGTATACCGCATTCAACGTCAAGCCCGGTGACAAGATGTATCTGCCGCCGGAGCAGCGGATCAAAGTGTGGTAAACCACTATTATCGGCCAATATTGAGCGAAGGGGAGGGGTTGCCGCTGGCCGGTGGCCCCTTTTTCTTTGCCCGCGCACAGGTGCTCACGCGGTCGGGCAGCGCCGGCATAGTCGATGCGGCCGATCTTCCCGATGAATGGCGCCGCCGCTTGACCCAGCCGCGCCCGTTGCTGGCGCGATTGGGCCAGCGCGCGCCGCTGCCGCTGGTGATGGGCATATTGAACATCACCCCGGACAGTTTTTCCAGCGACGGCCACGGCGGCGATGCGGATGCCGCCATCGCTGCGGCGCATGCCATGCACGCCGCCGGCGCCGGGATCATCGATATCGGCGCTGAATCAACGCGGCCCGGCGCGGCGGAGGTTACGACAGCCGAAGAACTGGCCCGCCTTGCGCCGCTGTGGGCCAAACTCGAACCCGGCGTGCAAGTGTCGATCGACACGCGCAAAAGCGCAGTGATGGCCGCTGCGCTGGATGGCGGCGCAATCATCGTCAACGATGTCAGCGCGTTGACGCACGATCCGGCTGCGGCTGCATTGGTGGCGCAACGCGGCTGCCCGGTGGTGTTGATGCACCACCAGGGCACGCCTGCAACCATGCAGCAGGCCCCCGCCTACAAAGATGTGTTGCTGGATGTGTATGACTGGCTGGAGCATCGGATTGCAGCAGCGGTGGCAGCCGGCATTGATCGCGACCGGATCATTGCCGATCCCGGCATCGGCTTTGGCAAATCGGCGGCGCACAACCAGGCGCTGCTGAAAGGACTGGGCTTGCTGCACGGTCTGGGTGTGCCGATCCTGCTGGGTGCCAGCCGCAAATCATTGATTTCGCACATTTGTGGTCCGGTACCGGTGGCTGATAGGCTGCCCGGCAGTTTGGCGATGGCGCTGGCCGGCGCCAATGCCGGCGTGCAATTTCTGCGCGTGCACGATGTGGCAGAAACTGTGCAGGCCTTGCGGCTATGGGCTGCAGGCCACCCCGGC
>NZ_JBBATR010000007.1:1875-7406 GCF_040398645.1 Sandarakinorhabdus sp.
CGCACACGCAACAATCAAGGGTTTTGCCGATCATGGCCAGCAACGATCAATCGCAAGGCACGCATCAATCGACCTATGCGAGCTTCATGACCTTCACCAAATGGGGCACCATCTTCGTTATCACCGTGCTGGTGGCGCTTTATGTTTTCGTGGTCTGAACTGCGCGGCGCTGGCTGGGGGGCTGAACCATGAAAATTGCTGTGCTCAAGGAAACTGCCGCGGTTGAACAGCGCGTGGCTGCCACACCGGAAACCGTGAAAAAGCTGCTTGCTCTGGGTGCAAGCGTGTCCGTTGAGAGCGGCGCCGGTGCCGGTGCGCGCATCAGCGATGGCGATTATGTGGCTGCGGGTGCCACGATTGGCGCGCGCGGTGACGTGATTGCCGGTGCGGCCATGGTACTGGGTGTGCAGGGACCGGCCTTGGCCGATTTGCCTGGCATCGCGGCGGGCACCATCATTGCCGCCATCCAGTCCCCGTTCACGGATCGCGCCAAGATCGAGGCTTATGCCGGTGCCGGCCTGATCGCCTACGCCATGGATTTGATGCCGCGCACCACCCGCGCGCAATCGATGGACGTGCTGTCCAGCCAGTCGAATCTGGCCGGCTACAAGGCGGTGATTGATGGCGCCGAAGCCTATGGCCGCGCCTTCCCGATGATGATGACCGCCGCCGGCACGATCAGCGCGGCGCGGGTGTTCATCATGGGCGTCGGTGTTGCCGGCCTGCAGGCCATCGCCACCGCGCGCCGCCTCGGCGCGCTGGTGTCGGCCACCGATGTGCGCGCCGCCACCAAGGAACAGATTGAATCGCTGGGCGCCAAAGCCATTTTCGTGGACAAGGTTGCCGGCATTCAGGGCGAAGGCGCTGGCGGCTATGCCACCGAAATGAGCGATGAATACAAGGCCGCGCAAGCCGAGCTGGTATCGTCGCACATCGCCAAGCAGGACCTGGTGATCACCACCGCGCTTATCCCCGGCCGGCCCGCGCCGCGCCTGATCACCGATGCGCAACTGGCCACCATGCGCGCCGGCAGCATCGTTGTTGATTTGGCCGTGGATAGCGGCGGCAATTGCGAAGGTGCAGTGGCCGGTGAAATCGTCGAGCGGCACGGTGTGAAGATCATCGGCCACAGCAATCCGGCCAGCCGCATGGCCCCGGACAGCTCCGCGCTCTACAGCCGTAACTTGTACAACATGATCAACGCCTTCTGGGACAAGGAGGCCAAGGCCGCCGTGTGGCCCGCCGATGACGATATCGTGAAGGGCATCAAGCTGACCGAGGGCGGCAAGATCGTCCACGAACGCTTGCAGGGTTAAGGGGCAGTCTCATGGATTTCTTGTCGATCCTGTCGATTTTCGTGCTGGCGGTGTTCGTTGGCTATTATGTCGTGTGGTCGGTCACGCCGGCGCTGCACACGCCGCTGATGGCGGTGACCAACGCGATTTCATCGGTGATCATCGTCGGCGCACTGATTGCAGCGGCGGCGGGGGCCATCACCGAAGGCGGTGGGCCGTCGCAATGGTTGGGCCTGGCGGGTGTGGTGCTGGCCAGCATCAACATCTTCGGCGGCTTTGCCGTTACGCGGCGCATGCTGGCGATGTACAAGAAAAAAGACAAGAAGCCGGCGGCTTCGAAGTAAAATTGGGGCAAGACCATGGAACATGCAGTCGCTGCTACGCCGGCCTGGGCCGTGCTCGCTTATCTGGCGTCCGGGGTGTTGTTCATCCTGTCGCTGCGCGGGCTGTCGTCGCCGGAAACATCACAAGCGGGCAACCGCAATGGCATGATCGGCATGGCGCTGGCCGTGGGGACATCGCTGGTCCTGCATCCTACCGGCCTGCCGTTGATCATCGGCGCCATCGCGCTGGGCGGCGGCATAGGCTGGGTGATCGCGCAGCGCATCCAGATGACCGCGATGCCCGAACTCGTCGCCGGCTTCCACAGCCTGGTCGGCATGGCGGCGGTGCTGGTCGGCTGCTCGGCCTATCTCAATCCGTCGGCGTTCGGCATTGTCGATGCCGCCGGTTTGCTGCTCACGGTGTCGCGGGTTGAACTGGGCCTGGGCATTGCCATCGGCGCGATCACCTTCTCTGGCTCGATCATCGCGTTTCTGAAATTGTCTGGCCGCATGTCGGGCTCCCCGATCCTGCTGCCGGGCCGGCATATCCTCAATCTGGGCGTGCTGGCCGGTATCGTCATCCTGACCGGCGTGTTCGCCACCGATGCCACTGCCGGCATGAGCCAGGGTCCGCTACTGTGGATCATCCTCGGCCTCAGCTTCGTGATCGGCGTCACCTTGATCATCCCGATCGGCGGCGCGGACATGCCGGTGGTGATTTCGATGCTCAACAGCTATTCGGGCTGGGCCGCCGCAGCGATGGGCTTCACCCTGCAAAATACCGCGATGATCATCACCGGCGCACTGGTCGGTTCATCGGGCGCCATCCTGTCCTACATCATGTGCAAGGCGATGAACCGCAGCTTCATCAGTGTGATCGCCGGCGGCTTTGGCGCTGAATCCGGCGGCGCTGCAGCCAAGGGCACCGGTGTGCAAAAGCCGTTCAAGGCCGGTTCGGCCGAAGACGCGGCCTTCATCATGAAGAACGCCGAAAGCGTCATCATCGTGCCGGGTTACGGCATGGCCGTGTCGCAGGCGCAGCACGCACTGCGCGAAATGGGCGATCTGCTGAAGAAGGAAGGCGTGTCGGTCAAATATGCCATCCACCCGGTGGCGGGCCGCATGCCAGGCCATATGAACGTGCTGCTGGCGGAATCAAACGTGCCCTACGACGAAGTGTTCGAACTGGACGACATCAACAGCCAATTTGCCCAGTGCGATGTCGCCTTCGTGATCGGCGCCAACGACGTCACCAACCCGCTGGCCAAGACCGACAAAACGTCGCCGATTTACGGCATGCCGATCCTGGATGTGGAAAAGGCCAAGACCGTGTTGTTCATCAAGCGCTCAATGGGCGGGGTGGGCTATGCCGGCGTGGACAATCCGGTGTTCTATGGCGACAACACGATGATGTTGTTGGCTGATGCCAAGAAGATGGTCGAGAATATTGTGAAGGGTCTGAATGGCGGCGGGCATTAATCGCAGCCGGGCGTGCAAATAGCAGAGCTATTTGCCGACTCCGGCAAGACCGGACGGCGTGCAAAGAGGGCGGCCCCAACAGGCCGCCCTTTTTGACTCGTTCGTCGGCGTGGCTCTGCCACGCTCTTCCTAACCTTCCCCTGCTTCCTTAATCCCCACAGCGGACTCGGCGGCTCCGCCGCCGGCCGCCCCGCAAGTGTGCTCAAGCCGCCGGTTTCTCATTCCACAATTGCGGAAACAGCCGCTTGAACCCCTCAACCTTCGGGATGTCATTATAGACAATGTACGGCTGCGTCGTGTGCCCGCGCAGGTAATTCTGATGATAGCCTTCACCCGCATAGAAAGGCTTTGCACCTTCGAACGTCGTCACGATCTTCGGCTTCCAGGTCCCGGCCTTTTCAAGTTGCGCCACATAGGCCCGCGCAATGCGCTCCTGTTCCGGGCTGCGGGTGAAGAGGGCGCTGCGATATTGGCTGCCGCTGTCCGGGCCCTGCCGGTTCAACTGGGTTGGATCATGCGCCACCGAAAAGAAGATGCGCAGCAGCGTGCCATAGCTGACGACGCCGGGATCGTAGGTGATTTCAACGGCTTCGGCGTGGCCAGTCAGCCCGCTGCCGGTCACTTCGTAAATCGCCGTGGCCCTGGCGCCGCCGGCATAGCCAGACACCACCGAGGTGACACCCTTGACGCGTTCGAACACGCCTTCGACGCCCCAGAAACAGCCGCCAGCAAACACTGCCTTTTGCAAGGCGCCCTTGGATAGCATGGCATCGGCAGCGGGCGCCGGGGCGAGCACCATGCGCTCGGCAGCGCAGGCCGGAGCGGCGAGGGCGAGGAGCAATGGAATCAAAGCGGATTTCATGTGGTTTTTCCTGGAACAAAGGCCAAAGACAGGCCGTTGATGCAATAGCGCAGGCCCGTTGGCCGCGGCCCATCTTCGAAGACATGGCCCTGGTGGCCGCCGCAGCGGCTGCAATGCACTTCGGTGCGGGTCATCATGAAGCTGCGATCGACGGTGCTGCCGATGGCTGTCTTGGTGGCTGGCTGCCAGAAGCTCGGCCAGCCGGTGCCGCTTTCGAATTTGTGCTGCGAGCTGAACAATGGCAGCGCGCAGCCCCGGCAGACGAACAGGCCGGCGCGCTTTTCATTGTTCAGCGGCGATGTGAACGGCCGTTCGGTGGCCTCCTCACGCAGCACATCATAGGCTTCGGCGCCCAGCCGGCGTTTCCATTCGGCCGGGGTGAAGCTGACTGTGTAGCGCGCCGCCGATGCAGCGGGGACACCGGCAGCGGCCAAGGCGGACATGGCTGGGAAGGCTGCGAGGAGCCCCAATGTGGTGCGGCGATCAATCATGACGCGGCTTTCGCACGCTCAAGATGAACCGTTACTGACCATTTTGCCGCAGCCACGCCGCGCCTTGCGTTTTGGCAAGCGCCACCAGATCACCCATCACCACATTCATGTCGATCAGGTGCAGGCCCCAGGCTTCGACTACCTGGTTACCGATCACCACATCGCCGTTGATCGTGTCGGTGCGCGGATCGGCCGGATCGGCGTTGATGCCCACCGACAGCACATTGGCATTGTCCCGCGCCATGCATTCACCACTGAGCAGGCCGGGAACCGCCACAAACGGCGTGTAAATGTTGCGGCCCTTTGCCCACTTCGGCGCCGGTGCGCCATTGTCGACGATGCCGGTGCGGTTGACCATCATGGCATTCAGCGTCGCTCGGCCGCCACCAAGCGCCGCCGGATTGGTGCAGGCTGCAGACATCGTGTCCCGGGCTGTTGCCGGCGGCCGGCCAAACAGGCTGGCGGGCGGCACGGCCATCGCATCCCGGAAGCTGACATAGGCCACCACGCAGCCGATTTGCGTGGGACTGCGGCACAGCGGTGTGGATTTCAGATCGCCGCCGACATCCTTGCCCGCCGGCACCAGCAGATTATGGCCGGGCAGATAGGCGGCGATGATCTGCTTGGCGACGGGCTTGCCTTCGATATCATTCTGCAGCAGCGCCTTGAGCACGCCGCTGCCCTGGCTGTGGCCGATCAGGATGACACCTCGGCCCTTATTGTCGTGCTTCATGTAATCGGCAAACGCCGCCGACACATCGCGGTAGCCCATGGTGATATCGGCCGTCACTGGCTTGCCCATCATGCGGTCACGCAAGGTGGCCAGCGTGACCTGGCGATACAGCGGTGCATACACCCGGCAGGCCTGGCGAAACGGCGCGGCCTGAAACAGAGCGACATTTGTCTCGGCCGGATCGGCGATCATGTCGCTGTTGGGCGTCGGATCGGTGGACACGGTGGGATAGACATAGAAGCAATCAATGGCTGGCTTGGCTGCGGCTGCCTGCATGTCCAGTTTCACGTCCGCGTCTGCCGCCACGATGCTGACGCTGGCATCGCCGCTGCACGGACCTGCCTGACC
>NZ_JBBATR010000007.1:7506-42569 GCF_040398645.1 Sandarakinorhabdus sp.
CGGCCGGCATCATTTTGCGCCCAGAACATCGGGCCGCCGCGGTACACCGGCCAGCCATAGCCGTTGATCCACACGATATCGATGTCGCTGGCGCGCTGCGCCTTGCCTTCGGCCAGGATGCGCGCCCCTTCGTTGACCATCGGATAGAGGCAGCGTTCCAGGATTTCCTGATCGCCTATCTGGCGGCGGTTGATGCCCTTTTCGGTGGCATAGGCATCGATGATCGCCAGCGCTTCTGGATTGGGGGTGCGGTTGCGGGCTTCGTCATAGACATAAAAGCCCTTGCCGTTCTTCTGGCCGCGCAAGCCGGCTTCGCACAGCCGGTCGCGCACGCTGACGCCCTTGGATGTCTCGGCGCTCCAGCCGATATCCAGGCCGGCCAGATCGCTCATCTGGAACGGCCCCATCGGGAAGCCGAACTCGGTGAGCACCCGGTCAATATCGGCGGGCGACGCGCCTTCCAGCATCAAAAAATTGGCCTGCTGCTGGCGGCGGCTGAGCATGCGGTTGCCGATGAAGCCATCGCACACGCCGGCCACCACGGCGATCTTGCCGGTCTGTTTGCCCACCGCCATCGCGGTGGCCAGCACTTGCGGATCGGTCTTGGCGCCGCGCACCACTTCAAGCAGGCGCATGACGTTGGCTGGCGAGAAATAATGCATGCCCACCACCGATTCCGGCCGCGTGGTGGCCGCCGCGATGGCATCGACATCAAGGTAGGAGGTGTTGCTGGCCAGCACGGCGCCCGGCTTGGCGATCTGGTCGAGCTTGGCGAAAATCTCTTTCTTCACGGCCATGTTTTCAAATACGGCTTCGATGATCAGATCGCAATCGGCGAGATCGGCCATGTCCAGGCTGGGTGTGAGGCGGCCCATGCGCGCCTCCACTTCGTCCATACTGAACCGGCCCTTCTTGGCGCTGTTTTCATAATTGCGGCGGATGACCCCAACACCGCGATCGAGCGCTTCCTGCTTCATTTCGACGATGGTTACCGGGATGCCAACCGACAGGAAGTTCATCGAAATGCCGCCGCCCATGGTGCCAGCGCCGATCACGCCCACCTTGTGCACCGGCAGCGGCTGCACGTCGGCGGGCAGGCCGTCGATCTTGGCCGCGGCGCGCTCGGCGAAAAACACGTGGCGCTGGGCGGTGGATTGCAGGCCGGTCATCAGCTTGATGAACTCGCTGCGCTCCACGGCCAAGCCTTCGGCGAACGGCAGCGCCACGGCGGCTTCGATGCACTTGATATTGGCTTCCGGTGCTTCGAAACCGCCAAAGGCCTTGGCATTTTTGGCGCGAAATTCAGCGAAGAATGCCGCCAACGAATCCGCAGTGCCGCCCAGCTTGGAGGCATCATCGCGCACCTTCTTGAGCGGGCGGCCTTCGGCGACGACCTGCCGGGCAAAGGCGACGGCGCCAGCGGTAAGGTCACCATCGACAACCGCATCAACCAGTCCGGCGGCCAGCGCGTCCTTGCTGCCCATCTGGGCGCCGCTGGTGACCATTTCAGTGGCCTTAATCGCGCCAACGATGCGCGGCAGGCGCTGGGTGCCGCCGGCGCCGGGCAGCAAGCCCAGCTTGACTTCGGGCAGGCCGAATTTCGCCTTGGCATCGCTGACGCGGTAGTGTGCGCACAACGCAACCTCCAGGCCGCCGCCGAGTGCAGTGCCGTGGATGGCAGCGATTACCGGCACCGATGCGCCTTCCATGGCGTCTTGCACGGCCGGCAAGGAGGCACCGCGCGGCGGCTTGCCGAATTCGCTGATATCGGCGCCGGCAATGAAGGTGCGGCCGGCGCACACCAGCACAGCCGCAGTGATGGCGCTGTCAGCAGCCACGGCGGCAAACGCGCCGGCCAGCCCGTCGCGCACATCGGCCGACAGGGCGTTCACCGGCGGCGAATTGACGGTGATGATGGCAATATCGCCATCGCGCGAAAGATCGACGACGTTGTTGATTGCAGCCATGATTTTTCTCCCCAAAAATGTTCTGAAAGGCGTCGTAGCAGCTTGCGCAGCGCATTGCAGCCTTGTGGTTAGACGAGGATATTGTATCGTTAAAAGATGGCGGTGATGCTCCCTGTTCGGCAAATGCTGGCGCGTGCTGCGCTGCCGGCTGTCTGCGTGCTTGTCGGCGGTTATTTCGCCTTTCATGCCTTCAATGGCCCGACAGGCTATGGCGCGTGGCGCGAGTATCAGGCGCAGCACGCCCGGCTGACCGCGGCAAAGCAGGCCAGCGAGGAACAGAAAATGGCCCTGCAACGCCAATTGGCCTTGCTCAATCCGCGCGCGGTGAACCCCGATCTGGCCGATGAGCTGGTGCGCCAGCATATGCACATGATCCGCCCGGATGAATTGGTGGTGCCGATGCCGGTCGCGCCGGACACGCCCGCCACTGCATCCACCAGCTGAACCGCTGCGGTTACCGGTGGGAAACACCGCTTGCTGCCGCCAGATACGCCGCGCATCATGCGTCATCTTGTCGATTAGCCGTCACCGGCGCCAGCTTCATGGAAGGCACGCATTTGGCACGCAGCGCAAGCCGCAAGGCAGATATCACTCCGCCCAAAGCAAACTGGCCGCGTCCTGACGAACCACAACGGTTCGAGGCCAGCTCCGAACAACTGATCGATATGTACCGCCAGATGGTGCTGATCCGCCGCTTTGAGGAGCGTGCCGGCCAGCTTTATGGCATGGGCCAGATTGGCGGTTTTTGCCATTTGTACATCGGGCAGGAAGCCGTCGTGGTCGGCATGCAGGCCGAATTGCAGCAGGGGGACAGCATCATCACCGGTTACCGCGATCATGGCCACATGCTGGCCTGCGGGATCACGGCGCGGTCGGTGATGGCGGAATTGACCGGGCGGGCGGCTGGCATCAGCGGCGGCAAAGGCGGCTCGATGCACATGTTCAGCCCGGATCACGGATTCTATGGCGGCCACGGCATTGTGGCCGCGCAGGTGCCGCTGGGCGCCGGGCTGGCGTTTGCGCATAAATACAAGAAGGATGGCCATATCGCCGTGACCTATTTTGGCGATGGCGCGTCCAATCAGGGCCAGGTGTATGAAAGCTTCAACATGGCGGAGCTGTGGTCGCTGCCGGTGATTTTCGTGATTGAAAACAATCAATATGCCATGGGCACATCGGTGAACCGCGCCAGTTCCGAAGACCAGCTCTATCGGCGCGGCGAAAGCTTCCGGGTGCCTGGCCTGCAGGTAGACGGCATGGATGTGCTGGCCGTGCGCGGCGCCGCGCAGGCGGCGGCTGCCTGGGTGCGGGCCGGCAAGGGGCCATTGCTGCTGGAAATGAAAACCTATCGCTACCGCGGCCATTCGATGAGCGATCCGGCCAAATATCGCAGCCGCGAGGAAGTGCAGGCCATGCGCGAAAAAAGCGATCCCATCGAGGGGCTGAAAAAATTGATCCTCGATGATGGCCATGCCGATGAAGCAGCATTGAAGCTGATCGACCGCGAAGTGCGCGACGAAGTGGCCGATGCAGCAGATTTCGCACTGGACGCGCCAGAGCCTGACCCGCGCGAATTGCACACCGATGTTTTGCTGGGGCGCTACTGATGCCGTTGATTTTGCTCCCGGCGATGTCGCCAACCATGGAAGATGGCACGCTGGCCAAATGGCTGGTCGCCGTGGGCGATATCGTCAAACCCGGCGATGTGATTGCCGAGATTGAAACCGACAAGGCCACGATGGAACTGGAAGCCGACGACGGCGGCACCGTCACGGCGCTGCTGGTGGCGGCGGGCAGTGAAGGCGTGAAAGTTGGCACGCCGATCATCAATATCGCCGGCGAAGATGAGGATGCAGCCCCGGCCCAATCGCCCGCTGCACCGCCTGCTGCACCTGGTGCTGTGCCAGTGGCAATGGTTGCCGCTCCAATTGCGGAGCCGGAGCCGGTGCCGGTTTCGGCACCCGAAGTTCCCGCCGGCCCGATGCGCCGCCAGACCGTGCGTGAGGCACTGCGCGATGCCATGGCCGAAGAAATGCGCGCCGACGACACGGTGTTCGTGATGGGCGAAGAAGTTGCCGAGTATCAGGGCGCCTACAAGGTGACGCAGGGCCTGCTCGCCGAATTTGGTGATGCCCGCGTCATCGATACGCCGATTACCGAATATGGCTTTGCCGGCCTGGGCACGGGCGCCGCCATGGGCGGGCTGAAGCCGATCGTGGAATTCATGACCTTCAATTTTGCCATGCAGGCAATTGATCACATCATCAATTCCGCCGCCAAAACCCTGTATATGTCGGGCGGACAAATGCGCTGCCCGATCGTGTTTCGCGGGCCCAATGGCGCAGCGGCGCGGGTGGGCGCGCAGCACAGCCAGAATTATGGCCCCTGGTATGCCAGCGTGCCTGGCCTGATCGTGATTGCGCCCTACAGCGCCGATGATGCCAAGGGCCTGCTGAAAGCCGCAATCCGCAGCCCCGATCCCGTGGTGTTTCTGGAAAATGAGCTGCTTTATGGGCAAAGCTTTGATGTGCCCGAAGGCGACCATGTCGTGCCCATCGGCAAGGCGCGCACCATGCGCAGCGGCACCCATGTCACGCTGGTCAGCTACAGCATCGGTGTGGGCGTCGCCCTGCAGGCGGCCGAAACCCTGGCCTCCGATGGCATTGATGCCGAAGTGATCGATCTGCGCACGCTGCGCCCGCTCGACAAAGCCGCGGTGCTGGCATCGCTGAAGAAGACCAATCGTCTGGTGGTAGTGGAAGAAGGCTGGCCGACCTGTTCGATTGCCAGCGAAATCATGGCAATCTGCATGGAAGATGGCTTTGATGATCTGGATGCGCCGGTGCTGCGGGTCACCAATGTTGATGTGCCGCTGCCTTATGCGGCCAATCTGGAAAAACTGGCCCTGCTGAAGGCTGAAGATGTCGTCGCGGCGGCGCACGCCGTTTGCTATCGCTAGGACCGGATCATGGCCGAACAAACTCGCATCGCCGTGATGATCGACGGCAGCTATTTCAACCGCGTTTCAAACTATTACAAGTTCGAGCACAGCACTGGCCGGCGCGTGTCTATGACCGGGCTGCTAGAATTGATCCGCCGGGCCACCGCCGACATGGAAGACGTGCCGGCCGTTCGGGCGCGAGTGGTTGCGGCGCATTATTTTCGCGGCCGCTACACGCTGCGCGACCTGGAAGACCGAGCGCGCAGCCCGAGTTTTGTCGAGGAATCGCTGCGCAACGATCGGGTGTTCGATCAGATATTGGCGGCCAGCAACATCACATCGCACTACACCCGTATCGACACCATCGCCGATCCGCCCAAGGAACAGGGCATCGATGTCTGGCTGGCATTGGAGGCCTTCGATCTTGCCGTAAGCGACCGCTGCGACGTGGTGGCGCTGGTGGCCGGCGATGGTGATTTCGTGCCATTGATCAAGAAAATCAACGCCATCGGCAAGCGCGCGCTGGTGGTGGCCTGGGGCATGAAATCCGAAACCGGCACCGAAGTGCGCTATTCGGCCAGCCTGGCCGGCACCGCAGCCTATTTTCTGGATATGGCCGATTTGATCAACAATCCGCGCGGCGACGACCAGATTGATCTGGTTGATCAGCTGTTTGTGGATAATTGAGCAGGGTTTGCAGATGAGCAGCATCGACGTCACCATGCCCGCCCTGTCGCCGACCATGGAGGTGGGCACGCTGGCCAAATGGCATGTGAAGCCCGGCGATACGCTGAAATCCGGCGACATCATGGCCGAAATCGAAACTGACAAGGCAACCATGGAAGTGGAAGCCGTGGATGAAGGCGTGGTGACCGAATTGCTGGTGGCCGAAGGCGCTGAAAATATCGCCGTGGGTACGGTGATCCTGCGCCTGAGCGGGGAAGGCGACGCGCCGGCAGCAAAGGCTGACGTTGCGCCAGTTGCTGCTGCTGCGCCGGCGCCAGCGGCACAAGTTGCAGTGCCTGCGCCGGTTGTTGCCGCCGGTGTGAGCGGCGACCGGGTGGTGGCCAGCCCGCTGGCACGCCGGATTGCCGAATTGAAGGGCGTCGATCTGGCCGGCATTGCGGGCAGTGGGCCGCGCGGCCGCATCGTTCGCGCCGATGTTGAAGCTGCGCTTGGCAAGCCGGCTGCTGCTGCTCCGGTTGTCGCCCCGCCAGTTGCTGTGCCAGTTGCTGCGCCAGTTGCTGTCTTGCCTGCCGCAGCATCCCCCACGCCTACCGCCGCCCCCACCAGCGACATCCCGCACCGCGCCGAAAAGCTGGGCAATGTGCGCAAGGTCATCGCCCGCCGCCTGACCGAAGCCAAGCAGACCGTGCCGCACATCTATCTGACGCTGGACGTCGAGCTTGATGCGCTGCTCAAGTTGCGCGGCGAGCTGAACAAGGCGCTGGAGCCGCGCGGTATCAAGGTCAGCGTGAATGATCTCGTTATCAAGGCGCTGGCACTGGGCCTGCGCCAGGTGCCGACGTGCAACGTGTCCTTCGCTGGTGACACGCTGCTGGTGTATGACCGCGCCGACATTTCAGTTGCGGTCGCGGCGCCGTCCGGCCTGATCACACCGATCATCGTGGGCGCGGACAGCAAGGCGGTCAGCCAGATTGCCACCGAGATGAAGGCGCTCGCCGAAAAAGCCCGCGCCGGCAAACTGCAGCCGCACGAATATCAGGGCGGCACCGCCTCGCTGTCCAACCTCGGCATGTTCGGCATCAAGCAGTTCGACGCGGTGATCAACCCGCCGCAAGCCATGATCCTGGCCGTGGGCGCGGGCGAAAAGCGCGCCGTGGTGAAGGGTGATGCGCTGGCCATCGCCACGGTGATGACCATCACCGGCAGCTTCGACCACCGTGCCATCGACGGCGCAGACGGCGCGGCGCTGATGGGCGCGGTGAAGGCGCTGATCGAGAGCCCATTGGGACTGGTGGCGTGAGCGTGGAAGCAACACCCTCTCTCGCAAGGGGAGAGGGGAAGGAATTGGTATGAGCGACCAGTTTGATCTCGTCATCCTCGGCTCCGGCCCCGGCGGCTATGTCGCCGCCATCCGCGCGAGCCAGCTCGGCCTGAAGGTCGCCATCATCGAGCGCGAGCGCTTGGGCGGCATCTGCCTCAACTGGGGTTGCATCCCGACCAAGGCGCTGCTGCGGACCAGCGAGATTTATCACTATATCACCAACGCCGACGCCTATGGCCTGAGCGTGGAAAACCCGACTTTTGACCTGAAGAAGGTGACGGATCGCAGCCGCAAGGTGGCGGCGCAGCTGAACAGCGGTGTCAAATCGCTGATGAAGAAGCACAAGATCGAAGTGATCGAGGGGCAGGGGCGGCTGACCAGCGCCACCAGCATCGCCGTCACCACTGCAAATGGCGAGCGCATGCTGACCGGGAAAAACATCATCATCGCGACCGGTGCCCGTGCCCGCGACCTGCCGGGGGTGGAGGCCGACGGCAACCGCGTGTGGACCTATCGCCACGCCATGGTGCCGCCGGTGATGCCAACCAAGCTGCTGGTGATCGGATCAGGCGCGATCGGGATCGAATTTGCCAGTTTCTACAGCGACATGGGCGCGAAGGTCACCGTGGTGGAAATGCTGGATCGCATTCTGCCGGTGGAGGACGCCGACGTGTCCGCCCATGTGCGCAAGGCGCTGACCAAGCAGGGCATGACCATCATCACCGGCGCCAAGGTCTCGGATGTGGTTCCTGGCCCGGAGGGCGTGAGCGCCACCATCACGTCAGACGGCAAGGCCGTGACCGACCAGTATAGCCATGTGATTGTTGCCATAGGCATTGTGCCCAACACCGAAAATATCGGGCTGGAGGCGCTGGGCGTCGCCACCACGCGCGGGCATATCGCGGCGGATGGCATGTGCCGCACCAATGTGCCCGGGCTTTATGCCATCGGCGATGTGACCGGCGCGCCGTGGCTGGCGCACAAGGCCAGCCATGAAGGCATCATCGCGGTCGAGCATATCGCCGGCAATCACCCGCACGCCATGGATGTGACGCGCATTCCGGGCTGCACCTATGCCCGCCCGCAAGTGGCCAGCATCGGACTGACCGAAGCCAATGCCATCGCGGCTGGCCACACGGTGCGCGTCGGCAAATTTCCGTTCATCGGCAATGGCAAGGCCATCGCGCTGGGTGAGGCGGACGGCTTTGTCAAAACCGTATTTGATGCCGCCACCGGCCAGCTGCTGGGCGCACACATGGTTGGTGCGGAAGTGACCGAATTGATCCAGGGCTATGCCATCGCCATGGGGCTGGAAACCACCGAAGTCGAATTGATGCACACCATCTTCCCGCATCCCACACTGTCGGAAATGATGCATGAAAGCGTGCTGGATGCCTATGGCCGGGCCATACATTTCTGATGGTGGTGGCGGCCTTGCTGTTGGCCGCTGATGGCACGGCGGCGCTGATGCCGCGCGGCTGGAGCGTGCTTTGTCCGAGGCGGCAGCCCGATGAGATGACGGTTTGTGCCAGCCGCGATCCGCCGCCGTCGCCCTATCGCGCGCCGATTGCTATCCCGCGTGAATTTGGGCAGCGCGGCACCGCCAGCGTCTCGGCCGAACGCAATCGGCTGCTGGGGCCGGATGCAGGCACTGTCGGCACCTGTTCCGGCATCGGCCCGTCAGGACCCTTCGGTTGTAAATATCAGGAATTCAAGAACAATGTTAACCAGGCCGCCGGCAGCCGTGACACGCGCGGCCGGGTATATGAACGCCCGCCGGAATAGGGCGTGTCAGGTTGCCGCGCAAAACATGACAAAATGGCAATGTTTTTGCTTGAAACCACCACCGATTTAATCGAATATGGTTTCAGCGGCGGTACCACAGCAGCAACTGCCCTTGCTGCAGGCGCCATCGCCGCGGGCGTATCGGATGCTCCCCCCTGTTTGCATCGGGTACGCCCGCTTCCTGTCGCGATCTGGCCATCGCGCGCGCCGCATCAACTCGCGGTGTCTGTCCACTCCACCGTGATCGGTTCAAACTTGCCGGTTTCTGCGCTGAGCACTTTCAGCACGCCTTCGGCGATATCGAAAAGCGCCCCATGCAATTTCAACGTGCCAGCCGCCTCGGCCTCGGCAACGAAGGGAAAGGTGCGCAGATTTGCCAGCGACAGCCGGATCGCGGCCAGCTCAAGCGCAGCGCACGCATCGATATCGGGCGAAATAAGCGCGGCAGCCCGAATCGTGTCACGCGCTGGGGCAATCAGGCTCATCCAGCGATCAATGAAGCCGCCTTCGCCCACCGCGGCATCGTCGAACGTGCCTTCCAGGCTGGCCTTGATGCCGCCGCAGCGCGCATGGCCCAGCACGACGACATGATGCACTTTGAGCTGGGTCACGGCATATTCGATGGCCGCTGATGTGCTGTGCTGGGCATTGTCCCGGTCGCAGGGTGGCACCAGGTTGGCGACATTGCGCACCACAAACATCTGGCCGGGTTCGGTGTCGAAGATGCGCGTGGGATCGACCCGGCTGTCCGAACAGCTGATCACCAGCACGCCGGGCGCCTGGCCCTTGTCGGCCAGCGCATCATAACGCCGGCGCTGCTCTTGATAGGCGCCAGTACGGAACCGGCTGTAGCCATCAAGCAAAGCCTTGAATTCGGGCATGATATCTCACTTTCGCCGTTGCATGTTATCGCGCAAATGGTTTGCACTTGCGGCATGTTTAGCAGCTATGGCTGCTGCGTCACGAGCGAAGGTTGGCAGCGGCGGCCTGCCGCGCTAATCGACATGCATGAGCGAACCCGTTTTGTCGTTGCCGCCGCAGCCGAACCTTCAGCGCAAGCCCGACTGGATCCGCGTGCGCGCGCCCACCGGCACTGCCCACGCCGAAACGCGGGCGCTGATGCGCCGGCTGAAGTTGAACACCGTGTGCGAAGAAGCGGCATGCCCCAATATCGGCGAATGCTGGAGCCAGAAGCACGCCACGGTGATGATCCTGGGCGACACCTGCACGCGCGCCTGCGCCTTCTGCAATGTCAAAACCGGCATGCCGGGCATTGTGGACACGGCCGAACCGGGCCACGTTGCCGAAGCTGCGGCGGCGCTTGGCTTGCAACATATCGTGATCACCTCGGTTGACCGCGATGATCTGCCCGATGGCGGTGCCAGCCAGTTCGTCAAGGTAATCAACGAATTGCGCCGGCAGACGCCGTCCACCACCATCGAAATTCTCACACCCGATTTTCGCAACAAGATGGACCGCGCGGTAGAGATGATCGTGGAGGCCGGGCCGGATGTGTATAATCACAATCTGGAAACCGTGCCGCGGCTCTATTCCAGCATTCGGCCCGGCGCGCGCTATTATCATTCGCTGCGCCTGCTGGACAAGGTGAAGAGCCTGTCGCCAACATTATTCACCAAATCCGGCCTGATGGTCGGGCTGGGTGAAGCAACGCAGGAACTGCACCAGGTGTTTGATGACATGCGCTCCGCCGGGGTGGATTTTCTCACCGTTGGCCAATATTTGCAGCCCACCCCGCGCCATGCCAAACTGATGGAATATGTCACGCCGGCCGCATTCCAGGCGCTGGCTGCCGTGGCGCGGTCGAAGGGATTTCTGTTGGTGGCAGCGTCGCCGTTGACCCGCTCCAGCTATCATGCCGGGCGGGATTTTGCCGAAATGCAGGCCCGCCGGCGCGCCCAGGTCGCCAGTCGGCCCTGATGCTCACACACTGAAGCACGCACGCTGATGCCCAAACACCGCGAAACCCGACGGCTGCCATGGTCAGCCACGGAAATGTTCGATCTGGTTGCCGATATCGGGCGTTATCCGGAATTTTTGCCATGGGTGCAGGCCATGCGCGTGGGCGCGGCCACCACAGCCGGCCCGGCGCAGGTGGTGCAGGCCGATATGGTGGTTGGCTTTCGCATGATCCGCGAGCGTTTCACCAGCCGCGTCACGTTTGAGCGGCCGGGCCATGTCCATGTCGATTATCTCGATGGCCCGATGAAGCATCTGTTCAACGATTGGCGCTTTGCCGACGCGCCGGGCGGCGGCTGCGAGATTGATTTTGCCGTGGATTTCGAATTCCGCAGCCGCACCTTTGAAAAAATCGCCGGCTTGGTGTTCAAGCAGGCGTTTGAACGCATGGTCGCGGCCTTTGTGGTGCGCGCCGGGCAATTATACGGGCCGCGCCCGGCTGTTACCTGATTCAGCGGTTTTCGCTGTTCAAGGCCGCAATAGTTCCAGTGCCACCAATGCGGCCTGTCGGCGGATTTCGCTGCGGCCCAGATCGCCGAACAGGCGGGTGTCGGCCACCACGGCTTCGGGGCTTTCGCCGCGCACGGCGCGGGCAAACACCACCATGCCAACCGGCTTGCCGGGCGTGGCGCCGCCCGGCCCGGCAATGCCGGTGATCGAAACCGCCACATCAGCGCCGCTGTGTGCCAACGCACCGCGTGCCATCGCCCACGCCGTGGCCACCGAAACCGCGCCAAACGTCGCCAGCATGTCTTCGGACACGTCCAGCATGTCCATCTTGGCCTGGTTGGAATAGGTCACAAAGCCGCGATCAAACACGTCCGACGATCCGGCAATGTCGGTGAGCGCAGCGGCCACCATGCCGCCGGTACAGCTTTCGGCTGTGGCCACCATGCGGCCGGCGGCGCGATTTTCGGCCAGCACCTGGGCCGCCAGCGCCGTGAGATCAGCGTCCATCACAAGGTTTCCGCTTCAGATTCAGGCAGCCGCACGCTGGCCATGGCCTGCGCCGCGATGCCTTCCTGCCGGCCGGTAAAACCCAGCCGCTCGGTGGTGGTGGCCTTGACGCTGACCCGGTCGATGTCGATGCCGAGAATTTCGGCAATGCGTGTCCGCATGGCGTTGCGATGTGGGCCGACCTTGGGGTGTTCGCAAATCAGCGTGATATCGGCATGATCGATCATCCCACCGCGCGCGCGCACCAAGGTGGCGGCATGGGCCAGAAATTGATCGGACGCCGCGCCGCGCCAACGATCTTCGCTTGGCGGGAAATGATCACCGATATCGCCAGCCGCAATCGTGCCGAGCAGCGCATCGGTGAGCGCATGCAGGCCGACATCGGCATCGCTGTGGCCGATCAGGCCGCCATCATGCGCCACCTTGATCCCGCACAGCCAGACATGATCGCCCGGCCCGAAGCGGTGGACATCAAATCCGGAGGCGGCCCGTGAACTATAGTTTGTCATCGCCTGCGCTTTGGCAAAATCTGCTGGCTCCGTCACCTTGAAAGCGCGTTCATCGCCCGGCGTGATCGCCACAGCCAGCCCGGCCGCCAGCGCAATCGCGACGTCATCGGTGGCACCGGGGCCGGCCGCGCGGTGCGCCGCCAGGATTTCGGCATAGCGAAAGGCTTGCGGGGTTTGCACCCGCCACAGGCCATCACGGTCAACACTGCCGGAAAAACGCCCGCCCGCACCGCGCCGCAAACTGTCTACCTGGGCCAGCGCGGGGCAGGCGCCGGCAATACCGGGATCATCAAACGCCGCAAGCAGCGCATCAATCACGCCCGTCGGCACAAAGGCCCGGGCGGCATCATGGATCAGCACGATATCAGGCGGATCGTTGGCCAGCGCCGCCAGCCCGGCCAGCACACTGTCTTGCCGCGCCGCGCCGCCGGTGATGGGCGCGCTCAGCACCAGACCTGCGACGGCGCTGTCATACAGCAAGCGGCATTCGGGATTGATCACCGCGCTGATGCTGGTGATGGCCGGATGCGCGAGCAGGCCAAGGACGGCGTGGCGCAGCAGCGGCATGCCATTCACGCTGCGATATTGCTTGGGCACGCCGCCGCCGGCCCGTATCCCGGAACCGGCAGCAACGATGATGGCGTGAATGCGCATGCCCGCTGGCTTAAGCGCCGCCCGGCTTGTCGAAAAGGGGCTTTGTGCGTTAAGGGCGCAGCGCAATGAGCTTGATCTCCCCCATCAACATCGGCCCGAACCGCATCGACGTGCCGGTGATCCTGGCGCCGATGACCGGCGTGACCGACATGCCGTTTCGCATGCTGGTCAAACGTTTTGGCGCCGGCCTGACCGTGACCGAGATGATCGCATCCGAAGCGATGATTCGCGAAACCCGGCAAAGCCTGCAAAAGGCCGCGTGGCATGCATCCGAAGACCCGATCTCGATGCAGCTTGCGGGCTGTGAGCCGGGGCGCATGGCCGATGCTGCCAAGCTGAACGAACAGAAGGGCGCGGCGATCATCGATATCAACATGGGCTGCCCGGTGAAAAAAGTCGTCAATGGCCACGCCGGATCGTCGCTGATGCGCGATCTGCCGCTCGCCACGCAGCTTATTCGCGCCACCGTGCGCGCGGTGGAATTGCCGGTGACCCTTAAGATGCGCATGGGCTGGGATCACCAGAGCCTGAACGCCCCTGAACTGGCGCGCATCGCCGAGGGAGAGGGGGTGCAGCTGATCACCGTACACGGCCGCACCCGCAACCAATTGTACACCGGTAGCGCCGATTGGGCTTATGTTGCCAACGTCAAGCAGGCGGTGCGCCTGCCGGTAATCGTGAACGGCGATATCTGCTCGATCGATGATGCGCGCACCGCGCTGGCGCAATCGGGCGCCGATGGCGTGATGATTGGGCGCGGCGCCTATGGCAAGCCGTGGCTGATCGGCCAGGTAATGGCCGCCTTGACCGGCCGTGATGTGCCCGCCGATCCAGGCCTAGCGGCGCAGCATGCGCTGGTGCGTGAACATTATGATCTGATGCTGGCGCTCTATGGGCCGCTTAACGGTGTCAATCTCGCGCGCAAGCATCTGGGCTGGTACACCAAGGGCCTGCACGACAGCGCGCAGTTCCGCCATGCCGTGAACCAGATCAGCGATGCCGCCACCGTGACCGACATGATCGATCGCTTTTATGCCGCGCAAGAACAATTGCCAGCGTTGCAGGCCGCCGCCTGACGACAATCCTGTCGCAGTTCTGCAACGGTGCGGCGATTGACTGTGTTCCTGCTGCCACAGTTTCAGGCTATGGGCCAGTTTGGTGAGGATTGATTCGATCTCTGACAGCCGCGCCGGCACTGGCATTCGCCGTGGCCGCTGGCGCATGGCGATTTTTTTGCGCGTGCGCCGGCAATGGCGCCGGCTGGCACGGTCCGGCGCCATCTATGTGCGGCTGGAGCTGCTTGCGGCGGTGCTCACCATCGTGCTGGGCTGGAGCAGCTATGCCTATCTGACTGGCAGCGGCGTGCCGGCCAATGGCGCATCGCAATCGCTGGTTGGCCTGCTGCTGGTGGCCAGCCTGGTGCCGGCGATGCTGCTGATCGTGCTGATCGGGCGGCGCGTGGCGATTTTGATCACCAATCGCCGGCGCGGATTGGCCGGTGCCCAGCTGCATTTGCGGCTGGTGGCGCTGTTTTCAACGATCGCGGCCGTGCCGACCTTGCTGGTGGTGGTGTTTGCCTCGCTGCTGTTCCAGTTCGGGGTGCAATTCTGGTTTTCCGACCGGGTGAAAACCATTCTCGATGGCTCGAACGAAGTTGCGCAGGCCTATGTGGAGGACAATCGCCAGCGCATCGGCGTGGATGTGGTGGCAATGGCAGCGGATGTGGCATCCTATGCGCGCGATTTTGGCGAAGGATCGGAGCTTTATCGGCGCGGGCTGGAATATCAGGTGGCCGGGCGTATCCTGAGCGAGGCGGCGGTGATCCGCCGCACGGGCACTGGGTTGACGCTGGTGGCGACCAGCCGCGCCACCGAAGCCCAAATTCGCGCCCATGTCGCCGATATCGATCTGGACGATGCCGTGTCGAGTGCTGTGACGCTGATTGGCGCCGGCGAAGATCGTGTGGAAACCGCCGTGGCGGTGCCCGGCAGCCCAGACACATTCCTGTATGTCAGCCGCAAGGTTGATCCGCAGGTGCTGGCGCGGGCCACGCAGGCGGCGCAGGCACTGGGCGATTATAAATTGCTCACGCAGCGCGGCAGGGTCATGCAATTGCGCTTCAATCTCGTGCTGATGGCGGTGTCGCTGCTCACGCTGGTGGTGGCGATCTGGTTTGCGCTGTGGCTGGCCAACCGGCTGGTTGAACCGATCGCGCGGCTGGTGTTTGCCGCCGAGCGGGTGGGCGCTGGCGATCTGGATGCACGGGTGCCGGTGCGCGGCGGCGGCGATGAAATCGGCGCGCTGGAACGCGCCTTCAACCGCATGACTGGCCAGTTGAAGGCCCAGCAAACCGCGCTGCTGTCGGCCAACACCGAACTGGATACCCGCCGGCGCTTTACGGAAACCGTGCTGGGCGGTGTGTCGGCGGGTGTGATTTCGGTTGCACCGGAAGGCTTGATCCGGGTGGCCAATGCGTCCGCAGCGTCCTTGTTGGCGGTACCGCATCGCATGCTGCGCGGCCAGATGTTGCGCGCTGTGGCGCCGGAATTGGCCGATCTGCTCGATCAGGCCCGGCAAACCGGTGATGTTGCCGGCCAGGTGCGCATCCAGCGCGGCACCGAAACCCAGACGCTGGCGGTGCGCATTGATGCCGGCGATGCGGGCGTGCGTGATGGTTTTGTGCTCACCTTTGATGATCTTACCGCGCAACTCGCCGATCAGCGCCGGGCGGCGTGGGCCGATGTTGCCCGCCGCATTGCCCACGAGATCAAAAATCCGCTGACACCTATATCGCTGGCCGCCGAACGCTTGCAGCGCAAATTTGGTCGCCAGATATCCGAGGATGCCGAAATTTTCGCGGTGTTGACGGGTACCATCGTCCGGCAAGTGGGCGATCTGCGCCGCATGGTCGACGAATTTTCCGAATTTGCGCGGCTGCCCAAGCCGGTGTTTGCGCCCGAACCGCTGGACCGCATCCTCCGCCAGGCGTTGGTGCTGCAGGAAGTGGCATTTCCGGATATCAGATTCAGCCTTGAAGCAACGACCAATGAGGCGCTGCTGGTCTGTGATCGCCAGCAACTGGGCCGCGCCCTGACCAATTTGATCAAGAATGCCGCCGAAAGCGTGATGGCCCGCTGCGAACGTGATGTGCAGGCCGGCATCGCGCCCGAAACCGGAACGATCAGCCTAAGCGTTCATCATGATTGCGGCGATGCCGGCGACAGCCTGTGCATCCGCATCGCCGACAACGGTCTGGGCTTTCCAGCCGAAGACCGGGCGCGCTTGCTGGAGCCTTATGTCACCACCCGCGCGCGCGGCACCGGCCTTGGCCTCGCCATTGCGGCCAAGATCATCGAGGAACATGGCGGCCAGCTCGAGCTGGCCGATAACATTGCTGCCGGGTCTGGCGCAGCCGGCGCGCTGGTGCTGGCGCGGATCAGCCAGCGCCTGCTCGCCGAAGCCAGCGGCCAGCCGGCCAGCAATCGAACGGCCCAAACAGCCGAACTCTCTTCTTGAACAGGACTGCCCCCCGCCATGGCTCTTGATATCCTCATCGTCGACGACGAAGCCGACATTCGCGATCTGGTGGCCGGCGTACTGGGAGATGAAGGCTTTGAGACCCGGGTCGCGGCCGACAGCGACGGCGCGCTGGCAGCCATTGCCGAACGCCGGCCCAGCCTCGTCATATTGGATGTCTGGCTGCAAGGCTCGGCGCTGGATGGGATCGAGCTGCTGGATGTGATCAAGACGCAGGACCCGACGTTGCCGGTGATGGTGATTTCCGGCCACGGCAATCTTGATACGGCGGTGGCTGCGATCAAGCGCGGCGCCTATGACTTCATTGAAAAGCCATTCCAGGCCGAACAATTGCTGCTGGTGGTGCGCCGCGCCACCGAAACCGAACGGTTGCGCCGCGAATATGAGGCGCTCAAAATCCGGGTTGGCTATGATGCTGAGCTGACCGGGACCTCGCCGCAGATCAACCAGGTGCGTGCCACGCTGCGCCGGGTTGCCGCCACGGGCAGCCGCGTGCTGATCACCGGCCCGGCCGGCAGCGGCAAGGAAGTGGCGGCGCGGCTGCTGCACCAATGGAGCCCGCGGGTATCGGCGCCGTTTGTGGTGGTTTCGGCGGCCCGCATGACGCCCGAAACCGTGGAGGAAGCGCTGTTCGGTGTGGAAAATGCCGGTGCCGGCATTCGTGCTGGCCTGCTGGAACAAGCGCACGGCGGCACGCTGTTTCTGGATGATGTGGCCGATATGCCGGCCACCACACAGGCCAAAATCCTGCGGGTGCTGACGGAACAAGTGTTTCAGCGCGTTGGCGGATCGCGCATGGTGCGGGTGGATGTGCGCGTGATTTCAGCCACATCGCGCGATCTTGCAGCGGAAATTGCCGCTGGTCGGTTTCGCGAGGATCTTTATTACCGGCTCAATGTTGTACCAGTGCGCTTGCCGCCGCTGTCGGAACGGCGGGAGGATGTTGCCGAACTCGCCCGATATTTTCTGGCGCGCTATGCCGCCGAACGCGGCTTGCCCACGCCGGCCATGTCCGATGATGCGCTGGCGGCGATGCAAACCTATGATTGGCCGGGCAATGTACGGCAGCTCCGCAATGTCATCGAACGCACAATGATCATGGCGCCGGCCAGCGGCATGGCATCGATCGATATCGACATGCTGCCGCCCGAAGTGACCGCCGAACCGGCGCGGCTGGTGCCGGGCCAGGCCGTAAGATCGATCATGGGCACCCCGCTGCGCGAAGCGCGTGAGGCCTTTGAGCGCGAATATCTGCGGGCGCAGATCAGGCGATTTTCGGGCAATATCAGCCGCACCGCCGCCTTCATCGGCATGGAACGCAGCGCGCTGCACCGCAAACTCAAAGTGCTCGGTCTTGCCGAAGAACCCGCTGTCGATGCAGGGGGGGGCGCAGAGGGGGACGAATGACCACTGCCAATTTCGTTCGGCTGTGACGAAAGGTGGGTTTGTCATCAGCGCGGCCGCCCTGTAACTAAACGCGTATTCTGGCGGCCGCAGTCGCCCAAAAACAAGAGGATAACCCCATGGCCGAAAAACCCGGCAGCTTGCAGGACACGTTTCTGAACACCGTGCGCAAGACACGCACACCCGTCACCATGTTCCTGGTCAATGGCGTGAAGCTGCAAGGCGTCATCACCTGGTTTGACAATTTCTCCGTGCTGCTGCGCCGCGACGGCTACAGCCAATTGGTCTATAAGCACGCAATATCGACGGTGATGCCGGCGACCCCGTTGCAATTGTTTGATGCCGAAACCGCAGAAGATTGAGAGCCCGCGTTTGAACCTTCCAGATCAAGATCCCGTCGAAGCAGCCACCGGCGACATAGGCGTGCCCGACATCAGCATCGGCCTGCCCGACATCAGCATCGGCCTGCCCGAGAACGATCTCGGTGTGCCGGACATCACAATCGGCGGTTACGACGAATCGCGCGGGCTGCGTTCCGGCGCGCGTGCCCTTGTCGTCTTGCCCGTGCTCGGCAATGCCACCGGGCTGCGTTCGCCCGATGCCAAGCTGGCTGAAGCCGTCAGCCTGACCAATGCCATCGCGCTGGATGTCGTGCATGCCGAAATCATCAAGTTGCGCAGCCCATCGGCATCGCGGTTGCTCGGCACCGGTCAGATCAAGCGGTTGGCCGGGACGGTGGCGGCGCTATGCGTGGAGGTGGTCATCATCGATGGCCCGGTCACGCCTGTGCAGCAGCGCAATCTTGAAAAGGAACTCAAGGCGAAGGTGATCGACCGCCCCGGCTTGATATTGGAAATTTTCGGGGAGCGGGCCAGCACATCGGAAGGCACATTGCAGGTGGAACTGGCGCATCTGCAATATCAGGCCAGCCGGCTGGTGCGCAGCTGGACTCACCTTGAACGCCAGCGCGGCGGCTTCGGCTTTCTCGGCGGCCCCGGCGAATCGCAGATCGAAGCCGATCGCCGCCTGATCCGTGACCGTATCGCCCGTCTGCGCAAGGATCTGGACGAAGTGCGCCGCACCCGCGGGCTGCATCGCCGCAACCGCCAGAAGGCGCCTTGGCCAGTGGTTGCGCTGGTGGGCTACACCAATGCCGGCAAATCGACCCTGTTCAACCGCTTGACCGGCGCCGATGTGCGCGCCGAGGATTTGCTGTTCGCCACACTCGATCCGACCATGCGTGCCATCAGGCTGCCCGGCCACGACAAGCTGGTGCTGTCCGATACGGTGGGCTTCATATCCGATCTGCCCACGCAGCTGGTGGCGGCGTTTCGCGCCACCCTGGAAGAAGTGCTGGAGGCCGATCTGATCGTGCATGTGCGCGATATCAGCCATCCCGATACCGATGCCCAGGCGCAGGATGTGCTGGCCGTGCTGACCGATCTTGGCCTTGCCCCTGAAAACCGGGAAACGCCAATGCTGACGGTCTTCAACAAGATCGACGCGTTGGATGCCGAGCAGCATGAACTGGTGCGGGCCCGGGCCGGCAGCGATGCCATTCCGGTTTCGGCGCTGACCGGCGAAGGACTGGATGAACTGCGCGCGGCCATGGATGTCGTGCTGCGCGCTGGCGCCCGTGTTCACCGCTTTGTGCTGCCGGCTGGCGATGGCAAGCGGTTGGCGTGGCTGCATTCGCACGGCGAAGTGGTCGGCGAAGTCTATGACGATGAGGGCGTCACCGTCGAAGTGCGCTTGTCGGACAAGGACCGTTCGCGTTTCATGGCCATGGCGCCGGCCTGATCGGCGCCGTTCAGGGCGGGCTCATGTCCAAGGCGGCAGGCCGAGCACTGGATGATGCGGAGGATCGGATGAACAGGCTGCTGATATTGTCGGCGTTGCTGCCGTTGCTGGGCGGCTGCGCGTGGGATGGCCAACAGGCAGCTCGGGATTGCGCCGGAACCACGGGCTGCATTTCATCATTGCCGCCGCATGGCTATGGTCCGCCGCATGCGCAGGCGGCTGCGCCGGTGACGCCGCCGCAAAATCAGCCGCAATAGAGGCTTTTCGCCGCGCCGCAGCAATGGCAGAAGGGCGTGATGCGTCATTTGTTTCGACTTTCCATCATATCGCTGCTGCTTGGGTGCAGCCTTGCCGCGCCGGCCCGCGCCGATGATGCGCGCCCGTCGGCTGAACAACTGGCGGCATTTGCGGATTGGCTTAGCATCTACCGGGCCGATGCTACGGCGCGCGGGCTGCGGCCGGAATGGCTGGATGCGGCGCTGGCCGATGTCACGCTGGTGCCGCACGTGATCGGGGCCGATCGCAGCCAACCCGGCGGGCCAGCGCGGCCGGTGCGCTTTCCGGATTATCTGGCCGGCAAATTTCGCGGGGACCGTATACCCTATGGCCAGCGCCAGTTTGCCGCCAATCGCGAAGCACTGGCCCGCGCCGAAATTCAGAGCGGCGTGCCGGCAGCAATGATCGCCGCAATCTGGGGCATTGAAACCAGCTATGGCCGCGTGCTCGGCCGCCATGATCTGCCATCGGCGCTGGCGACTTTGGCATTCGAAGGCCGCCGCCGCGATTTGTTCACCCGCGAACTGGACGCAGCCGTGCAGATGATCGGCGAAGGCCGGGTGCAGCGCAGCGCCATGAAGGGCAGCTGGGCCGGTGCCTTTGGGCAGACACAGTTTTTGCCTACATCCTATCTGCGCTACGGCCGCGATGGCGACGACGATGGCCGTGTCGATCTGTGGGACAGTCTGCCGGATGTGTTTGCCTCGATCGGGCATTATCTGGCCAGCGCCGGCTGGCAGCCGCAGCAAGATTGGGGCTTTCGCACGCTGGTGCCTGGCGATTTTGACCGGGCGGCGGTCGCGGCCACGCAGCCGCCGGTGCGCTGCGTTGGCCCGCTGGCCCGCCACAGCGAATTGAAGCCGGCTGCGGCATGGCGGCAGCTGGGCTTTGTCCCGGTCAATGGCGCGTGGCCGGCCGATGACGTGGAGATGAGCCTGATCGAGCCCGATGGCGCCGGGCAGGGGGCATTTCTGGTGACGCGCAGTTACCGCGCGATCCTCGGCTATAATTGCTCCAATCTTTACGCATTGTCCGTGGCATTGCTGGCTGATGCAGTCAGCTTGCCGGCGCTTGATGGGCCGGTTGTGGCGGCAAACGCTGCGCCATGATCAGGCTTTTGCTGCCGATTTCTGGCGCGCTGCTGCTGGCGGCGTGTGCGGGCGGAAAGTCGCCGCCGCGCACGTTGCCGCCGCCAGCCAAAGCCTCAGCCGCGACAGCCAACGATGCGGCAAGATTGGGCAAGTGGCCGGTCAAGCTGGGCAAGCCCTATCAGGTGGCCGGCTTGACCTATGTGCCAGTGGATGACCGCGATTACCGCGAAGACGGCATCGCCAGCTGGTATGGCCCGGGCTTTCACGCCCTCAATACGGCCAATGGCGAACGCTATGATCAGGATGATCTCACCGCGGCGCACCGCACCCTGCCGATGCCAAGCTGGGTGGAGGTGGAGAATCTCGATAACGGCCGGCGCTTGACGGTGCGCATCAATGATCGCGGGCCGTTTGCGCGCGGGCGCATCATCGATCTGTCGCGCAAATCGGCGCAATTGCTCGGTGTTGATCGTGCCGGCACCGCCCGTGTGCGCCTGCGCCGTGTGTATCCGCCGGGCGAAGCCGCGCCTGCGCCCCCAGCAGTGCCATCTGTCGTTGTTGCAGCGGTCACGGTACCGGAGGTGGCGAGCATCGCGGTTCCGGGCGGCAGCAATGCGCCGGCCGGCTGGCTGGTGCAGGTTGCCGCGCTGGCCGATGGCGGCCGCGTCGCCTGGCTGAAAGGCTATTTGTCCAGCTTTGGCCCGGTGTTGAGCGAAACAGCGCCCGGCGGGCTGACGCGGGTGCGGCTGGGGCCCTATGCCAGCCAGAGCGCAGCGAGCGCCGCGCTGGCGCAGGTGCGCGCTGCCGGCTATGGCGATGCCAGAATGATTCCGCCGGCACCGTCCCGATAGGGCCTGCCGCGATCAGACCTGTAAGGAACCAAGCAACGATGCGTTCGATAAATCAGTTCATGATGCCCGTGGCTGCTGCTGCCGTGATGGCCGCGCCGGCACTGGCGCAGGCCCCGGCCTATGATACGGCCGCGCCGATTGCCTTTCTGAAGGACATGCAAACCGGCCGCATATTGCTTGCCAAGGATGCCGACCGCAAGATCCCGCCGGCATCGATGGGCAAGATGATGAGCGTCTATGTGGCGTTCAAGCTGCTTAAGGCCGGTGAAGCCAATCTGGGGCAGATGGTGCTGGTGCGCCCTGAAACCTGGACCAAGTGGAACAACCAGGGCAGCACCATGTTTCTGTCGGTCAACGAACAGGTCAGTGTGGAAAATCTGCTGCACGGCATCGTCACCCTGTCCGGCAACGATGCCTGCGTCGTGCTGGCGGAAGGGCTTGGCGGCACCGAAGCCAATTATGTGGCGCTGATGAACCGCGAGGCCAAGCGGCTGGGCCTGAAAAACAGCAATTTTGCCAACACCAACGGCTGGCCTGATCCGGCAGAATATGTGACGGCGCGCGATCTCGCCATGATTGCCGAAGCGACAATTCGCGATTTTCCTGATCTGTATCAACGCTTTTACGGCAAGGGCAATTTCACCTGGGGCAAGACGATGGGGGCAGGGCAGGATATCACCCAGCCCAATCGCAACCCGCTGCTGGGCAAGGTGGCTGGCGCCGATGGCCTGAAGACAGGCCACACCGACGAAGCCGGCTACGGCTTTACCGGCTCAGCCGTGCAGAACGGCCGCCGGCTGGTGATGGTGGTGGCCGGGCTCGACAGTTTTGGTGGCCGCGTGTCGTCCAGCGTTGATTTCATGAACTGGGGCTTTGCCGCCTGGCAAAATGTGCCGCTCGGCAAAAAGGGCCAGGTGTTGGCGCAGGTGCCAATCGCTGGCGCCGCCGAAGCCACCATCGCCGCCAGCGCGCCGCGCGATCTGTTTGCCACCGTACCGCGCGGCTTTGCCATGGAACGCAAAACCCGGGTGGTCGGTGTGGCTGGCCTGTCGGCACCGCTGAAGGCCGGCAGCAAGATTGCTGATCTGGTGGTCACCATGCCGGGCCAGGCCCCCGTTTCGTTGCCGCTTGTCACCGCAGCCGCCATCGAAGAAGCCGGATTTTTCCGTCGCAGCTGGAACTGGCTGCTCAGCTTGTTCGGGTGACGGGGGCACGCTTCATCACGCTGGAAGGCGGGGAGGGCAGCGGCAAGTCCACCCAGGCCCGCCGGCTGGCGGAGCACTTGCGCGCCGGCGGTGTTGAGGCCGTGCTCACCCGCGAGCCCGGCGGCACCGAAGGCGCCGAAGCCATTCGCAGCCTGCTGGTGACCGGCAATCCTGATCGCTGGACGCCGTGGAGCGAGGCGCTGTTGATGACAGCAGCGCGCGCCGATCATGTCCACCGCGTCATTCGTCCGGCCCTCGCGCGCGGCGCAGTGGTGGTGTGCGACCGTTTTGTCGATTCTACCCGTGCCTATCAGGGCGCCGGGCGCGGCCTGCCCGATGCTGCGCTCACGGCTTTGCACGACCAAGCCGTCGGCCTGTGGCCCGATCTCACGCTGGTGCTGCTGCTGGACGCAGAGCAAGGCCTGGCACGGGCTGCGATGCGCGGTGCCGCCGAAGCGCGGTTCGAAGCCATTGGCGGCGCATTTCATGCCCGCGTCCAGCAGTTTTTCAGCGAACTGCCCGGCCGCGAACCGCAGCGCTGCCGGGCGATCGACGCCACCGGCAGCGAGGATGACGTGGCCGCAGCCATATTGGCAGCACTATGATTGGACATGCCGGCGCTGTGGCGGCGTTTATGGAAGCGTTCGGCGAAGGCCGGCCGCACCATGCCTGGTTGCTGGCTGGCCAAAAGGGGCTTGGCAAAGCCCGCTTTGCCGAGGCGGCGGCGATCTGGCTGCTGGCCGGCGCACCGGCCGGGCCGGATTTTGCCGTGCCGGATGATTGCGAGGCCGCCCGCCTGATGGCAGCTGGCTCGCATCTGGATTTTCGCCGGCTGGAACGCACCTTGGCCAAAACCGGCAAGCTGCGGTCTGAAATCGTCATTGGCCAAGTTGTTCGCCGGCAAGAAAGCGAAGGCCAGCCGCTGCGCGAATTTTTGACCGGCACACCTATGCTGGGGCAGCGGCGCGTGGTGATCGTTGATGCAGCCGACGATATGAACCGCAACACTGCCAATGCCTTGCTGAAAAATCTTGAGGAACCATCTGATGACACGGTGTTCCTGCTTGTCAGCCACACACCCGGCCGATTGCTGCCCACCATAAGATCGCGCTGCCGCACGCTGCGCTTTTCGCGCCTGTCCGATCACGATGTCGAACAGGTGTTGGCTGGTGCCGATCTGGAGGGCGAAGATATCGGCTTGCTGGTGGCCATGGCCGGCGGCTGTCCGGGCCGGGCACTGGCGCTGGCGGCGGCAGGTATCACCGCGCTTGAATATGATCTGGCCGGCCTGGCCGGGCAACCGGTGGAACGCGCCGGCCCGGCGGCATTGGCGCTGGCGCGCAGCGTGGCCGGCAAGGGCGGGGAGGGGCGTTATGCCGCCCTGCTGGACCGGGCGCCGGCGGTGATTGCGCAGCGCGCACAGCGGCTTGCCGGCGCAGCCCGCGCCGATGCCATCGCCACCTGGGAAGCGGCCAGCCGGCTGGCGCGCGAGGCCGTGCCGATGCAGTTGGACCCAGCCCAGGTCGCCTATGCGCTGGGCATGCATCTGGCTGCTGTGCCGGCCTGAAACCCCCGGCTTGAATCTGTTGCCACTTTGCCTCATTGCAGCGCAGCATGATCCGTCCCCGCTTCTATATCACCACGGCCATTTTTTACCCGAATGGCCGGCCGCACATGGGCCACGCCTATGAAATGATCGCCACCGATGTGATCGCGCGGTACAAACGGCTCGATGGCCATGCGGTGCGCTTCCTGACCGGCACCGACGAGCATGGCCTCAAGATCGATCGGGCCGCCCGCGCCGCCGGCAAGCCGCCAAAAGCCTATGTCGATGAAATGGTAGCGCCATTCCAGGAACTGGAAGCAGCGCTGGGCATCAGCTTCGATCGCTTCATTCGCACGACAGACGCCGATCACAAGGCGCTGGTTCAGGCACTTTGGCAACGCATGGCCGCCAATGGCGACCTCTATCTCGGCCGCTACGAAGGCTGGTACTCGGTGCGCGACGAGGCCTTTTACGACCAGAGCGAACTGGTTGAGGCCACCGACGCTTCCGGCGCCAAACTGCACCTGTCACCTCAGGGCACGCCGGTGGAATGGACGGTTGAGGAAAGCTGGTTCTTCCGCCTCTCCGCCTATCAGGATCGGCTGCTGGCGCTGTACGACACGCAGCCCGATTTCATTCAGCCGACCAGTCGTTTCAACGAGATGCGCAGCTTTGTTGCCGGCGGACTTTCGGATTTGTCGGTCAGCCGCACCAGTTTTTCCTGGGGTATCCCGGTGCCGGGTGAAGCAGCCAATCCTGCTGAAAATCCGCATGTCATGTATGTCTGGCTCGATGCGCTGGCCAATTACCTGACAGGAGCTGGCGGCCTCGATGGCGAATGGTGGCCGGCCCAACTGCATGTTGTTGGCAAGGATGTCGTGCGTTTCCACACGGTCTATTGGCCAGCCTTCCTGATGTCGGCTGGCATTGCGCTGCCCAAGACAGTGTTTGGCCATGGCTTCCTGCTCAACCGCGGTGAGAAATTGTCGAAGTCGCTGGGCAATTTCGTTGATCCCGCCGAGATGTTGGAACGTTTTGGCGTTGACCGCCTGCGCTGGTTCCTGTGCCGCGAAGTCGCGTTTGGCGAAGACGGCAGCTACAGCGACGACGCCATTGTGGAACGCACCAATGCCGATCTCGCCAACGGCATCGGCAATCTGGCGCAGCGCAGCCTGTCGATGGTGGCCAAAAATCTGGGCGGCATCATGCCAACACCCGCCGCCAAACCGGGGGAGAGCGAAGCCCGGCTGCAGCAGGCGTTCAAGACTGGCAGTGAAGCCTATTTTGCGGCCATGAACGCGCTGGCGCTGCACAAGGCGTTGGATGCGGTGATGACGATGGTGGCAGCGGCCAACGGCTATTTTGCCGAAAATGCGCCGTGGGTGCTGGCCAAGACCGATACGGCGCGCATGGCGCAGGTGCTGGCCGCCACGCTGGATGCCACGCGGCGCATCGTCATTCTGGCGCAGCCATTCATGCCGGCAAGCTGCGCCGCGTTGCTTGATCAATTGGGCGTTGATGCAGATGCACGTGATTTCAGTGGCTTTGATGCACAAGTTCCTGCAGAAACCGCACTGCCAGCGCCCGCAGGTGTGTTTCCGCGCCTGACTCTGGATGGCTGATCCATGCTGATCGACAGCCATTGTCACCTCAATTACGCCAGCCTGGGTGAGGATGTGCCCGGCGTGCTGGCGCGGGCGCGTGCGGCGGGTGTCGGCGGCTTTTTGGCAATTTCCTGCCGTCAGAATGAGTGGGACGGTGTGATTGCCCTGGCCGATGCCCATAGCGGCGTGTGGGCGAGTGTGGGCATCCATCCCCACGAAGCGGATAGCCATCCCGCTACCGATGCGGCCACGCTGATCGCAGCGGCGCAGCATCCGCGCGTGGTTGCCATCGGCGAAACCGGCCTCGATTATTTTTACGACAAATCCGATCGGGAACGCCAACAGCAAAGCTTTCGCAGCCACATTGTCGCCGCCCGCACCGCTGGCCTGCCGATCATCGTGCACACCCGCGATGCCGAAGCCGATACGCTGGCGCTACTGAAGGAGCCCGGGCAGGGGACGCTGACCGGGGTAATCCACTGCTTCACCGCCAGCCAGGCCTTTGCAGATGAAGCACTTGCGCTGGGACTTTACATTTCCTTGTCAGGAATTGTCACCTTCAAGAACGCCCGCGACCTGCAGGCAACCGCAGCGACCATTCCAGCCGATCGTCTGCTGGTTGAAACAGATTCGCCCTATCTGGCCCCGGTGCCAATGCGCGGCAAAACCTGTGAGCCGGCGTTTGTTGCCCACACGGCACGCTTTGTGGCGCAGCTGCGCGGGGATAGCGAAGCGGCCCTGGCGGCGAAAACCACGGAAAATTTCCACCGCCTGTTCGCCAAGGCTGCGGCGTTGGCATGAGCCACTTCATCCTGACCGTTTCGGCCCAGGACAGGATCGGCATCGTGGCCGCTGTCACATCGTGGCTGGCGGCAAACGACGGCTTCATCATCGAATCCCAGCAATATGCCGATCTTGAAAGCGGGCGGTTCTTCATGCGGCTGGCCTTTCAGGGCGCCGGGCCAGCGTTTCCGCCGCAATCCGAATTGAAATCGGATTTCAAGTCTATCGCCGAACGCTATGATCTTGAATGGGATTTGGCTTCAACCGATGAACGCCTGCGCGTGATGATTGCCGTGTCCAAGGGTGGGCACTGCCTGAACGACTTGCTGCACCGCTGGCGCATCGGCAGCCTGCCGATCGACATTCCGCTCATCATCTCCAATCATGCCGATCTGGCGCCGCTGGCCGGCTTTCACGGCATCCCCTTTCATCATCTGCCGATCATCAATGGTGACAAGGCCGGCCAGGAAAGCCGCTTGCTGCAACTGGTCGAGGATCATCGCATCGATCTGGTCGTGCTCGCCCGCTATATGCAGGTGCTGTCCGATCAGGCGTGCCGGGCGCTTTCGGGCCGCTGCATCAATATTCATCACAGTTTCCTGCCCAGCTTCAAGGGCGCGCGCCCCTATCATCAGGCCCATGCCCGCGGCGTGAAATTGATCGGCGCGACCGCCCATTATGTGACGGGCGATCTGGACGAGGGCCCGATCATCGAACAAATGGCCGAGCGGGTGGACCACGGCCACACCGCCGATGCCATGGCCGCCATGGGCCGCGATCTCGAAGCGCAGGTGCTGGCACGCGCCGTGACCTGGGCGGCGCAGCGGCGGGTGTTGCCCAATGGCCAGCGCACCATCGTGTTCCGCCCATGAGTGTCAACGGCCCTGCAATGCGCATCACCATCCTGGGCTGCGGCACCTCATCGGGGGTGCCGCGCCTTGGCGGCCCAGATGGCGCCGGCAACTGGGGCGTCTGCGATCCGACCAACCCGAAAAATCGCCGCCGCCGGGTTTCGGTGCTGGTGGAAGCCGCCGGGCAGCGCGTGCTGATCGATTGTGGGCCGGATTTTCGCGAACAAATGCTGTCGGCCCGGGTCGCGTATCTCGACGCTGTGATCCTCACGCATGACCACGCCGATCATGTCCACGGCATCGACGATCTGCGCCAGATTTTTCATGCGATGCGGCGGCAGGTGGATGTTTATGCCAGCCCGGAAACCTTTGCGGTGCTGATGAGCCGTTTTCGCTATATATTTGAAGGCGCTGATCTCTATCCGGCTACCTGCCGCGCGCATCCGCTCTCCGGGCCGTTCATGCTGGGCGATCTGAAGATAACGCCATTTGCACAGTTGCACGGCGATATTGAATCGACCGGCGTGCGCTTCGATCATGGCGGCAAGAGCTTTGCCTATTCCACTGATGTTAATGGCTTTGATGATCGTGCCGATGCCGCGCTAACCGGCCTGGATCTGTGGGTTGTGGATGCCTTGCGCCGCGAAGGCCATAGCACCCACAGCCATTTGTCGCAGACACTGGGCTGGATCGCGCGTTGGCAGCCGGGCAGGGCGCTCACCACCCACATGGACCAATCGATGGATTATGACACGCTGTGCGCCGAATTGCCGGCCGGTGTGGCGCCGGCCTTTGATGGCCAGGTCATCGATCTGGCCTGAAGCGCCTACAGCGCCAGCACCGCAAAGCCCAAGGCCGCCGACAGGCTGACCAGGCTGGCCGCCGCGCCGACCAGCAACGGTTTGGGCCCGGACCGCATGATTTCCGCCAAGGGCGAACGGATGGCGGTGGCGGCCACGGACACGGCCAGCATCCAGCCGGACACATCTGATGCAAAACCGGTCACCGCCGCTGGAATAAAGCCCGTTGAATTGGCACCGGCCACCACGAAAAAGCCCAGCACGAACCATGGCAGCAGCGGCGCCGCCCGTTTCCCGCCGCTGATTTTCAGCGGCGCCGGAAAGGCCAGTGCCACCAGCGCCAGCGCCGGCGCCAACAGCGCCACCCGCGCCAGCTTGACGATGGTTGCCGTTTCGCCGGCTGCCGGCGAAAATGCATAACCAGCCCCAAGTGTCTGAGCAACATCGTGAATTGATGCACCAAGCACGAAACCGGCCTGCACATCACTCAGCTTGAAAAGCTCGCAAATTGCCGGATACAGCACCAGCGCCGCGCTGCTCATGGCGGATGTGCCAACCAGCACCAGAGTCAATTCCGATTGGCGCACCCGCCGGTCCGACAAGGTGGCAGAGATCGCCATGGCCGCCGAAGCGCCGCAGATGGCGACAGCGCCGCCCGACAAGGTGCCAAAGGCCGCGCCGAGCCGCAAAATGCGGGCCGCGAGAACGCCCGCCGCGATGGTCAATGCCACGATCACCACCACAGCAAACAAGGACAATGGGCCAAGCGCCATGATCTGCGCCAGCGTGATGCGCGCGCCAACCAGCACAATCGCCCAGCGCAGCAGCTCGCGGCTGGCCAGCGCCAGGCCGGGCGTCAAGCGTTGATCCGCCGACAGAAAGTTCATGGCGAGGCCAACCAATAGCGCCAGCAGTGTGAGCGGTGCGCCGTAACGATCCGCCAGGCTGGCGGCCGCCAACGTGGCCAGCAGCGCAACCAGCAAACCCGGCACATAATCGCGCCAGCCCGCCGCGCGCGTGCGTTCGATATCGCCGTACAGATCGGCAGCTTGCGGGAGTGGTGGCGGCGAAACGTCCATCGGCCTTGGTTAAGCCCAAGCCGGGGCTTCGCCAAGTAGCGCTTGTGAAGGCATAAAATTAAACATAATATATATTATCAACATCACGTCATGCCGACGAAGGTGGCCTATTGCCTGCCACCACGGCCCTTTTCGGCTTGCCAAGCATAGCGCGCGCTTGTCTACCTGCTGCCGGGCAACTGGCGGACACACAAGATGCGAACCATCACGGTCAACAACGGCGGCGTCGCGCTCAACGTGTTGGTTGCTGGCCCGGACAACAGCGACGAACTGCCCATCCTGTGTGTGCATGGCTGGCCCGAACTGGCGCACAGCTGGCGGCACCAGATCGCGCATTTTGCAGGCGCTCGGCGCCGGATCGCCGCCATGGATGTGCGCGGCTATGGCGGCAGCAGCAAGCCGCAGCCCGTCGCAGATTACACCTTGGCGGCGCTGGCATCGGATGTCGCCGCCGTGATCGCGGCGCTCGGCGGCCGGGCCATCCTGTTTGGCCATGATTGGGGCGCTCCCATCGTGTGGAACACCGCCCTGCGCTACCCTGAGCATGTGGCGGCAGTGGCCGGACTGAGCGTGCCGTTTTCGCCCTGGGGTGAGCTGCGCTTTCTGGATGTGATGCGCCAGCTACACGCGGGCAAATTCTTCTACCAATTTTATTTCATGGCCGAGGGTGTGGCCGAAGCCGAGCTAGCGGCCGATCCGGATGCGCTGCTGAAAATCTATCATGCGCTCTCGGGTGATACCGAATATCCGGGTTTTGGCCGCAAGGGGCCGGATGCGACGCTGCTGGAAGGGGTCGCCCTGCCCGATCCGCACCCGGCGTGGCTGCCGCCGCACGACCTGGCGGTGTATCAGGCGGCGTTTGCGGCCGGCGGCTGGCGCGGGCCGCTCAATCGCTACCGGGCGCAAGACATTGATTTTGCTGAAGCAGAAAGTCTGCGCGGGCAGCGCATTGCCCAGCCCGCCGCCTTCATTGCCGGCACGCGCGATCCGGTGCGGTATTTTGCGCCGGGCATGGATCTCTATGCCACCGCCGGTGCTGGCTGCGCGGATTTTCGCGGCACCACCCTGATCGAAGGTGCTGGCCATTGGGTGCAACAGGAAGCCGCCGCAGCCACCAACGCCGCCTTGTCAGCCTTTGTGGATGGCCTGTGAGCGCGCTGTCCCTTGATCGCTTGGCCGGTATCATGGCCCGGCTGCGTGATCCGCACACGGGCTGCCCGTGGGATCTGGCCCAGGATTTCGATACCATCGCGCCGTACACCATTGAAGAAGCCTATGAAGTGGCCGAAGCAATCGCCGCGCGTGACATGGCCGAACTGAAGAAGGAGCTGGGCGATCTGCTGTTTCAGGTGGTGTTTCACAGCCGCCTCGCTGAAGAAGCCGGGCACTTCGCCTTGAACGATGTGGTGACTGCGCTGTGTGAAAAAATGGAACGGCGCCATCCCCATATCTTTGGCGATGGCACCCGCGCCGCTGATGCAGCCGCACAGAAAGATGAATGGGAACGCATAAAGGCCGCCGAACGCGCCGCTGCCGGGCAACTGCATGCGCAGCCATCAGCCCTTGACGGGGTGGCCACTGCCCTGCCCGCCTTGATGCGCGCCGAAAAATTGCAGGCCCGGGCCGCGCGGGTCGGGTTTGAATGGCATGATACGGCCGGCGTGCGCGCCAAGCTGGACGAGGAGCTTGCCGAATTTGCAGCCGCCCAAACCGACGCGCACCGCGCCGAGGAAATGGGCGATGTGCTGTTTGTGGTGGCCAATCTGGCGCGCCGCCACGGCATCGATCCCGAAACCGCGCTGCGGGCCGGCAATGCCAAATTCGAGCGGCGTTTCAAGGCGATGGAGGCGCTGGCCGGGCCGGGCTTTGCCGCGCTTTCGCTGGATGAACAGGAAGTATATTGGCAGCGGGTGAAAGCGGCAGAGCGCGGCGAAGCCTGATGGTCAGCGCGCGTTTGGCTGCGCACGCAGCGCGGCACAGCGGTCACGCCCGGCCAGATCCTTGTGCAACGAAACAGCAAAGCCAGCATCAGCAGCCATCGCCATGATCGCTACACCCTGGCTGTGGCCGATTTCCAGTACAGCCAGCCCGTCGGTTGCCATCACACCCGCCAATTGCGGCAGGATGCGGCGGTAATCATCGAGGCCATCGGCGCCGGCAAACAAGGCGCTGGCCGGCTCATGGCGGCGCACTTCATCTGACATGGCCTCATCGTTGCCGATATAGGGCGGGTTGCACAGGATCAGATCGAAGCGTTCCGCCAGCGCGTCCGCCCAATTGCCGAAGCGAAATTCGGCGCGCGCATCAAGCCCGGTGCGCTGCGCATTTTGCTGCGCCACCACCAGCGCCGCGGCACTGGCATCGATGCCCAGCCCGGTTGCAGACGGCCATTCGCTGAGCGCCGCCAGCAGCAGCGCGCCCGAACCGGTGCCGAGATCGAGAATGCGCGCCGGCGGCCGGGTGCACAGACGCAGCGCCGTGTCGATCAGGGTTTCGCTGTCGGGGCGCGGAATCAGCACATCTGGCGTGACCAGCAGATCCAGCGACCAGAATTCGCGGCGGCCGGTGATATGGGCGACCGGTTCCCCCGCAGCGCGGCGATCAACTATGGTTTCATAAGCTTGTGGGTCAATGCTGCGGTCTGGATTGAGCAACAGATCGCCGCGTGTGCAGCCCCGTGCATACGCCAGCAGCACTTCGGCATCCAGGCGCGGCGTGTCACCGCCCATGCGCGCAGCCGCCGCATTCAGCAGATCGACAATCCGTGCTTTCACGCCAGGGAGGCCAACCGTGCCGCCTCATCCTCGGCAATCAGCGCGGTCACCACATCGTCCAGCGCGCCGGCCATGATTTCCGGCAGGCGGTGCAGGGTCAGGTTGATGCGGTGGTCGGTCACGCGGCCTTGCGGGAAATTATAGGTGCGGATGCGCTCCGATCGGTCGCCGCTGCCCACCATCGCCTTGCGGTCGGCTGATCTGGTGCTGGCCAGGCGTTCGCGTTCGGCATCGAACAAGCGGGTGCGCAGCAATTTCATCGCCCGCGCCTTGTTCTTGTGCTGGCTGCGTTCGTCCTGCACCGCCACCACCACGCCGCTGGGGATATGGGTGATGCGCACCGCGCTGTCGGTGGTGTTGACATGCTGGCCGCCGGCGCCTGACGCGCGATAGACATCGATGCGCAAATCCTTGTCATCGATGGCAATATCAACGTCACCGGCCTCGGGCAGCACGGCCACGGTGGCGGCGCTGGTGTGGATGCGCCCGCCCGCCTCGGTGGCCGGCACCCGCTGCACGCGGTGCACGCCGCTTTCAAATTTCAGCCGGGCGAACACGCCAGCGCCGGCCACGCTGGCAATGATTTCCTTGAAACCGCCCAGATCAGAGGCACTGCCGGATAATATTTCCCATTTCCAGCCATGGTTTGCCGCATAACGTTCATACATACGCGCAAGATCTCCGGCAAACAGCGCCGCTTCATCGCCGCCGGTGCCAGCGCGGATTTCCAGCACGGCGGAGCGTTCGTCCGCGGCATCGCGCGGCAGCAATTGCAACGCCAGCGCGCGCTCGGCAGCCGGCAAGCGCGCGCTGATGCTGGCCAGTTCCTCCTGCGCGATGCCGTGCATCTCGTCACTGGCCGGGATCGCGCGAAGTTGCTGCGCTTCGGCCAGCAAAGCCCGCCACGCCGCCGCCGCCGCCACCAGCGGGGTGAGTTCGGCATAATCCTTTGACAAAGCGACGAATTGATCTGGAGACAGCGCCGGATTGCCCATGTCGTTGGCCAATTGGCCGTGGCGGCGCTCGATCTGGGCGATGCGCTCAAGTGGCAGCATCATCCTTTCAGGCCGCCCCCGGCCAGCCGCGTGACAATGGCAGCCACCGCCTCGTGATTTGCCACCGGGATTTGCTCACCGCTGCCCAGATCGCGCACGGTCACGATGCCGGCCGCCACTTCATCTGCGCCGATCAGCACGGCCAGCGCTGCGCCTGACTTTCCAGCACGTTCCATCTTTTTCTTCAGATTGCCGCGCCAGTTCTGCTCGGCAGCAATGCCGGCCTTGCGCAGCCCGCTCAGCAGGCCCAGCGCCGCCTGCCCGGCGTCGTCCCCAACGGCGACGACGGCCACTTGCACATGCGGCATCGCGGGCTCCGCAACCAGCATCGCCAGCCGTTCGACGCCCGCCGCCCAGCCCACCGCCGGCGTGTCCGGCCCGCCCATGTGACCAATGAGGCCATCATAGCGCCCGCCGCCAAGCACAGTGCCTTGCGCGCCCAGGCTTTCGGTGACGAATTCAAACACGCTGTGCCGGTAATAATCCAGCCCGCGCACCAGCCTGGCATTGCGCGTCCAGGCGATGCCGCTGGCCTGCAAACCCTTCTGCAAACTCTCGAAAAACGCGCCGGCTTCCAATGTGAAAAAATCATCGATCTGCGGTGCGAGCGCCACTAGCGCAGCATCGCCTTCATCCTTGCTGTCGAGGATACGCAGCGGATTGCTGTCCAGCCGGCGCTGGCTATCCTCGCTCAGATCATCGCGATGGGCGGCAAAATGCGCCGCCACCGCTGCGCTCCAGGCGCTGCGCGTGTTCGGATCGCCCATGCTGTTCAGCGTCAGCACTACGCGGTCTGCCACGCCCAGCTCTTCCAGCAAGTGCTGGCCCAGCGCGATGACCTCCACGTCCGCGGCCGGTTCAGCCGCGCCCAATATTTCGGCATCCAGCTGGTGAAATTGCCGAAACCGACCCTTTTGCGGGCGTTCATACCGAAACAATGGCCCCCACGTCGCCAGCTTCAGCGGCGCCAATTGTTGCCAGCCATTTTCAATGAAGGCCCGCGCGATGCCGGCGGTGAATTCCGGCCGCAAACACATGGCATCGCCGCCGCGATCTTCAAATTCATACATTTCCTTGGAAACGACATCGGTGGTCTCGCCCAAGGAGCGCGCAAACACGGCGCTGCTTTCGAACACCGGCACTTCCACCCGGCCAAAGCCATACAGCAGCCGCACCCGATTGAACGCGGCAATCACGGAATCGAAACGGGCGGCGCCGTCCCCGATCATATCCTGCGTTCCCCGTGGTTTCTGCGGTGCGTTGCTCATTTTGCAGGCATAAGCGACAGCGCGCGGCGGTGCAATCGCTGCCCCCTTCCCCATCGTCAAAGCCTGCGCTAACCACAGAAAATGCGCATCATCCTTCCGCTTGCAATCGCCTTGCTGGCTGCCCCGGCGGCAGCGCAACGCTCCATGCCGCAGCCCTTGCCGATCGTGGATATGGTGCCCGCCGCCCGCGACACGCAATTTCCAGGCACGATGCGTGTGGCCGTTGATGCCACCGATACGCTGCGCGGCGTGTTGAAGGTGAGCCAGACCATCCCGGTGCCAGCCAATATTGCCGGCAGGGGCGGGCGCATGGCGCTGCTGTTTCCCAAATTCCTGCCCGG
>NZ_JBBATR010000007.1:42669-66353 GCF_040398645.1 Sandarakinorhabdus sp.
TCGCTCTATCCGGCCGGCTGGTTCACCCGGCAAATCCCGGTGGCGCTGACCGTGACTTGGCCGGCGGGCTGGCAGGCGGCCGGCGCGCTGCGGGAGGCCGGCCGCTCCGGCAACAGAGTGGCCTATCAAACGGTCGATTATGAAACCTTGGTGGACAGCCCATTCTTTGCCGGGCGGCATTTTGCGAAATGGGATCTGGGCCGCAATGTCACGCTGAATGTGGTGGCCGATGATGCACGCTTTCTCAAGGCCACCCCGGAACAGATTGAAAAACATCGCAATCTGATCACTCAAGCGATCAGCCTGTTTGGTACCAGCCAGTTTGATCATTATGATCTGCTGCTGGCATTGACCGAGAAAATGGGCGGCATCGGCCTGGAACATCACCGCAGCAGTGAAAACGGCGTTGATACCGGCTATTTCACCGCTTGGGACGTTGTTAATGGAAAGGGGGGCCCCGGCTCGCGCGGGCTGTTGCCGCATGAATTCACCCACAGCTGGAATGGCAAGCATCGCCGCGGCGCCGATCTGGTCACACCGGATTTCCGCACCCCGATGCGCAATTCGCTGCTGTGGGTGTATGAAGGCCAGACGCAATTCTGGGGCTATGTGCTGCAAGCGCGCTCCGGCTTGATCAGCCTGGAGGACACGCTGCAGGAAATCGCCATCATCGCGGCCAATCTGGACAATCGCCCGGCGCGCAGCTGGCGCAGCCTGGACGATACCACCAACGATCCGCTGATCACGCCGCGCCTGCCCAAGGGCTGGGTGAGCTATCAGCGCAGCGAGGATTATTACAACGAAGGCCTGCTGATCTGGCTGGAGGCCGATGCCATTATCCGCCGCGAAAGCAGTGGCAAGCGCAGCCTGGATGATTTTGCCCGCCGCTTTTTCGGCACCGGCGACGGCGATTGGGGCGTGAAGCCCTATGACATGGCCAGCCTGATCGCTGAATTGCAGGCGGTGCAGCCCTATGATTGGGCCGGGCTGTTGTCGCGCCGCCTTACCGAAAAAGCGGCCGGCGCCCCGCTGAACGGGCTTGAGCTGTCGGGCTGGCGGCTGGCTTACAGCGACAAGCCGACGCCGGCCTTTACCGATGCCAACAGCGGCAGCCTGAACCTCAGCTTCTCGGGCGGGCTGGTGATCGGCGCGGCGGGCCGGGTGAATGCCGTGGTGTGGAACACGCCGGCGTTTGATGCTGGCTTGGCGGTGGGCGATACGCTGCTGGCCGTGAACGAAATTCCGTACAGCGATGATGTGATGAAGGCCGCGATCACGGCTGCGAAGGACGAAAAGGCGGCGATCCGCCTGACCGTCCGCACATCCGACCGGATTGAAACCCGCAATTGGGCTTGGGCTGGCGGCCTTCGCTATCCGCGGCTGGACCGCATCGCGCCGGCGGACACCAAAACACCGTCCGGGCTGGAACGACTGCTTGCTGCGCGCAAATAGCGACTGTGCCTTGTCGGTGTGTTGCCCCAATGGGGCATGGACTCATCGGCCGCAGCCCCTTACTTCGCCAACGACAAAACAGGAGATTCAAGATCATGCGTATTGATGCCATTCCGATCGGCGTTGCCCCGCCACACGATCTCAACGTGGTGGTCGAATGCCCGATGGGCGGCGAACCGGTGAAGTATGAGCTGGACAAGGCGTCAGGCGCGCTGTTCGTCGATCGCATTCTGCACACGCCGATGCGCTATCCGTGCAATTATGGCTTTGTGCCGCACACGCTGGCCGAAGACGGCGATCCGATCGATGCGCTGATCGTGGCGCGCACGCCGTTCATCCCCGGATCGATTGCGCGCGTGCGCCCGGTGGGCGTGCTGATGATGGAAGATGATGGCGGCGGCGATGTGAAGCTGATCTGCGTCAGCGTCACCAAGGTTCACCCCTATTATGACGATGTGGTGGAATATACCGATCTGCCCAAGATCGTCCTCGATCAGATCGAGCATTTCTTCACCCATTACAAGGATCTGGAACCCGGCAAGTGGGTTAAGTGCCAAGGCTTTGAAGGCCGCGCCACGGCCGAGCGGCTGGTGTTGGAATCCATCGAGCGCTACGAAGCTGAAAAGGCCGGCATATTGACGGTGGAGCACAAGCTCCATCCGGGTGCACCGCGCGGCTGATAAGCAGGCCGCAGAGTTCATGAAAAAGGCGGCCGGTACGGGCCGCCTTTTTTGTACCTGCCGGGCGGCGCCTGGCAGCAGATTTTGTTCTACACCATCAGCTTCTGCAGATTGGCCATTGCCGCCATAGCTGCCGGGCCAAATTGTTTCAGGATGGCAATCAGCGCCGTGTCGTCGGGGCGGACGGCGCTGATCGTCTTGCCAAAGCCATCGAGCCGGCAATCGTGAATCCATTTCGAAAGCGCGGGGTTTTGCCCCCACAGGCCCTGGTTGAACATGTTGACGAGGCTGGCGCGCGGGTAATCCTCGATCCCGTCGGGCAGCGGCACCGCCATGGTCAGCGCGTTTTGCGCAGCCTCGCCTTCGATATGCGCTTCGATCCAGGCGATCATGGCCGCGCTGAAGGCCGGTTGCGGCAGGCGGATCATCTGCGGCACGATAAGGCCCGGCTGAAACACCGGTACCGGCGGCCGGCGCTCCACGGCGGATGCGGTGCAATCGATGAACAATGTGCCCGGCGGTGTGGCGCGCGTCCCCTGCTCCAGCACCATTTGCTCATCCTCCAGCGCCTGCACCCGGCCCATTCGCACTACATCGGTGATGCGCTGCAGGATGGCGATTTCGGCTTCGGAGCATATCGCATAATGGAACATCGTCGGATTGATGCTGCGATCGATGCGCAGCATGAAACCGTAGGCTTCCATGCGCAAAAACAAGTCCATGGCGTCGGTTGCGGCTGCCTCGGCCTTGATGCGGTTCAGCTGGCCGCCGATCGTGTCTGCAAAAAAATCGATGCCCGGCTGCACGCAGCGGCGATTGAAGAACCACGATGCACGCGGCGCCACCCAGGTAATCATGTCCGGCGTGGCCCCGGCATTCAGCAGCCAGATCAGCGTGTCCATCGCCGTCTTGCCAGCGCCCAGCACGGTGAAATGCCGGGGCATGGCATCCGGCGCCTGCCACAAATTGGGCAAGCCATTTGGCGGCATGATCCGCACGCCATCGGCCACGGCAAATTTGCGTACGTGGGTCGATGGCACGCTGCTGGCCAGATAGGTCGAATCGATCGTCTTGCGCGCTATGGCGGCGTGCGTTTCCTGCCCCGAAATCAGCGACACGATGCTGCCATTGCCGCGATAATCGCTCATCGGGAAATAGCGCACCCGCCCCGTGGGCAGCAGCTGCCGGCGCATCACCGCATCATAATAGCTGCTCACCTCCGGCCCGGACGCCAGCTCCTCCATACCGGCGTTGCTGCCGTGCGTGTCGATCCGCCCCGCGCCCAGCGGCATGGAGGCAACGCCATAAAATGAAGATGGCTGATGCAGAGTCACGAACGGGTAGGCGTCGTTCCAATGGCCGCCAGGCTTGCCATGGCGATCGACAATGGTGAGGGTTGCCTCAGGCAATTCGGTGAGCAACGTATCGGCAAAGGCCAGCCCCATCGCGCCGGCGCCGATGAGCAGATAGTCGGTCTCGATGCGCGTCATCTCGGGTTCCTGTCAGCCTTGCGCGACGGTCTTGAGTGCCTCGCCATCAAGGCGATAGACCGTCCATTCATCCATCGGCTTGGCACCGAGCTTCTTATAAAAGCCAATCGATGGCGCGTTCCAATCGAGCACCCACCATTCAAACCTTGCATAGCCGCGTGCCTCGGCCAGGGCGGCAATGGCGGTGAGCAGCGCCTTGCCAGCCCCGCCGCCGCGTGCTTCGGGCCGGACATAGAGATCATCCAGCCAGAACCCCGGTTTTCCGGTCCAGGTGGAAAAGGTGCGGTAGAAAATGGCAAAGCCCAGCGAAGCGCCATCCTCGTCGGCAATCAGCGCCTCGACGAGCTTGTCTGGACCGAACAGCCCGGCATGGATATCGGCCTCGCTCGCCGTGACCGCTTCGGGTTCGCGTTCATAGGCAGCCAGATCTTTGGCGAATTGCAGAATCTGCGGCACGTCGGCTGGCGTTGCGGAACGAACAATCAAGCACTGTCTCCAAGTCGCGCCAGCCTGGCACGCCACAGCAGCGCCGCCGCAACCAGCCCAAACGCCAAAAGCAGCCAAGCCAGCGCATCGAACCAATATGTTTGCGGCGCAGTGAGCAACAGGATCAGCGCCATGGTCTTGGCCGCGCCCACCAACAGCCACAGCAGCACCGAAACCATGTTGTGCATCACAGCAGCCGCCCCAGCGCGCGGAACATCCACATCACGCTGAAAAACGCCAGCGCAACCGAGGGCAGCGCAAACAGCCAGAAGCGCGGCCCGCGGTCGACCCGGTCCGGCAGCCACAGCCGCTTCAGCAGCCAGGCCGATGCCGCCGCGCCGGTCAGGCCGGCAATCCACAGCAGGCGATCAATGCTGAAGCCGAGGCTGACCAGTTCGGCGAGCACCGCCGCGCCGCCCAGGCCAAAACACCATGTCGCCGTGCCATAGCCGGCGGCCACGGCCTGCTGGCGCACCGGTTCCTCGGTCCGGCGCGGGCGCGGCGGGCCGCCATGCATGTTTATGCAGCAGCGACAGGCGCGGCGATCAACGCTGCCGCTGCTGCGGCCTCGTTGATGGCGTCGATTTCGGCCGCCTTGGCCTCCACCAGCCCGACGATATGCTCCAGCATCGCTTCGCTGCTGATCACATGATCGGAGATGCCGGACAGGAACACCGCGTGCCGGCCATTGCCGCCGCCGGTCAGCCCGATATCGGTCTCGCGCGCTTCGCCGGGGCCATTGACCACGCAGCCCAGCACCGACAGCGACAGCGGCGTGGTGATGTGTGCCAGCCGCGTTTCCAGCGCTTCAACGGTGCGCACCACATCAAAGCCTTGCCGGGCACAAGATGGGCAGGAAATGATCTTCACGCCGCGCGCCCGGATGCCCAGCGATTTCAATATATGATAGCCCACCTTCACCTCCTCGACCGGATCGGCCGACAGCGAAACCCGGATCGTGTCACCCACGCCGGCCCACAGCAACATGCCCATGCCGATGGAGGATTTGACCGTGCCGCCGATCAGCCCGCCAGCTTCGGTAATGCCCAGGTGCAACGGATAATCACACACGTCCGCCAGGCCGTTGTATGCCGCGACCGCCAGAAACACGTCGCTGGCCTTCACGCTGATCTTGAATTCGTGGAAATCCTCGTCCTGCAGATATTTCATATGCTCAAGGGCGCTTTCCACCAGCGCCTCCGGGCAAGGCTCGCCATATTTGTCGAGCAAATGCTTTTCCAGGCTGCCGGCGTTCACCCCGATGCGGATGGCGCAGCCATTGGCCTTGGCGGCATTGACCACTTCGCGGATGCGCTGCCGGCTGCCGATGTTGCCGGGATTGATGCGCAGGCAGGCCGCGCCAGCGTCAGCCGCTTCGAGGGCGCGTTTATAGTGGAAATGGATATCCGCCACGATCGGCACCTTGGCGGCGCGGGTGATCTGGCGGAACGCGGCGGTGGCTTCCTTGGTTGGGCAGCTAACGCGGATGATATCGGCGCCCACGTCTTCGCAGGCGCGAATCTGCTCGATCGTCGCCAGCGCATCTTCGGTGGGCGTGTTGGTCATGGTTTGTACGGCAATGGGCGCATCGCCGCCCACTGGCACCTTGCCCACCATGATTTGCCGGCTTTTGCGGCGGACGATGTCACGCCATGGACGCACGCTCATGCCAATCTGCTCCTGCACCAACGGCCCCTGCCCGGCTGCCTGCTCTGCCCTGCCCGATAGCACAGGGGTGCAACCATGCAAGACACGGCCTATCGAGGATCATCATGACAGACGCCGCAAAACCCGTTTCAATTGCCGCAGCCACGGTCATACTGGCACGCGCCGGGCCCGATGGCGTGCCCGAAATCCTGCTGGTGCAGCGCGGCGAGCAATTGGCCTTTGCCGGCGGCGCCTTGGTGTTTCCCGGCGGCCGCGTCGATGCCGGCGATATCGCCATCGCCCGCAACCCGCAGCTGGCAAGCGGCTTTGCCGAACTGGCCGATGCCGATGCGGCAGCGCGGGTGGCTTGCGCACGCGAAGCCTTGGAGGAAACCGGTGTGCTGCTCACCGAAGGCCCGGTTCCCGATGCCGATGCGCTGGCCGCAGCCCGCCACGCCCTGGCCAGCGGGCCAGATGCCGACGAATCGGCCGGATTTGCCCACATGCTGGCCGCCATGGGCCACAAGGTGGACGCGGCGCGGTTCATTCCGTTCGCCCGCTGGGAACCGCCCGCTGCCGTCGCGATCGTTCGCCGTTTTGACACGCGATTCTATCTGGCCGACGCCGGCCGCAGCGCCAGCGCCGCCATCGCGCCTGATGGCTTCGAAGCCAAGGCGCTGCGCTGGACCAGCGCGGCGCAGGCGCTGGCCGATTATGCCGATGGCCGGGCCGCCATGGTCTTCCCAACCTGGTGCAACATGCACCGGCTGGCGCAATATTTCACCATGGCGGCGCTGTTTGATGCCTGCGCCGCACGCCCCGCACCCTATGTGCAACCCGCATTCGAACGCATCGACGGCGAAGACTGGCTGACCATCAGCGAAGGCCTGGATTATCCGATCACCCGCGACCGCTTGGCCAATCAACGCCGCGAATGACCGCCCCGAATGACCGGCGCGGATGGGCGGCGAGGGATTGCGCCCGGCATGAACGTTGCTAGGCTGATGATGTGATGCCGATGGAGAATGCCATGCGACTGTTCGTTCCAGCCTTGATCGCCGCTGCACTCGCCAGTGCGGCCGCTGCGCAATCGCCGCCACCTGCCCCTGCACCTGCCGCACAGTCCGGCGCTGGCCAACGCCTGATGGCGGCCGATGCCAACAAGGACGGCAAATGGAGTAAGGACGAATGGCTGGCCGCTGGCCGCCGCGAAATGGGATTTGGCCTGCTTGACGGCGACAAGGACGGCTTTGTCAGCCGGGCGGAATTGACCGAAGGCATGAAGCGCATGCGCGCCATGGGCATGGCCCCGCCCCCGGAATAAGCCACCTGAACAAGCTGCGCGGCTGACGATGCGCCTATGGCCGCAGCCCGCGCGATTTGGCCCCCGGTTGCAGCGCGCGCTGCGCCATCGCTGCAAACCGGCACAATTCGGCGCGGGTGTCGCGCGGATCGATGATCGCCTCCACACCATAATGCTCGGCAGTGCGAAACGGTGACCGCACTTGATCGAGGCTGGCCTTGATCTCGGCCATGCGCGCCGCAGGGTCATCTGCCGCCGCCAGTTCGGCGCGGTAGGCGGCTTCCAGCCCGCCCGCGATGGGCAGGCTGCCCCAATCGCCCGATGGCCAGGCCAATCGCCAGCGAAAGCGATCCGCCGGCGCATGCCCGCTGCCCGCCATGCCGTAGGCCTTGCGCATCACCACGCAGCACCACGGCACCGATGCTTGATAGATAGCCGCCAGCGCGCGTGATCCCCAGCGGATGGTGGCTTCCTCCTCGGCGCGGCGGCCAATCAGAAATCCCGGATTGTCGACCATTTGCACCAGCGGCAGATGGAAAGTGTCGGCCAGATCGACCATGCGCTCCACCTTGCGGGCGGTGGCGGCCGTCCACAAACCGCCCAGGCATTCGGGGTTGGAGGCGATGATCGCCATCGGCCAGCCATCCAGCCGAGCGAGACCAGTGACGACGCCGGTGCCCCATTCCCGGCCGATTTCAAACCAGCTGCCGGCATCGACCAGTGTTTCCACAATCGGACGCACCGGATACAGCCGGCGCGGATCGCGCGGCACCGCATCGATCAACCAGTCCGATCGCCGCTCCACCGGGTCTGTGGTTGGCACGCGCGCCGGCAGTTCATGCACCGATGACGGCAAATAAGACAGGAACCACCGTGTCCGCAAAAACGCTTCGGCTTCGCTGCCGACCCGGTCATCCACGGCGCCATTGCCGGCATGAATGGCGGCGCCGCCCAATTCTTCCTTGGTGCGATGCTCACCGGCGGCGGCAACCACCGGCGGGCCGGCCACAAACATCTGCGCCAGGCCGTCCACCAGCAAGGAATAATGCGCCATCACCATGCGCCCGGCGCCCAGCCCGGCCACTGGCCCCAGCCCCATCGCCACCACCGGCAGCTTCGACAGATTGGCGGTCATATGCTCCCAGCCGGGGATTTCGGGGATATAGGTGTATCCGGCCTTTTCCAGGGTGCGCACGCTGCCGCCGCCGCCGGTGCCTTCAATCATGCGCACCAATGGCAATCGATATTCGCTGGCCAGGCGCTCGGCATCGACCAGCTTGCGGTGCAGGCTGGCATCGGCAGCGCCGCCGCGCACGGTGAAATCATCAGCGCTGGCCACCACGGGCCGGCCGGCAATGCTGGCCAAGCCGAACAGGAAATTTGACGGCTGGAAACCGGTCATTGCCCCATCCGAATCATAGGCGGCAAAACCGGCCAGCTCACCGATTTCGCGGAAACTGCCGGGGTCGATCAGGGCCGCCAGCCGTTCACGGGCATTCAGCTTGCCATGGCCATGTTGTCGCGCCAGTTTTTCCGGCCCGCCCATTGCGTGCGCCGCATGTTGTCGGCGGCGCAGTTCAGCTATTTCCTGCTCCCAACCCATATCTGCATCCCTGGCCGGCACGTTGCACAACTTAAAAACACAATGTGACAGGGGATTACCTAAGCGAATAGCCCTGATGTCGTTCGATCACACGGTAGTTTTTCCGGGTAGCGTGCCGCGCTGCTGGCCAGACTGCGCCGGGTGCGCCGTTCAACCTGCACGGCAATTGCGGGAAGCGATTTGCGTGTCAAGAAGATGCGCAAGGGAAACGCTTGAAAAAACCGGCAAAATCGTTGAAGGTTTGGCACTCATTGGGGTCGCATGGGGTCGCGGCGATGTTGAGTGGGTCTTCGCGAGGAATCTCTGCCGCCGATGGCGTGCCAGCGCTTGACTTTGTCATGGCTCAAGCCACGTGTGCTACTGTGATCACACAGTTGAATCCCGAAGATCCGCGCCGTCCGCGCGTGAGCCTGTTGACCCAAGGCGAACGTGACTGCCTGCGCCTGGTGTTCCAGCATATGACCTCCAAGGATATTGCGCGCCAGCTGCATGTCTCGCATCACGCGGTGGACATGCGGTTGCGCAACGCCATCCGCAAGCTGGAGGTGCAAAACCGCATCGAAGCAGCGCGCATGCTTGTGGCGGTCGAAGGTGGGATGGCAGCGAGCGCCGCATCGGCAGACTATCAAGCATTGATATATCAGGCACCGGAGCTTGAGGATTCTGGCCCGACCGGCGAACAGCAGGAACCGGTTTCAACCAATCCCGGTGCACTGCCACCCCGGCTCAACGACCCCAATTTGTTGGAACCCGGACCTCTCGCAACGGCAGCGCACCAGATGCAGTTCAAACCGGGTGTTGGTCCATCTGGCGGCTTCCTCGCCCAGCCCGGCGCACCGACAGGCAATGTGACCTTCGGGTCCACGATTGCAACGGAATGGCCGGGTGTTGCAGCCCCCGACCCTGGCGACAATGCCCGGCCTTTCCTTGCAACCAAACCATGGGGCGCGAAAAATGAACTTGCGATTGGACACCGGCTCGGCTGGATCATGTTCATCGCCTTTGGATCGGCCATGACGTTTGGCGGCGTGCTTGCTGCCTTCGCTGCGCTCAAGTCCCTGATTTAGCACTTCCGGACGACTGACGTCCGGAAGGATGTCAACCGCCCCGGCCGCAACCCTGCGCCGGCAACCCAAGGAATGTGCCATGTTGAAAGAACGCCGCCTCGCCGCCAACAAAATTGCCGAACAGCTTTTCGCTGCCGAAGCCGCCATAGATGCCGCCGTTGCAGCCGTTGCCCAGTTGGCAGCCGTGATGCCGATGGCCCGCCAGGAAGCCAATATCGCGGCATGCATCGGCCAGGATGCCCTGATCAGCACGATGCAGACCTGCCAGCAGCTCATCGAAGCGCGCGGCAGCATCATTGCCACCCACGCCGCGCTGCGTCAGGCGCAGACCAAGGTTGGTCTTGATGCCGTGAATTTCCTGGGCCCTTGCCCTGATCATGCATATCACACAGACGCAGCCCCTGCCCCACGGTTCACCATCGCTGCCTGATCGAGCGCGATATTTCAAAGAAGGTTGGGCCGGCACTGACAGTGCCGGCTTCAACCTTTTTGGGGGGGAAAGCCGATGCTTGGATTTTTTAGCCTGTTGATCTTGTTTGCGTCCGTCGCTGTCTCGATTGTCTGGGGTGGCCGCGATGAACGGCTTACCGCTGCGGCCTTCGTCGCCGCGACATTTCTGACCTGGCTGCTCGACAGCCAATATGGCGACACCCAGCTCGACGTGCTCGTCGTGGATGTCGCCCTGCTGGCTGGATTGGTTACGCTTGCACTGACCAGCGATCGGTTCTGGCCACTCTATGCCACCGCATTCCAACTGATCGGCACGATGGTCCATGTTGCCAGCATGACCGAGACTGGCGATTTTGCATGGGCTTACGCCGTGGGATTGATCTTCTGGTCTTATGCGGTCATCGCCTCCTTGATGATTGGCACCTGGCTTGAAGCCCGTTGGCGCCGGTCAAACCTGTCCTAACCGACTGAATAAACAAAACTCCATCATTTCCTAATAGGCCATGGGCCGCGCCGGCAGATGCTGGTGCGGCCATTGCCCATGGCCCGCCCGCGACACAGCCGCGCTTGCCGTTGCACCCGCCCAGTCTTAACCGCCTATGGTGCAAGCGGCTTGCACAATTCGAACAAATATGGAACGAACGAAGGATGCTGAACCATATCCAGGTGCGCGGCGCGCGGGAACATAATCTCAAGGGGGTGGATGTCGATCTGCCCAAAAATGCGCTCACGGTGATCACCGGCCTGTCTGGATCGGGCAAATCCTCGCTCGCATTCGATACAATCTATGCCGAAGGCCAGCGCCGCTATGTGGAATCGCTGTCGGCCTATGCGCGCCAGTTTCTTGAGATGATGTCGAAGCCCGATGTCGATCATATCGAAGGCCTGTCGCCAGCCATCAGCATCGAGCAGAAAACCACCAGCAAGAACCCGCGCTCAACGGTCGCCACCGTCACCGAAATTTATGATTACATGCGGCTGCTGTGGGCGCGGGTCGGTGTGCCCTATTCGCCCACCACCGGCCTGCCGATCACCGCGCAAACCGTCAGCCAGATGGTGGACCGTGTGATGGCGCTGCCCGAAGGCACGCGCCTCTATCTGCTCGCCCCCATCGTGCGCGGCCGCAAGGGCGAATATCGCAAGGAACTGGCCACACTGCAGAAAGACGGCTTCACGCGGGTCAAGATCGACGGCAATTTTCACGCCATCGAAGAAGCCCCGGCGCTCGACAAGAAATACAAGCACGACATCGATGTGGTGGTTGACCGGCTGGCGGTGAAGGAAGGCCTTGAATCCCGTCTCGCCGAAAGCTTTGAAACCGCGCTGAAATTGGCCGAAGGCCTGGCGATTGTGGAATTGGCCGATGCGCCCGCCGACGCGCCGGAGCACGCCAAGGACTCGCCAACCCGCATCCTGTTTTCTGAAAAATTCGCCTGCCCGGTCTCTGGCTTCACGATTTCCGAAATCGAACCGCGGCTGTTTTCCTTCAATGCGCCGCAGGGCGCCTGCCCGGCCTGTGACGGGCTTGGTGAAAAACAGCATTTCGATCCCGATCTGATCGTGCCCAACCACGCGCTCACGCTGGAAAAGGGCGCCGTTGCCCCGTGGGCCAAGTCCAACCCGCCCTCCCCCTATTATTTGCAAGTCCTGGCCAGCGTCGGCCGCGCCTACGGCTTCACCCTGAAAAACAAATGGTCCGATCTGTCGGATGAAGCAGTGCACGCCGTCCTGTATGGCACCGGCACCCGTGCCATCCCGCTGCGTTTCGAAGATGGCCGCAAGGCCTATGAAGTCCTCAAAAGCTTCGAAGGCGTGGTGCGCAACCTTGAAAAACGCCTGCACACCGAAAGCACCTCGATCCGCGAGGATCTGGAACGCTACCAATCCCCCTCCCCGTGCGAAGTCTGCCACGGCGATCGGCTGCGCCCCGAAGCCCTGTCGGTCAAAATCGCAGGCGAAACCATCGCCACCGCCGTGCGCCGCCCGGTCGGCCAGGCGCTGCGCTGGGCACAGGGCGTCGCTGAACATCTCACGCCCAAGCAACGCGCCATCGGGGACCGCATCCTCAAGGAAATCACCGAACGGCTTGGTTTCCTTGACAATGTCGGCCTCGATTATCTCAACCTCGATCGCAAATCCGGCACCTTGTCCGGCGGCGAATCCCAACGCATCCGCCTCGCCTCGCAAATCGGCTCCGGCCTGTCGGGCGTGCTCTATGTGCTTGATGAACCGTCAATCGGCCTGCACCAGCGCGATAATGATCGCCTGCTCGTTACCCTCAAACGCCTGCGCGATCTCGGCAACACAGTGCTGGTCGTGGAGCATGACGAGGACGCCATCCGCCTCGCTGACTATGTCGTCGATATGGGCCCCGGCGCCGGCGTCCACGGCGGCCATGTCGTGGCCGCTGGCAGCTTGCAGGATATCCTCGATGCACCCGGCAGCATCACCGGCGATTATCTCTCGGGCCGGCGCTGCGTGCCGGTGCCCGCCAAGCGCCGCAAGGGCAGCGGCAAGAAGCTCACCGTCAAGAATGCCCGCGGCAACAATCTGCGCGGCGTCACCGCGTCCATCCCGCTCGGCACCTTCACCTGCATCACCGGGGTCAGCGGCAGCGGCAAATCCACCTTCACCATCGACACGCTCTACAACGCCGCCGCCCGTGAGCTGAACGGCGCCCGCTTGCTCGCCGCCGCGCACGATGGCATCGATGGCCTGCAGCATCTCGACAAGGTGATCGACATCGATCAATCGCCGATCGGCCGCACGCCGCGATCAAACCCAGCCACCTACACCGGATGCTTTACCAACATCCGCGACTGGTTCGCCGGCCTGCCCGAAAGCCTGGCCCGCGGCTACAAGCCCGGCCGTTTCAGCTTCAACGTCAAGGGCGGGCGGTGCGAGGCTTGTTCGGGCGACGGGCTCATCAAGATCGAAATGCACTTCCTGCCCGACGTCTATGTCACCTGCGATGTCTGCCACGGCCAACGCTACAACCGCGAAACCCTGGAAGTGAAATTCAAGGGCAAGAGCATCGCCGACGTGCTGGACATGACCATCGAAGACGGCGTCGAATATTTCAAGGCCGTCCCACCGATCCGCGAACGCCTCGCCATGCTCGTCGAAGTCGGCCTGGGCTATGTCAAGATCGGCCAGCAAGCCACCACCCTGTCCGGCGGCGAAGCACAGCGCGTGAAACTCGCCAAGGAACTCGCCCGCCGCGCCACCGGCAACACGCTCTATATCCTCGATGAACCCACCACCGGGCTCCACTTCGATGACGTCCGCAAGCTCCTCGAAGTGCTCCACGCGCTCGTCGATCAAGGCAACAGCGTCGTGGTGATCGAACACAACCTCGATGTCATCAAAACCGCCGATCACATCATCGATCTCGGCCCCGACGGCGGCGACAAGGGCGGTCAGATGGTCATCGCCGGCACCCCCGAACAAGTGGCGGCCTGCGAAGCCAGTTGGACCGGCAAATATCTCGCGCCGCTTCTAATGTCCCATCTCCCCTCAGCGGGAGAAAGCGACTCGCCAAAGGCGAGCGGAGTGAAGAGTCGCCCCCGCAAAGCCAAGGCCTGAACAAGAAAACGAATTTCCGGCAAGCAGGAATTCCTCCCCGCACCCTCCGGCTTTGCCGCTCAGAGGCCAAACCTGAACCCGTAGCCCAGCCCGACCGTCAGCTGGTTGCGGTCCCCGCGCTGGCGGATCAGCGGCGATACGGCCACGGTGTCGCCCAGCCGGTCATAGCTGGTGAACAGGGTGAGGCCGCCTTTGCTGCCCATGCGGCCCAGGGGCTTGATCAGGGTGGCGTTGGCGCCGGCGCTCATCAGCCCGCTGCTGGTGCGAAAGGCGGGCAGGCCGGCGGCGCGGGATTGGGCCGCGGTAACGCCGAAATAGGTGTTGCTGTATTCGCTATCGGCCCAGACGGCGCGCAGCGACAGATTCCACAGCAGGCTGGTGTCGGGCTTGCGGTCGTTCCAGCCGACGCTTGTTTCGGCAATCACGCCGCTGTGGCCGCCGGCGCCCTGGCGCAGTTCGGCGCGCAGGCGCAGCTTGCCGGCCGCCAGGCTTTTTTGGGCAAAACCGCCGAATTCGCCAGCGGCATTGACATCACCCATGCCGCGCAGCGCGGTGCTGCCGCCGCTGATCAGGAACGGCGAGCCGCCGGTGTCTTCTTGCCGGCCAAAGCGGATTTTGGCGAGCGGGCCGATTTTCCAGCCATGGCGGTTGAGGGCATTCCAGCCAAGGCCCTCGGGAATGGAAAAAAACACCGCATCCCGGTAGTTCAGCCGCAAATCCGGAAAGATCGACAGTGCGGTATCGCGGCTGCCCTGCCAGGCCGGCCCGACGACCGGCGCGATGCCGATACCGATGGACCAGACCGGCGGGCGCATTTGCCCGGGCGGGGCTGTTGCCTGCTGCGACAAACCCGGCGATGACAAAAGAAGGGACAGTGGCAAAAGCCAGCCGGTGCGCGCCATGAACATAATCCCGATACAGATTGCGAATGTGCAACAAATAGGTCGATTGCGTGAGGCAGGCAATGCCAGTCCCCCTGCCCGCCGGCCGGCGCAATACGCAATTGCCACGGTGTTAAGCCTGCCAGCCCGCCCCCATCTTGGACAGACAAACACCAAAACCGGGAGGCCCGAATGAGCCATTTGCCGCAAGATCTGCACGATATTTTCCCGCACGCAGCGGATCGCCTGCGCGAATTGAAGGAAAGCGACCGACATTTTCGCAGCCTGGCCGATCATTATGCCATGCTGGACGATCAGATCCGGCGGAGCGAAACCGGCATCGCCCCTGCCATGGCCGACGAACATGCCGAGCAACTGAAACGCGAGCGGCTGGCGGTGCTCGATCAAATCGCCGCCATTGTGGAGGACAGCGCATCATGAACACGGATATCATTGCCACCAGCCTGCGGGCGCGGCTGGCCGAGGTGCAGGCCGATATTGCCCGGCTTGAGCAAGCCACCACCCAGGCCCTGCCAGCCAAATTTGCCGATCAGGCCAGCGATCTGGCGCAATTGGCCACGGACGAAGGCCGCGAAGTGCAGCAGATCCACGAGGCCGAGCATATCTTGGCGGCGCTGGCGCGGATCGAGGCCGGAACTTACGGCATATGCAGCAATTGCGGCTGCGACATCGCGCCGGCGCGGCTGGCGGCGCTGCCCACAGCGACACAATGCATCAACTGTGCGGCGTGAAGCCGACAGCGCGTGACAGTGGCGGCGGCGGCGGCTAACCGGGCGGTATGACATTGCAGCCGCACGCCGCCCCGTTTGTTCGCTTTGGTGAGTGGCTTGCTGCCGCGGAAACCAGCGAAATCAACGACCCCAATGCGATGGCGCTGGCCACTGCCACGCCGGACGGCGCGCCCTCGCTGCGGGTTGTGCTGCTCAAGGCGTGGGACGAGCGCGGATTTGTGTTTTACACCAATCTGGACAGCCAGAAGGGCAGCGAAATTGCCGCAAATGCCCAGGTGCACCTGAATTTCCACTGGAAATCCCTGCAGCGCCAGGTGCGCATCGGCGGGCACGCCGCGCTGGTGCCCGACGACGAAGCCGATGCCTATTTCGCCACCCGCCCGCGCGAATCGCAATTGGGCGCATGGGCCAGCCTGCAAAGCCAGCCCCTGCCCGACCGCGAGACATTTGCCGCGCGCATTGCCGAAATGGCGGCGCGCTTTCCGGGCGACGTGCCGCGGCCGCCGCGCTGGAGCGGCTGGCGGGTGACACCGCAGCGCATCGAATTTTGGTTAGCGCGGGATGGCCGCTGGCATGAACGCGAAGTGTTTTTGCGGGATGACGACTCCTGGCAATTCGGGCTGGTGTATCCCTGATGCGCATTTCGCTGGTGCAGGTTGATGCCTTTGCCGCCGGCCCGTTCACCGGCAATCCGGCGGCGGTGATGATGGTGCCGCACTGGCTGCCCGATGCGGTGTTGCAGGGCATTGCCGCCGATAACAATCTTTCCGAAACCGCGTTTCTGGTGCCGTGCGAAACCGGCACAGCACATTTTGAATTGCGCTGGTTCACGCCGCAGACCGAGGTGGAATTGTGCGGCCACGCCACGCTGGCCAGCGGGCATGTCGTGCTGGAGGCGCTGCAAGATTTGGCGGAAGTGCGGTTTCAAACCCGCCGGGCTGGTGTGCTGGCGGTGGCCCGTGCGCAATCCGGCTATGATCTGCTGCTGCCGGCCGCGCCGGTGGATCGTGCCGTGACCGGCAGCGCAGCTTTGGCGGCAGCTTTGGGTGCGCAGCCAGCTGAAGTGCATGCGCGCGGGCATGATCATCTGGTGGCTGTGTTCGAATCGCCCGATGAGGTGCGCGCGCTGCGTCCGGATTTTCAGGCAATGAAGGCGCTGGCGGCGCCGGACATTGATTTGATGGTGATTGCCACCGCGCCAGGCGAAGCCACCGACATCTTGAGCCGGGTGTTTGTGCCGGCGTGCGGCATCGATGAAGACCCGGTGACCGGTTCGGCGCACGCTGTGCTGGCGCCGTTCTGGGCGGCACGCTTGGGCCGCAACGTCTTCACCGCCGAGCAGGCCAGCCAGCGCGGCGGGCGGATGACGTGCCAGTTGGCGGGCAGCAGCGTGATCCTGACCGGCCAGGCCCGGACGGTGATCCGCGGCGAGTATGACTTGCCGGACACGGCACTTCCCGGCTAACCCCGCCGGCATGGCGGATCGCTCCTTCACCAAGATGCACGGCCTGGGCAATGATTTCCTGGTGCTGGATGCCCGCGAGCAGCCGGTGCAGCTGTCGGCGGGGCAAGTGCGCAATCTGGCCAACCGCCACACCGGCATTGGTTTTGACCAGTTGATCCTGATCGAACCCAGCAGTACGGCCGATGTGCGGCTGCGCTTCTGGAACAGCGATGGCAGCGAAGTCGGCGCGTGCGGCAATGGCAGCCGGGCTGCGGCGGCGCTGCTTGGCGGGCAGCAGCGCATTGAAACAGCCGGCGGATTGCTGGCCAGCGATGCCGTGCCGGGCGGTGCCGCCGTGGATATGGGCCGGCCGCGATTTGAATGGGATGCGGTGCCGCTGGCCTATCCGATGGACACGGCGTCATTGCCGTTGGCGTGGGGCGATCTCGAACATCCGGCGGCGCTGTCGGTTGGCAATCCGCATGTGGTATTTTTTGTGGATGATGCCGCTTCGGTTCCGCTCGCCAGCATTGGGCCGGAGATTGAGCATGATCCGGTGTTTCCGCAGCGTGTGAATGTCGGCATTGCCCAGGTGGCGGCCACGGATCATCTCATCCTGCGCGTGTGGGAACGCGGCGCCGGTGCCACGCTGGCCTGCGGCACTGGCGCGGTGGCAGCGGCGGCGGCAGCGCAGCGGCGCGGGCTGGCCGGGCGCAGCGTGCGCGTGTCCATGCCCGGCGGCGATCTGCTGGTGGAGCAGCGGGACGACGGCCATCTGCTGCTGTCCGGGCCGGCGGTGGTTGCCTTCACCGGGCTGGTGGATCTGGAGCGTTTCGCATGAGCTGGCTGGGGCGCCTGACGCAAGGACTCGCGAAATCAACGCGGCGATTGACCGACAATATCGCCGGTCTGGCCACCGGCACGCTGCCGCTCGACGATGCGCGGCTTGACGAGATCGAAGACGCCCTGATTGCCGCCGATCTCGGCCCGGCGGTGGCGGGCCGCATCCGCAGCCGGCTGGCAGACCAGAAATTCGCCAAGGGCATCGACGAAGCCGGTATTCGCGAAGTGGTTGCCGATGAAGTGGAGCGGGTGCTGGCACCGGTGGCACTGCCATTGCTGATCAGCCAACGCCCGCATGTCGTGCTGGTGGTGGGCGTGAATGGCAGCGGCAAGACCACGACCATCGCCAAGCTGGCCCGGCTGTACAAGGCGGATGGCCACAAGGTGATGCTGGCGGCGGCGGACACGTTCCGGGCCGCCGCGATTGCGCAATTGCAGATATGGGCGGAGCGTGTGGGCGTGCCCATCGTGGCGGGCGAACAGGGCGGCGATCCGGCCAGCCTGGCATTTGAAGCCGTGTCGCGCGCGCAGGCCGAGGGTATCGACGTGTTGATCATCGATACCGCTGGCCGCCTGCAGAACAAGGCCGGGCTGATGGACGAACTGGCCAAGCTGAAGCGCGTGATCGGCAAGGTGGATGCCGCCGCGCCGCATGACGTTATTCTGGTGCTGGACGCCACCACCGGCCAGAATGCGCTGTCACAGATCGAGGTGTTTCGCCAGGTTGCCGGCGTGACCGGCCTGGTGATGACCAAGCTGGACGGTTCGGCGCGCGGCGGCATGCTGGTGGCAGCCGCCGAAGCCTATGGGCTGCCCATTCATGCCATTGGCGTGGGTGAAGCCATGGACGATCTGCAACCGTTTGCAGCGCGCGATTTTGCAGCGGCGATTGCCGGCATCACATAATCCGCCTCAGTGCGCGGCCTGAGGCGACGCGGCGTGCGCTGCCGTTTCGGCGCGGGCAATCGCGTCTGGCAACTCGGCCGCAGCCACCGGCGGCGAAAATGCAAATCCTTGGACGTGCTGGATGCCGCAAAACCGAACCAGGTCCAGGTCGCGGCTGGTTTCGACACCTTCGGCAACGACAATCAAATTCATCACCTGGCCAAGCCCTGCGGCCAACCGGAACACCCGGCCTGCAATCGGATCATCACCGGCGCCAGCCAACAACGAGCCCGAAATCTTCAAGGCATTGATCGGCAAGCGCCTGAGCCGATCGAGCGAGGAAAAGCCAGCGCCAAAATCATCCATGGCCACCCGCGCGCCCAGCGCACGCAAACGATCGAGCGTGTGTTCGCATGCCGCAACATCGGTCATCAGGGCAGTTTCGGTGATTTCCAGCACCAGGCGGCTGATGGGCAGGCCGGCATCCGCCATGGCTGCGGCCACATCATCAACAATCGACCCGTCTTTCAAATCGAGCACTGACACGTTCAACCACAGATTGATCGCACCGGGCAGCGCGGCAACGGCCTTGGTCGCCTTGGCCATCACCAATTGGCGCAAGCGGCCCGCCTGCCCGTGCGCATCGGCAATTGCCGCCAGTGTCTCGGCAGTTATCGCCTCGCTGCCATCGTTCGGCCACCGCACCAACGCTTCGACCGACAGAACCTTGGCCGTCACCAGTTCGACAATCGGCTGGTAGGCAACATCGATATTGCCAGCGCGCAGCGCCGCGCGCACCCGCACCTGGATGCCGGCATTTTGCACCGATTGTTCGAGCATGCTGGGCTGGAATCGGCACAGCGCGCTGCCCCGCTGGGATTCGGCAGCCGCAAATGCCAGATTTGCGGCGCGCAACAGCGGCTCGGCATGCCCGGCATCGGCCGGCGCCATGGCATAGCCCACGGCCGCGCCAACCTGCACCTGCGCTTCATCGAAATGGGCCGGCGCATCAACTGTTGCGATCAAGCGCCGGCCCAAAGCCTCGGCCGCGCCAGCATCGGCGATATCGGCGATTACGCCATAACGGTCACCCGCGAGCTTGGCCGCAAACAGCCCGCCGTCCGCGGTGCGCAGCCGAAAGCCGATCCGCCTGAGCATGCGATCACCCATCGCATGGCCAAATTGATCATTCACCAGCGCAAAGCCGTCCAGATTGATCATCATCAGGCATACGGGTCTGCCATCGGCCAGCCGGCGTTCAACTTCTTCAAAAAGCGCGCGCCCGTTGGGCAGGCCCGTGAGCGGGCAGCGCCGCAATTCCTGTTGCAGCTGGGCGATAGCGTTGTTTTCGCTGGTGTTGTCGCGCAGCACACTGACCCAGCCGCCACCGGGAACGGGCACGAATTCAAGATCGATCATCCGCTTGTCGTTCAGCCGCACAACCGTATTGAACTGCTGGCGGGCAGCAGCCAGCAGTGACGCCCGTGCCAGAAATTCGTCGCGTTCACCCACGGCATTGGCCATGTTGGGCGCGCTGACGAGCAATTCGGCGAAATCGGGCGCGACAGCCAGATCAAGCGATTCCAGCCCCAAGAGCTCGAGGGCGCGCTGGTTGATGACCAGCAGACGCAAATCGGCATCGAGGATGGCCATGGCCTGGTTCATATGCGCGACCGCTACTTCCATCCGTTCCCGCTCGGCCCGGTTGCGTTCTCGGGCCCGCAGCAATTCGATCTGGATGTCAAAACTGCGCCGCGCGATGATGATACATAATATGCCGTAAATCAGCACGCCTGCCCCGGCCACGGGCCCCCACGGCCACGGCCATTTCACCGCGATGGCCGCGGCCATTGGCACACCGAGGCATAGGGCCTTGGCAGCAGCAACTTTCGGGCGTCCTGATCCGCTGCCGTTGGCTATCCCCACCACTGCCAGCGCCATCATAACAACGATCGTTTGCACGACCATGGGCGCATCGGCGGCCAGCACGGACAGCAAAACGCCGCCCAGCCCGGCCGAAGAGATTACGGCGCCCAGCACATAGCGCGCCTCGACCCAGGGCTGTTTTCCCGCCGAAAGCGGCCTTTGGGCCTCGCGGCAAGCGAACAACACAAAGGCCGCACCAACCAACCCGACCGCTGCAAAGCCAATTGCCAGAGCAGTGCCAACTGAGACTGCAATTGCAATCCCGACTGCCGATGCACCCGGCGCGGCGATCAGAAACGGCGTGTAATAACCGCCCAGTGCCTGCGTGAATTCGGCCATCAATCGCGGCGGCAATTCCGGTCCAAACAACCGGTCCTGCCATCGGCGCAGCCAGGATTTGCGCGGCGCGCCATCTGAATTGCCAAGCGGAATGACGGTCACCATGTGCCTCATATCATATCACAGCCGGCTGACCATAGCGTTGCTGATTGGGGCATTGTTGCGCAGCAACTTCGGCAAGGCTGCCCCCGCTTGTGCAGCGGACTTGACCAAGCGCCGCCACCGGCCTAACGAGACCTTCGCCTTCGCAGGAAGGCACGCGTCCGAGGATGCACGCCGGCCAGCGAGTTTTCGCCCGCCGGCGCGTTTTCATTTGGAGGCAAGCGCAATTTTTTAGGGGCCACGGCCTTTGTTTGACAGTCTATCCGAACGGCTTGGCGGTATCTTCGATCGGTTGCGTGGCCGCGGCGCGCTGACCGAGATCGACGTGCGTGCCGCCATGCGCGAAGTGCGCGTGGCGCTGCTGGAGGCCGATGTCGCCTTGCCGGTGGTCAAGCAGTTCGTCGATGATGCCACCGCGCGCGCCATTGGCGCCGAGGTGATCAAATCGGTCACGCCGGGCCAGCAGGTCATCAAGATCGTCAATGATTGCCTTGTCGATCTGCTCGGCGGCAATGATGAACCGGCGCCGTTGAAGATTGCGGTCACGCCGCCAGCGGTGGTGATGATGGTCGGCTTGCAGGGATCGGGCAAGACCACCAGCAGCGCCAAGCTGGCCGTGTGGTTGGCGGCACGTGAACGCAAGAAGGTGCTGATGGCCAGCCTGGACGTCGCCCGTCCGGCGGCCCAGGAACAATTGCGCGTGCTCGGTGAGCAGAACGACATCGCCACGCTGCCGATCATCGCCGGGCAAACCCCGGTGCAGATTGCCGAACGCGCCCGCCAGGCGGCGCGCCTGCAAGGCTTTGATGTCGTGGTGCTCGATACCGCCGGGCGTCTGGGTGTCGATGAAGCGTTGATGGCCGAAATGGCCGCCATTGCCGGCGCAACGTCGCCCGATGAAATCCTGCTGGTGCTCGACAGCCTGACCGGGCAGGACGCCGTGACCGTTGCCGAAGCCTTCAAGGCGCGGGTGGCGATCAGCGGTGTGATCCTGACGCGCATGGACGGCGATGCCCGCGGCGGCGCGGCGCTGTCGATGCGGCACGTCACCGGCGCGCCGATCCGCTTTGCCGGCATCGGCGAAAAAATCGATGCACTGGAATTGTTCGATGCGCGCCGGGTGGCCGGGCGCATTCTGGGCATGGGTGACATTGTCGGCCTGGTCGAAAAGGCTGCGGCCAATTTCGAAGCCGATCAGGCCGAAAAAATGGCCGAAAAGCTGGCCAAGGGCCAGTTTGACATGGACGATTTGCGCCAACAGCTTGGCCAGATGAAGAAAATGGGCGGCCTGTCCGGCCTGGCAGCGATGATGCCGGGCATGGGCGCCGCCAAGAAGGCCATGGACAGCGGCGGGGTCAATCCCAAGCTGCTCGACCGGATGGAAGCCATCATCCTGTCCATGACGCCCAAGGAACGCGCCAAGCCGGAAATCCTGACCGCCAAGCGCAAGATCCGCATTGCCAAGGGATCCGGCACCACGGTGCAGGATGTCAACAAGATCCTGAAAATGCATCAGGAAATGGCCAATGTCATGAAGCGCCTGAAGAAGATGGGCGGCATCAAGGGCATGATGAAAATGATGGCTGGCCTGGGCGGGGCTGGCGGCGGCGGCATGCCCGGTGCCGGCCCGGACCCGGCGGCCGGCGGGGACAATCCCGGCGGCGCCATCGATATGGGGGCGGTTGGCCGGATGTTCGGTCGCCCCGGCATGGGCAATCTGCCGCCCGGCTTCAACAAGTTCGGCAGGAAATAACCGCAACGCATTGTTTAATTGAAATTACTGGAAGGAAGAATCAATGTCTATCGCAATTCGCCTCGCTCGCGGCGGCATGAAGAAGCGTCCTATCTATCGCATCGTGGTGACGGACAGCCGTTCGCCGCGTGATGGCAAGTTCCTGGAAAAGATCGGCACCTACAACCCGCTGCTGCCCAAGGATTCCGATGCCCGCGTGACCCTGGACACCGAACGTGCTGCCTATTGGCTGGGCGTTGGCGCGCAGCCGACCGACCGTGTTGCGCGTTTCCTGGATGCCGCCGGCCTGCGCACCCGCGCCGTCCGCGCCAACCCAAACAAGGGCCTGCCGGGCGCCAAGGCCAAGGAACGCATCGAAGCGGCCGCGCAAAAGGCTACTGAGGCCGCCGAAGCCGCTGCTGCTGCCGCCGCCGCCGCAATTGAAGCCGCCGAAGCCGCTGCTGCTGCCGAAGCTGAAGCTGCTGAGGCCGCCGCTGCTGCTGCTGCTGAAGCCGCCGCTGCTGCCGAAGCCGCTGCCGCCGCACCCGCCCCTGAAGCTGCTGCAGAAGCCGCTCCGGAGGCAGACGCTGCCGAAGCCGCCCCAGAAGCTGCCGGCGAAGGCGAAACCGCCGAATAAGGCGGCACTGGCATGGCCGCCGATCTGATCGTATTGGCGGCCGTTGCCGGCGCGCACGGCATTCGCGGCGAGGTGCGGCTGAAGCTGTTCACCGACACCCATGACAATCTGGCCCGTCACGCCCGCTTCGATGCGGGCGGGCGGGCCTTGGTTTTGCTGGCCATTCGCGCCGACAAACCCGGCATGGCGGTGGCGCGATTTGAGGGCGTTACAGACCGCAATGCCGCCGAAGCGCTGCGCGGCACGAAATTGTCGGTTGTGCGCGAAGCGTTGGCGCCGCTGGCAGACGGCGAATATTACGTCGCTGACTATCTTGGGCGCGTGGTCGCCGACGACACCGGCACCGCCATCGGCCGGGTGCAAGCCATTGAGAATTTTGG
>NZ_JBBATR010000007.1:66453-72811 GCF_040398645.1 Sandarakinorhabdus sp.
TCGCCGACGACACCGGCACCGCCATCGGCCGGGTGCAAGCCATTGAGAATTTTGGCGCATCCGACATTCTCGACATCGCATTGGACGCTGGCGGATCTGTGATGGTGCCGTTTGTCGCCGATGTGGTGCGCGAAGACGGCAAACGCCTGATTGTTGACCGCGCCTGGCTCATCTAGTATATACACTACGTATACACATACGGAGCGTCACGATGGCCCGCACCAAGATCTTCAAATCAGGCAACAGCGCCGCCGTTCGCCTGCCCGCCAGCTTCGCGCCCGCGCCCGGCACCCTGGTCGAAGTGCGTGAGGAAGCCGGCCGCTGGGTGATCGAAGCGGTGCCGCAGGATGTGCCGATGATCAATCTGGACGGCATCTGGGGCAGTTGCCCCGGCATCAAGCCCATTGCCAGCGAAGATCGCGTGTTCGACGAACGCCCCTCCACGCTTCTGGCACGAGAAGCCGCTGCCCGTGGCGAGTGACGCGCGCTACCTGCTCGATACCAATATCTGCATCTACATATTGGACGCCAAACTGCCGATCTTGCGGCGGCGCGTGGAACAGCAGCCGTTGGGCAGTCTGGTCACCTCCACCATCGTGCTGGCCGAGATCTTGCGCGGCACCGATCCTGGTGATCGCATCGTCATGGCCCGCCTGAACGGCTTGCTGGATATTGTGCCAGCCCTGCCCTTCGATGCGGCCGCAGCCGAAACCTACGCCCGGCTGCCCTTTCGGCGCGGACGATTTGACCGACTGATCGCCGCGCACGCCCTGTCACGCGGGCTTGCCGTCGTCACCGCCAACGCGCCGGATTTTGCCGACATTCCCGGCCTCGCCGTCGAAGACTGGATGCAGCCATGACACCCACGACCTGGCGCGCCACCATCCTCACCCTTTATCCGGCAATGTTTCCCGGCCATCTGGGGGACAGCATTGCAGGCCGGGCGCTCGCGGCCGGCACGTGGGCCTGTGATGCGATCAACATCCGCGATTTCGCCGCCGATCGCCACCGCACGGTTGACGATACCCCGGCCGGCGGCGGCCCCGGCATGGTGCTGCGCGCCGATGTGGTGGCCGCCAGCCTGGATGCCGTGGCCGATGGCCGCCCGGTGCTGGCCATGACTCCGCGCGGAAAACCGCTGTCGCAAGCCCGCGTGCGCGAACTCGCGCAAGGCCCCGGCGCCATCATCCTGTGCGGCCGTTTCGAAGGCTTTGACGAACGCATCTTCCAGCGCCGCGCCATCGAAGAAGTCTCCATCGGCGATTATATCCTGTCCGGCGGCGAAGTGGCGGCGCTGGTGGTGATGGATGCTTGCGTGCGCCTGTTGCCCGGTGTAATGGGCGCGGCTTCCAGTGGAGACGATGAAAGCCACGAACACGGCCTGATCGAACATCCCCACTACACCAGGCCGCCCGAATGGGAAGGTTTGGCGATCCCCGAAGTGTTGCGATCGGGGGATCACGCACGCATCGCTGATTGGCGGCGCGCGCGGTCCATAGCGGACACACGGTTACGGCGGCCGGATCTTTGGGATCATCATGGGGATGATCAGGTCCAATCGCCCTCTGACGTGCGACAAAAGAAGAAAGAGGAATGAGATGAATCTCATCCAGCAGATCGAAGCCGAACAGATTGCCAAGCTGACTGCCACCCGCGCCATCCCGCTGTTTCGCGCTGGCGACACGCTGCGCGTTGGCGTGAAGGTGATCGAAGGCGAGCGCACCCGCGTCCAGAATTACGAAGGCGTGTGCATCGCGCGTTCGAACCGCAGCATCAATTCGTCGTTCACCGTGCGCAAGATTTCGTTCGGCGAAGGCGTTGAGCGTGTGTTCCCGCTGTACAGCCCGAGCATCGAAAGCATCGAAGTCGTCCGCCGCGGTATCGTGCGCCGTGCCAAGCTTTATTATCTGCGCGGCCGCAGCGGCAAATCGGCCCGCATCGTCGAAAAGCGTGACGCCCGGCCGGCATAAGCCGTTTTTACGTTCATACTACCGAAAGGGCGCTGGTGGCACGGCTACTGGCGCCTTTTTCGTTGCGCCGGCTGGCCCTGGAACCCTATTTGACTGTCATGTCTGCCCTCCCCTCTTCCGGCGTGCTTGATGGCGGCGTCCACCGCCTGCAATTGCGCGTTTATTTCGAAGACACGGACACGGCGGCCATCGTCTATCACGCCAAATATCTGCATTTCCTCGAACGCGGCCGCACCGAATTTCTGCGCGTCGCCGGCATCGATCACGCCGCAGCGGTGCGCGAAGGCCTGGGCGCCTATGCGGTCACGCAGATGGACTGCCGCTGGCTGCGACCGGCCCGGCTGGATGATGTGCTGCTGGTCGAAACCCGGCTGATCAGCGTGCGCGCCGCCGCCTGCCGCATCGATCAGGCGATCATCCGCGATGGCACGCCCATCTTCACCGCCAACCTCACCGCTGCCTTTCTCGATCCCGCCGGCCGCCCCCGCCGGCAACCGCGCGACTGGCTCGCGCTCTACCACAGCCTCATTCCACAGGACGCATGATGGAAACCGATCTCGCCCTCAAGGCCGCATCCGAATTGTCGCCGCTCGCGCTGTTCATGGCGGCGGATATCGTGGTCAAGGCCGTGATGCTCGGGCTGCTGCTGGCGTCGATCTGGAGCTGGACGATCATCATCGAACGCTCCCGCCGCCTGTCCCGCCTGAACCGCGAAGCCACCAGCTTTGAAGACTGGTTCTGGAAGGCCGAAAGCCTGGATGGCCTCTATGAGCCGTCATCGCGCGCCAATCACCCCACCGCCCGCGCCTTTGTGGCCGGCATGAACGAATGGCGGCGCAGCCTGCCCGGCGGGAAAGCACCAATCGACAGGGATGGCCTGCGCGCCCGGCTGGCGAGCAGCATCAATGTCGCCATCGGCCGCGATATCGATGATCTGTCGGATCGGCTGAACGCGCTGGCCACCATCGGTTCGGTGGCGCCGTTTGTCGGCCTGTTCGGCACCGTGTGGGGCATCATGCGCAGCTTTGCCAGCATCGCCGCCAGCCAGAACACCACGCTGGCCGTGGTCGCGCCGGGCATTGCGGAGGCGCTGTTTGCCACCGCCATCGGCCTGTTTGCCGCCATTCCCGCCGTGATCGGCTACAACCGCCTGCTGCACCGGGTGAACCGGCTCGAGGCGCGGCTGTCGGCGTTTGGCGAGGAATATCTCAATCTCCTGTCGCGGCAGCTTGACGGCATGGCGGGCCGCTGATGGCGATGAACCTGAAATCCCCTGCTGGCGGCCGCAGGGGCAGCCGCCGTCAGCCGATGGCGGATATCAATGTCACGCCGCTGGTGGATGTCATGCTGGTGCTGCTGATCATCTTCATGGTGACAGCGCCGCTGTTGGTGGCGGGCGTGCCGGTGGACCTGCCCGATGCCCGCGCCCAGGCGCTGCCGCAGGACCAGACGCCGATCCAGATCAGCCTGGATGGCAGCGGCCAGATGTTCATCGATCGGCTGGCGGTGGCGCCGGCGGCCCTGCCCGCCAAGCTGGCCGCCCTGCGCGCCGCGCGCAGCGATGATGCCCGCGTCTATGTGCGCGCCGATCGCATGCTGGATTATGGCGCGGTGATGCAAGTGGTCGGGGAGGTTAACGCCGCCGGCTTTCGCAAGGTGGCGCTGGTCACCGATGGCAGCAAGCCGGCACGCCTGCCGCCCGAAGCGGACACGCCAGTCCAGTGAACCGCACTGAGGCCACCACCCTCGCCGGCGCCGCCACCGCGCATCTGCTGCTGCTGGCCGGCCTCAGCCTGGCCTGGGCCAACACCGCGCCCTTGCAGCCCGCCGCCACCAATGACGTGGCGGTGGACATCGTCACCATCGCCGACGCGCCGCGCATCACCGATCCGCCCAAACCCTCGATCGAAGCCGCCCCGCAAGAACCCGCCGCAGCGCCGGAGCCGGTCGCCGAAGCTGCACCCGCGCCGGAGCCGGTAAAGGCCGACGCCGTGCCGCCGCCGGAACCGAGCAAACCAAAACCGCCCGCCAAACCCACCGCCGCGCCCAAAACACTGGCACCGCCGCTGCTCGACACGTCCAATCTGGCCGATCTGATCGACAAATCACTGCCCAAGGCCAAGACCCGCCCGCTGGACACCTCAAATCTCGCCAAGGAATTGACCGCGGCAGCGCCAACCAAGGCCCTGATCGATCCCCGCGCCGCCGCCACACTGGCCCAATCCATCCGCGCGCAAGTCGCCCCCTGCTGGAACCCGCCAGCCGGCGGCCGCGACGTGCGGCGCATGACCGTGATCGTGCGCGTCAGCTACAGCCGCGACGGCCGCGTCATCGGGCTCCCGGTCGCCGAAACCCCCACCGGCAGCACCACCGCCAACGCCGATTACGCCCGCGCCTTCGCCGAAACCGCCCGCCGCGCGGTCTTGCGCTGCCAACCGCTGAAATTGCCGCCGGAATTATATGAGCTGTGGGGCAGCGTGGAGATTAACTTCGATCCGGAAGAGATGACGTGATTGTGTTCCGGGTTTCTCCACACTCTCAACCAACAATGAAGCGCCGACACCTAAGGCATCAGCCTCCCTTGCCGCCTCGTTATATCAGTGTTGGTCATGGCATGTGGTGACTCGCGGTGAAGCTTACGCTATTTGTTCTAAATGACGGACTTTCAGATAAAACTGCGAAAGCGCGGCATCACAGCGCAAGAACTACTTCATGATATTCGGCAAGTGGCACTGATACGCGAGGCCGGAACAGTGACACGCTTAGAATACGATCAGTATGGCCAGTTTGGCGCAACAACCGTTCTGCGCAATTTCAAGACTTGGAACGCCGCAGTGCGAGCGGCTGGGCTAGGGGTTGTGACAAGGCAGGACATAAAGAATGAGGAACTGTTTGAGAATTTCGCATCAGTCTGGACCCATCTCGGGAAGCAACCTTTCGGTCGCCACATGTCTGATCGGTCGACCGGATCAAAGTTTTCGACAGGAACTTACGAGAAGCGGTTTGGTTCATGGAATAAGGCGCTGATAGCTTTCGAAGAATACATGGCGGGAAATGCAGACCCAGACACATTTATCAAGGAGGCCAGCAGCGTGCCAGCTTCAGTGACGGGTAAGCGAACTCCGCGCGGCGTAAATTGGCGATTGCGATATAAGGTGATGGTGCGGGATCACTGCATCTGCAAAATTTGTGGTGACAGCCCTGCAAAGAACCCAGCAACTGTGCTTCACGTTGACCACATTGTACCTTGGTCCAAAGGGGGCGAAACCTTCGAGGAAAATCTTCAAACCCTTTGTTTGATCTGCAATATCGGAAAGTCGGATATTGTTGTTTAGTTCGGAGAGAACATACCAAGTTAACAAGTTGGGAAATCTGCAGCTTATATAGTTTCTAAGCTCCCAAGATCAACCCAATCGCAGCCGACAATGCCACGCGATCATCAGGCTGCAATGAGCCAAGTTTGCGAATTATGAGGGACCGTTCAAGCGTGGCGATCACGGCCTTGATGGCGGAAGGCTTCAGCAACCCGGCGGCCTGCCACTGCATGACCAATACGTCATAGCTGTGGGCAAAACCTGTTAACTGGCTGGTAATGGCCATCACAATGACGTCCGGTCGCGCCGAATTTACGTCCGAGCGACTGATCACCACCGCCGGGCGCTGCTTGCTCGCTGCCTGATTGGTGAAGGGGAACGGAACCAGCAGTATATCGCCGAATGCCAGCCCGTCAGATGCTGTCATACACATCGTCTTCCGGCGAATTCCACACGGCGGCGAATGATGCCTCGCTGGCCATCATCGCCGCCGCGCGCAGTGCCTTTGCAGTTGCTGCCTCGGCTTCGCGCTGCCGCAGGAAGTCGACGAAATCCTCCACCTCCGCCACCCGGCCGTCGGGCAGGGCCGCGATCTTGTCGATCAGCGTGTCGGGAACAGGCTTGCGTTCGGCGGCAGTGGCCATCGGTGACTCCTATGTGGATTGTGGGCAAGATACGCCACAGGGGCAGGTTGCGCCAGTCGCTGTTGCCAGTATGGGGTGCGCTGGGGCGGCAGGGCGTTGTAAAGCGCTTTAGGCCCGCGCCTTCTCAGCGCGTGCCAGCCACACGATGTCCTACACCGGCACTTTGCGGTACAAGTGCTGGGTGGCTGGAAATGCGTGGCAGCAAATTTTCAAAAAATATGTCTTTTCAATACCTAAACCCGTACGATTAGGAAAATCTGGCAAAAATCGAGCAACATTCGCTCCGGCCTTGTGGTCGATTTGCGAGCAGGTTCAGCATCAGGGAAACAGGATGCCGCAAACATGCCAGCCCGGCGCTGCCCCGCAAACAGACAGCCCGAGCTGCGCCTGCCGGCGGTTTATCTCCCGTTCAGCCGGCGCTGCTGATAAG
>NZ_JBBATR010000008.1:0-9615 GCF_040398645.1 Sandarakinorhabdus sp.
CAACCCGCGCACCACGCCGCCAACCCGCACCACGCCGGAATCCGGCGCGCGCAGCCCGGCCAGGCAGGCGAGCAAGGTCGATTTGCCGGCGCCATTGGGGCCAAGCACTGCCGTCACCTGCCCCGAAGCGAACGTCGCCCTGACGGCATCCAGCGCCGTTGTGTCACCAAGGTGAAGCGAAAGCGTATCGGCCACCAGCGTCGTTACAGTTGCCGCCACCAGCGTCGTTCCAGTTGTCGCCGCAGGCTTCATGGCAATTGCCGCCGCATGCGCAACAGCAGCGCCAGGAAAAACGGCCCGCCGAGCATCGACATGGCGATGCCCAGCCGCAACTCGCTGACCGTCGGCGCCGCCCGCACCAGGCTGTCGGCAACCACCAGCAGCAGCGCCCCGCCCAGCGCCGATGGCAGCAGCACTGCCGATGGGCGATAGCCGGCAAAGGGCCGCACCAGATGCGGCACCATAAGCCCGACAAAGCCGATGATGCCGGCCGCCGCCACCGAAGCGCCGACGCAGATGCCGACGCCAACCACGATCAGGATCTGCAGACGCAACGGATCGACCCCCATCGACCGCGCCGCCGCCTCGCCCAGTGTCAGCGCATCGAGCGCGCGCGCCGTCATGGCGAGCAGGGCGCCGCCCACCATGATCAGCGGCAGCGCCAGCAGCACATCGTCCCAGCTTCGATCCGTCAGCGCCCCCATCAACCAGGTGACGATCTGCGAGGTGGCAAACGGTGTCGGCGCCAGGCTGATCGCCAGCGCCGTCATCGATCCGGCAATGCTCGACAGGATGACGCCGCCCAGCGTGAACACGATCAGGCTGCCCGAACGCCCAACCAGCAGCGCCAGCAGCGCCATCGAGACAGCCGCGCCGGTCAGCGCAAAGGCCGGCAGCAACCAGACCTGCGCCGTGTAACCGAAAAACAGCGAAATCACCGCCCCCAGCGCCGCGCCCGACGACACGCCGAACAGGCCCGGATCGGCCAGCGGATTACGCAGATAGCCCTGCATCGCCGCACCCGACAGACCCAGCGCCGCCCCGACCAATGCCGCCAGCACGGTGCGCGGCGCCCGCAACTCCATGATGATCAGCCAGCGCGGATCGTCGCCATGCCAAGCGGCAAACGGCACCCAGACCTTGCCGGCAACCAGCGACAGCAGCATCGCAGCGACAAGTGCCAGCATCAGCACAAGGTTGAGCCGGTGCGTCATGACTTTTCGCCAAGGCTGCGACGAGCGCTGGCGAGCGCCGCCACGGCATCGATGATTGTCGGGCCGCCGCAGCGCAGCAGGCGTTCGGGATAAGGGCGGATGGCGATATGCCCGGCCAGCCGCTTCAGCGCCGGATGACCGAGCATCCGGTCTTGTCCCCGCGCATCACCGACCGAAAACAGCATCCGGGGCGCCCGCGCCACCAGATATTCCAGCGGCAGCACATCCCATTTCTTCAGGCCATAATCATGGCTGAGGTTGTGAAAGCCGGTGGTGCGCAGCAACTCGCTGGCCAACGTGTCGTTGCCCGGCACCAGCCCGCCGCCCTGCCAGATCAGCGCCGGCACCGGTGGCCCGGCCACATGGCCGGCGGCCACGGCGGCATCGATCCCGGCATTCAAGCGGGCGCCGCGTTCCGGGTGGCCGGTGGCGGCGGCAATCTGGCTGATCTGATCGCGGCTTTCCGCGATGGTTTCGGGCACGCCCAGTTGCAACAAGGCGATGTTCATCCGTTTCAGCGCCGCGATCGTTGCCGGTGCGACATGCGCACCCGCGATCACCAGCGTCGGCGCCAGCGCCACCACCTCCTCGGCCGTGCCCGAGGTCGCCTCGAATCGCGCCGCCTGTGAAACGCTGATCGAACTGGCGCGCGGATCCTTGGAATAATGGCTGATCCCGGCAATCTGGCCCGGGTCGGCAACATGCATCAGGATCGCATCGACACACGGGTTGATCGACACGATACGCAACCGATCTGCCGCCTGTACGGGAATGGCGGCGCCGGCCAGCATCAAGGCGGCGACACGCATCAATATTCGACACCCTTTTGCGCCTTGAAACCCGCCTTGAACGGGTGCTTCACTTCGCCAAATTCGGTGACCAGATCGGCAATTTCGAGCAGTTCCGGCTTGGCATTGCGCCCGGTGATGCAGATATGCTTGGTCAGCGGGCGATCCTTCAGGAATTCGACGATCTCGGCAATCGGCAGCGTGTCGTGGCGCAGCACGATGTTGAGTTCATCGAGGATGATGAAATCATAGGCCGGATCGAGGATCAGCGCCTTCGATCGTTCCCATGCGGCCCTGGCGGCGGCGATGTCCTTGGCGCGGTCCTGCGTGTCCCAGGTGAACCCGTCCCCCATCACTTCAAAGGTCACCAGATCGGGATTGGCCTGGAAAAAGTTCTTTTCGCCGGTTTCCCAGGCGCCCTTTACATATTGCACGATGCCGACCCTCATGCCCCAGCCCAAGCTGCGGATCGCCATGCCGAACGCCGAGGATGATTTGCCCTTGCCGTTGCCGGTGTGGACGATCAGCAAGCCGCGTTCCAGCGTGTGCCGCGCCTGGATGCGCGCCCGGGCCGCCTGCACGCGCTTCATGCGGGCGTTGTGGGCGGCAAAATCGGTTTCGGTTTCGGTCATGTTGGGGGCCTTGATTGCGGGGCGGTTTGCAGGGCGGATGCGAGGCGCGCCAGACCCTGTGCGTCGGGCGGCAGGCCGATGCGCAACCGGTGCGGATTGTCGGCAAAAGGCCGGGTAAGGATCGCGTGTTCGGCCAGATGGGTGAACAGCGCCGCGGCATCGCCGGTTTCAACCAGCGTGAAGCAGCTTGTGCCGCCAACAGGGGTCAGGCCGGCCGCCGCCAGAAGCGCAGTGACCTCGGCTGCCATGCCAGTCATGCGGGTGCGCTGCCCGGCCTGCCACGGGGTGTCGGCATAGGCCGCCGTGCCGATGGTGATGGCCGGGCCCGACACCGGCCAGTCACCCAGCATCCGGCGCAAGCGGCCCGCCAGCGGCGGCGGCGCGATGACAAAGCCCAGCCGCACCCCGGCTAGCCCGAAAAACTTGCCTAACGAGCGCAGCACGATCGTTGCCGGCCAGCGCTCGGCGGCGATGCTCGGCTCGCCCCCGGCATCGGCATAGGCTTCATCGACAATCAGCCAGCCGTCTTTTGCCGCCAGTTCGCGCGCTGCCACGCCAAGCTGCTGTCGATCGACGATCATGCCATCGGGGTTTCCCGGTCGCGCCAGCACCAGCGCGTCATGCCCGGCGGTTACAAGCGCATCGACCATTTGCGGCGCGCTCCACATCGCCAAATGCCCGGAATAGCCCGGCCCCAGCACTGCCGGGCGCTGCGCCCCGGCCAGCGCGCCAACGAGCCGCAGCCCGATATCGCTGCCCGGCACGGCAATTGTCTGCGCCGGATCGCTGCCGAAAACCGCCGCCGCCGCTGTTTCCAGCGCGACAAGGCCAGCAGGATCGGGCAATTGGTGCAAGTCGGCCGGGTCAATCCGGGCCGGATACGCCCAGGGGCTGATGCCGGTCGAAAGATCGATCCAATCGGCATCAACAGCAAATGCGGCGCGCGCCAACCCGATCCGACCACCATGGACGGTAAAGGCTGCAATGGCGCGCGCCGCCGCCATCAATAGCGCAACCGCACGCCGGCATAGCCAGCCCGGCCGGGCTGCCCATAGCGGAAGATGGTTTCATAGCCTTCGTCGAAAAGGTTCTCGATACGGCCATAAACCTCGATATTCGGCGTGACCGGATAGGATGCCCGCAGATCAGCAAGCACATATCCTGGAACCTTGCGGGTGTTGCCGGCATTGTCGAAACTGGTGCCGACATGCGTTAATGTCGCGCCCATCGTCAGCCCGAACGACCAGCTGTAATCGACAAGCGTGCTGACGCTGTGTTGCGGGCGGCGCACCAGCAGCTTGCCGAAATTGGCATTGCCGGGCGAACGGTTGACGGCGTTGGTATAGGTATAGTTCGCCTGCACCCGCAACGCATCGACCGGGCGCAACGCCAGGCCGACTTCAATACCGTCGGCCCGCGCCTCGGCAACATTGTCATAGGTGCCCGACGGACGATTGACGCAGATGCCGGTCAAAGGCCGCACGCACGAGATGAAGTTGATCAGGTCCGTCGTGTTGCGCTTGAAATAGGTGACACTGGCTTCCACCGTACCACCAAGCGCGCTCTGGGTGATCCCGGCATCCCAGCCCTTCGATCGTTCGGGCCGCAGCAACTGATTGCCGAAATTGCTTTGCAACTGGAACAGCGACGGCGCCTTGAAGCCTTCGGCATAGCTGGCGCGAAACGCCGTACCGGTCGCAGCAAGCGTGTAGACACCGCTGGCGCCAAACGTTGTCGCGCCGCCGAAGCGATTATGGTCATCATGGCGAACCCCGCCGGTCAGGGTCAGGCCGGTGACAGGTGTGGCAATGAGCTGGCCATAAATGCTGTCGATCCGCGCGCGACCGATCGTGGGGGCGCCGCCAAAACTCGACGAAGTAAAGCGCGAGGTTTCCCGCTCCAGCCCGGCAGTCGCCTGCCAGCCGTCGGCAATGTCGAAAATGCCCTGATATTCCAGCCGCTCGTTGCGCCCGTTTCCAGCAAAGGTTTCCGTGCCCCGGTCATCATTGCGCCGGCGCGTGTCGGTATAGGCAAAGCCCAACCGATTGCGGAAACGACCATCGAGAAATGCCGCATTCAGGCCGGTATAGGCAACGATTTCACGGGTGCTGGAGGTTTCCAGCGTGTCGGCAAAGGCAAAACTGGGTGCGGGAAAGCCATCGATCCCGACCTTGCCATTGGAATACCAGCCGCGCGCGTCGATCGAAATGGCGTTGTTGATCGCCAGGTTGAAATTGGCATTGGCGCCGTAGTTTTCATAGCCATCGCGTTCGGTGCCGCCACGGGCTTCGCTGAACGCCGAGATGCCATCGGTGCGGAAATACCCCGCCCCGACGCTGGCGGAAAGCGGCCCGGCCTTGCCGGACACATTGCCGACAAGCTGTGCCGTGTCGCGGTAGCCATATTCGCCGCGCAGATTGGCCGCGAGTGTTTCAGTCGGCGGGCGGGTAATCATGTTGATCACGCCGCCGATGGCCTGGCTGCCCCAAAGCACCGATTGCGAGCCGCGCAGCACTTCGATGCGGTCGATATTGCCGACTAGCAGATTGCCGAAGTTGAAGCCGCCGCCGGGTGACGACGGATCGTTGAGCTTGACGCCGTCGATCAATGTCACGGTCTGGTCGCTGTCGGCGCCGCGGATGAACACCGATGTCGAGGTGCCGATCCCGCCATTTCGGGCGATCGACACACCCGGCAAGGTGCGCAGGATATCGACGACGCTTGCCGTCTGGCGGCGCGCGAGTTCGGCGGAATCGACGATGCTGATCGATTGGCCGACGCGCGACAGCGGTTGCGGCGACCGGTTGGCGGTAACGACAATGGTATCCGGCGCATCAAGTGCCATTGCTGGTGCAAACGACGAAGCGGTAAGGCCGGTGGTAATCAAGAGAGCAGTGGAAAAGCGCATGGAACCTCCGTGTTGAACAACGGGAGGAAGCGCACCCGGCGGGCACGGTCATGCAGTCTTGCGAAACGGCCGAAACCCTTCACGCGCGCCACCTCCTACGATGCCGCCCGCGCGAGGTTACCCTCGATCATCCCGAACACCCCGTCAGGACAAAGGACCGACCGCGACAGGCAGGTCTCCTGGCTCCCGGGTCATCGCGTCCGCTCCGCCTTCCCAGCAGCTTGCGCCGCCAGTGGCATTTGGAGCGACCGCTCACCGGTCACAGTTGCGGGCACAGCCCCGGATTGCAGGCATGAAGCCTGCTCCCGGGTTCCCTATTATTTCCATTTCTGGAAACCTGTCGCATAGGCTCGATATTCAGGTAACGATGAAAGGGCAAGCGTGACGACAAACAACGTGACGTTTTTCCTCGGCGGCGCCCGGTCGGGGAAAAGCCGTCTGGCGCAACAGCTTGCCGAAGCGCAATCGGGTGCGCTGGTCTATCTGGCGACGGGACAGGCCTTCGATACTGAAATGGCGGACCGCATCCAGCGCCACCGCGCCGACCGTGGGCCGCGCTGGCGCACCGTGGATTGCCCGCTGGACTTGCCGGCAGCGGTCGGACGCGAGGCAATAACCGGCAATATCGTGCTGGTCGATTGCCTCACGCTGTGGTCGAGCAACCTGTTGCTTGCCGATGCGGACGCGAGTGCCGAGGCAACCGATCTGCTGGCGGCCATCGGCGCCGCAACCGGCCCGATCATCTTGGTCAGCAACGAGGTCGGCCTCGGCATCGTGCCCGACAACGCCCTGGCACGGCGCTTTCGCGACGATGTCGGACGCTTGCATCAGGCCATCGCCGCGCTGGCGGACACGGTGCATTTCGTTGCGGCCGGGCTTTCGCTTCGGCTGAAATAGCCGAGTTTAACGCTGAATGATTACCGGCGGCTGCCGTTGTTCCCAGCCTTCGCGTTCAAGCTCGGGCGTGCGTTCCTCAGTTTGCGGCCAGCCGATGCAAAAATATCCGATAAAGGCCCACTCTGCCGGGACATTGAGGATACGCGCGACGGCGTTTGGATCGAGTATCGAGACCCAACCAACACCAAGGCCGGCGGCGCGAGCCGCAAGCCATAGCGTATGCACCGCCATGACCGCAGACCATACCGCAGTCTGCGGCATGGTCCCGCGGCCAAGGCCGCCACCTTGCGCCGGGTTGGAGTCGGCAAATACCGCGAGATGACAGGGGGCCTGGTCGAGCCCTGCAAGTTTGAGCCCGGCATAACGCGCTGCCCAGTCCACGGCCTCGCCGGTAAGCGCGGCAACGTTGCACGTCTCGAAATCATCACTCACCGCGGCGCGGCGTGCCGGGTCGTCCACGATAATGAACCGCCACGGCTGGCTAAGCCCCACCGAGGGGGCCAGCGCCGCCGTTTCCAGCAGTTCCGCCAACAGCCCCGGCGGCAGCGGATCAGAGCGGAATTGCCGAACATCGCGGCGCCATTCGAACAAAGTCAACAGCGCGGCGCGAAATTCGGCATCGAATGAAGGTGCTGACACTGGGTACATAGGCACGACGGTGCTTAAGCCTTGCTTGACCAGAGCGGAAGACCGCGGACGCTCCCGTGCGAAGTTTGTCCCGTCGTCAGTCTTTCCATTGGCGGATTAAACCGGTCGTCACAACACCCCGGATCAGGAGGTTGCCAGCCGCTGTCGGCAGAAATTCGCTCATAGCCAACAAACATCTGCGGAATACCCTGACCGAAGCCTTTCCGTGCGAAAAAGCATTCCGACCCGGTATGTCGAACAGTTTGCTCGAACGCGGCTCAGGATTGTATGGCAGACGCCTCGGCCTGTCGGAAAACTAATGTTTTCGCCCTCGTTGTCCGCGCCGGACATCAACGCGGTTCAGCCCATTAGGACATGCCTAGACATCGGAACAATGTCTAGGAATAGTAAAGATTGGTGCCCCTGGCCGGACTCGAACCAGCACGGATTTCTCCATCCGATTTTGAGTCGGACGCGTCTACCAATTCCACCACAAGGGCACTGCGTGTCCGGTTAGCGCAAGGCTGGCGGCAGGGCAATGCCTGTTGTGTAGCTTGGAGCGGGGCCAGCCTGATGCAATTTTACAACAGGTTCAACGTCCAATGTCGCCGCCTGACAACTTAAGCGACTCTGGCCTTTTCATCCTGTCACGATTTGGTCATGTGGACTTTCAACCGCAAATGAGGGGCTCTCATGCGTTCAATGATTCTTGCTGGGGCATCCGCCTTGGCCATCGCTGCTGTTCCGGCCTTTGCAGGCCAAGATCAGGATCAATCCGGCACCAAGGTCGCGCAGGGCGCTGAGGAACCTGCAGCCGAGATGATGGTCGTCACCGGCTCGCGCATTGCGCGCGAAGGCATTGATGGCACCGTGCCGGTGGTGTCGCTCAATGCTGGCGAACTGCTGCAAAGCGGTAGCGTCAACATCGGTGACCGGTTGGCCCTGCTGCCGCAGTTCCGTCCGACCTTCACCAGCCAGAACTCGGGCCGCTTCATTGGCACCGCCGGTCTGTCGATCCTCGATCTGCGCGGCCAGGGCACGGCGCGCACATTGGTTCTTCAGAACGGTCTTCGCCACGTGTCGTCGCAGCCCGGCGCGCAGACCGTCGATGTGTCCACCATCCCGGTCGATCTGATTGAGCGTGTTGACATCGTTACCGGCGGCAACTCGTCGGTTTACGGTTCCGATGCCATCGCCGGCGTTGTCAACTTCGTGCTCAAGCGCGATTTCCAGGGCATCACCGGCCGCGTGCAGGCCGGCACCTCGTCGCGCGGCGATTCCAACCAATATCTTGCCACCCTGACCGCCGGCACCAACTTTGGCGGTGGCCGCGGCAACATTGCGGCGTCGGTTGAGTACAACAAGAGCGACCCACTGTTTTTCTCGGACCGCAGCAACACTGGCGCCGTATCGGGCCGTTCACAATTCCAGCTGGTGCAGAACACCGGCACCACCGGCCCCAATGGCGGCGGCGAACTGCCGGGCGGCGACGGGACGTTTGACACCACCTTCACCACCGGCATCAAGAACATTGGCATTTCCACCGGCGGTGCCTACACATCGGCCTGCCAGGGCGTCGCCCCCGGCGCGCGTGCCACCCTCAATTGCGGCGGCGTCTTCAACTCCACCAACACCTCGCAATTCGGCAATGTGTTCGTGTTCCAGCCAAACGGCAATCTTGTGCTCAATTCGGTTACTCGCGATTTCCGTCCGTTCGGATCGGGCAATGCGCAAGGCGGCCTTGGCTCCACGCTGCGTGAAACCGGCCTGATGCAGATCGGCAACACGCGTTATGCTGCCAACCTGATCGGCAGCTACGAAGTGTCGGATGCGTTCCGCCCCTATTTCGAAGCCAAGTGGGTGCGCACCGAATCCTTGCAGGAAGGCCAGCCGACCTTCTCGTCCGGCGCGCTGAACCCGACCCTGAATGTCAGCAATCCGTTCCTGACCCAGCAGGCCCGTGACCTGCTGACAACCAGCTTGCCGGCCAGCGGCAATTTCAACATCAGCCGCTTCAACATCGATTTTGGTGGCCGTGGTGAGAACCACAGCCGTGAACTGATGCGGTTCGTGGTGGGTGCGCAGGGCAGCTTCCTCGATACCTGGAGCTACAGCGTAGCGCTGAACTTCGGCCGGGTTGATACCTTCTATCAAACCCGCGGCAACGTCCAAACGACCCGCTTCACCAATTCGGTGAACGCCGTGCGCAACGCAGCTGGCGCGATCGTCTGCTCGATCAACAACGACGCCATCACCACCAACGATGATCCGGCCTGCCGCCCGATAAATCTGTTCGGCCTGGGCGCGCCGCAGCAAGATGCGCTGGCCTATGTTGGCCACGTCTCCAGCCGCCGGCAGTGGACCGAGCAGTATAACGTCGTTGGCAACGTGTCTGGCGATCTCGGCAAACTGTTTGAACTGCCGGGCGGCCCGGTGGCCTTCTCGGTTGGCGGCGAATGGCGCCAGGAACGCAGCTTCTCTAGCTTCGATGAAGTCACCCGCTCTGGCCTGACCTTCCTGAATGCCATCGCACCGTTCAACCCACCGCG
>NZ_JBBATR010000008.1:9715-18484 GCF_040398645.1 Sandarakinorhabdus sp.
GCCAACGTTCGTCATGGCGGCGCGGAATTCCCACTCACGGCCACTGGCGCATCGTTCATCACCGGGCCATTCAACTATGCGCGCCAGCTGACCAAGGGCGTTGACGTTGATTTGGGCTACACAACAAAATTCGGTGAGGATTGGCGCCTGAGCGTGCGCACGTTGGTTTCGGTGCTGCTGAAGCGCCACATCTACACGTCGATCACCGAGCCGAACCGCCTGACCCGCGAACATGCCACGCTCGGCAACCCGGAATTGAATGGCCAGCTCAACCTGACCGTCGGCTACAAGGGCTTCGACCTGCTGTACACGGCGCGCTATCTGAGCAAGCAGACCATCGGCACCTGGCGTGACCAGAACAGCGAACAGGGCCGCCCGCCTGAAAACCTCGATCGTTTCCCGCAGGTTTATTACCCGGCGATCACCTATTCGGATGCGCGCTTCACGGCCAAGGTTTACAAGGGCATTTCGGCTTATGTTGGCGTCGACAATATCTTCGACCAGCTGCCGCCGCTTGATTTGATCCTGGCTGATGGTGTTGATTCGGCCATCTTCACCAACACCGGCCGCTTCTTCTACGGCGGCGTGCAGTTCAAATTCTGATTGGTTTGAGCAATTGATTGGTGAAGGGGTCGGCGGAAACGCTGGCCCTTTTGCTGTTGGGGCGCTGCTGGACAGCAGGGCGCACCAAGCGCATGGGGTGACCATGCCTCCACCACGCAAACCCACTGGCAATCGGCCCGTATCGTCATCGCGCGACAGTGATCGGCGTCCGGCTGCCAAACGATTTTACAATGATCCCGCCGACACTGGCCGAACCAGACCAGACCGTGACGCCGCCCGCACTGGCCCCAGCGACAGGCCCCGGGCCGGCGCCCGGCCTGAACGCGCCGCGCCGGGCAATCGTCCCGATGGGCGGGATGAACGCCCGATGCGCGGTGATCGCCCACCGCGCGCCGAGCGCCCGCAACGCAGCGATCGTCCGCCGCAGCGCGGGGAAACGGGCGTGCGCGCTGACAGGCGTACACCAACCAGCGGACGAATGAACCGCCCCGACCGGGACCGCGACAGCCACACCGATCTCGATGGCCGCCCGCCCCGCGCTAGTGGCCCGCCCCAAGGTGCCCGGCCGGTTCGGGCCAGCCGCTTTGCACGCGGCGATCAACCGTCCCGCGAAGGCAATCCACAGCGCACGGACAGCCCGTTCCGGGAAGAACGCCAACCGCGCGGCGACCGCCCTGCCCGGCCGCAGCGCAGCAGCCCCGGTCCGCGATCAGCGCCGCCGCAACCCGCCAGCGCGCGGCCAAGCAGCGGCCCCGGCCGGCCCGTCACCGGCCGACCGGCTCGCAGCGATCCCGCACCAAAAATCAAGCGGGTGCCGCCGCCCGAACGCGTGACCGATGTAACGCCGCAGCGCATCGCCAAGGCACTCGCACGCGCCGGCGTCGCCTCCCGGCGCGATATTGAACGGATGATCGGAGAGGGCCGCATCGAGATCGATGGCACCAAGCTGACCTCACCGGCGCTGAACATCAGCAATTTGCGCGGCGTGACGGTGGACGGCCAGGCCGTGGCCGGCATCGCGCCGGCGCGCCTGTACCGCTTCCACAAGCCCGCCGGATTTCTTACCGCCGCGCGCGATCCCGCCGGCCGCCCGACGATCATGGACATCCTGCCGCCCGACCTGCCGCGCGTGGTGCCAGTAGGCCGGCTGGACATGAACACCGAAGGCCTGCTGCTGCTCACCACCGATGGCGAATTGAAACGCGCGCTGGAATTGCCCTCCTCCAACATCCCGCGCGTGTACCGGGTGCGCGCCTTTGGCGAAGTCACGCAGCAGGCGCTCGAAAGCCTCGCGGACGGCGCCACCATCGATGGCATGCATTATGGGCCGGTGCTGGCTGATATCGAACGCAAGACCGGCCACAATCTCTGGTTGATCGTCACCATCCGCGAAGGCAAGAACCGCGAAGTGCGCCGGGTGCTCGAGCATATCGGACTGCAGGTCAATCGCCTGATCCGGGTGGCCTATGGCCCCATCGGCCTTGATGATCTGCCGCCGCGGGCAGCCGACGAGATTCCGCAAAGTGATGTTGAGACGCTGATGGCCATGCTGAAGGCAAATTCGCCAAGGGCTGAGAAATCAGCACCAAAGCCAGCCCCAGCGAAGGCCTGATGCGCATCATCTCCGGCCGTTGGCGGGGCCGCGCCCTGATTGCGCCGCCTGGGGAGGGCACCCGTCCGACCAGCGACCGCGCCCGCGAAGCAATTTTTTCGATGCTGGCCAGCCGGCTCGGCACCTTTGAAGGGCTGGCCGTGCTCGATCTGTTTGCCGGCACGGGCGCGCTGGGCCTGGAGGCGCTGTCCCGCGGCGCAGCATCGGCCTGTTTTGTCGACAATGATGCTGCCGCCGTTCGCGCCATTCGGGTCAATCTCGCAGCAATGGGCGCGACCGGCGATGTTCGCCAGTCACCGGTATCGGCGCTAGGCAACACGGCGCGGGCCAGCCACATATTGTTTGTCGATCCGCCCTACGATTCGGGCTTTGCGCAGCCAGCATTGGCGCATCTGGCCGAACGCGGCTGGATTGCGCCGGGCGCGCTGGTCAGCGTCGAAAGCGCGGCTGGCGAAGCACTGCCCACAAGCTGGGAGCTGCTGGTCGAACGCCGCTTCGGCAAGGCATTGGTGCGCTTGCTGCGGGCGCCCTGAAGCGCAACGGTCAAGCTTCGCGGTCTCTGGCCTTGGCATAGGTGCCAATGATTTTCACCCAATTGGTAAAATAGCCCAGTTCATCAAACGCGCGCGCTACTGCTGGATCGGCCGGCGATCCTTCGATTTCAGCATAGAATTCGGCCTGCGAAAATTTGCCGTCCCGCAGGTAGGATTCCAGCTTGGTCATGTTGATGCCGTTGGTGGCAAAGCCGCCCAACGCCTTGAACAACGCCGCTGGCACCGAACGCACTTCAAAATTGAAGCTGGTCATCGCGGCCACCCCCGCCGCCGGCTGGCTGGCCTCCCGCGCCAGCACCACAAAACGGGTGGTGTTGTGATCGGCGTCCTCCACCCCTTCGGCCAGGATGTTCAGGCCATAGAGCGCGCCGGCCAGTCGGCTGGCGATGGCACCAACCGCTGCATCTCCATCCCCGGCCACGGCAGCGGCAGCGGCAGCCGTATCGAAAAACTGCACCGGCGCGATGCCCCAGCTGCGCAAATGCCGGCGCACCTGGCCCAGCGCCTGCGGATGGCTTTTCACCTCCCGCAATTGCGCCTGGGTGCCGAGCCCAAGCAGGCAGTGGCGCACCCGCACGAAATGTTCGCCCACGATGCGCAGGCCGGATTCCGGCAGCAGGAAATGCATATCGGCGACGCGGCCGTGCAAGCTGTTTTCAATCGGAATCACCGCACAGCCGGCGCGGCCGGCCTGGACGGCTTCGATGGCATCTTCAAAACCGGCGCAGGGCAGCGGCAACGCATCGGGAAATGTCTCGCGCACGGCCTGGTGGCTGTAGGCGCCGGGTGCCCCCTGAAAGGCCACGGCGCGCTGCGGCTCCGCATCGGCGGCCGTGACCATCGTATCGACAAGGGCTTGGGCCAACGGTGGGTAACTGCTGCTCATTGCCGCTGGTTATTATAGTGCGATGCAACAAGCAAATGCTTGCAGGACGCCGCACAATTTCATAATCGAAGCGCATTCCGAGGCCGCGTGGCACACTGCCTTGCGCCGGCCCGCACCAGTGGAGCCGTGACGTGGACAGTTTTGAATTGAACAAGATTTTCGGTGGTGTGCTGGCCGGTATGGTTGCGGTGTTGGGCGTGGCCATCGTCAGTGATGAAATGTTTGCCCGCCACCTGCCGGAAAAGCCCGGCTACGAAGTTGCCGGCGGTGAAGAAGCCGCCGAAGCTGGCCCGGCTGTTGAAGCTGAAAAGCCGGCAGCGTTCTTCCTGGCATCGGCAGATGCGGCCAAGGGCGAAGCGGTGTTCAAGAAATGCGCTGCCTGCCACAACGCGGCGGCTGGCGGTGCCAATGGCACTGGGCCCAATCTGCACGGTGTGGTGGGCGGCCCGATCGGCGCCAAGGCGGGCTTCAACTATTCGGCGGCGCTGGGCGGCATGAAGGGCAAGGTCTGGGATTTTGACTCGCTGTGGGGTTGGCTGAAAAGCCCGAAGGCCTATGCCGCGGGCAACAAGATGAGCTTTGCCGGCATCAGCAAGCCCGAAGACCGGGCGGCGGTTATCGCATGGCTGAACAGCCAGAGCGCCAGCCCGCTGCCGCTGCCCGTCGTGCCGGTGGAAGAAACCGCGCCGGCTGCCGCCTCCGCTGAGGCCGATGTTGCCGCAGCGCCGGCTGCATAAGCCAGTCTTGCTGCATAAGGCGCGAATTGCGCCCGTGTCTGCCCGCATCAGACGCGTTCGAGTGGCAGATGCGGCAGCGGCGGCAGCATTATTTCGATTGGATCGCCGGGCCGCACGCTGCCGCCCACCACCGCGATGGCCATGATGCCGGATTTGCGGATGATCGCGCCGCCGGGGCCTTTGTCCAGCACCGCTGCGAGCAGGCCGCTGCGATAGGCCTCGATCTGGGCGCAGGGATTGCGCAGGCCGGTTACTGCCAGGCGCACGTCGCGGCCGATGCACAGCATGGTGCCGCGCGGCAAGCCGAGCAGATCGATGCCCGCTGTGGTAATATTCTCGCCAAGGTCAGCCGGGCCGATGGCAAAGCCCTTGGCCGCAAGCTCGGTGAACAATTCGGCATGGATCAGATGCACTTGCCGCAAATTGGGCTGGGTAGGATCGGCAGCGACCCGCGAGCGATGCTGCACGGTGACGCCGAAATGCGCATCGCCGCGCACGCCGTGGCCCGCGACAATCTCGATCGCGGCGGCGGGTTGTTTTGAAAATTCATGGCTGCCGCTGCGGGCAACTGAAACGACTGTCGCGACCACCCAATGCTCCAGTATTGATGGTGCAGACTATAGCCCGTAGTGTGCCCTGACAATTGACCAGCCTTCGTCGGCGGTTTCGACGAAATGCAGCAGATCAAGATCGCTGTGCGCAATCACGCCTTCATCGGCCAAGGCTTCGAAATTGACAACCTTGGTCCAGAACGCGCGGCCATAAATCAGGATCGGCAACGGCGCGACCTTGCCGGTTTGCACCAGCGTGAGCAGTTCGAACAATTCGTCGAAGGTGCCGAACCCGCCGGGAAATACCGCCACCGCCTTAGCGCGCATCAGGAAATGCATTTTGCGGAGCGCGAAATAGTGAAACTGCATCGACAGGCCGGGCGTGACATAGGGATTGGGCAATTGTTCGTGCGGCAGGATGATATTGAGGCCAACGGACGGCATGCCCGCATCCCAGGCGCCGCGGTTGGCCGCTTCCATGATCGACGGCCCGCCGCCGGAGCACACGGTAAAAATACGCTTGCCACCATCGCTGTGGCTGGAAACGGTGCGCGCCAGATCGCGGGCGACATCGTAATAATGCGCCTTGGCCGCCAACCGATCCGCAACCGCGCGCTGCTGCGGCGTGGTGGCGGCCGCCACCAAGGCCGGCACCGCATCCGGGGCAGGAATGCGCGCCGAGCCGTAGAACACAAAGGTTGAATCGATGCCGGCTTCGGCCAGCACCAGCTCGGATTTCATCAATTCCAGCTGAAACCGCACCGGGCGCAAATCCTCACGCAGCAGGAAATCCGCGTCCTGAAAGGCCAGGCGGTAGGCGGGATGCTCGGTCTGCGGCACTGCGGTCGGCGTGTTGGCCAGCAGCGCCTCTTCGGCGGCGGTGGCAAAAATAGGCTCGGGCAGGCTGGGCGGTGTCATCACGGGCTACTCGCTTGCAAATGGCGCCGGGCGATAGACGCTGCTTCGCCTTGAGTCACGGCGTTTTCGTCAGCCCGAGCGCCGCCGTGGCCGCCGCCACACCATCTGAGCGCCCAGCCATGTCAGCCATCAGATGCGCGTGCGTGGGGATATAAAACAACCCCAAATCAATCCCCTGCAGGCAGATTTCGGCAGCGCGTGCTGGCATGATGATCCCCATATCGGCTGGCCAGTGCGCAGGATCAGGCCCCAGCCCGGCTGCTGTCATCCCCGTGTAAACGCCGCCGGGCAGCAATACATGCACATCCAGTGGCTTTTTGGCATTGTGCGTTTCGGTGGCCAGCCATTCAGCCAAAATCAGCACACCATGTTTGGAAGCTGCATACAGGCCATTGCCGTAATTCTGAATCGAAGGCGGCAGCGAAAGGCTGTTTTCCGAACCGGTGATGACGATCCGCGCCCGCCAGCCGCCGGCTTCGGCTGCGTTCACCAGCGCCTGTGCAAGCCGCGTAGGGCCTAGCATGTTGATTTCCCAAAGCCGGGCCAGCCCGGGATCATCAAGATCGGCCTTCAGCAGCCGGCGCGTGTGGCCGATGCCGGCATTGGCAAACACCGCATCCAGCCGGCCATGGTGCGCCGCGAGCGCAGCCACCGCCGCTGGCCCTGCCGCAGTATCCGCCAGATCAAGTACGATTGGTTGGCCGCCGCACAGTAATGCTGTTTGCTCCGCGCCGTCAGCATTGATGTCCGCCGCGGTTACCAGCGCCCCGCGCTGGCCCAGGGCCAGCGCCAACGCCCGGCCGATGCCACTGGCCGCCCCTGTCACCAGCACGTACTGCCCTGTCCAGTCGATCATCCCCAGCTTCCTTGTCCTGTGCACATTGACGAGACGCCATCGCCCGTGCGACGTCAACTGCAGCCCGGCCGCTGCCGCCCCGATGCCCGCGGATTGCTCCAGATGTTTGACCGCCGCCAGTTGATCTCCGCCCTGCCTGTGTTGGCAGCGAGCCCTGCCTTTTCCGCCGCTGATCGTTTCGCTGACCTGCGCCGCGCTATCACGCTGATTGAGCGTGACGCGGGCGGGCCTATCGGCATCGCGCTGCATGACACCGGAAGCGGCGCACGCTTCGCGCACCGGGCCAATACGCGCTTCCCGATGTGCTCGACATTCAAGCTGCTGCTGGCGGCGCGCCTGCTGCACGGCGCTGATCGCGGCGAATGGCGCATGACTGACCAGCTGCCGGTGCGCGCCCAAGATATGTTGAACCCCGCGCCGTTCACCCGCCCGCGCATCGGCAGCGATGCCAGCCTGCAGGAATTGGCGCAGGCCATGGTCACGCTGTCGGACAATCCTGCTGCAAATATCGCGCTGGCCCGTATCGGCGGGCCGGCAGCCCTGACCGCCTGGCTGCGCCGCGGCGGCGACACGATCACACGGCTGGACCGCAGCGAGCCTGAGATGAACAATGAAACCCCCGGCGACTCGCGCGACACCACCACGCCGGCCGCCATGCTGGCGACATGCCAGCGCTTGCTGACGGACCGCTGGCTATCACCGCAATCGCGCGCGCAGCTGTTGGCCTGGATGGCCGCCAGCCAGACTGCCGATACCATGATTCGCGCCGCACTGCCGCCGGGCTGGGTTGAGGCCAACAAGACCGGCGCCGGATCGTGGCGGGCGCGCAACATCATTTCGATCATCACCCCGCCCCCCAATGCCCTTGGCGCCCGGCCGATCTGGCTCACAGCCTATCTCTTTGCTGCCAAATCAGAACTTGAAGAACGCAACCGCCATTTCGTGCCGCTGGGCCGGGCCATCGTGGCGGCGCTGGAGTAACGCGCCTGCGGCCGAATCCGCTTGACCCTTCGCCGCAAGCGCCTATTGGCGGCCACGGGCCACGCCGTCCCAACGCGGCGCGCGCTCTCTGTGAGGAGAGAATATGACTAGCCGACCAACCGCGCTTCCGGCGCGTCCTTATTTTTCGTCCGGCCCCTGCGCCAAGCGCCCCGGATGGACAGCCAGCCAGCTCCAAACCGAATCGCTAGGCCGCTCGCACCGGTCAAAGCTCGGCAAGGCGCGCCTCAAGCTCGCTATCGATCTCACCCGCAAAATCCTTGGTGTGCCCGATACGCACCGCATCGCCATCGTTCCCGCCAGCGACACGGGCGCCTATGAAATGGCGATGTGGACGATGCTCGGTGCCCGCCCGGTCACGGCGATGGCCTGGGAAAGCTTTGGCGAAGGCTGGGTCACCGATGCCGTCAAGCAGTTGAAATTAAACCCGACCGTTATCACCGCGCCTTATGGTGAACTGCCTGATCTGGCCACGGTAGATTTCAGCCATGATGTGCTGTTCACTGCCAATGGCACCACATCGGGCGTGCGCGTGCCGGATTATAACTGGATCCCGGACGACCGCGCCGGCCTGACCTTTGTCGATGCCACCAGCGCGGTGTTTGCGCAGGATGTCGATTGGGCCAAGGCCGATGTGCTCACCTACAGCTGGCAAAAGGTGCTGGGCGGCGAAGGCGGCCACGGCATCCTGATCCTCGGCCCGCGCGCCGTCGAGCGTCTGGAAACCTACACGCCGGCGTGGCCGCTGCCAAAGATCTTCCGGCTGGTGGCCAAGGGCAAGCTAACCGAAGGGCTGTTCATTGGCGAAACCATCAACACGCCGTCGATGCTGGCGGTCGAAGACTATATCGATGCGCTGTTGTGGGCCGATGGCCTCGGTGGGCTTGAAGCCCTGAAGGCCCGCGCCGATGCCAATGCCGCCGCGCTCGATGCCTGGGTGCAAAGCCGGCCATGGGCGGCGCATCTGGCGGCCGATCCCGCCACCCGCTCCAACACCAGCGTCTGCCTGGTGCTGCCCGGCCTGGCGGAAGATCAGGTGAAGGCCATCGTGGCGCTGCTGGAAAAAGAGCATGCCGCCTACGACATTGGCGC
>NZ_JBBATR010000008.1:18584-19818 GCF_040398645.1 Sandarakinorhabdus sp.
TCGAAGTCGATGAAATCACCGGCCTGTCCAAGGACGAGCTGATCAAGATCATCGGCCAATATGATGGCCTCGCCATCCGCTCGTCCACCAAGGTGACTAAGGAAATCCTGGCTGCGGCCACCAATCTCAAAGTCGTCGGCCGCGCTGGCATCGGCGTCGACAATGTCGACATTCCATCGGCGTCGGCGCTGGGCGTCGTGGTGATGAACACCCCGTTCGGCAACAGCATCACCACTGCCGAACATGCCATCGCGCTGATGTTTGCGCTGGCCCGGCAATTGCCCGAGGCAGATGCCTCCACCCAGGCCGGCAAGTGGGAGAAAAACCGCTTCATGGGCGTGGAAGTCACCGCAAAAACGCTGGGCCTGATCGGGGCCGGCAACATTGGCAGCATCGTGGCCGATCGCGCGCTGGGCCTGAAGATGAAGGTGATCGCCTATGATCCCTTCCTCACCCCGGAACGCGCCGAAAACATGGGCGTGACCAAGGTGACGCTGGATGAACTGCTCAGCCATGCCGATTTCATCAGCCTGCACACCCCATTGACCGACAGCACGCGCAATATCCTGAGCCGTGAAAATCTGCTGAAGGCCAAAGCCGGCGTGCGCATCGTCAATTGCGCGCGCGGCGGCCTGATCGATGAAGCGGCGCTGAAGGAACTGCTCGACAGCGGCCATATCGGCGGCGCCGCCCTCGATGTGTTTGCCGAAGAGCCAGCCAAGACATCGCCGCTGTTCGGCACGCCCAATTTCATCTCCACCCCGCATCTTGGCGCCTCCACCGACGAAGCGCAGGTGAATGTCGCCATCCAGGTGGCCGAGCAGCTCAGCGATTTCCTGCTGACCGGCGGCGTCACCAACGCGCTCAACATGCCATCGCTGTCGGCCGAAGAAGCGCCGCGCCTGAAGCCTTACATGGCGCTGGCCGAACGGCTGGGCAGCTTGGTTGGGCAGCTCGACAATGATGGCATCAAATCGGTGCGCGTCGAAGTGGAAGGTGCTGCAGCGCAATTGAACATCAAGCCGATCACGGCGGCCGTGCTGGCGGGCCTGATGCGAACGCACAGCGACACGGTCAACATGGTCAACGCGCCGTTCCTGGCCCGCGAGCGCGAAATCGATATCGCCGAAGTGCGCCACGACCGCGAAACCGATTACCACACCCTGCTGCGCGTAACGGTGCAAACCGCCAATGGCCCGCGCAGCGTAGCGGGAACGCTGTTTGGCAACACCAA
>NZ_JBBATR010000008.1:19918-68611 GCF_040398645.1 Sandarakinorhabdus sp.
AGCGGGCTGAAATTTGCATGACCAGTTTCGGCCTGCTTCCCGAGGGCTTGCGCGATCGGCTGCCGCCGCAGGCGCAGGCGCTTGCCAGCCTGGTGCGCACCCTCACCGCCGTGTGCGCCAGCCACGGCTATGAACGTGTGGCGCCGCCGCTGGCCGAATATGAAACCAGCCTGGCCAGCGGTGAAGGCCGCGAAAGGCTGCGCTTTACCGATCCGGTCTCACAGCACACGCTGGCGCTGCGCAGTGACATGACCGGGCAGGTCGGCCGCATTGCCGTCACCCGGCTGGCGCAGGCCGCACGGCCGCTGCGGCTGATGTATGCCGGGCCGGTGCTGCGCGTGCGCGGCGATCAGCTCAGCCCCGAACGCGAACGCACCCAGGCCGGGGCCGAATTGATCGGCAGCGACGGCAGCGCCGCCGTGGCCGAGGTGCTGGCCGTGGCGATCGAAGCGCTGGCCGCCACCGGCCTGCCCGGCCTGAGTGTCGATCTGACCATGCCGTCGCTGGTCGCCGATCTTGCCGCCGCCGGCTGGCCGCTGGGTGATGCCAGCCTGGGCCAGGTGCAGGCGTGGCTGGACGGCAAGGATATCGGGGCGCTGCGCCGCGCCAGGGCCGATGCCTTTGTGCCGTTGATCGCGGCAGCCGGGCCAGCGCCCGCTGCAATCTCGGCATTGAAATTGCTTGATCTTCCAGCAGCGGTGGTCGCTCGGCTGGACGCGATTACGGCACTGGCGGCTGGCCTGCACGCGGTCAATGTCACGCTGGATCCCACCGAGCGCCACGGCTTTGAATATCAGACCTGGCTGGGCTTTTCGCTGTTTGGTGCCGGGCTGATGGCCGAGGTGGGCCGCGGCGGCGCCTATCTGGTGGCGCATCCAGATGGCCGCAGCGAAACCGCGGTGGGCTTTTCGCTGTATGTCGATGGCCTGGTTGATCTGGGCTTGGGCCAGGACCAGCCGCAGCGCCTGCTGCTGCCCGTCGGCACGCCGGTCAGTGATGGTGCGCAACTGCGCGCCGATGGCTGGATCACCGTGGCGGCGCTGTTGCCGGACGACAATGCCGCCGCGCTGCGCTGCAGCCATGTCTGGGACGGTCACGCTGTACAGCCGGCATGAGCTGGACCCTGCAATTCTGGTGCAACCGCGCCGATGCCGAAGCCTTCCCCCGCCTGCCAGATATGGCCGATCTTTTTGACGATCCGCCCAGCCTGAACGTTGAGGAGCCTGATCCGGCGCAACCCGATGCCTGGCTGTTCACCGCCTATTTCAATACCCAACCGGATGCGGCTGCCGTCGCGCTGATCACCGGCCTGTTCGCGTCGGCATCTGGCGTCACGGTCGCTGAATTGGCGGACGCCGATTGGACAACCATGTCGCAGCGCGGGCTGGAGCCCGTGCGCGCCGGGCGGTTTGTCGTGCACACCGCCAATCACCGCGATGCCGTTCGCCCCGGTGACTGGCCGCTGCAGATCGAGGCTGGATTGGCCTTTGGCACCGGCCAGCATGCCACCACCCACGGCTGCCTGGCGGCGATTGCCCGGCTTTCCAAGGCGCATCGTTACAGCAATATCGCTGATATCGGCACCGGCACCGGTGTGCTGGCCATGGCCGCCGTTCGTGCCAATCGCGCCGCGCGGGCCATCGCCAGCGACAATGATCCCATCGCCATCAGCGTCGCCGCCGAAAATCTGACGTTGAACCATTTTGCCGCAGGTGCATGCGCTGGGCGCATTGCTCTGGCGGTCGCAGCGGGTGTGCACGCGCCATCGCTGCGCCAGCGCGCGCCTTATGATCTGGTGCTGGCCAATATATTGGCCTGGCCGCTGATCGCCCTGGCGCGCGATTTGAGCGCAGTGATCGCGCCGGGCGGGCATCTGGTGCTTGCCGGTCTGCTCGATAGCCAGCAGCGCGCAGTGGCCAACGCCTATCGCCGGCACGGGATGATCCCGGCCGGCGCGATGGACCGGCGGGGCGAATGGCCCTGCCTGGTGCTGGTGCGCAAAACGCACTGATTTTGTAAGGAAATCCCCCTGTTCCAGCGCCCTAAAGCGCGTGGAACAGACGGGTGTCTACCGCTGCTGGAATCAAGCTCACACGGCGGCGACGCTTGATCATGCTGGGCAGGCTGCTGGTTGCAGGCTGGTTTTCACCGGCTGGCACAGCGCGCACCTGCGGCTCATATTCGGTCGGGATGACCTTCATGGCGATGCTCCTGTTGTTTCATCCAGGACCATTCCCGGCTGATGGAGCCTATTTATTCCGACTCAGTTTTTATGTGCAGTGCAGCAATACCGACCACAGACATGCGTTTTTTGCATGAAGATGTTCGGCTCATTCGGCCGTTAAGGTCGCCTCGACCAGCGCCAGCCAGCCATCCTCATCCAGCACGTCGATGCCCAGCGCCTGCGCTTTGGCCAGCTTGGACCCGGCACCCGGCCCGGCAACCAGCAGGCTGGTCTTGGCTGACACGCTGCCGGCCACTTTGGCGCCTAGCGCCTGCGCTTGCGCCTCGGCTGCTTCGCGGGTGAATTTGGCCAATGCGCCGGTGAAGACAATGGTTTTGCCGCTCAGGCCGGTTTGCAGCACTGGCGGCAATGGCCGCGGCGTCACCTGCGCCAGCAAATCGGCAACAGTGTCGAGGTTGTGCGGTTCGGCAAAGAAATCGATCAAGGCCTGCGCCACCACGGCGCCGATGCCGTTCACGGCGGTCAGCCGCGCAATGGCTGTCTCGTCCAGTGCTGCGGCCGCCACCGCTTCGGCGCTGCCAAAGGCTCGGGCCAGATCGCGCGCCGTCACTTCGCCTACATGGCGGATGCCCAGACCAAACAGGAACCGATCAAGGCTGACGCTGCGCCGGTCATCGACCGCCGCCAGCAGCTTGTCGACCGATTTGTCCTTGAAGCCGGGCAAGGCCAGCAGCGCGTCCCGCTGGCCGCGCAGCCGGAAGATATCGCCCGGCCCCTGGATCAGGCCTTCTGCTGCAAACAGCTCCAGCCGCTCCCCGCCCAGCCCTTCGATATCCAGCGCATTGCGGCTGACGAAATGGCGCAAACGTTCGTGGCGCTGTGCCGGACACGTGAGCCCGCCGGTGCAGCGGCGCACCGCGCCGTCTTCCTCGCGCACGGCCGCCGCGCCGCACACCGGGCAATGATCGGGCACGACAAAAGCCGCGCCGCGCACGCCATTGCCGGGCACCACGCACACCACCTGCGGGATCACGTCGCCCGCCCGCTGCACGCGCACCCTGTCCCCCACGCGCACATCCAGCCGGGCAATCTCATCCTCGTTGTGCAGCGTCGCGTTGGTCACAACCACGCCGCCCACGGTCACCGGGGCCAGCCGCGCCACCGGCGTCAGCGCGCCGGTACGGCCCACCTGGATATCGATGGCCTCCAGCCGGGTTTCGGCTTGCTCGGCGGCAAATTTGTGCGCCACCGCCCAGCGCGGTGCCCGTGCCACCTGCCCCAGCGATTCCTGCCAGTCCAGCCGCTCGACCTTGTAAACGACGCCGTCGATATCAAACGGCAGATCGGCGCGGCGCCGCTCCAGATCGGCAGTGAAGGCCAGGCAGTCATCGGTGCTGGCATTGCCGATCGCCAGGCTGCCGGTGTCAAAGCCCCAACCCGCAATCGCCGCCATCATCTCGCTTTGCGTCGCAGCGGGCAGCACGCTCATCTCACCCCAGCCGTGCACGATGAAGGCCAGCGGCCGGCTGGCGCTGATGCTCGGATCAAGCTGGCGCAGCGAGCCGGCCGCGGCATTGCGCGGGTTGGCAAAGATCTTGCCGCCGGCTTCGGCCTGGCGCGCATTCAGCGCGGCAAAGCCGGCCTTGCTCAGATAAACCTCACCGCGAATCTCGGTCACCGATGGCACACCGACGGGCAAATTGTGGCACAAACCTGTCACCGCGCGCAGATTTGGGGTCACCGATTCGCCAATTGCGCCATCACCGCGGGTCGATCCGTGGACCAGCCGGCCCTGTTCAAAGCGCAGCGCACACGACAGGCCATCGATCTTGGCTTCGGCGCGCAGCCGCACATCCGCATCATCCGGCAGGTTCAGAAACCGCCGCACCCGGGCCACAAACTCACGGGCTTCATCATCGCTGAACACATTGTCCAGGCTGAGCATGGGCCGCGAATGTATGATCTTGGCAAAGCCTGCTGCGGGCTTGGCGCCCACGCGCACTGATGGAGAATCGGCGCGCACCAGATGCGGAAATTGCGCCTCCAACGCGGTGTTGCGCTGCACCAGGGCATCATAGTCCGCGTCGCTGATTTCCGGCCTATCCTGTTGAAAATAGGCGGCAGTGTGCCGGGCAACCTGCTTGGCCAGATGCGCGAGTTCGGCGGCGGCCTCGCTGTCAGTTGTTGGCGGTGCGGCGGTCATGGCGCGGGTGTATCAGGGGGATTGGGGTTATTGAAGGGGGCGGCCGGCGGCGGAGCCGCCGAGTCCGCTTTTGGGTGTTGAGGAAGGAAAGGAAGAGCGCGGCGAAGCCGCGACGTCAGACGAGTCAAAGGAAGGCCGGCCTGTTGGGGCCGCCCTTCTTTGCTCGCTGGCCGATCTTGCCGGAGTCGGCGCGCAGGGTGCGCGCTCGCCCGGCTGCGATTAGAACCTGAAACCCACCATCGCGTTAAAGGTGCGGGGATCGCCAAAATACACCGTCTGGATATTGCCGACCGAAGAAAACTCTTGGCCATCAGTGCGATACAGCGCCTCGAACAGGTTCTTCACGCCGCCCTGCACATACCAGCCGCCCTTCGCATCGAAGCGCACAAAGGCGTTGGCCAGCCAATAGCCCGGCTCGGTCAGGCCAGGGCGATTGTCCACCGACAGGAAATGCTTGTCCACAAACCGTGCGTCGCCGCCCAGCGTGATGGTGCCGGCTTCGCCAACCGGGATGCGGTAATCGGTCGCAACCGTGAAAGTGATCGGCGGCGCAAACGGCGGCTGGCAGGTTACGCGCGCGCCGGTCGGGTTGCAGCTGAAGGTCGGCGCGCGTCGGCCATCGTTGAATTCGTCATAATTGGCATCAAGATAACCAAGGCTGGACCGGATGTTCCAAAACTTGGTTGGCTTGACGGTGGCTTCCAGTTCAACACCCCAGATCGACAGCTTGCCGGCGTTCAGCACCGGGAACGACGCAACTGATCCGCCGCCAACACGCGCCTGGAAATCACGGAAATCGCTGTAAAATACCGTACCGGCCAAATAGATGCGGCCATCCATGAAGCTGGCTTTGGTGCCGCCTTCATAGGTCCACACGGTTTCCGGCCGGAAGCTGGTGACGAGCGTGGGCACGCCGTTCACCGTCTGCGTCAGATCGGCAACGCCATTGGCGCGGCCATTGAAGCCGCCCGATTTGAAGCCGCGGCTGGCCGACACATAAATCTGGCTATTGGCACCCGGCTTCCAGGCCAAGGTCACACTGGGCGTCCAGGCGTCGAACTCGGCGGTGTTGTCCAGATTGAACGGCGCCGGCAAATTGCCCGGGAAGCGGAAGGCCAGGCCATTCAGGCCCGCAAAGCTGGAAACCGTGGTGGTGAACCGGTCATAGCTGCGTTCTTCGTGGGTGTAGCGCAGCCCGGTGGTCAGGCTGAGCGCATCGGTGAATTTGTAGCTGGCCTGACCAAAGGCGGCATAGCTTTTGGTGGTTTGATCATCGTTGATCAGCCGGGTGAACGGCAGGCCGAACAGATCATCGGCATAGGCTTCCTGCCGCGACTTGATGTTTTCATTCAGATAAAACAGCCCGACCACACCGGAAAAGCGATTGCTGTCCCACTTCAGTTGCAGTTCCTGGCTAAACTGGCGTTGATCGATGCCCACGAACACATCGCCCAATTCGGCTTCGCTGGCATCGATATCGATGAACAGATCCGGGTCCAGCTTGCGCCACGCCGTGATGCTGGAAACGGTGAAGCTGTCCGACAGTGTCCAGTTGGCGGTCAGGCTGACACCCCAATGATCCAGCCGCTGACCTTCGTTGCCGCGGAAACTGGTGGAGGCGCGGTAATCATAATCGCCATAAGGGTTGGGCACGATGGGGCGAATGCCGCCAAGCTGCGCGGTCGGATAGCCCAGCGTGAGTGCGTTGCGCTGGCGGTTGTAATCGCCGGACAGGAGCAGTTCCAGGCTGTCCACCGGCTTGGCGCGCAGGATCCCGCGCACCGTCACCGAATCGCGGTCATTATATTCGCGCCCGGTGCGCGGATCGGTGACCAGGCCATCACGCTTGTCATATTGTGCTGCCAGCGACAGTGCCATGCGGTCCGCGATGAGCGGTGCCGTGGCATAGCCGTTGAGCAGCAATTGATTGAAGCTGCCATACAGCGCCGAAGCTTCGACCCGGGCCGTGGTGTAATCCGGCTTGCGCGACACGATCGAAATCGCTCCGCCCGTGGTGTTCTTGCCATACAGCGTGCCTTGCGGGCCGCGCAGCACTTCGATGCGCTGCACATCGGCCAAGCCGAGCAGCGCGCCCTGAATGCGACTGAAATAGACGCCATCGACATAGATGCCGACAGCCGGATCAAAGGTTTGCAACGCATCGGGCTGACCAAGGCCGCGGATGAAGATGTTGGCGCTGGCTGCCGAACCGCGGCCCTGCACCAGATTCAGGTTTGGTGCGATGCCTTGCAGCGCCGACAGATCAACGGCTTGCAGCCGTGCCAGATCGGCCTGGCTGAAGGCGGTGACGGCCACGGGCACATCAATCAGGCGCTCATCGCGGCGGCGGGCGGACACGACGATTTCGGCCGTGCTGTCGCTTGCTGCAGCAGCGGCGGCTGTTTCAGGCGTCTGTTGGGCAGCAGCCGGCAAGGCAGCGATCAAGCTGACCGTGGCGAGCAGCAGGCGGCGTGAATGAGCGTGGAAGGTCATCTGGTCTTCTCCCCGGCAGGGCCTGACGGCCGCGCAGATTGCAGGGGCCGCCGGTCTTGTGAATGCTTGAGGAGTATAATACTGAAACATGAACCACTATTCAACTACGGGCTGCGCCAACTCACCTGCTTCCGGCCTGGTGAAAAGGGATTAAGGGCAAATAGTGACTGTTTCGCCACACCCCCACAGCACTGGCACTGGCACCGACAGCGGGCCCAGCGCCAGCACCGACAAGCGCCCGCGCACCAAGCGCGGCGAACGCACCTTGCGGCTGCTGCTGGATGCTGCTGCCGAGGAATTTGGCGTGCGCGGCTATTATGATGGCAGCATTGCCCGCATCGCCCAGCGTGCCGGCGTGGCCATCGGAAGTTTCTACACCTATTTCGACAGCAAGGAGGCGGTGTTTCGCGCGTTGGTCGCCGATATGAGCCGACAGGTGCGCGAGCATGTCGTGCCGCATATCCTGGCAGCGCCTGACCGATTGAGCGGCGAACGCGCCGGCATGGCGGCCTATCTGCAATTCGTGCGCACCCACAAGGCGCTATACCGAATAATCGATGAAAGCGCCTTTGTGGCCGAAGATGCCTATCGCCGCCATTATGTCGATGTTGCCCAAAGCTATGCCAGCAGCCTAGCCCAAGCCTTCGGACGCGGTGAGATCGCCGATGGCGATTGGCACGTGCGGGCATGGGCGATCATGGGCATGAATGTGTTTTTGGGGCTGAAGTTCGGCGTTTGGGATGACGGCCAACCGGTCGATGAGATTGCCGCTGCCGCCCATGACCTGATCGCCAACGGCTTGGCACCGCGCTGACCCAACCAGAATTTACGGCGTCGGCGCCCGGTTGCGCCACGGCCAGTTGGTGATGCCGCCCGCCCACAGCGCCAGCCACACCAGCACCGGCTGGGCTACCAGTCGCGGGCCATGATAGCCCCAGCCAAGCACCTGGCCTGACAACTCAATGCTTTCTACCGCGTGTTTGATATTGGCTGGAAACACGCAGACCGCATAGGCCGCCAGCCCCCACGCGGCGGCGCGGCGCAGGCGCGGGATCATCAACCCGATCGCACCGGAAATTTCCGCCGCGCCGGTCGCCAGCACAACTTCACGCGGATAGGGCACCCAATCGGGCATGATCGGCAAAAATCCTTGCGGGCTGCGCAAATGCACATAACCAACAAACGCATAGGCCAACGCCAGCAGCAGCCGCGCCAGTTGGCGGGGCCAACTGTTGCCGGCGGGCGCTGTCATCGCCCATCAGCGTCGGCCATCAGCGCGGCGGCAAGATCATTGTCGCGGCTGAGCCGCCGATCGGCCATGGTTTGCAGCATCAGCACCACCGCAAACTGCCGAACCTGATCGACCATGAACAAGGTGCCGGCAGCGCCGCCCCAGCCGTATGCCTCGGCCGGGCTGCCGGCTTTTGGCCCGGTTGCGCGCGTATCGAACAGCGTCACGCGCCCACCGGCGCCAAAGCCGTTGCGGGCTTCGAAGAACACGCCTTGCGGCATCAGATTGCTGGTGGCCAGCCGGGCGGTGCCGCGCGGCAGGATGGTCTTACCGCCATATTCGCCATTGTTAAGCAGCATCTGGCCAAAGCGGGCATAATCGCGCGCCGATCCGACCATGCCGCCGCCGCCGGACAGCAGGCGCGGCCGCGTGGTGAAGCCGTCCTTTTCCAGCACGGAAACCGGGATTGGATTGGTGAGCGGCGTGGTGGTGCCGGGGGCCGTCCAAAGATAATTGGCTGCCAGCCGGGCCGGGTCCTTCGCCCAGAAGCCGGTGTCGCGCATGCCGAGCGGGCCGAGCAATTGCTGTTCGAATACCTTGTCGAGCGTCAGGCCGGTCAGCCGTTCCAGCAGCGCGCCCGCCACATCGAGGCTGACGGAGTATTTCCACGCCGTGCCGGGATCGAGCGCCAGCGGCAGGCCAGCCAGCGAAGCGGCCATCACCTGCAAATCAGGCAAGGCGCCTTCACCGGGCTGCAGGAACGCCGGCACGCTGCCGGGCTGGATGCCCAGCCGCTTGTATTCCTGTTCCAGCGGGCCATTGCCGTTGATGCCGTATGAAAAGCCAGCGGTGTGCGTCAGCAGATGGCGCACGGTGATCGGCCGGGCAGCCTCCCGCGATTCCAGGCCCTTCGCGGGATCAACCAGCACGCGCATGGCCTTAAATTCCGGCAATACATCGGAAATCGGCTGATCCAGCCGCAATTCACCAGTGGCAACGCGCTGCATGATCGCCATGCCGGTGATCGGCTTGCTCATCGAATAAATGCGCCACAGCGTGTCTGGCGTCACCTTGGTGCTGCCGCCGAATGCCGTCACCCCGGCGGTAACAAACACGGGCGTCTGGCTGCCGGGCTCGACCAGCGCAACCACTGCGCCCGGCACACTGCCAGCCGTCACATAATTCTCGATCAGCGCCTGCACAGCATCATGGCGCAGCGCTACGGGCCGGCGCATCGGCAATTGCGCCGCTGCCGGGCCAGCCGCGGCAAGTGCAATGGCCGAGAGCAATTTGCGGCGATCAATGGTCAACATCGGTCAATATCCTTGCAGCAGCCGGGCAGCTTGCGCCCTAGCCTCTTGTGTTACATCCGCGCCCGACAACATGCGCGCAATTTCTTCCTGCCGTTCGGTGCCATTCAGCGGCACCAGCCGGGTGCGCGTGATGCCGCCGGCACTGGCCTTTTCGATGCGCCACTGGCTGTCACCGCGCGCCGCCACTTGCGGGCTGTGCGTCACCACCAGCACCTGCGCCTGGCGGGCCAGATGGGCCAGCCTGTCCCCGATCGCTGACGCCACCGCGCCGCCAACCCCGCGATCAATTTCGTCAAAAATCATAGTGCCCGCGCTCCCCGCACTGGCCAATGCCACCTTCAGCGCCAGGATAAACCGCGACAGTTCACCGCCGCTGGCAATTTTGATGAGCGGCGCAAAATCCGCGCCGGGATTGGTGGCAATCTCATATTCCGCGCGCTCTTGGCCGTCTGGCCCCCAATCTGTGTCCGGCAGCGGCGTAATCCGGGTGCGGAACCGTGCAGCATCCAGCTTCAGCGGCTTCAATTCGGCAGCAACAGCAGCGTCCAGCCCGGCTGCCGCCGCCAGCCGCGCCGCACTCAAGGCCTCAGCCGAACGCTTATAAGCGCCCTGCGCTTTGGTGGCAGCACCGTCCAGCCCGGCCAGGGCATCTTCGCCGGCCACCAGCGCAGCGGCGCGCTGCTGCATAGTTTGCGCCAGCGCCGGCAACGCATCGGCGGCCACCTTGTGCTTGCGGGCGGCAGCGCGCAGTTCGAACAGCCGGGTTTCCACCTCTTCCAGCCGAGCCGGATCGGCGCCCAGCGCCTGGGTTGCATCTGCCAACTGGGTTTCGGCCTCCCCGACTTCGACCAGCGCCCGGTCCAGCGCGGCCAGAGCGGCGGCCAGCAGCGGATGTTCACCAGCCATGCGGTCGATACGGCGGGCAGCAGTGGCCAAAGCCGCATCGCCGGCGCTCAACTGCCCCGCGGCAGCGGCCAGATCATCGGCCAATCGCACGCCCTTTTGCATCTCGGCACGGGCCAGCGCCAGTTCGGCTTCTTCACCCGGCTGCGCCGCCAGCGCGGTCAACTCAGCCACGGCATGCTCCAGCCATTCGCGGTCGCGCTGGTCGGCAGCCAGGCGGTCCCGCGCGACGCTGGCGGCGGCACGGGCCGCACGCCACGCATCCCAGGCGCTGCGCGTGGCAGCCAACGCGCCTGCATGGCCGCCGAAATTGTCCAGCAAGGTGCGGTGGCCGCGCGCGCTCAGCAAGCCGCGTTCGTCGTGCTGGCCGTGGATTTCGACCAGCAAGCTACCCAGTTCCTTGAGCAAGCTTGCCGACACCGGCTGATCATTGACAAACGCGCGGCTGCCGCCATCGGCCTTGAGCTGCCGGCGCAGGATGATCGCGCCGCTGCCATCACTGTCGCTCTCCAGGCCATTTTCGGCCAGCAGCGCCCGCGCCGCATGATCGGCCGGCACATCAAATTCCGCCACCACCCGCGCCGCATCACAGCCGGCGCGAACCAGCCCAGCGTCGGCGCGATTGCCCAGCACCAATCCCAGCGCATCGAGCAGGATGGATTTGCCGGCGCCGGTTTCCCCGGTCAGCACAGCAAGGCCCGCTGCCACTTCGATGGCCAAGGCCTCGATCAGCACGACATTCTGGATGGCAAGCGCAGTCAGCACGTGCTTGTGTTAGCCGATTGGCCGGGATTGGCGCGAGCCCATAATTCAACGATGCTCGCCGCTGCACTGGCTTTCCTGCCGCTAAACCACCGCAAGAGCGCTGCAATATCGGGGCTAATTGGGCCAAAACCAATCCCTGCTTGCAACCAGACGAAATTCCCCTATACGGCGCTCCTTCGTTCGTCGTCTGACGCGCACCTGATCCGGCTGGTACTCTAGTCGCACAATCAATGGCGGGTGCGCACCAGGGGACTGCACAATTGCTGTTTTACCAATGGATACAGGTGCCTCATGGCCGTTCCCAAGCGCAAGACCTCACCTTCACGCCGCAACATGCGCCGCAGCCACCACGCCTTGACGGCCGTGCAGTTCCAGGAATGTTCGAACTGCGGTGAGCTGAAACTGCCGCACAACCTGTGCGGCGCTTGCGGCCATTACAACGGCCGCGAAGTTGTCGCTGTCGAAGCCTGATCAAAGACCAGACCCAGGCAGCGCTGGCCAGTCAAGATCGTATGACAGGCCAGCCCCACGCGCCAGGCGGCCCGGTTGTCGCGTTGGACGTGATGAGCGGCGAAGCGGGCGTTGCCGAGGCTGTCGCTGCCGCTGACATCGCAGCGGAACGCTATCCGCGCCTGAGCTTTCTGCTGCACGGCCGCGAGCCTGATATTGCAGCACAATTGCTGCGCTGGCCGCGCCTGGCAGGGCGCGCTCGCATCATTCACAGCGACGATATCGTGGTGATGACCGACAAACCGGCGCACGCGCTGCGCCGGGCGCGCACCACATCGATGGGCATGGCCATCGATGCCGTGAAACGCGGCGATGCCCATGCCGCCGTGTCGGCTGGCAACACCGGCGCCCTGATGGCGATGGCGCTGTTTGGCCTGCGCACCATGCCAGGCATCGATCGCCCGGCGCTGGCGGCCTTGCTGCCCACCATGAAATCCGAATCGGTGATGCTCGATCTAGGTGCCAACACCGACTGCGATGCAACCAATCTGGTGCAGTTTGCCGTGATGGGCGCCGCCTTTGCGCGCACGGTGCTGGGGCTGGAGCGGCCGCGCGTTGGCTTGCTCAATATCGGCGAAGAGGAATTGAAAGGCACGGGCGAGATTCGCAAGGCCGCCGCCACGCTGCGCGCTGCCGCATTGCCGATGGAGTTCGTCGGCTTTGTCGAAGGTGACAAGATCGGCACCGGCGATATCGATGTGGTGGTCACCGATGGCTTTACCGGCAATGTCGCGTTGAAAACTGCTGAAGGCACCAGTCGGCTGGTGACCGGCCTGCTCGGCAATGCCTTTCGCTCGTCCATCTGGGGAAAGCTGGGCTATTTCATCGCGCGCGGCGCGCTGCAATCGCTGCGTGCGCATCTCGATCCCAACGCGCACAATGGTGCGGTGTTTCTGGGCCTGAATGGCCTTGTGGTAAAAAGCCACGGCGGTGCCAATGCCCGCGGACTGGCCAACGCCATCGGCGTGGCGCATGATCTGATAATCGACGATGTGAGCCGCCGGATCAGCGCCGATCTGGCTGAAATCGTCATGGCGCGTGACAATCAACCGGAGCCTAACGCAGCGTGACCAAACGTCGGTCTGTCATCATCGGCACCGGCAGCTATCTGCCTCAAACCGTGCTCAGCAACGATGATCTGGCGGCGCGGCTCGATACATCGGATGCGTGGATCGTCGAACGCACCGGCATTTGCAGCCGCCATGTTGCCGCCCCAGGTGAATTCACGTCCGATCTGGGTGCGGAGGCGGCGCGGCGCGCCCTGGCGGCCGCCGGCTGCACGCCGGCCGATATCGATCTGATCGTGGTGGCCACAGCCACGCCGGATCAGACATTTCCAGCCGTTGCCACGGTGATTCAGCACAAGCTGGGCATGACACATGGCGCGGCCTTTGATGTTGCGGCGGTCTGTTCGGGGTTTTTGTACGCGCTCACGGTTGCCGATGCCTTGCTCGCTAGCGGCGGCTATGGCCGGGCGCTGGTGATTGGCGCCGAAACCATGACACGCCTGCTGGATTGGGACGATCGCACCACGGCCGTGCTGTTCGGCGACGGAGCCGGCGCTGTCGTGCTGGAAGCCCAGATGCAGCCGGGCAGCGCAGCGGATCGCGGCGTGCTGGCCAGCCGGCTGCACAGCGACGGCCGCTACAATGATCTTTTGCATGTCGATGGCGGGCCAAGCTCCACGGGAACCACCGGCCATCTGCGCATGAAGGGCCGAGAAGTGTTCCGCCACGCCGTGGTCAATCTGGCCAGCGTGATGGGCGAAGTGCTTGAAGCGGCGGGCCTTACGGCAGCCGATGTGACCTGGCTGGTGCCGCATCAGGCCAATCTGCGCATCCTGGAGGCCACCGCCCGCAAGCTGAATTTGCCGGCCGATCGCGTGGTGATCACGGTCGATCGCCACGCCAACACCTCGGCGGCTTCAGTGCCGCTGGCGCTGGATGCCGCCGTGCGCGATGGCCGAATCCAGCCCGGCGATCTGGTGCTGCTGGAGGCAATGGGCGGCGGGTTCACCTGGGGCGCAGCGGCCGTGCGCTGGTGATTGCCGCAGTGTGATTGCCCCATGCGGCAGCCTGCGGCAAAATGACTGGCGAATCGCAAAAACCTGCGTAGAATTAGTGATTAACGTGACTGCAATGCAGCAGTTGATTTTACATTCACGGTATTTGTGACGATGGGGGAAAACATGAACAGCATTACTGCGGCAGGCAGCGTGACCAGAGCCGATCTGGCGGATTCAGTGCACCGAGAAATCGGCCTGTCACGCACCGAATCGGCCGATCTGGTCGAACAGGTGCTGGAACAGGTCAGCGTTTCGTTGGTTGCCGGCCAGAATGTCAAAATCTCCAGCTTTGGCAGTTTCGTGTTGCGCGAAAAGGGCCTGCGCGTCGGCCGCAACCCCAAAACCGGCGTGGAAGTGCCAATCGAACCGCGCACCGTGTTGACCTTCCGGCCCAGCCAGTTGCTGCGCGAAGCCATCAACCAGGATTGATCGCACCTGCCATGGCCGAAAAATCCGAAACGGCGTTTCGCACCATTTCCGAAGCAGCCGATGATATCGGCTTGCCGGCGCATGTGCTGCGCTTTTGGGAAACGCGCTTTGCCCAGTTGCAGCCGATGAAGCGCGCCGGCGGGCGGCGCTACTATCGCCAGGCCGACATGGCATTGCTGCGCCAGATCAAGGCCTTGCTGCAAGATCAAGGGATGACGATTCGCGGCGCGCAAATGATCATTGCCAGCAAGGCCAGCACCCCTGACGCAACGCAGGCTGCCACGCTGGTGCCAATAGACCGCGGCGCGTTATTGGCCATCCGCAACCGGCTAGCTTGCGCCTTGGCAGCCTGATGCCGATGCGATGTCTTGCGTTGTTCAGTGCCAAGGGCGGGGTTGGCAAGACCGCGCTGGCGGTCAATCTTGCGCATGCTGCTGCCACTTTGTCGGGACGGCGCACGCTGCTCATCGATCTTGATCCGCAGGGCGCTGCCACTTGGCTGCTGCAAATCGAGCCGCGCGGCGGTGCCAAGGCCCGCAAACGGCTCGGCGGCGGCGGCCTTGATGATCTGATCCAGCCCACCGCCTATGACAATCTGGATGTGCTGCCGGCGGATCGCTCGCTGCGCCGGCTCGAAGCTGATCTGGCCGGGCAAGACAGCGAAAAATGGCTGCGCAAGGCGCTGAAACCGCTGGAAGACCGTTATGACCGCATCATCCTGGATTGCCCGCCGGGCCTCACCGAACTGGCTGATCAGATGTTTCGGGCCGCTGATCTGATCATGGTGCCGGTGATCCCGACGCCGCTGTCCACCCGCGCCTTTGCCCAATTGCAGGAGCATCTGGCGGCTGAAATGAAGGCCCCGCCGCCCCTGCTGCCGGTGTACAGCCTCGCCGATCGCCGCAAGACGCTGCACAAGACAGCGATGGCCGCGCAGCCGGATTGGCCGGTGATTCCCTATGCCAGCGCCATCGAAGCGATGGCCGCCAGCCGCCGCCCGTTGCTGGCCGGGCCAAGCACGCCGGCGGCCCGCGCCATTGCTGCCCTGTGGGCGGATGTGGAGCGGCAGCTCACCCGTTGAGCCGCCGCCACTCTTTAACTCACACCGTAAGCGACATGCCGCGATAGATGCGGCTGCGGTACCGGCTGTCTTCGGCATCGGGCAGCGGCGCGCCGGCCAGCAGCACGGCGCGGGCGAAGCGGCGCACTTCCTCGTCATGCTCGGCGGCGTTCTTGGGCTCTTCTGATCGCACCCGCCGGGTCAGGTTGATCTGGTTCACGGCCACTTCGTGGACAAGCCGTTCATTTTCCACGGCAATCGTCGCGGTGAAGGCATGCAGCGTCGTCTTGACGAAATTTGCCAGTGCAAAGGCCCCCTTGGCGCCGGCGCCCATCGGCACATCCGGCGACACCAACACCAACTGGCAATCATCGAACAGCGACACCTTGCGGGCGATGCGGAAGTGATGCGTCAGGTTGGTTTCGACCACATCAGCAAAGCCATCACCGTCCAGCGGCCGATCAGCATCGAACAATTGATCCGGCAGCGGTTTGAGCGGTGTGGAAACGATGGTGGTGGGGTGGCCCCAGCTGGCCAGCGCCGCATCCATCGTGGTTTCGATATCGCCGTCGATCACCAGTGTGTTCACGCGGTCGCTGCCGCTGCCGATGTGCGCCTTGATCGCTTCTCCGGCAGCAGCCGTTGCGGTGATCAGCACCACGCGGGCCACATCACAATCCAGGAAGCCCTGCGCCGCCGCGCCCAGATAATCGGCCAGGTGTTCGCCAACCAGCCACACGGTTTTGCCGCCCATCTGCACCAGGCGTTCGGCCTTGGGACTGCCGAACAATTCGCGTTCGGTGGCCGATCGTTCGACGTTGAGACCGCCCGACGGCATGAAGGTTTCGCCGGACACGGCGCGATCGGCCAAGAAAAACACCGTGGCCTGTGCCACTTCGGTTTCGGTCGGCATCTTGCCGAGATGCAGCTGCGACAGCACCCCGCCGCGCACCTTGGCGGCTTCGCGCCCGATCTGCGCAACCGGCAACCACGGCAGATCATCGGGCGGCACCCGCACCAGCCAATCGGCTTCATCACGCGTCTGCCAATCGGTGCCGATCAGCCAGCCGCCCAGCCGCAGCCGCTTCAGCAGCTTGGCAGCCAGCACCGGGGTGAGGATGAACCGGTCCCAGCAGCAGCTTTCATCGCCTTCGCGGGCGCAGGCCAGCGCGAGATCGCGCAGCGGCTGCGGATTGGATTTGTCGTGGCTCAATTGCACCGAATCGTTGCGGGCCAGCCGCGCCAGGATTTGCGCCACCGATCCACCAGCGCGCACAGCCTTGATCACAGCAGCATGCACGGCATTCAAGCGCTTGTTTTCAAGGATCAGCCGTCCGCGCCGTTCGAACAAGCCGGGCTTGCCGCCCAATCCCGCCAGCCGGTCACCATCCACCGGGCCAGGCGCAATCGCATTGATCTGGATCTGCGGGCCCAAGTGGCGGGCCATCGATTCGACCATGGCGCGCTGCCCGGATTTGGACACGGCATAATCACTGCGGTTGGGGTAAGACACCGCCAGATACTTCTCGCCGCCAAAATAGCTCGATACGTTCAGGATATAACCTGAACCCTGCTGGCGCATCATCGGCACCACCATGTGCATCAAGGCGTAATTGGAGATGAGATTGGCAAATTGCGTGCCGCGGAATGCATCCACGCTCATATCGACAGCCATTTCCTCGGCCCCCGACACGCCCGCGTTGTTGATCAGATAATCGATGCGGCCAAAGGACCGCACGGTTTCATCTACGGCATGTTGCAGCGATGCCATGTTGGCAACATCGATGCCAGCCAGCGTGCGCACCCGGCGCTCCACGCCGGCGAAGCCGATATCCTGCAATTCGCCAACAATGCGTTCGCGCGCTGCATCCAGTTCGGAGGCGCGGCGGGCGACGATCATCACCTTGGCCCCGGCCAATGCCAGCAGCCGGGCCAGCGCCCCGCCGATGCCGGCCGAACCGCCGGTGATCAGCGCGACCTTGCCCAAATGGAGCCCCGTGATGTTTTCAGCCGTGCCGATCAGCGCACGGCGGGCGCCAGTGGCTTTGGCAATGCTGGCGGGCAAATAAAGATTGATCGGTTCGACCTTGCGTTCGCCAAGCAGCAACCTTGCGGCGTGGCCGGCGGCAAATGACAAATTCTCGGCTTCGCTGTTGATGTGGCGCACGATCTGGTTGCCCCACACTGTGCGCGAGGACTTGCCCTGCGCATGGGCCACCCCGGCCTCATCGCGCCAGACCCGCAGCAGTTCTTCGATGGCCGCGCGGCCAACATCGGCCCAGATATTCCCCGCCCCATCATCGCCATTGCCGATGAACAGCACGCGCGGATCACTGGCAAGATCGCAGCGCTGCTGCCAATAGCGATCCAGCGTGCGCGCCACCGCAATGGCGCCTTCCAGTTCATCATCGACAAAACGTTCGACAGCCGCGTCGCTAGCCTGCGCCAATGGACCGGTGAAATAGCCGTTGCTGCGCGTGGGCAGCACCACCACGCCGGCGATGGCGCCGCTGGCAGCGGTAAACGCGTCAAGGGCCGCATCCATTTCGCTGTGATCATGGCGCGGAAACTGCACTGCGGTCACGCCGTCTGGAAGGCGGTCAGCAGCATCATCCAGCGCAGCCTGAGCATGAAAACCAATGAGCACGCGCGCGCCCTGCGCGGCAAAGATGCCGGCCATGGCCAGCGCATCGTCCAGTTGGTTGCCAGCGCTGATCAAGATGCCTTGGCCATCACCGTCCACCGAGCGCATGTCCGGCCGATGCAGAAATTCGCTGCGCGATTCTAGCGGAACCGCCATGCCGTGCGTCACTTCAAAATCATGCGCCGCAAACGCCGCTGATTCGTCGCTGCCCAGAAACACGCAGGCATTGGCAATATCCGCCGGCGTCGGAAAGGTCTTGGCCTTGGGTTCGCCATCGACGCTGCGTTCCAGTGCCATCAAATCAAAGAAGTGATTGGCCGTGCTGCCGTCCGCATCGCCTTTCAACTTGTCCATGGCGGCAAACACCGTGCGGATGCGTTCGGACGCGATCGGGCCGGGATACAACTGGTTGACTCGGATGCCGTGCGCACCAAGCTCGCGCGCCAGGCCCTTGGAGAGAAGATTCAGCGCCGCCTTGGGCACCGTATAGGCCGCGCGGCCGAAATAATCGGTGCGCGAAAAAATCGTCGAGACGTTGATGATGCTACCGCCCTGCCCCATCGACGGCGCCGCGGCGCGCACCATGTTCCACGCCACCACCATGATATTGCGGGCCGCATCGCCCACGGTTTCGCTGTCCGGGGTGCCATCAAGCTCCTCGCGCAGCAGCGGCAGATCGCCCAGCACCTGCTTTGGCCCCGCCGATCCGGCATTGTTGACCAGCACATCGATACGGCCATGGCGGGCAACGACCTCGGCGATGCCGGCGCGCACCGATTCGATATCGGCGCCGTCCATGGTGACGATGCTGGCCTGGCCTTCTGGCACGCCGCTATCGGCAAGCGCCGCTGCCATCGCCGCGCTGGTGCGCGACGCATCCCGGCCGGACATCACCACCGTTGCGCCTTCGGCCAGATAGCGGCGCACGATGCTGCCGCCCAGATTGCCGGCAGCACCGGTGATCAGCGCCACCTTGCCTGCCAGCCGGCCGGGACGATCGCCTTGCGCGGCGGCATCGACATGCATTGATTTGGCCACTGTGTTCATTCCCCCTGCCCTTCGGCTTGACCTGATGTCCCCAAAGACGCCCACGCCTCGTAGAGCTCATCCTTGCCGCGCAGGCCCATCGCCGGCAGCGCGTGATTGACGATATAGGTCGCGCCGGTGTGACGATTGTCCCACATCGATTGGTGCGCTTCGGGCAGGCCCTCCCATGGCACCACTGTCGGCTCGGTCACGTCCAGGATGCTGGCTGCGATCATGTCGTTCATGCGCGTCACTTCATAAGCGTTGCAGAGGTGAGTGCCGCGAATTTCGGCCATCGGCATGACGATGCGGCGCTGGCGCGTCCACACCTGCGGCGCGTAGAAATTGTAGCGCTGGCCGGCCATGTCCTCGCAATAGACCACGCGGCCAGTGAAGGGCTTAACCAGCGCCGTGGTCACGCCCAGCGTGTCCTGCCCGGCGCGTTCCAGCACGATATCAGGATTGCCGCGCGGATTGTCCGGCGAACGCAGCAGCTTGCCCACGGCGTTGCCAAAGGGCTTCAGCGTCTTGTCCTGGAACAGCCGCACCGCTTCGCGGAAGGTTTCGATATTGTCGCGGGCCACCGGGAGGCGCGGCATGGTGTCGGGCCAATCGAAATTGGCGCCCTCCCGCCGCTTGATGCCTTCCAGGCTCACCACCCCGGCCACGGCATCTTCAAAGCCCAGCGACAGGATGAATTCACGCTGGCCATCAGTGCTGGTGACCACGACGATGCGGCAACCCAGCGCACGGGTGGCCTCGATCATTTCCAGGCCGGTGGCATCGGCCAGCGCCGTGGTGCCCGGTCCATAGAAAATCAGCACCGCTTCGCCGCCGCGCGCGCCGGCCCTCGCCAGCATGGTGACCGGATCGCAGCCGCCTCGCTTACCCATGAAGCTGAGGTGATAGCCCGACGATGCACCATAAAAGGCCAGGACACCGCCATCGCCAAGCAACTGGAACGAGCGTGCAAAGGCGGTTTCGCCAGCATGGCTGACGGCATAATCTGCCAGCTTGCCGCCGTTGATCGCCTTGTATTCGGCGACCAGCGCCCCGCCGGCCTGCTCCCATGCCGCCCAATCGGCTTTGCTGCCATCAGGCACGGCGGTGAACAGGCTGGCAAAGCGCGCATCGGTGCGGTCCAGCGCGCCAACAGCGCCCTTGGATTTCACAAAGGCGGCGCGCGCCGGGCTTGAGACCAGTCCGGTTACCAGCAGGCCACTCGCTCTGGCCGATTTCAGCGCATCAAGGCCGGTGCCGGTCGCCGATCCTTCGATAAAGATTGTCTTGCCGCCAATGATTTCCAGCGTGGTGAACAGGCAGCGCCAGATCGTACCGAGATTGAGAATATAGCTTCCGGCCTGTTCCAGCGTCAGATCGCCAGGCACACCGTGCAGTTGCGGCGCCTGCACGGTCAGGAACTGGGCATGGCTGCCCGATTTGGTTTCATAGCCCTGGATGGAGAAATCCGCATACATCGGATCGCGCCCGGCAGCCGGCGACAGCAGATCGGATGTACCGGAATAGACCGCCACCAGATCGCCAACCTTCAAACGGCCCTGGCCGCGCACTTCGCTGCCCAGCGCTGCCACCAGCGCGAGGCCGCCAGAACCCGTCAACTGCACATCTTCTTCATGATTGTCGAACGGCGACACCGGAATGCCCGTCAGCGCCCAGATATCATTGAAGTTCACTTCCGACGTGAGCAGATAGACCAGTGCCTCGTTGGGCTCCGGTTGCGGCGTGGCGACGATGAGCGGCTTTTCGTGGCTGGCGGGCGGGCCGAACTGCGGCGCGCCGGTATCGGGATCGCGGGCGATTCCAAAGCCATATTGGTGGCCGGGGATCGGCGTGATGCCCGGGAAAAACGGCGCGCCAACCGGAAGCAGATCGCCAACGGCCTCCAGATGCGCTGCGCGGGCAGCAAATTCCGCCGCGATGTGCACGCCATTGCGCCGCACCGGCAGCGGCGGCGCCTTCTTGTCCATGAACAGGCGGATGCCGGTCTTGCCGCCATCGGGATCGACCACGGCCTGCGCGAACTCCTCAGCTTCGCGGGCCAGGCCGGCGGCCATACCCTGATGCCAACCAGTGCGAATGGCCGCGATGGCGCGGCTGCCGGCCTTACCGCGGCCGGCCCATTCCAGTTGCCGCAAGATGCGCTGCACAAACGGATCGGCCAGCGCGTCATCCAGATCGACATGGCCGGGATGCTGCCAAGCTGAATTGGCGGCTTTGCGCCGTTCCGCCCATGCCCGGCCGAGATGGCTGTGATCGCCCAGCCGCACGAAATCGCGCACGGCGGCGTGGGCCAGGCTGAGCGCATCGCTGACCCCGTCGGCCACGGCATCGATGGCGCCCATGGTCAACGCTGCAGCCGCATCGACACTGCGCCCACCCAAAATCAGATCGAGCGCATCCAGCAAGCCTTCGTGGCCGCGGCGGTCGCTGAGCAAGCGCGGCAGGCGCTGGGTGCCGCCATAGCCGGGCAGCAAGCGCAGGCGGATTTCCGGCTGGCCAAAGCGGGCGTGCGCCTCGGCAACGCGGTAATGGCAGGCCAGCGCAAATTCCATGCCGCCGCCCAGTGCCACGCCCTGGATGGCCGCGATGCACGGCTTGCCCATCTGCTCGATCTTGCCGAACGCCAGTTGGGCGTTGGCCGGCAGCACGCGGGCTTCCTCGACGGTGTGGATTTCATCGAGGAACTGGCGAATATCGGCCCCGGCCACAAAGCTGGCGGTGCCATCCCCGGTGAACACTACGGCCGCGACATCATCGCGGCGCGACAGGTGCTCAACCACGATCACCAGCTCATCAATGGCGCGTTCGTTCAGCGCGTTGACCGGCGGATTGGTGATGAACACCGTGGCAACCCTCTTGCCCGGCGCCACGAAGTTGTATTGAATGCGGAAGTAACGGTAACGATCGAAGATATCTTGATCGGCTGACAGGCGCTGCTTGCGTTCCCAGGCGGCAACCACTCGGCGCAACTCGTCAAGGCTTTCCGGATTTTTCAGCGTGGTGACATCGCCCAGCGGCGCGCCTTCAACGAGCGCGCGCACCATACGGCGCATATATTTGCCGCTACGGGTTTCGGGAAACTGCGACACGATCAGGAAATCGCCGGGCACCGCCACGGCGCCCTTTTCGCTGCGGACCAGATCGGACAAGCGGCGTTCATCATCGCGGGTGATGATCTGGCCAGGCGCTGGCGTGATGAATGCCAGCGGTGTCAGGCCCTTTTCACGGTGCGGCGCGCCCACCACCAGCACATTGCCAACTGGGCTGTCAGGATTGAGCGCCTTGTCCCGCAGGATGGCGCCTTCGATCTCCTCGGTGCCCATGCGGTGGCCGGACACGTTGATCACATCATCCGATCGGCCGTGCAGCGAAAAGCCGCCATCATCGCCAGCAACGGCAAAATCGCCCTGGGTATAGGCCCACACACCCTGCCAGCGGCCCCAGTAACCATCGCGCCAGCGGCCGGCATCACCGGCCCAGCCGCCAACCACCTTGCCGTCTTCCACCTCGAAATTATCGGCATCGCCCCACACGGTGCGCGCCAGATAGGGATAGGGCGCCGCGATGATGATCTCACCCTTTTCACCGCGGCCGGCCCTGCGCCAGGTCACGCCGTCGCTGCCATCCCGGGTCAGCAGCACAGATGCATTGCGGTCGCCTTCAGCGTCCTCTACCCACACATCTCCAACGATCCATGGCAGCGGGAAGGTGCGGGCATCGGCGGCCAGCGGAAAATCGCCATTGCCATAGAAATGCGTCCAGGCGATGCCACCATGTTCGGTGGCCCAATAGCTGTTGATATATTGCGGTGCGATATGCTCCATCCCGAAAGCTTGTACCGGCGGCGAACAAGGCTCGGCGCAGAAGGTGGCCACGCGCAATTTCGAAAGATCATAGGCCTTGATATCGATCAAATTCTGCGGATCGGTCATCACCGCTTTCAGGAAGGTCACGCCAGCCTTGAAGATGGTGACGCCGTAGCGTTCGATCATCGCCGCAAACCGCCCCGCGTGCGGGAACACCGGCGATCCTTCGGCGAGCACCGTCGTCACGCGGCTGAGCAGCGCCGCGGCAATCATGTAGCTTTGGCCGGTGATCCAGCCGGGATCGGCCACCACGAAAATCGTGTCGCCCGGCCGCGCATCAAACGCCACCTTCATGGTTTCCATGATGCCGCCGGCATAGCCGCCATGCACATGCACAACGCCCTTGGGCTTGCCAGTAGAACCTGAGGTGTAGATGAAAAACAGCGGAAATTCCGCGTCAACCGGCACCGGCGTTGATGAGGCCCAGATCGCGGCCACAAACGCCTGATCATCCAGCGCGTGTAGCGCCGCTTCGTCAGCCAAGCCAGCAGCTGACAACATCTCGGCCAGTGCAGCATTGGTCAGATCATGGCCCCACACGTCGCGGTCCCGCCAGACGATATCGGGCACCGGCACATGGCTGGCGACGATCACAGCTTCGACACGCGGCGGCGTCGCCACCAGGGCTTCTGCAATGGCAATACGGATGCGCGCCGATCCTGCCGCATCCACCAGGCCCGCCTTGCCCAGTTCAGCCAGCGCCCGGCCCAGCCCGCGCATCACATCGCCGCGTTCAACCGTGACTTCGCCCTTCAGCGCCGTGGTGACAATGCCGGCCATGGCGCCGCGCGTCTCGGCAGGCAATCCCAGATCATCGCCGTCAAGCCGCTCGCGCAGCAGCCGCAGCGCGACTGTCACCGGCACATAATTGTCCAGCGCCGGATCGGTATAGGCGGTCTTGAAGGGCACCACCTGGGCGTTGCGGTAGCCGCCATCAGCAGTGATGACGATACGCGCGCCGGCATCGTGGATACGATCGGACAATGTCTTGTCTGAAAAACCGCCAAACACCGGGGTGTAAATCACCCCGATGCGCTTGGCCGCCTCGGTCCAATAAAGCTGCGCCGGAATGTTCGGCATGTTCAGCGCGATCCGGTCTCCGGCCTTGAGGCCGAGGCGCTGCAGGGCGATGGCGCACTTGGCGGTTTCCAGCAGCAATTGCCGGCGCGAAATGGTCACGCAATCAACCGGGGCGCCGCGGCCATTGTCGGCTGCCAGATCCCAGCGATCACCTTCGAAGATCAAGGCGGCTTCGGCACCGTGGCCAGCCAGCACATGACGATCAAGCTCGTTGAAGGCAGCATTGGTGCGGCCGCCTTCGAACCAACGGAAATTGGGCGCATCGTCGGCATTGAAGGCCCGGTCCCACGGTGCGAAATCCGCTGCCAGATCGGCCGTGACCGGCGCTGCCGTAGCCGCGTCCCAGCCTGTCCATAGGCCGGCATCATTGCAGCTGAGCCACGCCGGGCGGCCGCCAACATCGATCAACCAATGCAGGTTGCGCGCGGCAATGTCGCCATGAAACGCGCCAGGATCGGCCAACGTCGCAGCCCGCATCGCATTCCAATCGGCGCGGGTTCGCACCGGATTGTGATGCGGCGCCGGCACGGGCGGACGGAACGGGGCGGCGGGATCATGCATGGTGCGTCTGCCTTTGGCCGGCCGCCGGACGACGGCCAGAATTTGACCAGATATCATCGCCAAGCGGACAGGAAACTTTGATATGAGCGGCGATTAGGGAAAGATTATGTCTGCGCCAAGTGCCGAAGTGAAATTAATGGAAACTGCGACACATTGTCCAATCGCGTCGTGCCGGGCGCCCACCTGGCCGGCCGCCCTGCAACCCGGGGCATCAAAAAGCATTGCGCGGCAGCAGCACGGCACCAACCGTGCGGAGTAGGATATAAAGATCCAGACCGAGCGACCAGTTTTCAATATAGTGCAGGTCATGCTCGAAACGCTTCACGAGCTTTTCTTCGGTGTCGGTCTCGCCGCGCCAGCCGCACACCTGCGCCCATCCAGTAATGCCGGGCTTCACCTTGTGGCGGGCGGCGTAGCTTTGCACCACTTCCGAAAACAGCCTGCCGCCAGCCCGCGTTGATGGGGCATGCGGGCGCGGGCCGACCAGAGACATGTCCCCCATCATCACGTTGAACAATTGCGGCAGTTCATCAAGGCTGGTGCGGCGAATGAAGCGCCCGACCCGCGTCACCCGCGGATCTTCACGCCCTGCCTGGGTGATATTGTTATATTCCAGTCGGTTATGATGCATCGATCGAAATTTGAAGCAATTGAAGGTCTTGTTGTTGAAGCCTTCGCGTGGCTGCCGAAACAGGATCGGGCCGGACGAGTCGAGCCGCACCGCCACGGCAACGGCCAGCAGCACCGGCCAAATCAGCAGCAGGATGATGCAGCACAACACCTTGTCCTCGATATCCTTCGACACCGCCGACAGCCCGGAAATCGGCCGTTCGAACAAGGTCATCACAGGCACATCCCCCAGGATGACCACGGGCCGGCGCGAGAAGGTGAAACTTACCAGATCCGGCGCCAGCCGCACCTTGACGGGCGTGAGCGCAAGACGGCTGACCACATCCTGCAAACGACGTTCGGCAGCCCACGGCAGCGCGACGACAACCTGATCGATCAATCCCTCGCGGATCATGCCGATCAGCGTCGAAAGATTGCCAAGCAACGGCACATCGGCGATCGCGGCCGGCAAGCGTTCGGCCTTGCGATCATCGAACACACCCACCAACGTGATCGTCAACCGGTCGTGCGCTTTAACATATTCGGCAAAGCGCACACCTTGCGGACCGGCCCCAAAAATTGCCACACGCTCGTTGAAGGTACCGCTGTTCTTCAGCCGCCGCACCCACATCGTCGAAAAGGCCCGGGTGACGACCAGAGCACCGCCGCCGCTGGCAAACCAGCTGATTGCCCAGGCTCGCGACACGACATCCGATGTCTTGAGCAGGTAGCCCATGGTGATCAGGAACAAAGCCGTCATCGCCCACGCCATCACCACCCGGCGCCAGCCCAGCCGCAACGAAAATTGCGCTTCGATGTCATAGGCGCCAACACTTTCCGCCATGACTGCCAATGCCAAGGCAGCAATCAAGGTAACGCGCGTATAAAGCACCAGATTGGCATCGGCATCAAAGCCGCCATAGGCCAACAGCACGAGGCCGACGACGCCGACCACCAGAAACTCCCACAAGCGGACAAGAAAAATGGCAATCCCAAGCGGAAAGCCCGGGCCGCGGTCTACCGCCGCATGCGGCTGTGCTGTTTTGGCCGGTGGCACAGTGAGAAGCGGCTGCTGCGAATTCATTACAGCGCTCCGATTACCGGCAAAGCGGACGCGATGTTTTTGCGGTTGAGCGCAAACGCCATGGCGCAACGTCCGTAACTTGTTATAGAGGGAGCCAAGAGGGAATTGCGATTATGGAAACGCCGTACGACTGGCTGACTGTCATGACATTCGCAGGGTTGATCGTGCTGTTCCTGCAACGGAGCCAGGGCAAGCCTCGCGACCATCTCTGGCAATATCTTGTAGCCGCAGTCGGCTGCGCCATCACCAACTTCGTTGGCAACGAAGCCATGAAATCTGGCGAAACCATCATGCATGTCGGCGCAATCGCCTTGTTCATCGGCACAGCAGCTTTTATCTGGCGGGTTCTCGAACCGTTCAAATCCAACTGAATTTACCGCGCAGGCGGCTGCCCTCGGCGGCGCGCGCAGGCCAGTCATTGCCGTCATGAGACGGCGGCTGCCAACGGCCGCCCCAGCAGAGCCGGCAGATCGCGCTTGCTGGCGCCCTTGATCAATTCCCGCGCAAATTCACAAAGCTGTTCACGCACCTGCGGGCTAGATTCCAGCGGGGACGACATCCGCACCAATATGCCATCGGCAATATAGCCATCAAGCTGCTGCCGCAATTTCACAAGGCGTTGCTCGCTGCCGCTGGTTGGCAAATCGTCACCGATTCGCGTCCAGTAGATGATGGTTTCAACCTGCCGTTCATTGCGCGCAACCAATTGGCGCGCCGGCACCATTACACCGGGCGCCAACGCGATATCGGCCCGCTCGGTGACTGAAATTGCGTAACCCACAGCTGTATAACAGACTTCTGGCCGGTGCAATTGCAGCGAATCGCTCTGCACTTCGCCATAGGCAATCACTAGCACCACGGGCGGCCGCGTATCGGAAAAATAGGTTCGGGCCAATTGCTGGCCGTAAAGCTTGGCAGCCAGCCCGTTCTCGTCGCGCGGCAGCACGATGCCCGCACTTGGCGCATAACGCCATGCGCCAATCTGCTTGGGCACGGCTGTTTCCAGGTCATGGCCAGGCAGCAGCAACGTCAACCGTCCGCGCGGCGTCATGGCAAATGCTCCGCCGGCCCCGGCCAGCAGGGCGCCGCCCATAATCACATCGCGGCGGCTTGGCGAGGTCATGCGGCCGCGCTCTTGCGCTCTAGCATCTGGCGCAACGGCGTCATCAGCCAATCTAGCAGAAACACGAACAGCAAGGCGGACACAAAGGTCACCATGCCCGCAAAATTGTGCAGATAGCCCTGCGCCATGGCATTGCCGAGATAATAGGTGATCAGCACCAGCACAGCAACGCGCACGCAATTGGCCGCGATTGCGATCGGTATCACCATCGCCAGCAGCAACAGCGAATACACCGGATTGGCACCGCGGATCAGGTACACATAAAACAGACCGATAGCCGATAGGCTGACGAGCGAATTCAGCCCGGCACAGGCATCTTCCATCAGCAACTGGTAGGACGCGATATACAGCGTGACACCCAGCCGGCCGACCGGATATCCGAATTCGGCCAACGTGCCGGTCACCAGTTCCGACACCAGCACCTTAAGTGGCAGCGTGACCGTATCCAACAGCCAACCCGGGATCGGCACCACAAAGCCAAGATACAGAATCGGAAACCACAGCAGGCGCACAGCAGCCATGCCCCAATATTGCTGCATCACGGCCACCCCGGCCAGCAGCAACGCAGCCGCTTCGATGCTGATGAAATCAAAGGCTCGCCCAGCAATATACAGCGGCAGCGCAGCCGCCAGAAGCATGGCTGTCACCACCGGTGAGCCTGGCGACCGCAGCGCGGCGATATCGGCCCAGCGCCGCACGATCAACCAGATGCCAGTCACCAGCACGATCACCCCGTGCACCCCGGACTCCTGCTGCCACGGCCCTTGCCCCAGGCTGCCAATCGTCGGGGACGCCAGCGCAATCAAGCCAATCGCCAGCGGCCAATGATCAATCAGAAAGGCACGCAAGTCTGGGTTGGCCGGCTTGGCTGTCGTGGCTGCTGCCGAAGGCTGGCCGGTTTCAGAATTCATTGAGCACAGCCCCTACAACAGCGCAGCGCGCCGCCGCAAGTTGATCGGTCAGCGTATTGATATCCTTATAAAAACTATGATTTGTGCGGCCAACGATCAAGGAATAACCTGCCGCAGCGCCGATGTTCAGCGCATCGGCGCTGGTGTTGGCGGCCGGCGTGTCGAACAGCACCAGATCATATTCGCGCAGCAGCGTGTTGACACCATCACGGAAACGGTTGCCCGACAGCAATTCCTGCGGGCGGCTGGTTGGCGGGCCAGAGGTGATCACTGCCAGACCGGGCAGAACATTGGCGTTCACCACGCGTTCCGGGCGCGCCACTTGCAAGGACAGGAAATTCGACAAGCCGGGCGCATTGGGATCCAGCCCGAAAATCTGATCCTGTCGCGGGCCGCGCATGTTGGCATCGACCAGCAGGATCTTGTACCCAACTTGCGACATGGCAACGGCAAGATTGGCCGCGACCCAAGAACAACCATGACCATCGGCCGCAGCCACCACCGCCAGGCCGCGCCGACCATTCTTGATATGCTGCGCGATCACCTGGGTGCGCAGCATGCGCATGGATTCGGCGCGCAGTGATGCCGGATCCGAAACCACCACCAGCTCATCGGAAACCGGCCGCCGCGAAACATTCTGCAACGCCATGCTGGTGATCAGCTGTTCACGGGCCCGATCAAGATCTTCGGTAGTGACGTAGCCAAGTTCCAGCGCCGCCTGATCGAAATCAAGCGCACGCTCGCTGGCGTGGCCAGCAACACGGGCGGCTTGATCTTCGGTCAGGTAGCCCAACCGCACAAGCACATCGCGGATCGGCGCATCGTAGCGCGTGCTCGATGCCTGATTGCCGCCGGAGACTATGCTGGTCGCTGGCTCGGCCGCCGGGTTGGCTGACGTTACGCTGTCCAGATCATCCATGGGTTCACCACTCATTGTGCCGGCTGCCAACCGGGCGCATTGCGGCCGCGCCGATTGAGCAGCCGCTTGATCGCCAGCTGCCATTCCGGCCGCTGCCGATCGGCAATGACCGCAAACACCGGCACACGCGCTGCATAAGCGAGGTCTTCGCCGCCGCGCACCCGGCGATTGATCAGTTCAACAAGCATCGACATCACGACGCCCAGCGCCATGCCAGCGCCAAGCGCAAGGCCGAAGATCTGTGGCCATTTCGGGAATTCCGGCGTGGTCGAAACGGTCGCATCACCCAGCACGACCAGGCCGGCATCGGCGACATTCGATTCAAGCTGCAATTCGCTGGTGCGCTTGGCGGCCTGTTCATATTGCCCTCGGCGCAATTCCACTTCGCTGGTCAGCTGTGTTAGCCGGTCAAGCTTGTCCTTCATCGCAAACACCTTGCCGCGCTGCGCGGTATATTGGGATTCGAGCTGGGCGATGCCGCCGCTGGTCGCGCCCAGTTGCGCAGCGCCAGCAGCGCGTGCGCTTGTCTTTTCGCGGACCAACTGGCGCTCCAGCTCGATCCGGCGCGATACCAATGCCACATAAGTGGGGTGCTGGGTGCCGAGCCGCTCCGAAGCCTGGCCGATCTGGTCGGTCAAGCCGCTCAATTGCATCTTGAGCTGGTCGACGAGCGTGGACGCCGTCGCCTGGCGCATGGCTTCGAACTGCTGCAGGCCCTGGTTGCTGCGCGCTGCTGTCAACGCAGCTTGCAGGCTCGAAAGTTTGACAGTTTCCACCTCACCGGCGGCAGTCATCACGATCCCGTTTTCCTGTTCAAACTTGGTGCGAACGGCTTCGGCCGCCTCGACAGCGCGCAGCGCACGCCCGGCCTGTTCGCGGTACCATTCGGCCGTCCGCCCGGCAGCATCAGTGCGGAATTTCAGACTGTTTTCGATATAGGCATCGCGCAGGGCGTTGACGGTGCGGCGCGCCACTTCGGGATTGTTGGCCTCATATGTCAGCACCATGATATTGCTGTCGGGCACGATATTCACCGTCACGCTGGTAACCAGCCGATCTGCCAGCCAGCGGCGGAAATCGCCATAACCGCCGGTTTCGGATTGCCAGTTGGCTAGCAAATCTGCGTTGCTGGTCAGGCCAAGCCGATCGACGGCATCGCCGGCAATGCGATAATCCTTGATTAGCTCAAGCTGGGTGGTGATGAAAACGCGCAGGCCGTTGCCGCTGATTATCTGGCCGGTCACGGGATCGGGCTTGAAATTGTCCATCAACACACGCGCCGTCGCAGGATAGCGCGGCGGCAGAATCAGGCCGACTGCGCCTGCCACTGCAACCGACAGGAACACGGCAATCGCCAACACCCAGCGACGGGCAAACAGGATACGCAGCAGCTGAATGATGCTCATTGCTTTTCGCCAGCCCTTTTCTTCATTGTCCAATCGGCGCCCGACCACTGCACCGCGAGTGCGCTTGGCCAGCCCAAGCAATCAGAACAACCGTTCCTTGATGACGATTATATCGCCGTTCTGCACCTTCTGTGACGGATCAACGTCCATTTCCTTGCCATTGCCGCGGATCAATCCGGCCTTGTTGGCATTGCCGGCCTGGGTCACACCGCCAGCCAGCGCAATTGCCTGCCTGATGCTCATGTTCGGCAACATGGCTTTCATGCCGGCCGCACCCACTGCGCCATAGATGAAGAAGGTTTCCGCCGGCGGCACAAACAAGGTATCACCCGGCTGCAAAAGGGGATCGCTGTCCTTCTCGCCGCGCACCAGCTGTTCAACTTCGAGCGTGCGGACCGGCTGGCCGGGTCGGCGAAAATACACGAAACTTGCCGCGTCCACGCGCACCCAACCCGCCTTGAGCAAAACTTCCAGTGCATGATACGGACGATCAAGCGGATAGATGCCCGATGTGCCCACGTTTCCGGCCACATTCACGGTCCTCGACACATAGGCGCCGATTTCGACATTCACTAGCGGCGATTTCAAAAAGCCTCCGGAGACCAGCTTGTCGGTAATATTGCGCGCCAGCGTGACATTGGTTTCCCCGTCGGCCTTAACGATGCCGATCAATGGCATGACAATGGTACCATCCGATTTGACTCGCGTGGTCACGTTGAATTCACCCTGACCATAAACGATCACCTGGATCGTGTCATCAGGCCCGATCATATAGCCCTTGTAGGCTCCATCTTGCGCCTGAACGCCGGGAGCAGCCGCCAAAGACAGCGCAAACGCCAAACCTACCGATTTCAGGACGTTCATCAACTTCTACCCCTTCCAAACACGGCCGACAACGTCAGCCCTGCGCCAGTGGACGTGAAACTCAAAAATGTGGGCACGGATTTGCGCCGTGCATGATTGACTTCAAAATCAAATCGCAAGCGCTGACCGAGCCTGCCGCCAACCCTGGCAAAGTAGGTCTGCCTGTTGTCTGACTGCCGCGGTACTGGATCAAATTCCGAAACGACGCCGCCCAAAAAGCGATTTGAGCGGGACTGAGCACCAACTATCAAACTGTATCGGCCAACACGGGTTGCGGCTGAGATAGCGTAGGTGTTGGACACTGTTGTCAAAGCCCCAACAAAACCGTTGGAGTTGACATTGCGACCAGCTGTCAAGTCCAGCGTCAATCGGTTCGACAACTTCATATCGACGGTTGCATCAAAACCAAAGCCAGAAAAACCCGACCGATCCACAAATTGCGCGAGACTGTCCACCACGATGAACGGCGAATCATTTTCAGGCTTGCTGCTGATATACGATCCATACAGACCAAGCGTGATCCGCGGACCGATTTGGCGCTGCACACCCGCGCGCAGCGACCGCTGGGTCAGTGCATCATCAATCAAGCCGCCGGCCGTGACCACCTGGCGGCCGGGCAAATCCGTCTGGCTTATCGTACCATCAATCGAAAACCGGCCAAGAAAATTGCTGTTGAAGGCAAGACCGGCCGAATAGGTCAATGTGGCGAGATCAAGCGCCCGGCCGACGGTACCGACAGACTTGGAATCCACTCGGTTGACAGCGGCATTTAGCGAAATTGCACTGCCTAATCGGCATTGCCCTGTCAGGCCGATCGTGGTCGTGCGCTGCTGGAACGAACCAAACAGCGTCGCGTCGTTGCGCAGATTGAGGCTCTGGCGAAAGGACCCACCAGTTTGGCCGCTGCAGCGCGCCAGCTGGAAATCAGCGCCGCCCGACACATCGGCGCGATTGCGGCCGCGCAGGATGTTGTTGCCCCGGATTATGTCGCGGCCATAGCTGCCCGATAAGAACAGGCCGAGCCGCTCGCTTCCCAGCCCGTATTCCGCGCGCGCCTGCGGCGTGATGCGAACACCGTCGTCTGCTGGCTGTTGCCGGGTCAAATTGCCTTCGTACCTGCTGCCGACCGAGCCGGTTACCAGCAGACCGCGACCGGAAAATCCAGCCACGCCAGGCACATTGATGGATGAACGGACAGGGCCATCATCGGTATCGGTCGCGCCTTGCGAGCTCGTCTGGCGATATGGATTGATCTGTGCCGCCACAGGCGCCGATGTAGCCAGCACGAGCGCCCAAAAGGCAAACGGACCAACCGGCGGCCGCAATGTCGTTCTGGCACATGTTATTTGCGACATTGCAGCCCCTTCTCTCGCATTACATGTAAGCAACAAATTAGCAGCTGGGCCATTATAGCCCCTGCGATTGCGCGGTGCTACACGCCGGCAATGCAACGGGCAACCATCCTCACACAGCCGGCCTCGATTTTCAGGCGTTTTGTAGCAGCACGGCCCGTTTTGACGCTCGCATCGCACAAGAGTTCGTGGCAGAAGCTGCCATCCCAAGCAACGGCTGCGTTGCTTGGCCGTTAAGTCCATGCTGGGCATTAAAAACAGCCCAAGAAACCGTGTAAGCACGGGCAACTGCAGAGGTGCCAATGATCTGGAAGCGCAAAATTCGTAGCGGAACCAGCGACAGCGGCGCAAACGACGCCGGAGCAGATGTCGGTCTTTCGTCCGTCGAGCCGGACCCGGCTCGCATCGCGGGCATGCAGCCAACGCCGGTGCCAAATTTCGAAGCCGCAGCCAACAACGCCGCGCTGGACGAAACCGCGTCTGAAATCGTTGATCTGTCCGAGGGCAACCACGTGCTCTGGCGACGATCGGATGTGGCCGAGCCCGCCTCGATGTTGCCGCGCTTCATTGCCAGTGCGTCCGACGACGTTGAATCCGATACCAGCGATGCTCTGTCCCGCAGGCGGCTGGCGCTGCGAGATTCCCTGGGCGCTTCGCAGCCGGTGGTGTCCCGCGAAGCGTTTGCCGGCCGGCACGAGCAAATGGCGATGCTGATCAACGCCATAGAGGAACAGCGGGTCCACGTCGTGATCTACGGGGAGCGCGGCATCGGCAAGACCAGCCTTGTCCATGTGTTCACCCAAACCGCCCGTGAGGCACGTTATCACGTGATTTATGCTAGCTGCGGCACGGCAGCGAACTTCCCGGACATGTTCCGCAGCGTGCTGACCTATATTCCGCACATATATCATTCGTCGGTTCTGCCCAATTCGGCACTGGCCGAACAGGCAACCAACCTCGATTCGATGCTGCCGCCCGGTGAATTTGGCGCGCGTGAGCTGGCCGAGATCTTGTCCGGCGTGGTGGGAACCCGCGTTCTGGTGATCCTGGATGAATATGACCGCGTGGTTGATCCCAATTTCCGCCGCGAAGTTGCCGAACTGATCAAGAACCTGTCTGACCGCGCCGCGCGGGTGCAATTGGTCATTACGGGTGTCGCGCTCAACCTTGATGAATTGATCGGCTATGCGCCATCGATCCGCCGCAACATCACCGGCCTGCCGATGCGCCCAATGTCGGCAACCGAGGTGCGTGACCTGCTGCGCATGGGCGAACGCGCTGCCGATCTGCGCTTCAGCGAGGCTGCCCTGCAATTGATCTACGAAATGTCGGCGGGATCGCCTTATCTGGTGCGCTTGCTTGGCCACCAGGCCGGGCTGAACGCCATCAATGCCGACCGTGATGTAGTGAACGACGTCGATGCCCGCAACGCTATCGAGCGCGTGATCGACGATTGGCGGGCCAGCTTGCCGCGCCGCGTGCAAGCCAATCTGGCCCGCGAAGAAGCCGCCGCGCACTGGCCGCTGCTGGTGGCAGCGGCGCGCGCCGGCAATTCGGCCGATGGCTGGTTCACGGTTGACGACGTCTACACCGAACTGCGTGGTTCTACATCGCCGCTGACGATCGAGCGGGACTTGAAGCTGTTTGTCAACAATGACGATCTGCTGGAACGGCGCGAAGGGCCGGGCGATCCGCACTTCCGCTTCGGCTATCCCGGCGTGGCCGCGCTGTTGATGATCTCGTCGTCGATGGGCAGCAAAGACGTCCGCAACACATCATCACTATGATGTTGTGGCCGTCCGGCCTGTCCAGATATCCGGGATGATGACAGCAATGGTTCTGCCAACTGGCATGAATGCGCAAATGCCGTGGGTGACGATGTGGGGCCGGCTGGTCCAGCCTCGCAGGCGCTCCTGCATGGCACTGCCGGCGATGCGGGTGCGGCCATGACGTGCCCTCCAGATGCAGCAGGCCGAGCAGACGGCAATACCGCGTCTGACACAGGCGTTTTGACAGGCCCTGTCATAACCGTGGTGATCCCGCATCTGAACACGCCGGACAGCTTGTGCCGCTGCTTGGCCTCGGTGACCACCCAGGAACTTGCCGCCGGCGCTTTTGAAGTCATTGTCGTGGACAACGGCTCACGCGAACCGATCGATGCGCTGGTCGCGGCGCGGTTCCCGGGCGTGCGCGTGCTGGTTGATCGCACACCCGGCCCCGGCCCGGCGCGCAACACCGGCGCCCAGGCTGCCCGGGCTGATCTGCTGGCCTTCACCGATGCCGATTGCATCGCCCAGCCCGGTTGGTTGGCCAATGCCCATGCCGGCGCTGCTGCGGGCCAGATCGTTGGCGGCCGGGTTGCCGTGGATGTCGCCGATCCGCAGCGATTGACCGGTATCGAAGCCTTTGAATCAGTGCTTGGCTTTCGGCAGGCCTATTATATCGCCAGGAAGTATTTTTCGGTCACCGCCAATCTTGCGATGCCGCGCGAGATGCTGCGCGCGGTCGGCCCGTTTGGCGGCATCGCCATCGCCGAGGATGTCGATTGGGGCCAACGCGCACACGCCATGGGCAAAGTGCTGACCTACCAGCCGGCTATGCTGGTGCTACACCCGCCAAGAGCGGATTTTGCCTCACTGGCCCGCAAATTCGACCGGATGACCAATCATTTCTGGGAAGAGCATCACAGCAGCGGCCGGCCGCTGTGGCGGTGGTGGTTGCTGGTGGCGATCATGGTGGCATCGCCGGCGATCGATATGCGGCATATCCTGCTGTCTCCGCTGATTTCGGGCATGATGAATCGCTATCGTGGCCTGCGCGTGTTGTTTGCCATCCGGTGGTACCGCGCGCGTGCCATGCTGGCGGCTGCATCGGGCACAGCCCGGCCCACGGCATGGAACCGCTGATGGCATCGCAATTTCGCCCAGGCAGCACAAAACCAGCCGCGCGCACGACCATGGGTGTCGTGATCGTGAATTTCCGCGGCGCCGATGATACGATCGAGTGCCTGGAAAGCCTGCTGCGTTCCACCATTCGCCTGAAGGTGGTGGTGGTGGAAAATGGCTCGGGCGATGGCTCCGCTGATCGAATCCTGGCGTGGGCCAAGGGTGAATATAGCCCATCTGCTGGCTCGCCGGGCCTGGCGGCGCTGTCCACGCCGGCCATTCGCAAGCCGATGCCGGTCAATATCATCGCGCCGGCTGAAATTGGCACCGGCAGCATCGCTGCACTGACGCTGATCGTGTCCCCGGACAATCTGGGATTTGCGGGCGGCAACAACCTTGGCCTCAGGCATTTGCTGACCGATCCGGCCGTGCAGTATTTCTGGCTGCTCAACAACGATGCCGTGGTGATCCCGGATTGTGCCGAGGCGCTGGCGAACCGCATGCTGGCCATTCCGCGCGTGGGCATGTGCGGCACCGTCGTGCGCCAGTATTGGCAGCCAGATCGGTTGCAGGCTCTGGGCGGCTACAGCTTCAGCCCGATCACCGGCATGGGCCGCGCGCTCGGCGGCAATGAACTGATTTACACGCCCTACAATCCGCAGGATATCGCCGAAGCCACTGATTTCGTGCTGGGTGCCAGCCTGGCGGTAAGCCGTCCGTTCCTTGAACAGGTCGGCCTGATGGAGGAAACCTATTTCCTTTATTATGAGGAAATGGACTGGGCGATGCGCAATCGGCGCCTGGGGGACGAGCAAATGACCACCGGATTTGCGCACGGCGCCGTGGTTTATCACAAGGCCGGGGCGTCGATCGGTTCGCCCAATGCCACCCAAGCCCGCAGCGCCTTCAGTGACTATTGGATGGCCCGATCACGAATCCGCTTCACGGCGCGGTTTTTTCCACTGCTGCTGCCGCTGCACATCGCACTGACCTGGGCAATGGCTGCACGGCGGCTGATCCGCCGTCGGCCGGACAATGCCAAAGCGCTGATCCGGGCTTCGCTGGGACTGCGGATGCGGTAACGGCCGGGCCGCCGGACGCTCGCGGCGTCCACACTTGCCAGTGCAGCATTGACTGGCTTTGGCCGCAGAGGCAAGAGAGCGCGAAATCCGTCGTTTACTTGAGCGGCTATGAAACTGGAGTGTCGTCATGCTGTCAAAATCTGCTGGTTTCTTGATCACCGTCGCCGCCGCAGCCTTGCTGGTCGGCTGTTCCAAGGATGGTGACAAGCCCGATGGCCAGGTTGTTGCCTCGCTGGATGGCCGCGATATCACCATTCACGAGGTGAATCAGGAAATCTCCTCGCTGGGCCAGCAGGCACAATCGGCGCCGCGCAAGTTGATCGAAGCGGTTGGCCTTGCGCGTGTGATCGAACGCAAGATGCTTGCGAGCGAAGCGCAAACCCGCAAGCTCGATCAATCGCCGCAATATGTGCTCGCCAAGACCCGCAATGATGAAAATCTGCTGGTGCAGGCGCTGCAAGCCGAAGTTTCGAGCAAGGTCGGCGTGACGCCGCGCGAACAGGCACAGAAATATGTCGAGCAGAATCCGGTGATCTTCGGGGACCGCCGCATCATGACCCTCGATCAAATCCAGTTCCTTCAGCCGCCGAACTTCGCTGCGTTGCCGATGCAAACGGCCAAGACCATGCAGGAAGTGGAAACTGTGCTGATCAATGCCAATATCGAATATCGCCGCGCGCCGCAGCAGCTGGATACACTGATGCTCGATCCGCGCCTGAGCAGCGAAGTCATCCGTATGGCGCGCGGCCCGAACGGTGAGCCGTTCATGTTCACCGATCAACCGGCCGGCGCGCCGTCGCCGATCGTTTATGTCAACGTGGTCAGCCAGATGAAGCAGGAACCGTTCACCGGTGAACGCGCCATTGCCTATGCCCAGCAGCTGATGCAGCGCCAAGAAATCACTCGCCGCCTGCAGGCCGAACTGACCAAGCTGCGCGAAACCGCCAAAGGCAAGATCGTGTATGGCAAGGGCTTTGATTCGCCCGAAAAGGTCGCGGCCCTGCTCGACAAGCAGGCGGCAGCAGCGGCAAAACAAAAGGCCGCTGATGATACCCGCGGCAAGGCGAAGCCGGGCGGTGCTGCAGCGCCCGCCAAAGCCGCAGCTCCGGCTGGCTGATTGGTTGGCGGCGGGCATCAGCCGCCGATCCTGTGACGCCAGATTAGGGACCGGATCGGGCAGATTCTGGTCAATATCGATGAGGGAATTTGCATGCGCCGCGGGATTATTTTGGCAGGCGGATCCGGAACCCGCCTCTATCCACTGACACGGCCGGTATCCAAGCAATTGATGCCGGTTTACGACAAGCCGATGATTTATTACCCATTGTCGGTTTTGATGCTGGCGGGCGTGCGCGATATCATGCTGATCACTACCCCGGCCGATGCCCCGGCGTTCGTCAATCTGCTGGGTGATGGCAGCCAGTGGGGCATCAACATCCACTATGCCGAGCAGCCGCGCCCGGAAGGCCTGGCGCAGGCCTATCATATCGGCGCGGATTTTGTCGGCAATGACCCGTCGGTGCTGATCCTGGGCGACAATATCTTCCACGGTCACGGCTTGCCCGAATTGCTGGCCATGGCGGACGCCCGCGATGCCGGCGCGACGGTGTTCGGCTATTATGTCAAGGATGCCAGCGCTTATGGAGTTGTGTCGTTCGATGCCCACGGCCGCGCGCTGACCATCGAGGAAAAGCCGGTGAAACCGAAGAGCAATTTCGCCGTGACCGGCCTGTATTTCTATGATGGCGATGCCGCCGCCCTGGCCCGCGACCTGAAACCGTCGCCGCGCGGCGAACTCGAAATCACCGATCTTAACCGGCTGTATCTCGAAGCTGGCAAGCTTGTTGTGGAATTGATGGGCCGCGGCTTTGCCTGGCTGGATACCGGCACCCACGGCTCGCTGCTCGATGCCGCGCTGTTCGTCCGCATTGTCGAGGAGCGCCAAGGCCTGAAAATTGCCTGCCCCGAAGAAATCGCATGGCGCAAGGGTTTCATCACCGACGAACAGCTGGCGCGGATTGCGCAGCCGCTGAAGAAATCCGGTTATGGCATCTATTTGCTCGAGCTGCTGGAGCACGGCAAGTGAAGGTCAGCGAAACCGGCCTGCCCGGCGTGCTGCTGATCGAACCGCGCGTGTTCGGCGATGCGCGCGGCTTTTTCCTCGAAAGCTGGAACGCCCGCAGCTTTGCCGACAATGGCCTCGATATGGATTTCGTGCAGGACAATCATAGCCGGTCAGCGCGCGGCGTGCTGCGCGGCCTGCATTATCAGATGCTCAATCCGCAGGGCAAATTGGTGCGCGTGACCCGCGGCGCTGTTCATGATGTGGCTGTGGACATGCGCCGGTCATCGCCGCATTTCGGCAAATCATTCGGCGTCGAATTGAGCGAAGACAATCACCGCATGCTGTGGGTGCCGCCCGGTTTTGCGCATGGCTTTCTGGTACTAAGCGAAACAGCTGATTTTCAATACAAGGTGACGCAGTTTTACGATCCGTCCGACGAACGCTCGCTGCGTTGGGATGATTCGGCACTGGGCATCGCATGGCCCGATGTCGGCACGGCCCCGACGCTTTCGGGCAAGGATGGCGCAGCACCCCTGCTTGCCGATGCGGAGTTGTTCGCATGAAAGTGCTCGTTGCGGGCAGCGGCGGGCAACTGGGCCGCGCCCTGGCTGCGACCGCGCCGACCGGCGTTACGTTGATCGCGCCGCCTGAAGCCGAATTTGATATTTGCAACGCCAGCGAGGTCGCCGCCGTGGTCGCCGCCACCGCGCCTGATCTGGTGGTAAATGCTGCAGCCTGGACGGCGGTTGACAAGGCCGAGGCCGAGGAAGCGGCTGCGCTGGCGGTGAATGCCACCGCGGTGGGCTATCTGGCTGCTGCTGCTGCCGGCTGCGGTGCCCGCTTTGTGCAAGTGTCCACCGATTATGTATTCGACGGCGAAGCCTGCCGGCCGTATGCGCCAGACACACCGCCAGCGCCGGCCAGCGCCTATGGCCGCACCAAGCTGGCCGGGGAATTTGCAGCGCAAGCGCAGCATCCGGCGCCGCTGATCATCCGCACCGCCTGGGTTTATGCAGCGGCCGGCAATAATTTCGTGCGCACCATGCTGCGCCTGATGGCGGAGCGGGACGAAGTGCGCGTGGTGGGCGACCAGATCGGCACACCAACCCATGCCGCCAGCCTGGCCCGGGCCATTTGGGGCCTGCACAGCCACAGCGGCGTTTTTCACTGGACAGATGCCGGCGTGGCCAGCTGGCATGATTTTGCCGTCGCCATTCAAGACGAAGCGCTGGCGCTGGGCCTGCTGACCCGCCGCGTGCCGGTGATTCCGATCCCCTCCAGCGCTTATCCAACCCCGGCGCGCCGGCCGGCCTGGAGTGTGCTGGACAAAAGCAGCAGCTGGGCAATAACCGGCCCGGCCCGGCACTGGCGGCACGAACTCGTCGATTGCCTGCACGCCATGGCCCAAACTGATCCTGGAAAAGCATCCACATGACCAATTTGCTCGTCACCGGCGGCGCCGGCTTCATCGGTGCCAATTTCGTGCATTATTGGCGGCAGCATCATGGCGATGACGCCATTGTCGTCCTGGATTCGCTTACATATGCTGGCAATCGAGCCAATCTGGCCGGCGCGGATCAGGTGAATTTCGTGCACGGCGATATCCGCGACACGGCGCTGGTGGAACGGCTGCTCAGTGAACACGCCATTGACACGATCGTGCATTTTGCCGCCGAAAGCCATGTCGATCGTTCGATCCATGCCCCGGCCGCCTTTGTGGACACCAATGTGATCGGCACGCTGTCGCTGCTCACGGCGGCGCGCAGCATCTGGCTGGCGGGCAGTGGCCGCCCGCACCGTTTTCACCATGTTTCGACCGACGAGGTGTACGGCACGCTGGGGCCGCACGATCCGGCCTTCAGCGAAACCACCGCTTATGCCCCCAACAGCCCCTATTCGGCCAGCAAGGCCGCCAGCGACCATCTCGTGCGCGCCTGGCATCACACATATGGGCTGGATACCGTCACCAGCAATTGTTCCAACAATTATGGCCCGTATCAATTCCCCGAAAAATTGATCCCGTTGTTCCTGATCAATGCGCTGCATGGCCGGGCGCTGCCGATTTACGGCGATGGCCAGCAGGTGCGCGACTGGCTGCATGTCGAGGATCATTGCCGGGGTATCGAAGCCTGCCTGCTCAAGGGCCGGGTCGGCGAAACCTACAACATCGGCGGCGGCGCCGAACTGCCCAATCTAACCGTGATCGACACGCTGTGCGCGGCGGTGGATGCGGCATTTGCGGCCGATCCAGCCCTGGCCGCGCGCTTCCCGGATGCGCCGGCCGCCAAGGGTCTGCCAACCAACAGCCTGAAAACATTCGTGACCGATCGTCCCGGCCATGATCGCCGCTATGCCATCGATGAAACCAAGGCCCGCGCCGAGCTTGGCTATGCGCCGGCGCGCAGCTTTGCGCAGGGCTTTGCCGAAACGCTAGGCTGGTATCTTGCCAATGAAGGCTGGTGGCGGGCTGTGCTGGACGGCAGCTACCGCGATTGGGTTGCGGCCAATTATTCGGGGCGCGGCTGACCGGTTTTGATATTGCGGCGGGCTCGTAGCTGCTAACCAAAGCCGTGCCGCGCCCCCTGCCCCATTTGAGACTGTCGATCCTGCGCGAGTTTCTGACCAACCAGGCCAGTGGCGGTCAGATCCTGATGTTTTCTGCTGCCGCAGCGATGTTTGCAGCCAATTCCGTTTTATCAGACCAATATTTTGGCCTCCTCCATGTCGAACTTGGCCCGATGAGCCTGCTGCACTGGATCAACGATGCGCTTATGGCGTTGTTTTTCCTGCTTGTTGGCTGTGAGATCAAACGCGAATTTGTCGATGGCGAAATGGCCAGCTGGCCGCGGCGCATATTGCCTGGCGCGGCGGCGCTGGCCGGCATGGCTGTGCCGGCGCTGGTGTTTCTGGCCGTAAACCGCGGTGTGCCGGGCAATATGAACGGCTGGGCGGTCCCCACTGCCACCGATATTGCCTTTGCGCTGGGCGTGCTGGCGCTGCTGGGCAACCGGGTGCCGGGCAGCCTGAAATTGCTGCTGACGGCCATTGCCGTGATTGATGATCTGGGGGCGGTTGTCGTGATTGCGCTGGTGTATACCGAGGGCGTCGATGTGAATGCACTGGCTGTTGCAGTGGCATTGTGTGGGGTTCTGCTGGCGCTCAGTGTCCGCAATGTGCAAGCGGTGTGGGCTTATGTGGTGGTTGGTGCCGCGCTGTGGGCCGCGCTGCATGCCAGCGGCATCCACGCCACACTGGCCGGCGTGATCACGGCACTGGCCCTCCCGCTGCAGCGGACACCGGGCCAGCCCGAGCACCGCGAAAGCCCGCTGCTGCGCGTCGAACATGCGCTGGCCTCCTGGGTCAGTTTTGCGATTGTGCCGCTGTTCGGCTTTGCCAACGCCGGTGTCGATCTGCGCGGGCTGACAGCAGCGCAGGCCCTTGATCCGCTCGTGCTTGGCATTGCGGCCGGCCTGGTGCTGGGCAAGATGATCGGGATTTTCGGCGCTGTCATGGCGCTGGTGCGGCTGAAGATCGTCGATATGCCAGCGGGCGCCAGCATGCGGCAGCTGTGGGGCATGGCGCTGCTCTGCGGCATCGGCTTTACCATGAGCCTGTTCATCTCGGCCCTGGCCTTCGGCGAAGGCAGCGCTCAGGAAAATGCCGCCAAGCTGGGCATCATCGCCGGCAGCCTGATTGCAGCGCTGCTGGGCGCTGCCGTTCTGTCAGGCAGCCGACGACAAACATGAACTGGCTGAAGCGCTTCCCGCATTATACGGCCTTCGCCGGCCTGATGGCGATACTGCTGGCCCTATTGCCGCAAATCATGCCCCGTGACACGGCGTTGCTGCTGGCCTTTGACGCCTCGGTCATCGCCTTTCTCGTGGCCCTTGCAGTGCGGATGCGACCAGCAACTCCCGCAATGTTGCGTGCCCGCGCTGCCGAACCTGGGCATGCCGTTTTGCGCGTCATGGCGCTTCTGGTGCTGGCCGTCGTGCTCGTCGGGTTGGCGGCGGAGCTGCGAAGCGGTGATCGCGATCCAGACATCCTGCTGCTGGCCGCCGGATCACTCACAATGGCATGGCTCTTCGCCAACAGCCTGTTTTCTCTGCATTACATGCACTTGTTCTACGAACCTGTCGGCAAGAGCATCAGCGGCGGGCTTGAATTTCCTGGCGACGATGTCGATCCGGATTTCAGTGACTTTCTTTATTTCGCCTTCACCATCGGCATGACCTTCCAGGTGTCAGACGTGGTGATCACCACCCGTGCCATTCGCCGGGTCGTATTGGTCCACGGTATGCTGGCCTTCGCCTTCAACATCGCGGTGATCGCCCTCACGGTCAGCCTGGTTGCCAGCGCATTGGCCTGAGCGTCATCAGCCGAGATTGGCGCGCAGCATCCACGCGGTTTTTTCGTGCACCTGCATGCGCTGCGTCAGCAGATCGGCGGTCGGCTCATCACTGGCGGCATCGGCGGCGGCAAAAATGCTGCGCGCGGTGCGCACCACGGCCAGTTGATCATCCGCCAGGATCCGCACCATGTCGGCGGCGGCCGGCACGCCATCGGCTTCGGCGATGGACGACAGCGCGGCATAGGCCGAATAGCTGCCCGGCGCGGGCTCACCCAAGGCGCGAATCCGCTCGGCGATCAGATCGACGGCCAGCGACAATTCCGTATATTGGCCTTCAAACATCAGATGCAGTGAATTGAACTGCGGGCCAGTGACATTCCAGTGAAAATTGTGGGTTTTGAGATACAGGGTATAGGTATCCGCCAGCAGGCGTGACAAACCGGCAGCGATGGCCCGGCGCTGATCATCGGGCATGCCCAGATCGATTTGCGCAGCCTGCTCTTTTTTCTTGGTCATCTTCATTCTCCGTTCGTTGAGCGCTTATGGCCAAACCGCCAAAGGGCGTCCACCGGGTTTTTCCGATGAACGCCATTGGTTTTGCTCATTGACCAGTTACTGGCAGACAACCCGATTGCGATCTGACCTTTCGCCAATCACCGCGCCCAGGCTGCCGCCGATGATGCTGCCCAGCAGCTTGGAGCCGCCCGGTGCGATCACATTGCCCAGCGCGCCGCCGGCAAGGCCGCCGATGATCAGGCCCGTGCTGCCGTCGCTGCGCCGGCAATAATAGCGGTTGTCATAACCGCGCCATACCGGATCGTTGCGGCCAAGCACGACGGGGCGGTAATTGCCCTGGCCATTGCCCTGCCGATAAAATTGCTCGGCATGCCAATCCTGCCCACGCCAGCCATCGCGCTGCCAGCCAGGGCCGCTGCGATTGCCATCATTCCAACGGTTGTCATTCCAACGGTTGTCATTCCGGCCATCGCCATAGGACTGCGCATAACCGCGGCCACCGCCCCACTGGCTGCGCGCCAGATCCTGGCGTTCGCGCTGCAAATCGCGTTCGGCGCGGCGCAGTTCGCGGCTTTCCTCGCGGATGTCACGCGGATTGCCGAACTGCTGGGCGCGGTACAGATCCTGCCGCTCGTCAAACACGCGCTGCGCTGCGCGGGACACGTCGCGGCGGTCTTCCCGGCGCTCGCGGCGGTCATCGTCGCCGGCAAATGCCGGGGCGGCCACCAGCAGCGTGGCCATCATCATCATGCCCGTGCGTTTCATCGTCTGTCTCCTCTTTTGGTAACAAGAGGTCATATCGCACAGCCTGTGTGTGGGTTTTCTGAACGATGTTGTTATCGGCTGTTCATAAAGTCGCTAGAGCGCCCACAGCGGCGTTTTTGACAGCTCGCCCGGCACTTCGCGCACAAAGCGCGGCACCAGATAACCCGGCAGCATCCTGCGCAAATCCGCTTCGATATCCCGCGCCATTTCAGTGCCCACGTCAAAATGCGCGGTGCCGGCCACCGGATCGGTAAGGTGCATATAATAAGGTAGCACGCCGCAGGCCAGCAGCCGCCGGCAATGCCCTGCAATCACCTCGGCAGCATCGTTCACACCGGCCAGCAACACCGATTGATTGAGCAAGGTGGCGCCGGCAGCGCGCAGCCGCAGCAGCGCACCGCGAACGTCATCCGAAAGCTCGTTGGCGTGGTTGCTGTGCAGCACGATAACCGTCTGCAGCCGTGACGCGGCGATCATCTCCACCAGTGCATCCGTTACCCGCGCCGGGATCACCACCAATGTGCGGCTGTGCAGGCGCAGCGTGTTGACGTGCGCGATGCCGGCGATGCCTGCCGCCAGCGCCGCCAGCCGCGCATCGGACAGGCTGAGCGGATCACCGCCCGACAATATCACTTCATCAATCGCCGGATCAGCGGCAATCGCCGCCAGCGCCGCCGCCTGGCCCGATGCCGGCAGCGCCGCTGCGCCGTAATCATAATGGCGGCGAAAACAATAGCGGCAATGCACGGCGCAGGCGCCGCTGGCGATCAGCAGCGCGCGGCTGCGATATTTGCGCAGCAGGCCCGGCGCGGCGCGATAATCGGCCTCCTCCAGCGGATCGGTCAACCGCCCCGGCTGCGGCCACGCCTCCTCCCCGCGCGCCAGCACCTGCGCCAACAGCGGATCGGCTGGATCGCGGGCACGGATTTGCGCCAGGAAATGCGGCGGCACCAGCACGGGAAAATCGGGATCGGCAATCACGCCGGCCGCAAAATCGCCCGGCGTCAGCTGCAAATGCGCCAGCAGATCGGCGGTGCTGATCCGCGCCGCCCGCGCCTGCGCCTGCCAATCGCCGATTGCGGGCACGCTCCGCTCAGCGGTATCAATTTGTAAAAACGTCATGGAAGTCTGGTCCCGCCAAATATGGTCGTCAGCCTATGGCTGCATCGCGCCGCAATTGTGCCGCCATAGCTGCACGGCGAAGCAGCCTGCGCCATCGGTCCATGTGTGCGCCGGCGTCCAGCCGCTGGCCTGGGCCATCAGCCGGGTATCAGCCAGTGTCCATTTGTAGCTGTTTTCGGTGTGGATCGTCTCACCGGCTGCCATGGTGAATGCCTGCCCGGCCGCGGTAAAATCCGTGTCGCAGCGGGCGACCAGATGCATCTCGATACGGCCGAGATCGGCGTTCCAGACGGCGCTGTGCGCAAAATGCGCCACCCGCACCGTGCCGCCCAGTTCGCGATTGATGCGGTGCAGCAGGTTGCAATTGAAGGCAGCCGTAACGCCGGCGGCATCGTCATAGGCCGCCTCCAGCACGGCCACGGATTTGCCCGGCCCCGGCGCCAGATCGGTGCCGATCACCAGCCAGCTGTCTGGCCCCAGCAGCTGCGCAAAGCCGCGCAGCAGATCGATGGCCGCGCCGGGCGCCAGATTCCCCAGCGTCGATCCGGGGAAAAAGCCCAGCCTTGGCAGCGCGGCCACCGCCGCCGGCAGCGCAAAGGCCTGGGTGAAATCGGCCAGCACCGGCAGGATCGCCAGATCGGGAAACTGCAAGCCCAGCGCAGCCGCCGATTGGTTCAGATAGGCGCCGGATATATCGACAGGCACATAGGCCGCCGCGTGCAGCGGCCGCAGCAGCAGCGGGGTTTTCGCCGATGATCCCGATCCGAATTCCACAAGTGCGCGCCCCGGCCCAATCGCGGCCGCAATCGCAGCGCCATGATCAGCCAAAATCGCAGTTTCGGTGCGGGTGGGATAATATTCGGGCAGCTGCGTTATCGCTTCGAACAGCTGCGAGCCGGCTTCGTCGTAGAAATAGCGGGCCGGGATGATTTTTTGCGGCTGCGCCAATCCCGTGCGCACGGCCAATTCGAACGCATTGGCGGCACAATCGGCTGCAACTGGCCCGGCAGGTTCAAACATCTCAAGCATCCCTTGCAAGGCGCAGGCCGGTGAATTGCCAGCGCTGCTGCGGCGCGAAGAAATTGCGCACGCTGGCCCGTGAACTGCCGCGCGGCGTGGCGCAGCTGGCGCCTTTCAGCACCATCTGGCCGCTCATGAACTTGCCATTATACTCACCCACCGCGCCCGGCGCCGGCCGAAATCCGGGATGCGGCAGGAATGCCGATGCCGTCCATTGCCAGCAATCGCCGAACAGGCCCTGACTGGTGCTGCCGGGCCGCACGGCTGCCGCGCTGTCCAACTGGTTGCCGGCCGCTGCGTCATCGCATCCTGCTGCCACCTCCCATTCGGCCTCGGTCGGCAGGCGTGCGCCGGCCCAGGTGGCAAACGCATCGGCTTCATACCAGTTGATGTGCGTCACCGGCGCGTGCGGTGCCAGCGGCTGCCGCCCGGCCAGCGTCATGCTGGTCCAGCCATCGTCGCTAGCCTGCCAGCGCAGCGGCGCGGCAATTCCGCTGCGCTGCACCCAGGCCCAGCCGTCCGACAGCCAGAGCCGCGGATCGGCATAGCCGCCATCGGCGATGAAGGCCTGCCATTCGGCATTGCTCACCAAAGTGCTGGCCAATTGCCAGGGGCGCAGCAGCACATCGTGCGCCGGCCCTTCGCAATCAAACGCAAAACCGTTGCCGGCGTGGCCGACGCGCACAATGCCGCCGGCATGATGCTGCCAGCCGCTTGCGCGCGGCATCAGGTTGATCGGCGGGGCGGGCAGATAGGCCGGTTCCAGCGGGTTGGCCGCAAACAGATCCAGAATATCGGTCAGCAGCAATTCCTGATGCTGCTGCTCGTGATTGATGCCCAATTCCACCAGCGCCAGCGCCGCCGGGTTCAGCCCCGGCAACGCGGCCGCCAGCGCAGCATCGACATGGCCGCGCCACGCCAGCACATCCGCCAGCGCCGGCCGGGTGAGCATGCCGCGCCGATCACGCGGATGGCGCGGGCCAACCGCTTCGTAATAGCTGTTGAACAGATAGGCGTAGCGCGGATCATACGCCCGATAACCCGGCACATCGGCGAGCACGAATGTTTCAAAAAACCAGCTGGTGTGCGCCAGGTGCCATTTTGCCGGCGAGGCATCGGGCATGGATTGCACGCTGGCATCGGCATCCGACAGCGGCGCCGCCAATGCCGCCGTCAGGCTGCGCGTGCGCGCGAAGGCTGCCAGCAATGCTGCTGGGTCAAGGCGGTCAAGGGCGTAAATGCCGGTGTTGGTGGCCATGCGGCGGGGCCTTCCCGGTCAATCAGTGGTTTGTGGCGGTATTAAGCGGACGGTGCCTGACCGGCTGAGCCTTGCCCGCGCACCCTCAAATGTAGCGGCGTGATATCGCGGTCAGATCGTCGGCCAGATCATAGACCATCGGTTGGCCGGTGGGGATTTCCTCGTGGACGATGTCGTCATCCGACACGCCGGACAGATGCTTGACCAGCGCGCGCAGGCTGTTGCCGTGGGCAGCGATGATCACGCGCTTGCCGGCCTTCAGCTGCGGGGCAATCTCGGCCTTGAAATAGGGCAGCACGCGGGCGATGGTGTCTTTCAGGCTTTCGGCGACCGGGATGGCGATGCCGGCATAGCGGCGATCGGTGGAGAGATCGAACGGGCTGCCGGTTTCCAGCGGCGGCGGCGGCACATCGAAACTGCGCCGCCACTCCAGCACTTGCGCTTCGCCGTGTTTGGCGGCGGTTTCGGCCTTGTCCAGCCCGGTCAGGCCGCCATAATGGCGTTCGTTCAGGTGCCAATCCTTGATGACCGGCACCCACATCTGGCCCATGGCATGCAAGGCGATGCCCAAGGTTCGGATGGCACGCGTTTGCAGGCTGGTGAACGACATATCAAAATCGATGCCGGCAGCTGCCATTGCGACACCTGCGGCACGCGCTTCGGCGACACCCTTGTCGGTCAGATCGACATCCCACCAGCCGGTGAAGCGGTTTTCAAGGTTCCACTGGCTCTGGCCGTGGCGAAGCAGGACAAGCGTAGGCATGGCCGCCTCTTAGCGCAGTCCGCCGGCCATGCCAGCAGGATTTCACCCCGAAGCCCGGTTCAAAGCGCCGCGTCGTCCAGTTCCCCGGTGCGAATGCGAACGGCGTGGCCGATGCTGGACACGAAGATCTTGCCGCTGTCTGCGTTGGCGCTGCTGCTGGCCAGAAGGATGGAATCGACCAGCCGCGCCGTGTCTGCATCCTCAACGACAACATCGATCTGCAAATTGGCTGACAGCTTCAAA